>NZ_JBGLOU010000005.1:0-528686 GCF_041402765.1 Nonomuraea sp. AD125B | reverse complement strand
CCCCGGGGTGGGAGATCAGCGGCCGAAGCAGATGGTCCGCCCCGCGCGGACCTGGTCGGCCTTGTAGGTGACCTGGTCGATGGTGGTGCCGTCGGCGTCCACGAGGACGAGGCCGCCGCCCTGGTTGCCGAGCCGGAGCGGCCCGCCGAGCGTCACCCGCACCGTCGAGCCGCCCGCGAGGGTGCCGATCAGCCCCATGCGCCCGCCGGACGACCCGGACAGCGACCATCCGGTGAGGTCCACGGTGCCGGGCGTCAGGTTGAGCAGCGTGACGGACTCGCTCCCGTGGTCGGGGCCGCGCGCATCGGGCAGGGCGGCCACGATCAGCACGTCGCCCGCGGCGGTGAACGACGACCGCACCGGAGCGCCGGGCGGCGCGGGGTCGGGGTCGATGACGAACCGCTCCGGCCACACCGTGAGCTGGATCTGCTGCCCGGAGGCGCGTACGACGTCGTGCAGGTTGCCGCGTTCCAGCGTGTCGAGCAGGAAGAGCTGGTCGTCGCGGTGCACGGGGTCGGCCCGCAGCCAGGTGTCGAAGTGCGAGAGGTCGGTGAACCCCTCGGCGAAGTACGGCACCAGCCGCCGGAACAGCTTCGGCCACAGGACGAGCCGTTCGGCCGCCGCGAGCCCGTCGATCGGGGCCGGACCGCCGGGGTCGCCGGTCGCGCGCGGCCAGATGCCGCCCGGCAGCGCCTTCTGCCGGGCCTGCGCCGACACCTCGGCCAGATGCGTACGCAACTCGCCGGGCAGCGTCGCGTAGAACGCCGGGTAGACCAGCCCGGCGGCGAGCAGCGCGGCGTTCACGGTGTCGTCCACGCCCGCCGCGTCGAGGAACACGGCCGCGCCGTCGGGCCCGGGATGTTCGCCCGCGCGGACGAAGCCGATGAGCCGGCCGTTGGCGTCGACGCCGTTGGTGAGGACGTGGCCGCGGAGCTCGTCCTGGTCGGCGGAGCGGACCGTGTTGGGCAGGTCGTCCCAGAAGACGACGTTCGTGAAGCCGAGCAGGCGCAGCAGCTCGTCGCGGGCGGCGTACGCGCCGGCGGGCTCCTGGTGGGTCTCGGCGAAGTGGGTCTCCAGCGCGTCCACGGCCTCGAGGCGGATGGACACGCCGCGGCGGCTCAGGGCCGGGGGCCGTCCGGAGTGCCGGGCCAGCCGTTCGACCAGCGCGGGGTTGTCGGGCCTGAACTTGACGGTGTCGCCGTCGGGCTCGGGGCCGCGCCGCGGCGAGTCGGGGTAGCGGATGACGAAGACGCCGCGTAACAAGGTATAACTCATCGCAAATCCCCCATGTGCCGGCGACCGGAGCGTAGCTCCCATCCGCGGCCTCGTCCATGACTTCACACAGATCAGCGATGGTCGGCGAGACTTGCTATATATGCCCATAAGGACGGAAGGATCGGACATGGCCGAAGAGCAGGAGATCGTCCAGCCCGGCGGGCCCAGGCAGCCGGACCAGGCCCACGAGGTGGTCGTTTCGCAGGTCCGGGACATCACCCGTGAATCGAAGATCGTCATCGAGGCCGGCGGCGGGGTGGACACCGCCTTCCGCCGGTTGTTCCCGACCACCTACGACGTCACCGTGCACCACCCGGAAGGTCTGGAGACCGGCGAGGACAAGTAGTCTCCGCGACCGGTCAGCGGTAGACCGCCACCGCGGCCTCCCCGACCAGGCCCTCCACGATGCCGACCAGCTCGGCGACCTCGCGCGAGCTCTCGCGGGCGATCTCGCGCAGCCGGCCGACCAGTTGCCCGGACGGCTGGTCGAGGTAGAGCTCCTCCTCCAGCCGCAGCACCGCGACCAGCCCGCACAGCGCGGCGCAGCGCGCGTCCGGCTGCCGCCAGCCCTCGACGGCCGAGCGGGCGCCGGACGAGGCGCGCACCACCGAGGCGATGTCGGCGGGCTCGTAGCGGGTGGTCGGCAGCACGCCCATCACCCGCCTGGTGGTGCGGCGCAGCACCCCGGAGCCGGTCAGGGCCTCGCGGGTGCGCTCGTAGGCGTCGCCGGCCGCCCTCTTGATCGGCGTACGGACGTCGCCCGGCTCGCCGGCGACGAGCGCGAGCAGGTCGTCGGCGAAGGCGTCGCCGCCGCCCGTGGCCGGCACGGAGGCCGCCACCCGGCCCCGGGCGACCGCGACCCGGCCGTCCAGCGCCAGCTCCAGCAGCGCCGCGCCGGCCAGCCCGAGCGCCATCGAGGACGGATGGATGAGCAGTTTCCCGGCCTGGCCGTGCGCGATGAGGTACAGGTCGTGGTGGAGCGGCAGCCGGTCCATGGCGGCGCCGCTAGAACCGGTCGGCGGGCACGCCGCCGAGGACGGGGCGGCGGCCGAGCAGATAGAGCACGAGCAGCGCCAGCGCCCCCAGCGCGAGCCAGATCAGCCCGACGACCTGCGCCAGGACGTTCGCGTTGATCACCACGAAGATCAGGATCGCCATGCCGATCAGCGGCGCGGCCAGGTGCGGCCACCACGCCCCCGAACGGCCGCGCACCGTGTAGTGCACGATCACCGACACGTGCAGGACGACGAAGGCCACCATCGCGCCCATGTTGATGAGGCTGCTCAGCACGCCGACGCCGTCGTCCCTGACCGACATCCAGATGCCGAGCCCGACCGACAGCGCCGACACCAGCATGATCGCGTTGGCCGGCACGGAGTGCCGGACCGACACCCTGGCGAGGAACGACGGGAGCTGCCGGTCGCGGGCCATCGCGTACAGCAGGCGCGAGACGGCCACCTGGGCCACCAGCGTGTTGGCCAGCCCCCAGAACAGCGCCGTGGCGATCGAGGTGACGTCGCGCAGCCACTCACCGCCCGCCACCGCCGCGGCGTCGTAGAAGGCGGTGTCGGAGCCGCTGGTGAGCAACCCGTCCGGATCGGGCACGAGCAGGGCGGCGACCCAGACCTGGGTGATGAACAGCACCCCGGCCAGCACCAGCGCCAGCCGCATGGCCCGGCCGACCTGCTCGGAGCCGCCGGTGGACTCCTCCACCAGCATGCTGATCCCGTCGAAGCCGAGGAAGGACAGCACCGCGACCGAGACCGCGGCGAAGACGATCGGCCAGGAGAAGGTGTCGCCGTTGAACAGCGGCGTCAGGCTGAACCCCCTCCCCTTGCCCTGCAGCAGCGCCCAGATCCCGACCAGCAGGAACAGCGCGAGCACGACCAGCGCCCCGACGATCATCACGCGGGTGAGCCGGATCGTCATGCGGATGCCGCGCAGGTTGATCGTCGTGTTGACGGCCACGAAGCCGATCACCCAGGCCCACACGGGGACGGCAGGGACGACGTCGTTCATGGCGATCGAGGCGACCAGGTAGAGCAGGCTCGGCACGAGGATGTAGTCGAGCAGCACCATCCAGCCGGTGAGGAACCCGACCGGCGGCGCGATGCCGCGCCCCGCGTAGTTGTAGACGGAGCCGGACAGCGGGAACGCCTTGACCATCTGCGCGTACGACGACGCGGTGAACAGCAGGGCGATCATCCCGACGAGGTAGGCCAGCACCGGCATGCCGCCGGATTCGGCGTAGACGATCCCGAAGATCGCGAAGGGCGCGATCGGGACCATGAACACCAGGCCGTAGAAGACGAGGTCGGCCAGCCCGACCCCGCGGTGTAACTCCTGGCGGTAGCCGAACTGTTCGATGCTCTGCTGTGTGCGCACGACCTCTCCATGTCGTCATGCGGCAAGCGCGGGGGGTGACTCGGTGATCCTTCCGCAGCCCGGGGCCACGTCGCAAGGGTCCCCCCTCACCTCACCGCGCCCAGACGCGAGAGGTGAGGCCGTCCGGGACGCGCTAGTGGTGGCCCATGCCCGTGCCGGTGACGGTGACACTGGCCTGCGGGCCGTAGCCGAGGACGCCCATCATGCCCTGCTCCTGGTGGTACAGGTTGTGGCAGTGGAACATCCACTCGCCGGGGTTGACGGCCTGCACGTCGAACTCGACGCGCTCGCGCGGCTTGACGTTCACGGTGTCCTTGCGCGGCCCGCGCCCGCCCGGCACGTGCACCTGGAACGTGTGCCCGTGCAGGTGCATCGGGTGCCACATGGGCGACAGGTTGTCCAGCACCACCCGTACGGTCTCGCCCCGGTCCACCTGCAGCCGGTACGGGTCCCCCGCCAGCCGGTCGTTCAGCGTCCACTCGTTGCCCGACTCGCGCATGCCGAGCTCCACCAGGACGGTCCGCGAAGGGCGGGGCAGGTTGTCGGCGCGCCGGGGCCGCAGGTCGCGGTAGGCCAGCAGTTGCCCGTCGAGCTGCGAGGGCTGCACGTCCGAGGCCGGGGCGGTCCCGCTCGCCGTGCGCACCAGCGCGAACGCCCGCGCCCCCTTCCCCTCGGCCAGCGCCACCAGCGGGAACACCCCGTCGTCCAGCCGGACCAGGAAGTCGTAGCGCTCGCCCATCCCGATGAGGAACGTGTCCACCGTGACCGGTTTGACGGCGAACCCGTCGGCGTGCGTGACGGTCAGACGGTGGCCGCCGAGCGCGACGCGGAAGGCGGTGTCGGCGGCCGCGTTGATGACCCGGAACCTGGCCCGCCGCCCCGGCCGCGCGGTGAACGTCGCCGGCGTCTCCGGGGCGCGCCCGTTGACCAGGTAGAGCGGGTGGCGGACCTCGGCCGTGACGCCGCCGAGCAAGGTGCTGCGCAGGGTGTCGTCGTGGTCGTTGCTGGCGTTGAGCTTCGTCAGCACCTCGTCGGGGGTGCCGAGGATGCCGTCGAGCCAGTCGTCGAGCAGCACCGTGAACTCCACGTCGTAGCTCAGCGGCTCGCGCGGGTCGTGCACCACGAGCGGCCCGTACAGGCCGCGGTCGGCCTGCGTGCCGACGTGCGAGTGGTAGAAGTACGTCCCCGGGTCCGGGACCCGGAAGGCGTAGTCGAACCGGCCGCCCGCCGGGGTGGCCTGCTGGGAGTAGCCGGGCGCGCCGTCCATGCGGTGGGCGATCTGGATGCCGTGCCAGTGCACGGTGGTCGGGTCCGGCAGCCCGTTGACCAGCGGCGCGCGGACCACGCCACCGGCCGTGGCGCTGATCATCGGGCCGGGCAGCATGCCGTTGTAGGTCCAGGTGCTGACCGTGTGCTCGCCCAGGGTCAGCGTCGTGGGCAGGGCGCGCAGCTGCACCGCGCGCGACAGCCCTGCCGAGGAAAGGGGCACGGGAGAAGCCGGGACGGGGTCCGTCTCCGACGGCTTGCCGAGCAGGCGCGCTCCCGCCGCGAAGGCTCCGGTGACGATCAGTCCTCTGCGCGAGACGCGCCTGCGGGACCACCACGTATGTGTCACAAGCATTCTCCCCCCGTTCACTTGGCACGGTAACGGACAGTAACGGGGGAATCGGTGTGCCACGCGGACGGTGGTCGATCGGGAGCGCGGCCCGCTGCCGGTCAGGGTCGGCCACCAGCGGCCGTGATCGTGGCGGATGGCGGGAACCGGCGTCCCCGCCATCCGCGAAGGTCAGCTCGCCGCGTCGGCGGGCTGGTGGGTGTGCGTGCCGGCGCTCCGCTTCGCCGACGCGGCGCGGGCGGTCCCCGCGGCGCCGATCGAGCCGGTGTCGAAGGCGTAGCGCGCGGTCAGCGTGGCGATGGCGTCGGAGTTGACGTCCAGGGCCTTGTCGTTGATGTTGGCGATGGTGTCGCAGACGCTGTGGTAGCACGGGTCGAGCGGGGCGCCCGCCGTGCCGCCGAAGATCGCGGCCTCCTCGGCCGTCTTCAGCTCCTCAGCGCCGGTGAACAGGCCGCCGGAGGGGATCCCGGCCGCGATGAACGCTCCGTAGTCGGAGCGCCCGGTGAACGCGGTCGCGGTGTACGGCAGCCCGCGCCCGGCGAAGAACTTCTCGAAGTCCTCCTCGATCACGTCCGACCCGGCCGGCCCTGAGGTGCCGAACGCGTCGCCGTCGCCGTCGTAGATGCCGAAGGTGTAGTTCGGCGAGGCGATCATGTCGAAGTTGAGGTAGAGCGCGATCTTGGCGCGCTCGGCCTCCGGCAGGGTGGCCACGTAGTGCTCCGAGCCGAGCAGGCCGAACTCCTCGGCGCCCCAGAAGGCGAAGCGCACCTGGTTCTTCGGCTTGGTCTTGGCGAACTGGAGCGCGACCTCCAGGATGCCGGCGCTGCCCGAGCCGTTGTCGTTGATGCCGGGGCCCTCCTGGACGCCGTCCAGGTGCGCGCCGAGCATGACGACGTTGTTCCTGTCGCCCTTCCTGGTCTGCGCGATCACGTTGTACGTGGTCCGCTGCTCCACCACCGGGTCCCAGTTCATCTGGACCGTGGCGCCCGCGGCCGCGGCCAGCTCCTGGCCGACGGAGAAGCGGGTGAAGAACGACGGGATGGTGACGCCGGGCCCGCTGAGCACCGGGTTGAGGTCCACCTCGGTGCGGCCTTCCTGGCCCTCGTTGAACACGATGGCCGCGGACGCGCCTGCCGCCATGGCGTTGTCCACCTTGACGCGGAAGTTGCAGGTGCCGCGCTGCATGAGCGCCACGTTGCCCGGGACGAAGCCCGCGAAGTCGCTCGCCTCGCAGCCGGACGACGAGGAGTTGGCCGGGCCGGGCGGCAGCACCAGGTCGACGGCCTGGACGGTGCCGCTCGCCGCGCCGGCCGGCGAGTCGCCCATCGCCACGTAGTCCTGGAAGAAGCCGTACGTGTACGTCTTCGCCGGGGCGGGGCTGGTGCGCTTGAGCACGGGCGGGGTGCGGTAGCCGTCGAAGGTGAACTCGAAGGGCTGGATCGTCACCTCGTAGCCGGCGGCGCGCAGCTTGCGCGCCACGTAGTCGCGGGAGGCGTCGAAGCCGGCGCTGCCGGAGACGCGGGTCCCGTCGTTGGCGTCGGCGATGGCCTGGAACGCCTTGAGGTGCTTCTTGACGTTCTTGCCGGTCACGTCCTTGACGAGCTTGCGTACGGCGGCGTCGTCGCGGCCGTGCGCCTGGGCGGGGCCGGCCACGGCTAACGGGAGGAAGACGACCGCGGCCGCCGTGATGGCGCCGAGTAGGGAACGCATGTTTCCGTTGCTCCTCGGTACGTAAGGGGAGACCCGGGTCGAAGATGCGCGCGTGTCCTGAAACTAGTAAGAATCGCCGTAGATAAGAAGATTGGGGATGTCTCTGTTGCATCACGGAACGTTGACCATCGGTGGCCGGACCGTGCACCGCCTGGGATTCGGCGCGATGAGCCTCACCGGCCCCGGCGTGTGGGGGCCGCCCGAGGACCGCGAGGCGTGCGTCCGCGTGCTGCGCCGGGCCGTCGAGCTGGGGGCCGACTTCATCGACACCGCCGACTCCTACGGCCCCTACGTCAATGAGGAGATCATCCGCGAGGCGCTGCACCCGTACCCGGAGCACGTGACGATCGCCACCAAGGCCGGGTTCGTGCGCACCGGGCCGGGGGAGTGGCACCCCGTGGGGCGGCCCGCGTACCTGCGGCAGGAGGTCGAGATGAGCCTGCGCCGGCTCGGCGTGGACCGGCTCGACCTGCTCCAGCTCCACCGCGTCGACCCCGAGGTGCCCCTGGAGGACCAGGTCGGCGAGCTCAAGGCGCTCCGCGACGAGGGCAAGATCGCCGCGATCGGGCTGTCGGAGGTCACCGTCGCGCAACTGGAGCAGGCCCGGCGGGTCGTGGAGATCGCGAGCGTCCAGAACCGCTACAACCTCACCCTGCGGGCCTCGGAGGACGTCCTCGACCACTGTGAGGCGCAGGGCCTCGCCTTCATCGCCTACACCCCCATCGCCAAGGGCCGGCTGGCCGCGCCGGGCGGGCCCGTGGGCCACGTGGCCCGCGCCCTCGGGGCCACGCCCGCCCAGGTCAGCCTGGCCTGGCTGCTGGCCCGCTCCCCGGCCCTCGTCGCGATCCCGGGCACCTCGTCCCTCGATCACCTGGAGGAGAACATGGGCGCCGCGGCCGTGTCGCTCACTCCCGAGCAGGTGGCCGAGCTGTCGGCGGCCTGACATGCGGAAACCGGCCCGCCGGGTGCGGCGGGCCGGTCTCGCGGGTCGGATCAGCCGAGGCCGTTCCTCATGGCCGTGAGGAGTTCGGCGTTGGAGGTGTCACCGCTGAGCTCCCAGAAGAACGCGCCGCCGAGGCCCTGGTTCTTCGAGTAGCTCATCTTGCCGCCGATCGTGGCCGGCGTGTCGTAGCTCCACCACTGGTTGCCGCAGTAGGCGTAGGCGGTGCCGGCGACCGTGCCGGTGGACGGGCAGCGGGTCTTGAGCACCTTGTAGTCCTCGATGCCCTGCTCGTACGTGCCCGGCGCCGGACCCGTGGCGGTGCCGCCCGGCGCGGCCTGCGTGACGCCGGTCCAGCCGCGGCCGTAGAAGCCGATGCCGAGCAGCAGCTTGCTCGACGGCACGCCCTTGCTCTTGAGCTTCTGGATCGCGGCGTCGGAGTAGAAGCCGGCCGTCGGGATGCCGGAGTAGGAGGTGAGCGGGGAGTGCGGGGCCGTCGGGCCCTGCGCGGCGAAGGCGCCGAAGTAGTCGTAGGTCATGACGTTGTACCAGTCGACGTACTGGGCGGCGCCGCCGTAGTCGGCCGCGTCGATCTTGCCGCCGTTGGTGCCGTCGGCGGTGATGGCCGCGGTGACCAGGTTGCCGGAGCCGAAGCGCGAGCGCAGCGCCGACATGAGGTTCCTGAACGCCGCCGGGCCGCTGCTGTCACAGGTGAGGCCGCAGGCGTTCGGGTACTCCCAGTCGATGTCGATGCCGTCGAAGACGTCCGCCCAGCGCGGGTCCTCCACCAGCTTGTAGCAGGAGTCGGCGAACGCGGCCGGGTTCTGCGCGGCCTGGGCGAAGCCGCCGGACCAGGTCCAGCCGCCGAAGGAGAACAGCACCTTCAGGTTCGGGTACTTCTTCTTCAGCTTGCGGAGCTGGTTGAAGCTGCCGCGCAGCGCGCCGGCGTCCCAGGTGTCGGCGACGCCGTCCACGCTCTCGCCCGCCTGGTAGAAGCGGTCGTAGTCGGCGTAGCTGTCGCCGATCGCGCACTGGCCGTTCGTCACGTTGCCGAAGGCGTAGTTGATGTGCGTCAGCTTGGCCGCCGAGCCGCTGGTGTCGATGTTCTTGACGTGGTAGCCGCGCTGGTAGACGCCCCACTGGACGAAGTAGCCGAGCACCTTGTTCCCGCCGCCTCCGGTGCCGGTGGAGGTGGTGGCGGTGACGGCGGCGCTGGCGGCGCTGCGGTTGCCGGCGGCGTCGCGGGCGCGGACGGTGTAGGTGTAGGCGGTGCTCGCGGTCAGGCCGGTGTCGGTGTAGGCGGTGTCGGTGACCGTGGTGACGAGGGTGCTGCCTCGGTAGACCTCGTAGCCGGTGACGGCGACGTTGTCGGTGGAGGCGTTCCAGGCGAGCGAGACGCTGTTGCTGGTGACGCCGGTGGAGCGGAGGTTGCCGGGCACCGAGGGCGCGCTGGTGTCCGTGCCGCCGCCGTTCGAGGTGGTGGCGGTGACGGCGGCGCTGGCGGCGCTGCGGTTGCCGGCGGCGTCGCGGGCGCGGACCGTGTAGGTGTAGGCGGTGCTCGCGGTCAGGCCGGTGTCGGTGTAGGTGGTGCCGGTGACCGTGGTGACGAGGGTGCTGCCTCGGTAGACCTCGTAGCCGGTGACGGCGACGTTGTCGGTGGAGGCGTTCCAGGCGAGCGAGACGCTGCTGGAGGTGACGCCGGTCGAGCGGAGGTTGCCGGGCACGGACGGCGCGGTCGTGTCGGTGCCGCCGCCGGTGGAGACCTTCCAGAGGGCGGGGACGTTCGGCGGCTCCCAGCCGGGCTGGGAGGTGTGGCCCTGGAGACAGACGTAGTCGACGCCGTTGTAGGTGACGACCGCGCCGGTGGCGTAGGCGGTCCACGGGGCCCACGCGGCGGCCATGACCATGCCGTAGGCGGCGGGCGGCGCCACGGCGACGGAGGTGAGCGGCAGCGCGAGCGCGGCCAGGCAGGCGAGGATCTTGTTTCTCATGTCGCTCCGACATCCGTTGGGGGGCTTGTTGGGGGGTGGGATGCCAGGAAACTATTAGGAAAGTTTCCTTTTAGTTGTGAGACGACCGTAACCTCAAGCTGCGGAGGGCGTCAATAATTCGCGCGCGAAAATCCCGGCGGGGCCAGTAGGGTCTGGCCGCATGACGCAAGCTGTCCGATTGATCCGGGATGTTGGTCTTGCTCCCGCCGAGTACGCGTACGCCGCTGTCGCCGACGTGCCCGCGCGCGCCGTCTGGGCGGCCGGGGCCTGCCCGCTCGACGCCGACGGCGCGACCGTCTGCCCGGGTGACGTCGCCGGGCAGACCCACCAGGTGATGCGCAACCTCGCCGACGCGCTCGCCGCCGTCGGCGCCACCCTCACCGACCTCGTCAAGACCACCGTGTACGTGGCCTCGACCGACCGCTCCGACCTGGTGACCGCCTGGAAGGTCTACCGCGAGCACATGGACGGGCACGACGTGCCCAGCACTCTCCTCGGCGTGGCGGTGCTCGGCTACCCCGGCCAGCTCGTCGAGGTCGAGGCCACCGCCGTCCTCCCCCTCCCGTAGCCGCCCGCCCGCCCCGCCCGGCATCCCGGGCGGGGCGGCACGTTCAACTGAGGAGGGCGGCCAGCGCCTGGGCCGGCTCCGGGTGAGCGGCCACGAGAAGGGCCGCCGGGGACGCGGGCGCGGAGACCGCCTCGTGCCAGACGGGCTCGCAGCCGAGCAGGACCGCCACCGCGTCGCAGGCCGTACGGTGGGCCGACAGCAGCTCGGCGGCCGGACCCGCGGGCGCGGCGGCCGGCCGGGACACGGCCCCGGCGGCAGGAGCCGGACGCGGCGACCAGGGCGGGGTCCAGGAGTCGACCTCGGCCAGCGAGCCGGGGAACGTGCGGCCCGCCTCGCGCACCAGGGCCGGCATCAGCTCCGCGGCCTCGGTGCGCAGCGTCGTGATCAGCTTCGGCAGCCACGGCAGCAGCACCGGGTCGGGCAGCCGCCCGAACGCCTTGGAGATCACCTCCACCACGAACCCCGACAGCGCCGGCACCGGCTCCATGGCCTGGACGAACCCCATGATGTACTGCGGGAACGACGGCACCACCAGCGGGTTGCCCAGCAGCTCCTCGCACCGCTCCCGCAGCTCGGCCACGGTCAGCAGCCCCAGCTGGGTGCGCGCCGCCCACAGCAGCGCCACCTTGGCCGGCGCCTCGGGATGCGACTGCCGCACCGCCAGTTCGAGCTGCGCCCGGTCGCAGCCCAGCGCCAGCGCCAGGCTCTCCATCGAGAACAGGAACCCGAGCATCGCCCCCACCTGCCGCACGCCGGTGTCGTCGTCGACGAACGCCGTCGGCAGGAGCGTGCAGTAGTGGGCGTAGCCGGCGGTGGCGAACTCCTCGCACCAGGCGGGCAGCACGGGCTCGTTCGCCCGGTAGTAGGCCAGCAGCCGGCGGATGCGGCTCAGCACCTCGGGCGCGTCGTCGGCGCTGCGCTCGGCGGACAGCAGCTCCACCGCCCGCGCCCCCAGCTCGTCGGCGAAGCGCCGGCTGCCGAGGTAGAGCACGGCGTCCTCGACCGCCGCCAGCGCGACCGCCGCCGTCGCCTCCGGAGCCCAGACCCGCCGCCGCAGCCGCTGCTCCAGCACCTGCTCGACGGTCACGCCGTCGTAGCCGAGCTCGATGAGCGAGCGCTGGTGCTTGCCGAGCGCGAGGTCCCAGCTCTCCTGGATCGAGCGCTCACCGAGCCGCCGCTCGCCCATGATGGGGCGTACGGCCTCGGGCGGCAGCAGGTAGCGCAGCATCCACAGCAGGTCGGAGCAGGGCCGGAGGTCGGGATCGGCGTGCAGGTCGAGCAGGGCCCGCTGGATCGTGCGCTTCTCCAGGTCGAGCCCGAGTGGGGCGAGACGGTCGAGGACGTTCCTGGCCAGCGGCGGCAGGGCGTCGTAGCCGACCGCGCCGACCCGGTCGCTGCCGAGCAGGATCTCGCACAGCCGGGCCACGTCCCTGCGGCCGGGCACGACGTCCTTCTCGATGCAGGTGACGGCCGCGTCCTGGAAGTCGTACGGGGTGGGCCGGGCCCGGCCGCGCATCCCGGCCAGCAGGATCGAGGTCTCGAACACCGCGATCGCGTCCGCCGTGCTGGCGAGGTAGCCGTTGCGGCGGGCCAGCCGGACGATGTCCACGCACCAGCCGAGCAGCTCGGCCTCGTCGAGCGCGTCGAGCACGGGCGGCCGGGACAGGAACCCGGTGAGCCGGTCGGCGGGGGCCGGATCGACGGCGGGGGCCGGCGCGGCCTTGCGGGCCGCCTGCTTGCCCGTGCTCTTCTGCCCCGCGAGCCGGTAGGGCGTCAGCCTGTCGCGCTTGACCGCCTTCGCCCACGTCGCCGCCGCGATCGACACCGACCCCGAGGCCAGCCCGAACTGCGCCTCGATGGCCGAGTGGCTGGAGGGGATGAGCCCGTACAGCCAGGTCGTGCCGGTGCGCGGGGTGATCGCGAAGGGGGCGGTGGAGCGTACGCCGAACTGCTCGACGTCGCTGGCGGCGTGGAAGGCGCCGCACACGTACAGGCAGTCGGCGGGGTCGGCCCCGGTGGCGGCGAGGTGCTCGCGCATCCTCGTCCACATGTAGCGCTCGCGGTCCTCGTCGGCCGCCAGCCGGGCCGGGTCGCGGCTCAGCCGGCGGAACAGGCTGCCGATCAGCGTCATCACCTGGCGGTAGGTGTCGTGGTCGGCGCCGGACAGGGGCTGCTCGACGTACTGGTCCCACCACTCCGACCAGTGGCGCACCTTGCCGTGGTGCAGCAGGTGCTCCTCCAGCTCGGCGAAGCGGGGGCGCAGGTCGCCGATCTCGACGCCGATCGCGTCGCCGTGCAGCCCGGCCTCCTCGCCCTGGGGGCGGGCGTGCTCGCCCTCGGGCGCGTCCTCCTTCGCGGCCCACTGGAAGACGTGGTCGGTGGAGCGGTCGACCAGCACCAGCTCCACGCCGGGGGTCTCCAGCGCGTACGCGATCGCCTGGTATTCGGCCGACGCCTCGGTGATCGGCGCCACCACGCTGAGCGGCGCCCACTCCTGGGGGAACCCGTCGAGATGCGTGGCGAACGCCTGCACCGCCACCGGCAACCGGCAGTTGCGCAGCTCGGTGAGCAGCGGCTGAAGGTCCTCGCACAGCTCCAGGTAGATGACCTTCGGCTGCTTGTCGCGCAGCCTGCGCACCATCGCCAGCGCCGAGGCCGGCGAGTGGTGGCAGACCGGGAAGATCTCCAGCTCCTCGCGCAGCGCCCGGTCCACGTCGTCGACCATGCCGGTGAGGACCGCCGAGACGGCGTCGCCGCCGAACTCGCGCGCGGCCTGCGCGAGCTGGTCCCTGAGCGGGCCGAACGCGCCCGCGGGGTCGTCGCGTTCCGCGGGCCCGCTCATGTCGGGCCCGCTCATGTCAGGCCCGTTCAAGTCGGGCCCGCTCAAGACAGTGTCGCGATGGCGTCGCGACCGCCCTCGAGGAACTCCTGCCACGGCCCGCCGTCCTTCTTGCCGCGCGGCTCCACCACGCCGTGCAGGTACTTGTTGAGTATCGCGAGGTCCTCGGGGCTGCGCCGGGCCAGCGAGCCGACCAGCGACCCGGCGAGCGTCTGGGCGCGCAGCACCCGGTCGCCGAAGAAGTGGCTGTGCAGGATGGCGTCCTCCAGCACGCCGATCTGCTCGGCCGTGGACAGCGCCGACTCCAGCCGCTCGTCGTCGCTGGTGGCCGAGGCGGCCGCCGAGCGCAAGTCGGCGAAGCTCTGCAGCAGGATGTCGAGCAGCGTCGGCGGCAGGTCGAGCTCGATCCGGTGCCGCCGCAGCAGCTCTTCGGTACGGAAGCGGACGATCTCCGCCTCGCTGTTCTTGTTGGTCACGACCGGGATGCGCACGAAGTTGAAGCGGCGCTTCAGCGCGGACGACAGGTCGTTGACGCCCCGGTCGCGGCTGTTGGCCGTGGCGATGATGGAGAAGCCGGGCTGGGCGAAGACGATGTTGTCGTCGTCCAGCTCGGGGATGGAGACGTACTTCTCCGACAGGATCGAGATCAGCGCGTCCTGGACGTCGCTGGTCGAACGGGTCAGCTCCTCGAAGCGGCCGATGACGCCGCGCTCCATCGCCGTCATGATCGGCGAGGGGATCATCGACTGGCGCGACTGGCCCTTGGCGATGACCATGGACACGTTCCACGAGTACTTGATGTGGTCCTCGGTCGTGCCGGCGGTGCCCTGGACCACGAGCGTGGAGTTGCGGCAGATCGCCGCGGACAGCAGCTCGGCCAGCCAGCTCTTGCCGGTGCCCGGGTCGCCGATCAGCAGCAGGCCCCGGTCGGAGGCGAGCGTCACGATGCTGCGCTCGACGAAGCTGCGGTCGCCGAACCACTTCTGCGGGATCTCGCGGTCGAGCCCGTCGGCGCGCTCGGAGCCGAGGATGAACAGCCGGATCATCTTGGGGCTGAGCCGCCACGAGAACGGCTTGGGGTTGTCGTCGACGGACTCCAGGTAGTCGAGCTCGTCGGCGTACTTGACCTCTGCGGGGGCGCGCAGCATGTCGTCACTCATCAGGGGGTCTCCTAGGTGAGGAAGTTCTTGAGCTCGAAGACGAGCTTGCGGATGTGGCCGGAGAGCACGGGGGTGCCCATGTCCTTGAGCTTCTGGCGGTACCACGGGTCCACGCTCTGGTGGCCGGAGCTGTTGACCGAGCCCACGGGGATGAACTTCACCCCGGAGCGGTGGATGGCCTCGAAGTCGGTGATCAGCGAGCGGTTGTCGTAGAAGTCGCTGATCCACACCATGACGGTGTTGCGCGGATCGGCGATCTTGGGGCGGGCCAGCGCCATCGCGACCGTGCCGTCGGTGCCGCCGCCGAGCGTGGTGCGCAGCAGCACCTCGAACGGGTCGGCCACCCACGGGGTCAGGTCGAGCGCCCGGGTGTCGTACGCGACGAGGTGCACGTCCACCTTGGGCAGCCCGGCGAAGATGGAGGCGAGGATCGTGCAGTTGACCATCGCGTCCACCATCGAGCCCGACTGGTCGACGACCACGATCATCCTGGCCGGGGTGGTGCGGCGCGCGGTGTGCTTGTAGAAGAGCCGGTCCACGTAGAGCCGCTGGTCCTCGGGGCTCCAGTTGGTGAGGTTCTTCCAGATGGTCCGGTCGAGGTCGAGGTTGCGGAAGACCCGCTTCGGCGGCACCGACCGGTCGATGACGCCCACGCTGGTCTTCTCGACCTGGGTGCGCAGCACCTGGGCGACCTCGTCCACGAACCTGCGGATCAGCGCCTTGGCGTTGGCCAGCGCCACGCCCGACAGGTTGTGCTTGTCGCGCAGCAGCTGCTCGATGAGCGACATGCTCGGCGTGAGCTGCCGCGCCAGGTTGGGGTCGGCCAGCACCTCGCGCAGGCGCATGCGCTTGACCAGGTCGCCCTCGATCATGGCGAGCACGGCGGCCACCTCGTCGTCGCCGGGGCTGTGGCCCCGCCCGCCGGACTCGGTGCCCCGGCCCTTGCTCAGCCAGCCGGCGTCCCGCTTCCAGCGTTCGAGCTGCTGGGCCGTCACGTTGCCCGAGCCGGTGCAGAAGACGTTGAGCAGCAGCTTGGAGACCAGCGCGGCGCGGCGGACCTCGCCGCCCGCCTCGTGCTCCTTGTCGGACAGCAGGTCGTCGAGCTCGTCGGCGAGCGCGGGGTGGCGCTGGACCAGGGTGTCGACCGAGACGCCCGGGTCGAGCAGCGCGGGCGGCAGGCCGAGGTCCTCGACGACGGCCAGGCTGGACCTCTCCAGCGCGGGCTGCTCGTCGGCGCCGAACAGCCGCGACATGAGCCGCCAGTAGAGGACCTGACGGCGGGTCTCGTCGGGGTGGACCCCCGCGTCGCCGTTCTCGTTCTTCTCCGTCATTTGCGCAGCAACCGTCCCGCCCGCTCGCGCAGCACCGCCACCGCGTCGCCGGCCTTGGCCTCGGCCTTGACCACCTTGGGGTCGGTGGGGCCGAGCGCCCAGTCGCCGGTGTGCGCGGTGACCGGCTTCTTCTTCACCGTGGCCTGGACGGCGAGCGGCTGCAGCAGCCACCGCCCGTCCCAGCGCACCAGGCCGAGGCAGGCCGACGAGGCCGCCACCAGCTCGGGCGTCAGCGGGGTGCCGGTCGGCAGCCGGTCGAGGTCGAGCTCGATCCTGCTGCCGCCGAGCTCCAGCGTGCCGCCGTCGACCTTGTAGCCCTCGACCAGCACCGGCTCGGCGATGCGCACCGGGTGGCGGTCGAGCGGCGGGACCGGCGCCGCCTGCGCCGCGCCGAGCAGCACACGGGCGGTGGTGAACGGGTCGGCCTCCTCGCCCGCGGCGGCCCGGTCGTCGTGCCACACCAGGTCGCCGCCGGGCAGCAGCGGCATGTCCGTGAGGTCGAGCGCGCGGTGCCCGGCGAGCGCGCCGAGCAGCACCGGATGGCCGGACATGAGCCGCCACACGGCCGGGCCGACGATCGTGTCGACCTTGGCGGCGGCGACGCCGGTGCGCACCAGCCGCGCCTGACCGCCGCCGGCGGGCTCCAGGATGCCGTGCACCTGGACGCGGATCACGGTGGCGTGCTCGTGCACGTCGGCGCCGAGGATCAGCAGCCGGCCCGACACGGGCTCCGCGCCGCCGTGCCAGGGGCCGGACCGGGAGAGGAGCACGCCCCTTGTCCACAGGTCGCCCCAGCGGCGCGCGGGCAGGCGGTCCATCGTGCCCACCGGGCAGGACGCGCGCAGCTCCGCCGCCAGGCCGTCGAGCAGCACCGCGAGGCCACGCAGCGCGGGCACCGCGAGAAGTGCCTCGATCGCCTGATCGGACGGGGCGACCACGTCGTGGTCGACGCCACGCCAGCCGGCGATGGCCAGCTCACGCAGCCATGCCCGGCAACCGGCCAGCAGGTTGGCGGGAATCTCCGCGCCAGTCGCAGGGGCGGCGCCGGAAGGCGCGGCGCCGGTCGCCGGGGCAGAGCCGGGAGGCACGGCGCCGGTCGCCGACGCGGCCTCCCAGGGGGCGCGTTCGCGGCCGAGGGCGGTGTCGAGCCTCGCCAGCAGGGCGTCGTGCACCGCGCCGGTCAGGGCGGCACGCGCGCCGGCCAGCACCGCCAGGTGCTCGTCGCCGATGGAGCCCGCGATCACCTTGTCCACGGCCTCGATGGCCCGCTCGCCGAGCGGCCCGCCGGCCATCGCGCCCGCCAGGGCGGCCAGCGCCGCCGCCGGCTCCTCGCCGATCCTGGCGAAGCCGTGCGCGAGCGCGCCGTCGAACCCGGCCACCAGGCCGAGCGCCTCGTCCACGCCGTCCGGCCCGGCCGCGGTCAGCTCACCGAGCTGTAGGTCGAGCATCAGCCGCTCACCTCGTTCGTCAGCAGGTCGTTCATCGGCGCACCGCCCCCATCGCGGGGAACCAGTGCAGCTCGGCCAGCGGCTCCGTGCTGTCGGGGACCTCCAGGTAGGCCAGGTGGCGCAGGAACCGGCTGAACACGACGGCCGCCGGCGTGCGCTCGACCGGCCCGTTGAGGTTCAGCCCGGTCGAGGGGTCCGCCTCCACCCGCAGGTAGCGGGCCACCCGGTCGAGGCCGTACTGCAGGATCGCCTCGTCGGCCAGCAGGCGTACGTGCTTGCAGGCGTAGCCGTGCAGGGCCCCGCAGGGCCGGTTGTTGTTGGTGCTGCAGCTCATCGCCAGGCTGCCGGCGGTGATGGAGGAGACGTAGACCCGCTCGATGTCGGATCCGCTCGACACGACCCCCTGGAGCCGGCCGTCGGCCAGCTCGACGAAGGGCACCTTGGCCAGCTTGCGCGGCTCGACGGGCGCGACCACCCGCACCACGCTGCGCTGCTCCCACGCGGTTCTGTCCGCGTCCACGGCGTCGTAACCTCCTGCCTCGCCGGTCGCGGGGCAGGCGGGAGTGCCCGCTCCTGCGCGAACGGCTTGATCAACTGATCCGGGAACCTATCGGAGGCGACCGACAGTCCGGGAATGAAATGATCGAAAGCGGTACGACGCCTGTGGGCGGTGATTGTCGATAATATTGTCTGCCTTGGTGCACGCAGACGGCGGGAGGATGTCCGTTGAGCGAGACGCTGACCGACCGCGTCCGGGCGGTCATACTCGGCGGGGACTTCGTGCCCAACCAGCGCCTCATCGAGGCCGACGTGTGCGAGCAGTTCGGGGCGAGCCGGGCGGCCGTGCGTGAGACGTTCAAGGAGCTGGCGTCCGAGGGCCTGGTCGAGATCATGCGCAACAAGGGCGCCAGGGTCCGGGCGATCTCCAAGGCCGAGGCCGTCGAGATCACCGAAGTCCGCATGGTGCTGGAGGGGCTGGCCGCGTACAAGGCCGCCGAGCGGGTGACGCCGGAGCAGGCCGCCGAGCTGCGGGCGATCGTCGCCGACATGCGGGCCGCCGTGGAGGCCAACGACCTCGACCGTTACTCCGAGCTCAACGTCGCCCTGCACGCCGGGATCCGCGAGATCGCCGGGCACCGCACCGCGGCGGCGATCATCGAACGGCTGGGGGCGCAGGTGGTGCGGCACAAGTTCCGCCTGGCCCGGCAGCCGGGACGGGCGGCCGTGTCGCTGCCGCAGCACGAGCTGATCGTGGCGGCCATCGTCGCGCGTGACCCCGAGGCCGCGCAGACGAGCATGCAGCAGCACCTGCGCAGCGTGGTCAAGGCCCTGGAGTCGAGCCCGGACTGATCGTCTCCGGCTCCGGGGACCGGTCGCCGCGGGGGAGGGGCGGGAGGCCGGTCTCGGCGACCCGGCGCAGGGTGGCGGCCGTGGCGGCGGTCATCGTGGGCGGGACGCGCAGCTCCTCCAGCATGCGGGTGGCCGCGTCCATCTCGTGCACCCGCCGTACGGCGTGCTGCCCGGCGCCCTCCAGCAGACGCCGTACGAAGCGTTCGTCGGCGCTCGTCACCGTCTCCACCAGGTGCTCCCAGAACCACTCGGCCAGCCCGGCGGCCTCGGCGGCGGCCCGCGCCTCGATGGCGAGCGCGCTCAGGCCCTTCACCAGCACGCTGCGCAGCAGTTTGCGGGCGGCGGCGTCGCCGGGGTCGCCGCCGATCGGGGTCACGTCCATGCCGTGGGCGCGGCCGAAGGCGGCGAAACGCTGCGCGCCCGCGCCGCTGGCCAGGATCGGCGTGGCCAGGCCGCGCAGCGGGACCGGCGCCATGATGGCCCCGCCCACGGCGACCGCGCCGGCCGCCTCCACCAGGGCGGCGATCTCGCGTTTGTCGCGTGGAGCGGCGGTCGACAGGTCGGCGTAGAGCGCGCCGGGTCGCAGGTGCGGGACGGACTCCGCGCAGGCGGCCAGGCTGTCGGCCCCGGCGGTCACCGCGATCACGACCTCGGCCCCACACACGGCCTCCGCATTACTGCCCACGAGCCCAACGGCGAGTCCTCCTGCGGCTCCGCCCGGCGGGTACGCCGGGTCGTACACGCGCAGCCGTACCCTCGGGCCGAGGCCGGCGGCGAGTGCGCGGCCGGCCTCGCCGTGGCCGAGCAGCGCCACCTGAAGTCTTTCCACGAGCTCCCACCCCCTTTCGTTGACAATATTGTCGATCCTCTGCTGCCTCAGAGCGTATCCGCCCCAAAGCCGCAATTGGTGACGAAAGTGTTGACAATCTTCCGAACCCGCTCATAGCGTCGGGACGTGACTCTTCTGGTGATCAGCGCCCACGCGGGTGACTTCGTCTGGCGCGCCGGCGGCGCCATCGCGCTGGCCGCGCACCGCGGCGGCCGGGCCAAGGTGGTCTGCCTCAGCTACGGCGAACGCGGCGAGTCCGCCAAGGCGTGGCGCGCCGGCCACACCCTCGACGAGATCAAGGCCATCCGCCGGGAGGAGGCCGAGCACGCCGCCGCCGCGCTGGGCGCCGAGATCGAGTTCCTCGACGCGGGCGACTACCCGCTGGTGGAGACGCCGGAACTGGTGGACCGGCTGGTGCGCGTCCACCGCGAGACCGAGCCCGACGTGGTCCTCACGCACCCGCTCGCCGACCCGTACAACGGCGACCACCCGGCGGCGGCCCGCATGGCGCTCCAGGCCCGCGTGCTGGCCCAGGCGATCGGCTACGACGCCCCCGGCGAGCCGCTCGGCGCGCCCCCGGTGTTCTTCTTCGAGCCGCACCAGCCCGAGCAGTGCGACTTCAAGCCCGACGTGCTGCTCGACATCACCCCCGTGTTCGAGGCCAAGCGCAAGGCCATGGAGTGCCTGCCGGCCCAGCAGCACATGTGGGACTACTACACCGACCTCGCGGTACGCCGCGGCGTGCAGCTCAAGCGCAACGCCGGCCCCAACCTGGGGCTGTCCCACGACACCAGGGCCGAGGCGTTCATGCGGCTCTACCCGCAGGTGACGGACCAACTGGCATGAGGCACCCTCGCATGAGGAACGTCGTCGTCACCGGCATCCCGCGCCCCGACCTGGCCCGCGTCGACGTCCTGGCCGCGTACGGCGTCGCCACCGTCCACGAGGCCACCGGCCGCACCGGCTACCTCGGCCCCCGCCTGCGCCCCGCCTGGCCAGGGGCGCGCGTCGGCGGCAGCGCCGTCACCGCGATCTGCCGGCCCGGCGACAACCTGATGATCCACGTCGCCGTCGAGCAGTGCCGCGAAGGCGACCTGCTGGTGGTCGCCACGACCTCGCCGTGCACGGACGGGATGTTCGGCGAGCTGTTCGCCACGGCCCTGCGGCACCGCGGCGTGCGCGGCGTGGTGATCGACGCCGGCGTACGGGACGTCGCCGAACTGCGGGCCATGGGCTTTCCCGCCTGGAGCGCGGCCGTCAGCGCGCAGGGCACCGTCAAGGCCACACCTGGCGCCGTCAACGTGCCGGTCGCCATCGGCGGCCAGATCATCCGGCCCGGCGACGTGATCCTCGCCGACGACGACGGCGTGCTCGTCGTGCCGCGCGGCGACCTGGAGCTCGGCATCGCCGCCGCCGAGGCGCGGGCCGCGAAGGAGGCCGCCACGCGGGAGGCGTTCATGAAGGGCGAGCTGGGCCTCGACCGGTACGGGCTGCGCGAGCGGCTGCCGGACCTCGGCATCGTCTACCTGACCGCCGACGAGTACGCCAAGGACCACGGTGCCTGACGCCGGCGTGCGCTGCATGCTGATGCGCGGCGGCACCTCCAAGGGCGCGTACTTCCTCGCCGAAGACATGCCCGCCGACCCCGGCGAGCGGGACGAGCTGCTGCTGCGCGTCCTCGGCAGCCCCGACCCGCGCCAGATCGACGGCATCGGCGGCGCACACCCGCTGACCAGCAAGGCCGCCGTGGTGTCCCGCTCCGCCGACCCCGCCGCCGACCTCGACTACCTGTTCCTCCAGGTGGCCGTGGACGAGCCGGCCGTCACGGGCACGCAGAACTGCGGCAACCTGCTCGCCGGGGTCGGCCCGTTCGCCGTGGAGCGCGGGCTGATCCGGGCGGGCGGCGAGCACACCGAGACCCGCATCCGCCTGGTCAACACCGGCGGTCTCGCCACGGCCCGCTTCCCGACCCCCGGCGGCCGGGTCGACTACCGCGGCGGCACCGCCATCTCGGGCGTGCCCGGCACGGCGGCGGCCGTCGTGCTCGGCTTCGCGGGCACCGCCGGCTCCAGCACCGGCAGCCTGCTGCCCACCGGCAACCAGCGGGACGTCATCGACGGCATCGAGGTCACCTGCGTGGACAACGGCATGCCGGTCGTCGTGGCGGCGGCGACCGATCTCGGCCTCACCGGCTACGAGCCGTACGAGGAACTGGCCGCCGACGCCGCGCTCGCCGGGCGGGTGCAGGCGCTGCGCCTGCGCGCCGGGGAGCTGATGGGGCTCGGGGACGTCACCGGCGCGTCCGTGCCGAAGACCACGCTCGTCGCGCCGCCCCGCGACGGGGGCGCGCTGTGCACGCGCACGTTCATCCCCGTCCGCCCGCACACCTCGATCGGCGTGCTCGGCGCGGTCAGCGTCGTGACGGCCGCGCTGCTGCCGTACGGCGTGGCCCGCCGCTTCGCCCGGCTGCCCGGCGGGCCGCGCGTGGCCGTCGAGCACCCGACCGGGCACCTGGAGGTCGAGGTGGAGCTCGACCTCACCACCGACCCGCCGACCGCCGTGCGCGCCGCGAACGTACGCACCGCCCGCAAGCTCTTCGACGGGACGGTCTTCCCCCGCCCGCGACCGGACGAAGGACCGACGACCCGATGAACGCCCTGCTGCACGACGTCGCCCACCTCGCCTACGCCGAGCTGCTCACGCCCGAGCCCGAGCGGAGCCTGTGGTTCTTCACCGAGATCCTCGGCATGACCCGCGCCGGCGAGGACGGCGACTCCGTCTACCTGCGCACCTACGACGACTACGAGCACCACAGCCTCAAGCTGACCGCCCACCGCACCTCCGGCCTGCGCGCCACCGGCCTGCGCGCGAGCAGTCAGGAGGCGCTGGAGCGCCGGATCGCGGCGATCAAGGACTCCGGGCTCGGCATCGGCTGGCGCGACGGCGACGCCGGGCGCGGCCCGACGTACGCCTTCCGCGACCCCGACGGGCACGAGCTGCACCTGTACTGGGAGTCGGAGTGGTACGAGGCCCCCGAGGAGCTGCGCCCGGCGCTGAAGAACCAGCCGCAGGCGTTCCCCGGCCACGGCGTGGGCGTGCGCCGCCTCGACCACGTCAACTTCCTGGCCGCCGAGGCCGCCGCGAACGGCGCCTTCGTCCGCGACGTGCTCGGCGCCCGGGTCACCGAGCAGATCATGCTCGACAGCGGCCGCATCGCGGCGCAGTGGCTGCACTTCGGCAACAAGTCGTACGACCTGGTCTTCACCGACGACTGGTCGGGCTCCTCGGGGCGGCTGCACCACATCGCGTTCGCCACCAACGGCCGCGAGGACATCCTGCGTGCCGCCGACATCTGCCTGGAGCGGGGCGTCCACATCGAGACCGGCCCGCACAAGCACGCCATCCAGCAGACGTTCTTCCTCTACGTGTACGAACCCGGCGGCAACCGCGTCGAGCTGTGCAACCCGCTCACCCGGCTCATCCTGGCCCCCGACTGGCGCGTGGTGACCTGGACCGAGGCCGAGCGCGCCAAGGGCCAGGCGTGGGGGCTGAAGACCATCGAGTCCTTCCACACGCACGGCACGCCGCCCGTCGAGCCGAGCTGACGGGCGGCGCCCGGGGATCTCAGCCCACGAACCTGGCCACCGCCGGGATGCGCCGCAGCACCAGCCGGTCGAGCAGCAGCACCGCCGCCATCGTGACCCCGGCCAGCGGGAACAGCAGCCCGAGCACCGCCATGATGGCGATCACCCCGTACGCGCTGCGCCGGTCCGTCGGCCGCGCGGGCGCACCGGCGCGGCCCCGGGGGCGGCGCTTCCACCACATCAGCGCGCCGGTCACCACGAGCGTGATCAGCGCCAGGCAGGCGGCCAGCATGACGGCCAGGTTGGCGGGCCCGTACCTGCGGCCCTCGTGCAGCGCGATGCCCTGCTCGACGAGCTTGGCGACGGTGCCGTACTCGGCCCAGCCGTACGACGTCAGCACCTTGCCCGTGTACTGGTCCACGTGGAGCGTACGGGCGTCCGACGGGTCGCGGCGCGGCTCGGCCACGACCGTGTAGACGCCGGTCGGGCCGTCCGGCAGCAGCACCTTGACGTCGCACTCGGCGCACGAGGCGACCGAGGGCCCGGCGGCGGCCAGCGCGGCCTCCACCGGCAGCGCGCCGGGCTGCAGCACCCCGCCGCCGCCCCCGTGCCCGGCGTGCTCGCCGCCGGAGCTCGGCACGGGCAGCCGCTCGGCCGCCCACGGCACCTTCGCGTCCGGGTTCCCGGACAGCTCGCCGGACAGCGGCGGCGTCGAGGTGCTCGGGAAGTCAGCGGCGCTCGGCGCGGTCGAGCCGGTCCGCTCCTGGACGCGCTGCAGCCCGTCGCCCCACACGCCGGACCACGGCAGCCCGGACATGACCAGGAACACCACGACCGCGCCCGCGCCGACGCCGACCAGCACGTGCAGGCGGAGCAGCCGGCCGCGGGCCGACCGCGACGCCCTGCTCCGGCTCCTGCGGCCGGTCCACCACAGGTACGTGCCCGATGCCACGAGGATCAGCGCCCAGCACGCGGCCACCTCCACCACCCGGTCGCCCACGGTGCCGGACATCAGCTCGCCGTGGATCGTCCGCACCACCCGCATGAACGTGGCCGCGTCGTCGATCTGCCCGAGGACCTCGCCCGTCCCGGGATGGACGTAGACCGAGACGCCCTGCGCGAACGGACCGCTGTCCGCGCCCTGCAGGATGACCCGGGTGGTGCGGTCAGGGGACGCTGGCGGGATGACGGACATCACCGGCGCGCCGGGACGCGCCCGCTGGGCGGCGGCGATCTGCTCCGACAGCGGGCGCGGCGCGGCCACCGGCTGCGCGAGCTCCCGTACGTCCTGGTAGCGCCACGCCTCGAACGGCTCCTTGAACAGGTAGATCGAGCCCGTGACGGCGAGCACGAGCAGCACGGGGGCGACGAACAGGCCCGCGTAGAAGTGCCACCGCCAGACGGCGCGGTAACGCTGGGACGAGGTGGCGGGAGGGGCGGTGGCGCTGGCGGGACGGGCTTCGACTGAGGTCATGGGGGGACTCCGTTCCTTACGGAGGGGTTCCTCGCCCGGAGGCTCCTCGCGGGAGGTTTCGCGCGCGGAGAGCTTCCTGAGGCGAAGGGGTGGGGGCGCACGGCCGGCCTGCGCGCACGGCGGTTCCTCACGTGGGCGTGCGGGCAGGGCGGCGTGGCGGGTCCGTGCCGGGTCTCCGGGCACGGCGGAGCGGCCGCGCGGCGTCGACCTGCCGCGCGAGCTGCGGAAACGGAAAGGGCTACGTCAGCGCCGGACGGGCGGTCCCCGGCGGCACATCGCCCCCGACAGGACCTGCGGCTGCCGTACGGCGACCGCGGCGGGCACGACCGGGCGGGCCACGCCGGTCTCCGGGAGCGGGGCGCGGGCGGTCAGGCCGCGCCAGAAGCCGCACACCGCGCGGGCCAGCAGCGTCAGGAACATCCCCAGCGCCGTCTCGCCCCGGTGCAGCCACCAGGCGGACAGCGCCGCGACGACCACGTGCGCGACCAGCATGCCGAGCCCCGTGGAAAGCTCGCCGCCGCCGTGCTCGTGTGCGTGATGGGAGGAGGCGGGCGCGGTGGCGTCCATGCCGAAGAGGCGGTGCATGCCGTACTGGGCGGCGAAGGCGGCCACGACCAGCGTCCCGAGCGAGCGCCTGCGGCGGGCGAGGAGGAAGGCTCCCGCTCCGGTGGCGGCGGTGGCGGCGGCGAGCAGCCCAGGGCCGACGCCGGAGCCGCCGGCCAGCGTGTGCAGGCCGAGCGCGGCGTACACGCAGACGACGGCGAACACCATCGAGCGGGGGCCGCGCAGGCCGGCCCGGCCGGCCTGCGCGCCGTCCCTGCTGTCGGTGCCGCCGAAGCGTCCTTCCTGCTCGGGTTTCACACGCGACCACCGCTCACACCGACAGATACGGGGGCGTGTCAGGAAAAGTTCAGACAGATCCGGGTTCAGCTCCGGTGCGGCGCGTCCCCCTCGTAGACCAGGCGCGGCGGCCGGCCGTCGAACAACTGGCTCACGGTGACGAACGTGTACCCCTTCCCGGACAGCGCCTTCAGCACCCGGGGGATGGCCCGCACGGTCGTCCGGTGGATGTCGTGGAACAGGATGACGCTGCCGGGCCTGGCCGACCTGATCGCCACCCTGGCGACCCGGGCGCTGTCGCGGTGCAGCCAGTCGAGGGTGTCCACGCTCCACAGCACGAGCGGACGCTTGATCCTGACGCGGAGGGCGTCGTCGAAGGCCCCGTACGGCGGCCGGACGAGCGCCGGCACGAAGCCCGCGGCGGCCTCGATCGCCTCGTCGGCGCGGGCCAGCTCGGAGCGTACGCCGGCGGCGGACAGCTTCGTCAGGTCCTGGTGCGACCAGGTGTGGCTGCCGATCTCGTGCCCGGCCGCGGCGGTGCGGCGCAGCACGGAGGGGTAGGCGGCGACGTTCTGGCCGACGACGAAGAACGTGGCGTGCGCCTGGTGGGCGGCGAGGTGGCGCAGCAGCGTGTCGGTGTACGGGCCGGGGCCGTCGTCGAAGGTCAGCGCCACGCACTTGACCTGCCGGCAGTCGACCGACCGCCTCGTGCCCTCCGCCGCGACGGCCGCACCCGCCCCGGAGCTCGCGGTGGGGCTCGGGGCGGGGTGTTGGGCGGGGTGTTGGGTGGGGTGCTGAGTGGGGTGCTGGGTGGGGCGTGGGGTGGCGCTCGGGGCAGTGCCAGTGCCCAGGGCGGGGCTCGGGCCGGCGCTGCCGGCCGGGGCCACGCCGGTGCTCCTGGCCAGGCCCGTGGCGGTGCTCCTGGTCGGCAGCGCCGGACCGATGCCGGCGCTGCCGGCCGGGGCCGGGGCGGTGGCTTGGATCGTTCCCGCGTCCAGTCGCTGGTGGACTGTCGCGCACATCGCGGAGGCCATGGCCACCACGGCGGCCACCCGCGCCGTCCCCCGCCTCGCACCCGTGCTCATCCGATCCCCCACTCGCCGGCCCCGCCCGCCGGGACCATCCCCGATCGGTTGGACATCCGCCACTCGCACCTGGTTCGCGGTGAACCGTTCTCCCGGATGCCACACTTCCCTTCTCCTGCGGTCAGACCGACGACGGCGACCGGCACCGGCACGGCGCGGAAACTTGATCCGGCGATCCGGGGCCGAGGATCATGCGGGGAATGGACTACTACCTGATCTCCACCTCGGCACATGACCGGTCCCTGGCGGGAGTCCTCGTGGAGGAGTTCGTCCTCTGTGAGGACTTCACCGCGGCCGGCATCGACAGCGCCGAGTGGGGATCGGAGACCGGGGAGTGGCTGGCCGCGCCGGAGGTCAGCAGGCTCATCCGCTCCGACGGCGCGCTCCGCGCCCGGGTACGGCCGGCGGGCCGGCGCACGGCGCGGGAGGCGTACGCGCGGCTCGGCGGGGGAGAGCTGCCCGAGGAGGAGGAGCTGCGCGAGCATTTCCGGCGCCGCCAGCCGTTGCCCACCACGGCCCCGCTCCGGCTGAGCTCGGGGGAGGCCGGGGACCGCCGCTACCGCATCCTGTTCGCCGGCGAGCTGGGCGCGGACGGGCTCGCGGCCGCGCAGGCGGCGCTCCGGCTGGAGCCCACGAACGATCCGCGGGTGGTCGGCAAGGCGTCCGTCAGCGCCGGCGGACACGGCTTCACATGGGAGCTGCGCCGCATCGGGTCGGGGATCGCCTGGTGCGTGGACGTGACCGCCCGGCTCGGCGGCGGCTCCCTGGCCACGCTGGAGGCGCTGCTGAACTACCACCGGCAGGCCGTGCGCCGGCAGGGACTGATCCCGGTCACGGTGGAGCGCTTCGCCTGAGCGCCGCCAAGGGCATGAACCACGTCGTCCCGGTGTCCGTATTGTCGGTCGTGAGGCCGTGATCCGCATGCCCGCCGTCATCGGGGGAAGAGGCGGTGGCTCACACGCGCGACTGTCCGCTCTCCTCAGGCGGGAGGCATCATGCGGAACGGCACGACGATCGCCGGCGCCCTCGCCGCGGCGCTGCTCCTGACCGCCGGCTGCACGTCAGCCGGCGGGATCGGCGGTGAGGCGCGGCCGGGCGGCGCGGGCACGCCGGCGGAGCGAGGCCCGGTGGCCAGACTGGCGATCACGCCCGCCGACGGGACCACGAAGGTCCCGCCGGACACGGGCGTCGCCGTCAAGGTGGCGCAGGGCAAGGTCACCGGCGTGAGCGTCGCCGACGCGAAGGGCCGCCAAGTGCGCGGCACGCTCGCCGCCGACGGCACCTGGCGCCCCCGGTGGCCGTTACGGCCCTCGGCCCGCTACACCGTGAGCGCCGAGGCCACGGGCGCCGACGGCAAGCCGGTCACGGCGACCGCCACGTTCACCACCCTCAAGCCGAAGCGGGTGCTGGAGAGCGGCATGTCGCCGCTGGACGGCGAGAAGGTCGGCGTCGGGATGCCCGTGCAGCTCCTGCTGTCGCGGCCGGTGACCGCGAAGGCGGACCGGGCGCGGATCGAGCGGGCGCTTGAGTTGCGCATGTCGGAGCCGGTCGAGGGCGCGTGGAGCTGGGTGAGCGAGCGCGAGGTGCAGTTCAGGCCGCGCGAGTACTGGCCGGTGGGGGAGAAGGTCACGGTCGTGGCGCATCTGGCGGGGCTGCGCGCGGGCGAGGACGTGTGGGGCACGAAGGACCGCGAGCTGAGCTTCACGGTCGGCCCCTCGCACATCACGAAGGTCAGCGCGAGCACGCACCGCGCCGTGGTGCGGGACGGCGGCAAGGTCGTCAGGACGATCCCGGTCAGTCTCGGCAAGCCCGGCGACGACAGCTACTCCGGCGTCATGATCGCGCAGGAGAAGGCCGCCACGACCATCATGGACTCCGCGACCGTCGGCAAGCCGGGCGAATACCGCATCCGTACCAAGTGGAACGTCCGCATGACCTACAGCGGCACCTTCTTCCACGCCGCCCCGTGGTCCACGGGCGCGCAGGGCAGCCGCAACGTCAGCCACGGCTGCGTCAACGCCAGCCCGGAGGACGCGCGCTGGTTCTACGAGTTCACCCAGCGCGGCGACGTCATCGAGGTCACCGGGACCTCCAGGAAGCTGCGCTTCGGCAACGGCCCGACGCCGTGGGCCAAGGCGTGGGAGGACTGGCTGGCCGGCAGCGCGCTCGGCAAGCCGGTCAGCGGGTAGGACGACGATGAGCGGAAGGGGAAGCGAGGTGGTCCTGATGAGCGGGGACCGCACGGTGGACGGCCGGCTCGGCGCCGTCGTGCTGTGGACGCTGATCTGGGTGCTGAACGCCTATGTCCTGCTGACGGGCTGAGTCTGACAGGCTGAGTCTGACAGGCTGGGCCCGCTACGGTCGGCCGCCCGGCACGACCAGCCCCGACTCGTAGGCGAGGACGACGAGCTGCGCCCGGTCGCGCACGCCCAGCTTGGTCATCGACCGGCTCACGTGCGTCTTGGCGGTGGCCGCGCTGATCACCAGGTGCGCGGCGATCTCCTCGTTCGACATGCCGCGGCCGACCAGGGAGACGATCTCGCGCTCCCGCTCGGTCAGCCGCTCCAGCCCCTCGGGGCGGGCGGCCGGGCGGGGCGGGGTGCTGACGTACTCCTCGATGAGGCGGCGCGTCACCGACGGCGACAGCAGCGCCTCGCCCTGGGCCGCCACCCGCACCGACCGCAGCAGGTCGCCCGGCTCGATGTCCTTCAGCAGGAAGCCGGACGCCCCCGCCCGCAGCGCGGCGAAGACGTACTCGTCGAGCGCGTAGTTGGTGAGGATCACCACGCGGACGCCGTCGAGCTCGGGGTCGGCGCCGATCCTGCGGGTGGCCTGGATGCCGTCCAGCAGCGGCATCCGCACGTCGAGCAGCGCCACGTCGGGGCGCAGCCGCCGGGCCAGCTCGACCGCCCGCGCTCCGTCGCCGGCCTCGCCGACCACCCGGATGTCGTCGGTCAGCTCCAGCAGCGCCTTGAACCCGGCGCGGATGAGCGGCTGGTCGTCGGCCAGCAGGACCCGGATCACCTGGCCGCCACCGCCGGCACCGGCAGGTCGGCGCGCACGCTGAAGCCGCCGGCCGGGCCCGGCCCGGCCGTCAGCGAGCCGCCCGCCGCGACCGCGCGCTCGCGCATCCCGATCAGCCCCATCCCCGGCGTGACCGTCGCGGCCTCGCCGTCGTCGTCCACCGCCAGCGTGATCCCCGCCGGATCGTAGCCGACGGCCACCGCGACCGACGCCGCGCCCGAGTGGCGCAGCACGTTGGTCAGCGCCTCCTGCGCGATCCGGTACGCGGCCCGCCCCACCCCCGGCGGCACCGGGTACGGCTCGCCGGTCACCTCGTACGACACCCGCAGCCCCGCCCGCCCGGCCCTGGACACCAGCCCGGGCAGCCCGTCGAGCCCGGCCTCCGCCTCGCGCTCAGGACCGGCCCGCCGCAGCACGCCCAGCGTGGCCCGCAGCTCGCGCATCGCCTCGTGCCCGGAGTCCTTGACCGCCGCCAGCGCCTCCCTGGCCCGCGCCGGATCCCGGTCCATCAGCTCCATCGCCACCGCGGCCTGCACGTTGACCACGGAGATGGTGTGCGTGAGCGAGTCGTGCAGCTCCTGCGCGATCCACAGCCGCTCCTCGCCGGCCCGGCGCAGCGCCGCCTCCTCGCGGGTGCGCTCGGCCTCCTCGGCGCGCTGCTCCACCGCCCGCAGGTACGCCCGCCCGCTCCGCGTCACCTCGCCGATCACGACCATCGCGACCAGCCAGCCGCTCAGCAGCGTCATCCCGTCGCCGACCGACGGGTCCTGATCGGCCAGCGCCATGAGCCCGTACACCGGCAGCGCCAGCCCCGCCGCCAGCCAGATCGCCTGCGTCCGGCGGCCGAGCGAGGCGAGGGTGTAGATCGAGGCCAGCGCGGGCCCGGCGGCGAACACGCCCGGGTAGTGGGCGGCGTAGTACACGGCGCCCGCCGCGACGGCGACGATCCCGGCCGTCAGCGGGGCCGCGCGCCGCCAGGCCAGCGACAGCGCCGTGACGGTGATCAGGATCAGTCCCGCCGGGTCGAGCGGCCGCTCGCCGGGACCGGCCCACGACAGGTTCGCGTACGTGCCGCCGACGATCCCGGCGAGGGCGCCCGCGGCGATCAGGGCGTCTGTTCTCCGGCTGCTCATGCCCACACCGTAGAGCGTCGCCGCCGGGCCGGGCGTCGTCCGGCGGGCGTACGTCAGCGGCGGGAACGGGCCGGCGTACTCCGCGGGGAGTACGCCCCAGTGCCGTCCCCCGGGCGACGCCCGGGGGAGGCCCGGTCGCGCACGATGGCGTCCCATGACCACCCCTTCCCCGATCCCCTCGTGGGTCCTGTGGCCGCTGCGCGGTCTCGCCACCGCGCACCTGGCCGGCGTGCTGGCCCAGGCGGCGCTGGCCGGGCTCTTCGTCACCGGCGACGTGGACCTGCTGGCCTGGCACCGCGACAACGCCGGGGTCACCCACAGCCTGCTGTACCTGCAACTCCTGGCGGCGGTCCTGCTGTGGCGGCCCGCCCGCGGCCCCCTGTGGCCGGCGCTGGCCAGCCTGGGGATCGTGGCGGCCGAGACGGTCCAGGTGGCGCTCGGCCAGTGGCGGGTCATCGCGCTGCACTTCCCCCTCGGCATGGCCGTCTTCGGGCTGTCGGCCGTCTTCACCGCCTGGACCTGGCGCTTCGGCCGGGGGAGCGCGGCATGAGCGGGCTGTCGAGGAGGGCGTTCCTGGGGGCGCTCGGCGCGGCCGGGCTCGCCGCCGCCGGGTGCGGGGCGCGCTCCGGCGAGCTGCTGCCCAGCCTCGCGCCCTTGCCCAGGCCGTTCACGGTGCCGCTCCCGGTGCCCGCGCCCGCCCGGCCGGTCGGCCCCGGCCGCTACGAGGTGACCCAGCGGGCGGCCGAGGCGGAGATCCTCCCGGGCCTGCGCACCCCGATCTGGGGGTACGACGGGACCTTCCCCGGCCCCACGTTCGAGCTGCGGCGCGGCCGGCCGGTCACCGTCGCGGTACGCAACGAGCTGCCCGTCCCGACCTCCACCCACCTGCACGGCGGCGTCAACCCGCCGGACGCCGACGGCTACCCCACCGACCTCGTCGTCCCCGCCGGTTACCCGGCCCACCATCACGGACACCCCGAGACCCACCATCAGGGCGTGAAGGAGTACCGCTACCCGGTGGACCAGCCCGCCGCCACCCTCTGGTACCACGACCACCGCATGGACCACACGGCCCCGCAGGTGTGGCGCGGCCTGGCCGGCCTCGCCCTGGTACGCGACGACGAGGAGGACGCCCTGCCCCTCCCCGGGGGCGAGCGGGAGCTGCCGCTGCTCATCTGCGACCGCTCCTTCGCCGCGGACGGCTCCTTCCGCTACCCCGACCACGCGGCGGGCGGGCACTTCGGCGGCGACCACATGGAGGGCGTCGCGGGCGACGTCGTCCTCGTCAACGGCGCTCCCTGGCCGGTCGCCGAGGTCACCGCGACCCGGCACCGCCTGCGCCTGGTCAACGCCTCCAACGCCCGCCGCTACCTGCTGCGGCTCGCGCCGGGCGGCACGCCGTTCGTGCAGATCGGCAGTGACGCCGGGCTGCTGGCAGCGCCAGTGGCGCACGAGGAGATCCCGCTCGCGCCCGGCGAGCGCCAGGACGTGCTGGTCGACTTCTCCGCCTACCCCGTCGGCACCGCGGTCACCCTGGTCAACGCCTTGGGCGAGGGCTCCGCCGGGAACGTGGTGCGCTTCGTCGTCGCCCGCCGCGCCGCCGACGACAGCGCCGTGCCGAAGGCGCTCTCCCGCAGGGCGATGCGTCCCGCCGACGTGGGGCCGGCGGTCGCCACCCGCCGGTTCGACTTCCGGCGCGGCGAGACCGCCTGGACGATCAACGGCGAGCCCTACCGGCCCGGCGTCCCGCTGGCCAGGCCCCGGCTCGGCACCGCCGAAATCTGGCGCTTCACCAGCGACTTCCACCATCCCGTGCACCTGCACCTGGCCCACTTCCTGGTGCTGGCACGCAACGGGCGGCCGCCGTCGGCGACGGACGGCGGCTGGAAGGACACCGTCGACGTGCGGCCGTACGAGGTCGTGGACGTGCTGGCTCGCTTCGCCGGTCACCGCGGCAGGTACATGCTGCACTGCCACAACCTGGAGCACGAGGACATGGCGATGATGGCCGACTTCGACGTGGTCTGACGCGACGGCGAAAGGCGTGATGGGGGAGACTTGCTGTCGAACGGGACTTTCGCGCTAGGAGCAGGCATGCACATCGTACGCTTCGTCAGCCCCTTGTCCGGCGCCGACGCGGTCGGCGTCGACGACGGCGAGCACGTGACCGAGCTGTCCGGCGTCACCACCGTAGGCGAGCTGCTGCGGCTGCCGGCCGCGGAGCTGCGCGAGCGCGTCACCGCCCCCGGCGGCGCCCGGCACCCCTCGGCGGCGGTGCGCAGGCTGGCCCCGGTCGACGGGCTGATGGAGGTGTGGGCGGCGGGCGTCACCTACCGGCGCTCGCGCGAGGCGCGGGTGCTGGAGAGCGAGCGGGCCGCCGACGTGTACGAGCTGGTCTACGACGCCGAGCGGCCCGAGCTGTTCTTCAAGTCCGTCGCCTGGAAGGTGACCGGCGACGGCGGCCGCATCGCGGTGCGGGCGGACTCGGAGATCGACGTGCCGGAACCGGAGCTCGGCCTGGTACTCAACGCGGCCGGCGAGATCGTCGGCTACACGGTCGTGGACGACGTCAGCTCCCGCACCATCGAGGGCGTCAACCCGCTCTACCTGCCGCAGGCCAAGATCTACCTGGGCGCGTGCGCGGTCGGCCCGGCCATCCGGCCCGCGTGGGAGGTCGCGGACCCGTACGCGCTGGACATCACGCTCACCATCGCCCGCGGCGGCGCGACCGTGTGGGACGGCAAGTCGTCCACCTCCGACCTGCACCGCCGCCTCGACGAGCTGGCCGGCTACCTGTTCCGCGCGGACGTCTTCCCCGACGGCGCGGTGCTGGCCACGGGCACGAGCCTGGTGCCCGACCTGCCGTTCACCCTCCAGGACGGCGACACGGTGACGATCGGCATCGGCGAGGTCGGCACCCTGACCACCACCGTGGTCAGGGGCCTGGAGGGCATGCGCGGATAGCGCTCCGGGTCACCAGCGGGACGGCGGCGGTGGCGGCACCACCGGCGGGCGGTCGTCGCAGGTGATCGTGTTCGGCAGCATCCACGGCGCGAGCCAGCCGCCGTCGTTGCCGCCGAGGTCGGTCAGCGTGAACTCCGAGCCGGTGGACGGGAAGCCGAAGGAGCCGCAGTTGTTCACGCCGACCGCGCCGACGTTGCGCGCGTCCACGTTCTCGAACGTCGCCGACCCCTTGACCCGGGCGCTCACCACCGACGTCCCCGTGCCGTCCACGCGGGTGTCCTTGAAGTGCACGTTCGTGATCGCGTACAGGTCCTTCACCGACCACTCGCTGACCAGCATGATCGCGTTGTAGGTGCTGTCGAGGAAGTGGTTGCCGGTGGCCCGCACGTCGGCGGCGATGTCCCGCTCCAGGGCGTAGAGCCAGATCGCGCCGAGCCCGATGTTCCAGTTCAGCTCGTACGTCCCCGCCCGCACCGTGGTGTTGCCGGAGATCGTCAGCCGCCCCTCGAACGGCTCGGCCCCGAAGCGGGAGCCGGCGTGCAGGGCGCTGCCCTCGCGGACCGGGTCGGCCACCAGGTTGCCGGAGACCGTGTTGTCCCGGCCGCCGTAGACGGCGATGCCGTTGGCCAGCGCGGGCGACTGCACGGTGTTGCGCTCGACGCGGTTGCCCGCGTCGGCGCTCTTCTCCGACCACAGGGCGATGGCGTCGTCGCCGGTGTTACGGATGACGTTGCCCGCGATGACCGAGTCCGTGACGCCGGTGTGGAAGTTGATCGCGTCGGCGACCTGGTCGACGATCATGTTGCCGGTGATCCGCAGGTTCGTCATCGGCCCGTCGAACCACATGCCGACCTTGGTGTGACGGATGTGCAGGCCCTCGATGGTGGAGTCGCTGAGCGCGCCGCCGACGCCGTTGACCTGGTCGGTGTCCACGCGTTCGCGCACGTCGCCCTCGATGGCGAAGCCGGACAGGTGCACGTTCCTGCTGCCGCCCTCGGCGGCGGGCCTGCCGTAGAAGCCGACGCCCGTGTGGACGGAGCCGTCGGGCGCGGGGGCGGGCAGCGCGACCTCGCGGCCCTTGATGATCGTGTGCCAGCTCCCCGCGCCGGCGATGGTGACGTCGTCCACGACGATGTGCCGGTTCACCTGGTACGTCCCCGGCGGCACGTACACCTTCAGTCGGGCCCGCTTGGCGAAGGCGACGGCCCGGTCGAACGCCTCCGCCGACTCGCGCCGGCCCGTGGGGTCGGCGCCGAAGGCCACCACGTTCGCCCCCGGCACCAGCCGCGGCGGGCCGACGAGCTGGGAGTCCATCAGGTCGATGACGGTCCAGGCCGCGCCGCCGCGCGCGGGCGCGGTCAGCCGTACCCGGTCGCCCGCGCGGTAGGCGCGGCCGAGCAGCAGCCGCTGCTCGTCGTAGAAGTGGTGGGGGCGGAACGGCTTGGCGACGACCGGCGGCGGCGCGGTGGCGTTCGGCACGCACGCGCACTCGGTGATCCACCAGTCGGGGTGCAGCAGGTCCGCCTGGGGGTCGTTCGAGAACGGGTACTGGTTGTAGAGCCACGAGTACTGCGAGGTCAGCGTCATGGTCCGCCGGTCGCCGCCGTTGACCGTGACCTCCAGCGGCGCGGTGATCCCGCCGCCGCCCGGCGCGTCCGGGATGCTGTAGCGCACGGTCAGGGCGTTGGCCGCGGCCGGCAGCGTGAACTCGACGTGCTGGCCGGGCGCGAGCCGCACGGCCCGGCGGCCCGACGCCTCGGACGGCAGCGTGTACGCGGTCCGGTCGGGGCCGATGACGGTGCCGTTCGTGGCGGCGTTCTCCGCCTCCTGCTCGGCGAAGTCCACCGCCGCGCCACGGCCGGCGACCAGGGCGGGGTCCAGGCCCGCTCGCGTCACCACGGGAGCCCGTCCTGCGGCGGCCGCGGGGGTGGCCGGGGCGAGCCCGGCGACGGCGAGTAAGGCCGACACGGCCAGAAGGGGGATACGGCGCATCCGGTGCTCACTTCTCTCGGGGCGTCCGAGGGTCGGGGGGTGACGCGACAGTAGGTCCCCCGCACACCGGTCCACAAGGAGATGTGCGCAACTTTCGGTTTTTCGTCAGCCTTTTGCGTGGGAGCGCAAATGGTTGCGGATTATTGCGCGCCCTGCCAGTCGCCTTGCCGGCCGCCGGCCGCGGCGGCGTCCTCGCGCAGCCGGCGGGCCCGGCGGCGCAGGTTCTCGGCGGTGGCCAGGCAGGTGTCCTCCAGCTCGGCCAGCTCGCGGCGCAGCCCCGCGGCCCGCTCGGCGAACCGTTCGGCGGCAGGCCCGGTCCAGAACGCCTCGCACTCCTGCGGGTGCGCCGGCACGCCGTCGAGCGCGCCGGTCAGGCGGCGGGCGTAGCGGGTGAAGGTGGAGGCCAGGGACTCCTTCTCGGCGGCCTGCCGGAGGAGTTGGTGCTTGCTGGTCATACGCGCTCTCCGGCTTCGCGAAAGGTCTCCAGGTCCTGCCACAGGCGGTGGCCGGCGTCCAGGGCGCCGGTCAGGCCGGACCAGGCCCGCTCGCGCAGGCCGTCCGCGCCCGCGCCCGGCTCCAGCGCGTGCCGCAGCGCCGCGGCGAGCGCCCGTTCGTAGGCGGGGTGGGTGCCGAGGGCGTAGGCGTCCAGCAGGACGCCGGTCTCCTTCTGGTGCTCGGCCAGCAGCTCCTGCAGCGCCTCCGGGAAGGAGCGGTAGGCGTGCGCGAGGTGGTGCAGGTTCCAGTCGGGACCGGCGTCCGGGCGGCGGTTCAGCAGCTCGACCGCGACCACGTTGAGGAACGCGCCCGACGGGCGGGCCAGCGCGATCAGCGTGGTCAGCACGTCGGCCGGAGCGGTCGCGGGCAGCTCGCGCCACTCCTCTCCGAGCCTGCCGGTGCGCTCGGCGGCGGCGAAGGCCCGCGCCAGCAGACCGGGGGAGGCGGAGGCCGCCCGGACGAGCGCGGCGGGCGGCAGACCGTCGCGTTCGCCGGGCACCTCTACCTCCGACCAGCCACGCAGAACGAGAACCAGGCCGCCGGGCCCGAGCGCGCCCAGCAACGCCGCCGCATAGGCCGGATCACCCACCGCTTCGCGCGGCGTCGCGGAGGCCGCTTCGCCGGGTGCTCCGTTCGTCGCCTCGCCTCCGGTGATGGCGGCAAAGGCGCGCTCGACCTCGTCGGGGCGGCCCGTGGCGAGGGCCGCGAGAACGGCCGTGGCCGTCTCGGCGGCCGCCCGCGTGGCCTCCGCCTCACAGGCGAACGGGAACACGGCCGTGAGCAGGCCGCGCTCGCGCACCGGCACCAGCTGCTCGGCGGCGTCGATGCGCCACCTGAGCTCCCGCCGCGCGTCGTGCAGGAACTCCTGCGCCCGCCGCAGCGCGGTCGCGCGGGGGGGGGGGCCGGCCCAGTCGTCGCCGGCCTCCGCCACGGCCGCGTCCACCAGCGGACGCACGCCGCCCAGCAGCAGGCTGCCGGCTTCGAGGCGGCGGATGAGGTCGTGTGCTCGGCTGGGGTCGATCCCCACGAACTCCCCCATGGTGAAACCCTCCCAGAGGGTGTGATTACCGCGTGAGTCAAACACACTCGGCGGCGGGTCGCAGGGCTTTCGCCGTCCCATGCGCAACGGGAATCACCCGGTGGCGTCCTCCTTCTCGAAGGAGCTGAGCGTGGGGTCGTAGTCGGAGGCGCCGATGTCGTACATCGGGGTCATCCAGTGGTAGAAGTTGTCGCCGCGCTCGCGCAGCAGGTCGTACAGCCTGCGCATGAGGCGGCGGCGGACCCCCGCCAGCTCGGGGTGGGTGTAGCGGTTGCTCAGCTCGTACGGGTCCGCGTGCAGGTCGTAGAGCTCGTTGACGGACTCGGGGTTGACGACGAGCTTGTAGCGGTCGTCGCGGATCATCCGCTGGGGGTAGGGAAAATGGTGGCCGTGGTACTCGGCCAGCAGCTCGCCCGGCCACTCCGGATGCTCGCCGCGCACCAGGGGCAGGAGGCTGCGGCTGTCCACGGCGGGCTCCGGGTCGCAGCCGGCCAGTTCCAGGATCGTCGCCGTGCAGTCGGTGAGGGTGACGAACTCGTTCCTGACCTGCGGCGGCGCGCCGGGCACGCGGACGATGCCGGGGATACGGTAGATGTCCTCGTACATGGCCGGGCCCTTGTCGTGCAGCCGGTGGGCGCCGGTGAACTCGCCGTGGTCGGCGGTGAAGAAGACCGAGGTGTCGTCGCTCAGCCCCAGCTCGTCGAGGCGGTCGAGGATGCGGCCGAGCTGCTGGTCGATGAGCGTCACGTAGCCCCAGTAGACCGCGATGAGCTTGCGGGTGATCTCGATGGGCAGGGTGTCGAACGCCCAGTGGGCGCTGTAGTTGCGCTGCACCGGCGGTTTGCCCTCGAACGTCTCGGCAATCGATGGCGGCAGCTCCACCAGCTCCGGGTCGTACATGTCGAAGTACTCGTCAGGCAGCAGGTACGGCAGGTGCGGCCCGAAGAAGTGCGCGGCCAGGTAGAAGGGGCGGCCGTCGGCGGCGTACCGGTCGAGGTGCTCGATCGTCCGCGTCGCCAGGTAGTGCTCGAAGGTGGCCTCGACCGGCTGGTGCAGCCGCCCGGCCAGCAGGTTGCCCGGGTTGCCGTTCGGCGTCGTCCCCCGGATCAGGTCCGAGATCTTGTACGGCGGCAGCCCCCGCTCCTCCAGGTAGGCGAGGTAGTCGGGATGGTCCACCGGGTTGTGCCAGCCGGGCAGGTCGGGGCCGTCGAAGCCGTAGGAGGCGGCGTTGCGGCGGGTGCCGCCGTGCCACTTGCCGATCAGCCCGAGCTGGTAGCCGCGCTCCTTGAGCGCGGACGGGAAGGTGAACGCGTCGTCGCGCAGGTCCTCCAGGTAGCCGACGTTGCGCTCGTAGTTGGCCAGCAGCCGGTGCCGGAACGGGGCCTGCCCGGTGAGCAGGCTGGCCCGCGCCGGCGTGCAGATGGCCGTCGGCGTGTAGAACCGGTCGAACCGGGTGCCGCTCGCGGCCAGCCGGTCGAGGTTGGGCGTGGCCACGTGCGGGTTGCCGTAGCAGCCGAGCGTGTCCACCCGGTGCTGGTCGGTCATGAGGAACAGCAGGTTCACTTGCCGTACGCCTTCTCGTAGAGGTCGCCGGTGTAGTACGACGACGGTTCGGGCAGCGACTTGAGCTGGCCGGTGCCGACGAAGAAGTCGCCGAGGCTGTTCAGCCACTTGGCGACCGTGCCGTCCTTGGTCTTGGCGACCAGGTCGGCGGTGGACATGACCTCGACGTTCGCCGCGTCCGACTTGACCTTGGCCGGGTCGAGCTTGAGCAGGGCGGCCGTCTCGTTGATGGTCTCCTCGGGGTGCGCGGCCCGCCAGTCGTTGGCCTCCTGCAGCACCTTGATCACCTTGGTGGTCAGCTCCTGGTCGGTGTCGGTGCCGCTGACGAAGGCGTTCGGGAAGGAGTTGTCGGGGTACTCGCGGGTGCTGGCGATCTCCGTCATGTCCGGCACCTTCTCCTTGATCGTGTCGATCAGCGGGTACCAGAGGCCGGCGCCGTCGATCTGCCCGGCCGAGAACGCCGACACCACCGTCGCCGGGTCCATGGGGACCTTCTGGATGTCGGCGGCCGTCATCCCGGCCTTCTTCAGTGCCAGGTTGAGCACCATGTCGCCGGAGGTGCCCTCGGGCACGCCGACCTTCTTGCCCTTGAGGTCCTGCATGCTCTTGACGCCGGGCCGGCCGATCACCCGGTCGGCGAAGCCGAGCGTGTTGATGGAGACGACCTTGGCCTTGCCGGAGGCGGGCAGCCACATGGCGCCGGGGCCGATGTAGCCGAAGTCCAGGTCGCCGGCGCCGAGTGCCTGGATCTGGAGCGGTCCATTCGTGAAGACCTTGATCTCGGGGGTGAGCCCCTGCTTCTCCCAGAGCCCCTGCTTCTGGGCGACGGCGAGCAGGCTGGCGCCGTTGTAGTCGCCGATGTAGCCGAAGCGGACGGTGGCGCCGTCGTCTGAGCAGGAGGTGACGGAGAGCGCGAGGACGCTCACCGCGGCGGCGGTGGTGAGGGCGCGGCGAAGAGAGCGCATGTCGTGTTGATCCTTTCCAGGGGGGTTCTAAGCTGCTTTGGGCTGGTGGTAGACGCCGTGCCAGACCTCGTTGCGGATGCGCGCGAACTCCGGCGACAGCCGCATCTCCTCGGTCCTCGGATACGGCAGGTCCACCTCGACGATCTGCTGGACGCGGCCGGGCCGGGCGGCCATGACGATCACCCGCCGGGCCAGGTAGACGGCCTCGTCCACGTCGTGGGTGATGAACATGACCGTGTGCTGCTCGCGGCTCCAGGTCGCGAGGAGCTGGTCCTGGAGCTGGACCCGGGTGAGCGCGTCGAGGGCGCCGAACGGCTCGTCCATGAGCAGCACCTGCGGGTCGACCGCGTACGCGCGGGCGATGGCGCAGCGCTGCTTCATGCCGCCGGACAGGGTCTTCGGCAGCGCGTCGGCGAAGTCCGACAGCCCGACCAGCTCGATCGCGTGCTCGGCGCGCCTCCTGCGCTCGTCGGGCGGCAGGTTCATGAGCTTGAGGCCGAACTCGACGTTCTTGCGCACGGTCAGCCACGGGAACAGCGCGTACTGCTGGAAGATCACCCCGCGGTCCGGTCCAGGGCCGGGGACGGGCGCGCCGTCCACCAGCACCTCGCCCGAGGTGGGCTCGGTCAGGCCGGCGGCCATGCTCATCAGCGTGCTCTTGCCGCACCCCGACGGGCCGACGACCGTGACGAACTCGCGGTCGGCGATGTCCAGGGAGACGTGGTCGAGCGCGGTGAAGACGCCGTCCTTCATCGGATAGGTCTTGACGATGTCCCTGAAGGAGATCTTGGCGTTCATCGGCGCTCCTGCCAGTCGGTGAGGCGGCGCTCGGCGAGCAGCAGCAGGCGGTCCATCAGCAGGCCGAGCACGCCGATGGCGATGAGACCCACGAAGATCGTGGACAGGTCGTAGTAGAGCTGGGCCTGCTGCATCCGGTAGCCCAGCCCCTCCTGGGCGGCGATCAGCTCCGCGGCGACCAGCGTCCCCCAGGCCGAGCCGAGCCCGACCCGCATCCCGACCAGGATGAACGGCGTGGACGCCGGGACCACGACCTTCAGGAAGATCGTCCGGTCGGACGCGCCCAGCACGCGGGCGGCGTTGATGAGCGTCTTGTCCACGTCCACCACGCCCTGGAAGGTCGAGACGACGCTGGACAGGAACGCGGCCAGGAAGATCACGAAGACCTTCGGCACCTCGCCGATGCCGAGCAGCACGATGGCCAGCGGGATGATCGCCAGGGGCGGGATGGTGCGGAAGAACTGCACGTACGGCTCCAGCAGGCCGCGCGCGGTGGCGTACCAGCCCATGAGGAAGCCGACCGGGATCGCGAGCAGCGTGCCCATGAGGAAGCCGAGCAGCACCCGGCGGAGGCTGGCGAGCGCGTCCTGGAGCAGGGTGCCGTCCGCGACCAGCTCGCCGGTCTTGGCCGCGACCTCCAGCGGGGTCGGCAGGCCCTGGACGCCGATCGTGGCCAGCAGCGTCCAGACGAGCAGGCCGAGGACGACCGCGACCAGGTTGAGCACGAGCGTGCGCCGGGGACGCCCGGCGGCGCGCCGCGCCGTCGGGGCCGCCGGCTTGCCCAGCGTGGTGAGCTGGGTCATGAACCCTCCTTCACGAGGTTGTGGTGCCGCGGGGACGGCGGGGGAGCTCCGGCGGCGAGGTCGGGGCCGGCCGGGTAGCGGGAGAGCAGGGGCGACTCGTGCAGCACCAGCGCGATGCCGCCGAGCGCGCCCGCGGCCTCGCCGAGCGTGGCCCGGCGCAGGCTGACCCGGTGCCGGGAGATCGGCATGATCCGGGCGTCGAGCGTGCGCCCGATCGGCTCCAGCAGCGCGGCGCCGGTCTCGGCCAGCTCGCCGCCGATCACGATGACGCCGGGGCCGACCGCGTTGCACAGGGCCGCGAGCACCGCGCCGATGTCCGCGCCGACCTCCGCCAGCAGGGCGAGCGCGTCCGGCTCCGCCCGCCCCACGGCCTCGACCAGGCCGCGTACGTCGTCGGCCTGGCCGCCGCGCTCACGGTAGGCGTCGAGGACGGCCCTGACCGAGGCGACGGTCTCCAGGCAGCCGGTGCCGCCGCAGGAGCACGGCCGGCCGCCCGGATCGACCACGATGTGGCCGAACTCGCCGGACAGGCCGTACGCGCCGCGGTGCAGCGACCCGTCGATCACCAGGCCGCCGCCGACGCCGTGGGACAGGCGCAGGTAGAGCACGTCCCTGCCGCCGGCGGCCGCACCCCAGATGGCCTCGCCGAGCGCGGCCAGGCGGGTGTTGTTGTCGAGCAGCACGGGCACGCCGAACCGCTCCCGCAGCAGCACCTGCGCCCGGTGGGGGAGCGGCTCCCCGGCGTCGTCCGGCCCGCCCTCGCTGCCGGGGTCGCTGATGGGGCCGACGACGCCCGCGCCGATCGCGCTCAGCGCGCCGAGCCGCAGGTCGCCGCCGCCGAGCCGGCCGATCAGCCGCTCGGCCAGGTCCACCCGCCGCTCCCACGGCAGGTCGGCGTCGTGCGGCTCGCTGGCCGCGCCGACGATCTCGTGCGCCAGGTTGACCGCCGCCACGTGCAGCGCCCGCCGGGCGAAGTCGATGCCGATCGCCTGCCCGGCGCCGGGGTTGAGCGTCAGCGTCTCGGCCGGCCGGCCCCGGCCGCGCGGGCCGTCGTCCTGCTGCCCGGCGGGCACGACGGCGCCGGTGGCGACGAGCTCGGCGAGGATGTCGTACAGCGTGGTGCGCGACAGCCGGCACAGCTTGCCGAGCTCGCCCCGGCTCAGCGGGCCGTGCTTGCGCAGCAGGCCGAGCACGAGCTCTTCGTGCCCGCGCCGGAGCTGGGACAGGGGGCCACGGGGGAGTGACATGACGGAGAGTGTGCCGAGGTCACCTCTTTTTCGTCAATAACCCGGAAAAAAACTTGTCCTGACTTATACCGACTCCGGCGGCCAGGCGAGCCCGCCCGACCCGCGCGAGTTCACGCCGCGGGCCGGGCGGGAGCCGTTCGAGCTGTTCGCCTACGGCGACGTGTAGGAGGTAGGGCCGGGTCAGTCCTTCACGGCCATCTCGCCGAGCTCGGACCAGTCGTCCTGCGGCACCGTGGTGTTGACGATGCGCGGCGTCTCCACGAGGTACTGCGGCAGATCCCGTCGGGCCTGCTCGAAGTGCGGCGACTGCACGTGCGCCGCCCCGGCCGCGTCGTCGCGGAACGCCTCCACCAGGACGTACTCGGCCGGGTCGTCAAGGCTGCGCGACCAGTCGAACCACAGGCAGCCGGGCTCGGCGCGGGTCGCCTCGGTGAACTCCCCGGTGATCTCCGGCCAGCGGTCGGCGTGCTCCGGCTTGACGCGGAACTTCGCGGTAATGAAGATCATCGAGCCTCCCTGATCGAGTGTGTCGTACGAGATCGAGTAATTTCATGCATGTCCAGTAGGAAAAGTTGACTTTCAGAAAGGAGGGCCGTAGCTTCGTACGCATGAGCCAGGGCCTCTACCTGACCCGGCGCCCGCACGTGGACCACGGCCACGTCGCCAGCGCGCAGTGTCGCTGATCACGCACCCAGGAACCCCTCACTCCCTCCCCCCGACGAGGAACCCCACCGTGATCAAGACCAGACATGCCCTCATGGCCGCGTTGCTGCCCGCCGTCCTGGCGGGCTGCGGCGGCGCCGAGGCGACCACCGGAACGTCGGAGGTGAAGGTGCTGCGCTACCAGGGCAGCCCCGGCGCCGTCACCTACGCCGAGCTGGCCGAGGAGCTCGGCTACCTCGGCGACCTCAAGCTCAAGTGGGTGGGCAACACCACCTCCGGCCCCCAGGACATCCAGTCGGCCGCCACCGGCCAGACCGACTTCGGCGGCGCGTTCAACGGCGCGATCGTCAAGCTCAAGGCCGCCAGGGCCCCCATCAAGGCAGTGGTCGGCTACTACGGCTCCGACCAGGACACCTTCAACGGCTACTACGTCAAGGACGACAGCCCGATCAGGACCGCCCGCGACCTCATCGGCAAGAAGATCGGCGTCAACACGCTCGGCGCGCACCACGAGGCCGTCATCAAGGAATACCTCAAGCGCCAGGGCCTGACCCCCGACGAGATCAAGCAGGTCCAGCTCGTGGTGATCCCGCCGGTCAACACCGAGCAGGCCGTCCGGCAGGGACAGCTCGACGCGGGCACCCTCGGCGGCGTGCTCAGGGACAAGGCGCTCGAACGCGGCGGCCTGCGGCCGCTGTTCACCGACGTGGACCTGTTCGGCCCCTTCACCGCCGGCTCGATCGTGCTGCGCGAGGACTTCATCGCCGACAACCCGACCACCACCAGGACGTTCGTGACCGGCTTCGCCAAGGCCGTCGCCTGGGCGCAGACGCACTCGCGGGCCGAGGTCGTCGGCACGTTCGAGCGGATCATCGCCAAGCGCGGCCGGAACGAGAGCGCCGAGACCGTCCGCTTCTGGAAGAGCACCGGCATCGCCGGCAAGGGCGGCGTCATCGCCCCGAAGGAGTTCGCCACCTGGATCGACTGGCTCACCCGCGAGGGCGAGCTGCGCCCCGGCCAGGTCGAGCCGGACGACCTCTACACCAACGCGTTCAACCCCTACGCCGCCGGGAGCGCCTCATGACCGAGATCGGCATCCGCAACGTCACCAAGACCTTCCACGTCAGGGACGCCGCCGAGCCGTTCACCGCGCTGTCCGGGGTGGACCTCGACGTGCGCGCGGGCGAGTTCCTCGCGCTCGTCGGGCCGAGCGGCTGCGGCAAGTCCACCCTGCTCGACCTGGTCGCGGGGCTCACCCCGCCGACGTCCGGGCAGATCCTGATCGACGGCGACCCCGTCACCGGACCCGGCCTCGACCGGGGCGTGGTCTTCCAGCAGTACGCGCTGTTCCCGTGGCGCACCGCGCAGGCGAACGTCGAGTTCGGCCTGGAGGCCAAGGCCGTGCCGAGGCGGGAGCGGGCGGCGCGGGCGCGCGAGCACCTGGCGCTGGTGGGCCTCGCCGGGTTCGAGGACCGCTACCCGCACGAGCTGTCCGGCGGCATGCGCCAGCGCGTCGCCATCGCCCGCAGCCTCGCCTTCGACCCCGACGTGCTGCTCATGGACGAGCCGTTCGCCGCGCTCGACGCGCAGACCCGCGAGTCGCTGCAGGAGGAGCTGGTCCGCGTCTGGCAGCACACCGGCAAGACGGTCATCTTCATCACGCACGGCATCGACGAGGCCGTCTACCTGGGGCAGCGGGTCGCCGTCATGACCTCGCGGCCCGGCCGGATCAAGGAGATCGTCGAGGTCGCGTTCGACTCGCGCGAGGGCGACCTGCGCGCCGACCCGGCCTTCGGCGAGTACCGTCACCACATCTGGACGCTGCTGCGCGACGAGGTCGCCGCAGCGCAGGTGCAGGAGCGAGAGGTGGCGATCACCCATGGCTGACACCCGCGCCGCACTGCCCGGCGACCTCCACTGGTACGACCTCCCTGACGACGAGGCCGACGACGACTCCAAGGACGACGTTGCGCCGCCCACCCGGCGGCGCGGTCGGCTGCCCGCGTGGCTGCGCAGGGCCGGGGTCAACACGGTCGCCGTGCTGCTCCTCCTCGCCGCCTGGGAGATCCTGCCGAGGACCGGCGTCGTGGACCCGGTGTTCGTCCCCCCGCTCTCGGACGACCTCGCCGCCTGGTACGACCTCCTCGTCACCGGCAGCCTCCCCGAGCACCTGGGGGCGTCGCTGGGCCGCTCCCTGGCCGGCTTCGGCCTGGCCGTCGTGCTCGCCATCCCGCTCGGGCTGCTCATCGGGTGGTACCGCCCGGTCGCCGACCTGCTGACGCCCCTGCTGGAGCTGTTCCGCAACACCTCGGCGGTGGCGCTGCTGCCGGTGTTCACGCTGATCCTCGGCATCGGCGAGCCCGCCAAGGTCTCCTTCGTGCTGTACGCCTGCTCGTGGCCCATCCTGCTCAACACGATCAGCGGCGTGAAGACCGTCGAGCCCCTGCTCGTGAAGTCCGCCAGGTCCATGGGCCTCGGCCCGTTCCGGCTGTTCCAGAAGGTGATCCTGCCCGCCGCCGTGCCCGCGATCTTCACCGGCGTGCGGCTGGCCGGCGCGACCTCCATCCTCGTGCTGCTGTTCGCCGAGATGGTCGGCGCGAAGGCCGGCCTCGGCTACCTCATCCTCGACACCCAGTCCAGCTTCCGCATCCCCGACATGTACGCGGGGATCATCACCATCTCCGTCCTCGGCCTGCTGCTGAACCTGCTCCTGGTCGCCGCCGAGCGCCGCTTCTCCACCTGGAGGACCACGTGACGAGAAAGCTCCACCTCAACGCCTTCCTCATGGGCGTCGGCCATCACGAGGCAGCCTGGCGGCACCCGAGCACCGAACCGGCCCGCCTCACCGACGTCCGGCACTACCAGGAGCTGGCCAGGATCGCCGAGCGCGGCACGCTCGACTCGGTGTTCCTCGCCGACGGGCTCGCCCTGCAGGGGCACGTCGGGCACAACGCGCTCGGCGGCCTCGAACCCCTCACCCTGCTGGCCGCCCTGGCCGCCGTCACCGACCACGTCGGGCTCATCGCGACCGTGTCCACGACGTACAACGAGCCCTTCCACGTGGCGCGCAAGTTCGCCTCGCTCGACCACATCAGCGGCGGCCGGGCCGGCTGGAACATCGTCACCTCCGCGGGCGAGGCCGAGGCCCGCAACTTCGGCGTCGAACGCCCCCCACACGCCGCCCGCTACGCCCGCGCGGAGGAGTTCCTGGACGTCGTGCTCAAGCTCTGGGACAGCTGGGAGGACGACGCCGTCGTCCGTGACCGCGTGGCCGGCCGCTACGCCGACACCGGCAAGATCCACGCCATCGAGCACGAGGGCGCGCACTTCGCCGTCCGCGGCCCGCTCAACGCCTCCCGCCCGCCCCAGGGCCATCCGCTGCTGGTGCAGGCCGGGTCGTCGGAGGACGGCAAGGACTTCGCGGCCCGCTACGCCGAGGCCGTCTTCACCGCCCAGCAGACCCTTGAGGAGGGGCGGGAGTTCTACGCCGACCTGAAGCGCCGGGTCGCCGCCCGTGGCCGGCGCCCCGAGGAGGTGCTGGTGCTGCCCGGCATCTCGCCGATCATCGGCTCGACCGAGCGGGAGGCGCTGCGGCTGGAGAAGGAGCTGGAGGACCTGATCGTCCCCGCGTACGGGCTGGCACAGCTCGGCCAGATGACCGGCATCGAGCTCACCGAGGACGACCTGGACCGGGAGCTGCCCGACGTGCCGGTCGAGACGGAGGGCGCGCAGAGCCGGCGCAAGCTCGTCGTCGAGCTGGCCAGGCGCGAGCGCCTCACGGTCCGGCGGCTCCTCGCCCGCCTGGCCGGGGGCCGCGGCCACCGGGTCGTCGCAGGGACGCCCGAGCAGATCGCCGACCAGATCCAGGAGTGGTTCGAGGGCGGCGCGGCCGACGGCTTCAACGTGATGCCGCCGATCCTGCCGCACGGCCTGTCCGACTTCGTCGACCACGTGGTGCCCGAGCTGCGGGCGCGGGGGCTGTTCCGGCACGCGTACGAGGGCCGCACCCTCCGCGAGAACTACGGCCTGCCCCGCCCGGCCTCGCGCTACGCCAAGGACCTGGTGGCCGCCGGATGACCACCACCTCACGCCAGGAGGCGAACCCATGACCGTTCTCACCGTCGTCGGCAACCCGAGGGCGGGTTCGCGCACCGAGGCCGTGGCCGTCGCGGCGGCCGAGGCGGTCGCCGCCCGGCTCGGCGCGTCCCTGCCGCACGAGCTGGCCGACCTGTCGGCGCTCGGCCCCCACCTGCTGGCCCCCGCCGCCTCCCCGGGGGTGGAGGCGGCGCTGGGGCTGGTGGCGGAGGCGGACGTGCTCGTCGTCGCGAGCCCCACCTACAAGGGCACCTACACGGGGCTGCTGAAGGCGTTCCTCGACCGGCTGCCCCCGGCCGCGCTGGCCGGGAAGACCGCGCTGCCGCTGCTGGTCATGGGCGACCCGAAGCACGCGCTGGCGGTCGAGGTGCACCTGCGCCCGCTGCTGGTCGAACTGGGCGCCACCGTGCCGACGCCCGGCCTGGCCTTCCTGGAGTCACAGCTCCCGGACCTGGAGGCCGTGGTGTCCGCCTGGGCCGACCGCGTCGCGCCGCAGGTCCGCCTGCCCGCGGCGACGTAGGCCCGCGCCCGTCCCCCCGGACCGGGATCTTGTCAGGCAGTCAACACGGTGTTACCTCTGGCGGAGGGCGCGCGTGATCCGCGCGTCCTCCGCCGGCCAGAGAGGACCAACGTGTCGTCAAAGTCCTGGTTACGCAGCAGCACCCTCCTCGCCGCCGCGCTCGTCGCGGCCGCACTGTCTCCCGTGGGACCGGCCCGGGGCGAACCCGGCGGGCAGGCCCCCGTCCACGACTTCCAGGCCGAGCAGCACGCCAAGCCCGACGTGGACAACCGTCAGGGCCGGGTCGAGCCGCCGCCCGGCGCGACCGCCCGCAGGGCCGGCCCCGCCGCCGAGATCCGCTGGAACAAGCTCGGCACCCCGGCCGCCGTCGTCGGCGCCGAACCCCTCGCCCAGGGTCTCGGCGCCGATCCCGAGCAGGCCGCCCGCGCCTACCTGAAGGCGAACGAGAGCGTCTTCGGCCTGTCCGCCGAGGCCGTCGACGCGCTGGAGAAGGTCGCGGTCAACCCCATCGGCGACGGCGCGGCCGTCCTGCTGCGGCAGCGTTTCGGCGGCCTGCCGGCGGGGGTGGACGGCCTGGTCGCCGTCGGCGTGGTGAACGGCGCCGTCCGGTCCGTCACCTCCTCGCTGTCACGTGCCACGCAGGAGCCCCCGGCCGCCGCGATCAGCGAGCGGCAGGCGCTGGAGATCGCGGCCAGGGACGGCGGCATCGACCTCGCCACGGCCGTCACCCAGAAGGTCACGGCGGTGGCGGTGCCCGCGCCGGACGGCGTGCACCGGGCCTACCAGGTCGTGCTGATCGGCGGCGCGGACGGCGAGCCCGCGGCGTACACGACGCACGTGGACGCGGTCAGCGGCGCGGTCCTCACCCGCGAGAACCTGGTCGACCACTTCGACCCCGAGAACCCGAAGTGGGGGGTGTTCCCCGCCACCCCGCGCGGCGACTACTACTCCTCCGCCGACACCCGCCAGACCTGGTGCCACACCGCCGGCCCCGGCTGCGACCTCGCCACCGGCGGCGACGCGGCGACCGGCAGGGCATGGGACGTGGACCACGCCACCGGCGAGCCGACCAGCACGAGCCTCGGCAACGCGGCCCGCACCTACGAGAACCGCGCCAGCGGCGACGCGTTCACCGTCGGCACCCGCTCCAACGTGCTCACCCCGAGCAGGAACTACGTCTACCCGTGGCGCAACGCCTGGTACACCGCCAAGTGCGACCCGGCCGCGCTCGACCAGCCCGGCGAGGCCGACCTGGAGGCGGCCATCGCCAACCTCAACGCCATGCACAACCGCATGCACGACTGGTCCTACCGGCTGGGCTTCACCGAGTCGGCGTGGAACATGCAGACCGACAACGGCGGGCGCGGCGGCCTCGGCGGCGACCCCGAGCAGGGCAACGCCCAGGCGGGGGCGCGGGTGGCGTCCGTACGCGACAACGCCAACCAGATCACCGGTCCTGACGGCACCGCGCCGATCACGAACATGTACTTGTGGCAGCCGATCGCCGGCTCCTTCTACGGGCCCTGTGTGGACGGCGACTACGACATGTCGGTCATCGCCCACGAGTACTCGCACGCCATCTCCGGCCGTATGATCGGCGGCCCGAACGCCGGCTGGAGCGGGGCCCAGGCGGGCGCCATGAACGAGAGCACCTCCGACCTGTTCGCCATGGAGTACCTCTACGAGTACGCCTTCCGCCCGGCGGGCGCGACCCCGTACGTGATCGGCGGCTACGTCACCGGCGACAAGCAGCGCGGCATCCGCAACTACGACATGTCGAAGTCGCTGCTCAACTACAGCGACCTCAACTACGACCTGGTGGGCCAGCAGGTCCACGCCGACGGCGAGATCTGGACGGCCACCCAGTTCGACGTGCGGGCGGCCTTCGTCAAGCGCTACGGCTCCGGCACGGACAAGCTCCAGCGCTCCTGCGCCGACGGCCGCACGCCGGTCGAGCGCTGCCCCGGCAACCGCCGCTGGGCGCAGCTCTCCTTCGACGCGCTGCTGCTGATGGCCTCGGGCGCGGTCACGTACGTCGACCACCGCGACGCCCTGCTCGCCGCCGACGCGATCCGCTTCGGCGGCGCGAACCAGGACATCATGTGGCGCGCGTTCGCCGAGCACGGTCTGGGCCGTGACGCGGCGAGCACCGGCCCGAACGACGGCGAGGCGACCCCGAGTTTCGTCAACCCGGCGGGTAAGAACGGCTCGCTGCGGCTGAAGCCGCTCGGCGAGGCGAAGGACGCGGCGCTGCGCCTCTACGTCGGCGACTACGAGGCCCGCGCCGTCCCGGTCGCCGACACCGACCCGGCCACCCCGCTCGGCGACACCGTGGAGATGACGCCGGGCGTCTACGACTTCGTGGTGGCCGGCGCCGGGTTCGGGCACCGGCGGCTGACGTTCGCGGTGCTGCCGGGCGTGACGCTGCCGCTGGCCCTGCCGCTGACCCGCAACCTCGCCGCGGCGGCGAGCGGCGCGACGGCGAGCGGCGACGGCGTCAACCAGGCCAAGCTCATCGACGAGACCGAGGCCACGAACTGGGCCTCGCTCTCCGGCGCGCCGGCCGGCAAGTCGGTGGTCGTGGACCTCGCGGGCGACGAGCCCGTCACGGTCCGCAGGGTCCAGGTGAGCGCCATGCTCCGGCCCGCGGTGACCGACCCGGCCGACCCCGGCGGGCAGAACCGCTTCTCCGCCCTGCGCGCCTTCGAGGTGCTGGCCTGCAGCGCGAACTGCGCCGACCCGGCCGGCTTCACCAGGATCCACACCAGCAAGAAGGACGTGTTCGACACCGCGCTGCCGCGCCCGCGCGGCTCGGACCTGCTGATCAAGTCGTTCGACGTGCGCCCGGCCAAGGCCACGCACCTGATGCTGCGCGTGGTCAGCACCCAGTGCACCGGCAACCCGCTGTACGCGGGGGAGCAGGACGCCGACCCGACCTCCGCGACGGACTGCGCCACGGCGAGCCCGCAGCGGGAGCAGGTGCGGGCCGCCGAGTTCCAGGCGTTCACGCACTGACGCCGAACGGCCAGAGGCCCGGCGTTCGCCGGGCCTCTGATCGATCCATCAGTAGATGCGGTACTTCTTGCCGCAGTTGTCGAACTTGCCGGCCCAGCAGGTGAACGTGTAGATCTTCTTGATCCCCCGGCCGTTCCAGGCGCCGGCCACCTTGCCGTCGAAGGCGTGGTTGAAGCGGTGCCAGGAGCCGTTCTTGTAGTACTCGAACCAGACCCAGCCCTTCTTGCCGCCGCGCTTGTCCACCCCGTACCACTTCGTGTAGACCTTGCCGTGCTGCTTCCAGGTCTTGCCGATGGTGTAGGCCTTGTGGTCGCTCGAGAAGAACTTGCCCCAGGTGGTGACGTGGGCGCTCGCGGTCGTCGAGCTGGTCGCCTGGGCGGCGGGGGCGACGGCGAGGCCGGTCAGGGCCATCGAGCCGGCGATGGTCGCCATGGCGAGGGTCTTGCGCATTGTGGGTTCCTCCCCGTGTCGGTGCTGCCGGGTGCTGTCCGGCAGCACGGACATTACGGAGATAGCGGGAGATCTTCTGTGCAGGAATCCACACGACGGAGGTGACCCACGACACACCCGCGGCCCGGCGTCACGGCCGGACCGGCATCCCCCGGTCGGCGCGGAACGGCAGGAACGACGCCTCGGAGGCCGTCCTCGCGGTGGGGGCGTCCCCGGCGAAGTCCGACCCGCAGAGCGCCACCAGCAGGTGCCTGGCCTGGGCGATGTCCATCTCGTGCAGCACGATGCCGCCTTCGTCGATCTGCTGATACTTCGTGCGGTTGACGCCGTACGAGATCAGCCGTTCGCCGTCCTCGCTGGCCAGCGACTGCGTGGCCATGCCGAACACACCGCCGTCGTGCCCCCAGAACCGGCCGCAGGGCAGGTCGGCCGCGTAGATGCCGAGGCCGTAGTCCATGGTGTAGCCGGCCGCCAGCACCGGCACCGTCGTGCGCATCTCGGCGAGCTGCGCGGGAGGCAGCAGTTCGCCGCGCAGCAGCGCCCGGTAGAACTTGTTGAGGTCGTCCATGGTGGAGGTGATCGCCCCGGCCGTGCTCGCCCACGACATGTCGTAGACGCTGAAGTCGCGGGGCGGGTCGAAGAAGCCGTACCACGACTCGTACGCGCCGGAGTGCGGCCCCGGGATGTGCGGCGAGCGCGGGAACGACGTGTGCCGCAGGCCCGCCTTCCTGATCACGTGCCGGGTGATGTGATCGGCGGCGTCGCCGCCGGTCACCTTCTCCAGCAGCAGGCCGGCGAGCACGTAGTTGGTGTTCGAGTACGACCCGGGAAGCGCCCCCGGCTCCCCGGTCGGCGTGGCGGCCAGGCCCATCCTGACCAGTTCTCTGGGGGCGACGCGGCGGAAGCGGTTGTCGTCCAGGCTCTTGACCGAGCCCTCCTGCAGCGAGGGGAACGCCGGGAGGATGTAGTCGGCGATGTGGCTGGTGTGGTTCAGCAGCATCCGCACCGTGATCCGCCGGCCGCGCTCGCCGGGGACGAGGTCGGGCAGGTAGCGGCCCACCGGCGCGTCCAGCTCGATCGTGCCCCGCGCGACCTGCTGCAGGATCGCGACCGACACGAACGTCTTGGTGATGCTGCCGATCCGGTGCACCATGTCGGGCCGGACGGGGCGGCCGGTGGCGACGTCGGCCACGCCGGACGCGCCCTTCCACGTCCGGCCGCCGTCGCGGACCTCCGAGTAGATGCCGTACATGCCGGCGGCGTGGACCGCGTCCAGCGTCCGGTCGAGCGCCTGCCGGTCCGGCCCGCCGGCCGCGTGCGCCGGTCCGGCCAGGGTGCCTGCCGCGAGCAGCGCGCCCATCGCGGCGGCCAGGGCCGCGCGCGGGGCGCTCGTGGGGAATCGGCGAGAAGTCATGGCCTCAGCATGCGCGGGCGAGGGTCGTGCGGATAAGTCGGCGATGTCACCGGTTGGGGATGACAGGGATCATGCCCCGGCGATGACATCTTTCTTGCTCCGGAGAAGAAGACAACAAACTCCGAGTGGTGAATTTGTCACCCTGAGTGCGCGAGGTGGCGGTGGCCGAATCCCGGACGGGGATGCGACGCTGCTGCCACCGCCCCGGCCGGCCTGCGAACGGGCGGCCGGGGCGGATTCCTCCGCAGTGCTCACGAAGGAAGGAATGCGACATGACTCAGGACGCCGGCCGCGTCGCGGCCAAGCGGATCAACGACCACGTGGAGCTCGTCCACGCCGACCACCCCGAGCTGGTGTTCGAGGTGCCCAGGCGGGACTGGGAGGCGTTCACCACGGCGGTCAAGTCGGGCGCGTTCGATCTCGGGACGCTGGAGCGCCTGGCCGCGGAGAACGTGGCCTGACCAGCCACTCTCCCGGTCTTCCCAAGGCGCCCGCCCCCACCGCGGGGGGCGGGCGCCGTCCATGTGGCCGGTCAGCCGCGGCCCGTCCAGTACGCGGCCGCGCGCTTCCACGCCGCGTCGCCGACCGCGCGGCCGAGCGCCCGGCCCTCCTGGTCGCCCGCCCTGAAGTGGATGCCGCCGTAGCGGCGCGAGAGCCCCGCCTGCTCGGCGGCCTCGCTGTAGGTGCGCCAGCGCAGCGTCACGTCCTGCGCCGGCGTCACCCCGGGCTCCACCTTCGACGACCCGGCCGCGACGACGGCCTGACCGCCGAAGACGTCGCTGCCGGTGAAGCGCCGCAGCACCTCGGCCGCCGCCGCGCTGAACGTGCTGTGGCCCGAGACGTACTCGCCGAACGGCGGCGTCGGGAACGTCGCCGGCTGGTAGGGCACCCACAGCGCCCCGTCCACGGTCCGCCCGCCCCACGTCGGGATCCGCTGCCCGCGGTACTGGTCGCGGATCGCGGTGATCGGCCGCCCGCTGTCGTGGTCGCGCTTGACCTCCCAGGCGGCGATCCCGGCGTCCATGCCGGCGTTGGCCAGCGCGAAGAACAGCTTCACGTCCTGGTCGAGCCCGTGCCGGTCGCGCGCCGAGACCTGCTGCGCGAACAGGCACCAGTGACCGGGCGGCGTCTCGCTGGCGGGCCCGTCGGACCAGTAGTCGGCGATCGACTTGCTCCGGTCGTCGAGGGCGGCCGTCGTCGCCACGATCTCGGCCGCCTGCGCCCGCCAGCCGGCCGACCCGTACGGCGCCGGCGCGGGAACGGCGTCGGCCAGCGCCCGCGCCGACCCGCTGAAGGAGGCCACCTGCCCCCAGTGCGGGACCAGGAACGGCGGCGTGACCAGCGCGCCCGCCGCGTTGCGGTAGGTGAGCGGCGCCCACCGGCCCGGCTGCGCGAGCGTGGTGAGCGGCTCGGCGACGACCACGGGGGCGTTGACCGGCGCGTAGCCGGTGGTGTCGGCGTACCCGCCGAGTTGGTTGGAGCCGTCGGCGTGGCGGTGGTCGAGCACGGCCTGGCAGGCGGCCAGGCCGGTCTGCGCCGCCTGGCTGTCCGGGGCGGCCGGGTCGTGACCGAGCTCGGCCATCAGGGCGTCGAACGTCGCGCGCTGCCCCGGATAGAGGTCGGTGGCCGCCAGGTGGACGGCGTAGCTGATGGCCTCGGCCTTGTTCGCCTCGGTGCGCTCGGCGGGCGGCCGGCGAAGCGTGCCGCCGAGCCGGGTGCCGACGGCCACCGCGTCGTAGGCCGCCCACGCGTCGTACGCGCAGGTGTGGGCGATGGCCAGCGCCCGCGACACCATGGGCGGCCCGAGCGTGCCGCCGCGCACGGCCGACAGCAGCGCCTGGTTCCACCGCACCACCAGGGTCGGCCCGCCCGCCCGCGCCGGGACGGCGGTGAGGGCGAGCGTGAGCAGCGTGACCAGCAGCGCGGCGGCAGGGCGGATGGTTCGTAAGTGCATGGATGTGTCCCCTCGGTCGGTTGAGCCCTCGAGGGACGATGCCATCCTCGAACGGATTTTCGAACTAGCCGGAAGGTGACATCACGGCAGCCGGAGCTCGGCGAGCACGCCGCGGTGGTCGGTGCCGGGCACGTCCACGACCTCGACCCGGCGCACCGCCATCCGCTCGTCGGCGAGCACGTGGTCGATGGCGATGATCGGCGGCACCGGCCGGTTGTTCGGCCAGGTCGGCACCAGGCCCTTGCCCACCTGCGCGGCGGCGTCGACGTAGCCGCGTTCCAGCAGCTCGCGGAAGGCCCGGTGGTCGATGCTCGCGTTGAAGTCGCCCGCCAGCACCCGCATGGCGCCCGTCGTGGCGGGCGGCGGCAGCGCGTCCAGGGCGGCGTTCCACCCCGGCTCCTTGCGCCCGAGCGGCGGGTCGGGGTGCACGGCGACGACCTCGACCGCGGCCCCGCCCGGCAGGGTCAGCGCGGCGGCCGGCATGTTGTGGCCGATCGGCCTGAACAGGTCGGGCAGCTCCTTCAGCGGCCGCCGCGCGTAGATGCCGCTGCCGATCGGGCCCGGCGCCTCCTGCAGCACCCGGTACGGCAGCAGCTGCGACAGCCCGGCCGCGTCCAGCCGCTCGGCCTGCTCCGGGCTCAGCTCCAGCGCCGTGAAGACGTCCACGGCCTCGCGGCGCACCAGGTCGACCACGGCCGCGGCGTCGGCCCTGCCGAACAGGTTGACCGTCAGCACCCGCAGCACCGGCCCTGACGCGGCCGGCTGCTCCTCGGCGGTCAGCCGCGGCGCGACGCAGGCGGCCAGCACCACGCAGGCCGTGGCCGCGACCAGCGCCGCCGGGCGGTTGCGGCGGGCGAGCAGCAGCGCGGTCAGCGCCGCGAGCACCGCGCCGTAGAGCGTCACGGTCATCAACTGGGTCAGGAACGACCCCATCTCCAGCCCGCCGGCCCTGATCAGGGCCCAGAAGGCGAGCAGCGTGACGAAAGTCCAGGACATCCACCGCCTGCGCCGCCGCCGCTTCGGCCGTTCCGCCCGCTCCGTCCGCGTCTTCCGCCCGGCTCCGACCGTCGTGCTCACTCCGCCGTCCCGTTCCCGCATGCGATCACAGCTTGAACCTTAAACGGATGAACGGGCGGACGGGCTCCCGCGTCCCTCCCGCCGCCAGGAGAGGGCCGGACGGACGTCCACGACCCCGCCGAGCCCCTTGGCGAGGTGCACGGCGGCCGTCGCCTCGGTGCGGGTCGCGGTGCGGCCGGACAGCGTCACGATGCCGTCCCGCACCTCGACCGTGATGCCGCGCCGGTCGGTCCACCGCTCGGGGATGGCGTCCTCGACCCAGCGCTTGAGCTCGGCGTCGTCCCGCGTGTACGCCTTCAGCAGGTCCCGCCGGCCCACGACGCCCAGCAGCCGCCCCTCCTCGTCCACCACCACCAGCCGCCTGACCCCGCGCGCGTCCATGAGCTGCGCGGCCGTCACCGTGGAGGTCTCCGGCGCGACCGTGACCGGCGGCGACGACATCAGCTCGGCCGCCGTCGCGCCCGCCGCCTTGCGCCGCCCGTCCTCGCCGCGCCCGGCCAGCAGCCGGCGCAGCCGGGCCCGCAGCCGCGGCCGGTAGCCCTCTCCCCGGTACAGCTCCCGGAACTCCTCCTTGCGCAGCAGGTCGGCCTCGGAGACGACGCCGATCACCCGCCGCTGCCCGTCCAGCACCGGCAGGGCGCTCACCCCGCGGCCCACCAGCAGCGCGGCGAGGTCCTTGAACGGCGTCCCCGCCTCGGCCGCGGCCACCCGGGTGGTCATCACGTCCCGCACGCTGATCCGCATCATGATCCGCTCCTACCTCCACCGCCATGGGACCGCACCGGGCCGCCCCGTCCCCAGGGCCGGAAGTCCCCCGGCGCGGAGCTTTGGTCCAGGGCGTTCGCCCTGCTGAGCGGGCTTGCGGGCGGTCGGGACTTAGGACGTACGGCCTCGGGCAGGGGACCTTCGGCCCTGTCCGGGCCGGTCGCCGGTCCGGCAGGCTCGAAGCACGGAGAGGTGACGTCGTCGTCGCAGGAAGGACAGGACATGTGCAACTACTGCGGCTGCCGGGAGTTCCCGCTCATCGGCCGTCTGTCCCAGGAGCACTGGGACATCCAGGAATGCGCCGGCGAGCTGCGGAGGGCCGTCCGCGCCGGACGGCAGGCCGAGGCCGTCGCCCTCCTGGACGAACTGCTCGCCCGGCTGCTCCCGCACACCGCCACCGAGGAGGACGGCCTGTTCGCCGAGCTGCGCGCCGAGGGCACGCTGGCCGCCGAGGTGGAGCGCCTGTGCGCCGAGCACGGGGCCATCCACGGCGTGCTCGCCGCCGTGGACCGGACCGCGCCCGACTGGGCCGCCGTGTCGGCCGCGCTGGACCTGCTGGTGCAGCACATCGACCACGAGGAGCACGGGCTGTTCCCCGCCTCCGTGATCATGCTGCCGCTGTCCACGTGGGACCGCATCACGCCGATCGCCACGGAGCACGCGGCCGGATCCGGGACGTGAGCGGCCCCGCCGGGCGCGCCTGCACGTGGGCCTGGAGCAGGATGTGGGCCACCACGTCGGCGGCCGAGTGCTCCTCGGGCAGGCCGTCGAGGAACCCCGCGTCCTGGCCGAGGGTGAGCAGCGCGGGCTCGGCGTAGCCGTCCGCGCGGTGCTGGCCGAGCCCGATGGCGGCCAGCAGGCCGTTGCACAGGCAGCGCCGCCCCTCCGCCTCCTCGGCGGGCCGGCCCTTGCGGACGTAGACGTCCACCGGCTCGGCGGGGCAGCGGTAGCCGAGCGAGCCGTCCGCCCGCTCGTACGGCGTGCGCAGATAGCCGAGGTCGCACAGCCGGGGACGGGAGTCGTACACCTCGGGGTCCGACAGCGTGCCCGGCACCTCGGCCACCTTGAAGGGGAAGCCGGTGGGCGAGGCCAGCGGGTCGTTGCGGACCTGGAGCGTGCCGGCCGCGGCCCGCTCGCGCAGCCTGCGCCGCAGCCGCGGGTCGAGCCCCGATTCCCGGCACAGCGCGAACGCCGAGCCCACCTGGACGCCGGCCGCGCCCGCCGCCCAGGCCCGTTCCAGGCCGCCGGGCGTGCCGTAGCCGCCGGCCAGCCAGAACGGCAGGCCCAGCGCGGCCACCTTGGCCAGGTCGGGCGCGTCGCGCGGGCCGTACACGGGCTCGCCGGCCTCGTCGAGCGTCATCCGGCCGCGCGGCGGCGCGCTGTGGCCGCCGGCCACCGGCGTCTCGATGACGAACCCGTCCGGCCGGGTCGCGGGGGAGCGGGCCAGGTACGCGGCCAGCACGTGCGACGACACGATCGCCAGCAGCCGGGGCCGGGCGAGCGGCGTCAGGCGGCGGCCGAGCAGCGCGACCGGGTCGAGCCCGACGGTGTGCCCGCCGCCCTCGCCGGCCACGGCGACGGAGATCCGTGCCGGGCGGTGCTCGGCCAGGTCGTCGAGCAGGCGCGGGATCTCGGCCGGGATGCCCGCGCCCACCAGCACGTAGTCCACCCCGGCCAGCAGCGCGCCGTAGGCGGCGGCGGGGGTGGCGAGCTGGATCTTCTCCAGGTAGTTCACGCCCACGGGCCCGTCGTGGCCCTCCTTGGCCAGGAACACCTCGGCGAAGTTGGCCACCACGGCCAGCTCGTCCCGCGCCCTGTTGCCACGCAGGCCGAGCCGCGGCACCGGCCGGTACGGCACCCCTTCGCCCGTGCCGCCCGGCACGAAGTAGCGGGCGAGCACGCGCTCGGCGACCTCGGGCACCGGGAAGCAGGCGAGGGCGCGGCGCAGGTGGCCGCCGGGGTCGCCGCGTTGCAGCCGGCGGGCGAGGGTGACGTCCAGCGCGGTGCCGGACACCACGCCGAGCTGCCCGGTCGCGGCCACGGCGCGGGCCAGCCGCCATCCGGACACGCCGACCCCCATGCCGCCCTGGATCAGCGCAGGCAGCCCGGGAAACAGCCGCGGGTCAGGCACCGCGTGCCTCCCGGCAGTCCAGGACCTCCGCCACGGGACGCCGGGGCACGCGCGGGACCGGCGGGCCGTAGCCCAGCCTGATCAGCATCTGCACGTGCCCGAACGGGCCGCCGGTCCGGTCGCCGCGGTGCTGCGGCGGGCGCAGGTCGAGCGGCTGGCTGAACAGCGACGCCGCCACCCCGCGCGCGGTGGCCGTGAGCAGCACCCGCTGGAGCGCCTGCCCGGCGCGCAGCCAGTCGCGTGGCCCGTCGCCGCGTGTGAACAGGGCCGCGAGCTGCGGCTCCGGCTCGAACTCCGCGGTCCCGGCGTGCCGGCCGAAGTCGCGCATCGGCAGCCGGCCGTCGCGCGGCCGGGGGCCCGCGGCGTGCTCGGGCACCCCGTCGGCCCGCGCGTCCGGCCCGGTCCAGCGGGCCAGCTCGTCCCGGTACGCCGGATCGTCCGCCAGCGTGTCGTCCGCCATGGCGATCAGCTCCAGCACCCGCCGCGCGGTGCGCCCCGAGACCGGCACCAGCGTCGCGGACTCGGCGTGCGCGGCGTGCACCAGGGCGACGACGACCTCCCGCGGCACCGGCCGGTCGTCGAAGGGGAAACGGTTGGTGCGCCGGTGCGGGATCATGTCGTGCAGCAGCTGCTCGTCCGCCGTGGGCGGCTCGCCGGGCACGGCGTGCACGGTGGCCAGCAGGTCGGGCCGGTGGGCCGGGTCGGGCAGGATCCTGACACGGGCGTCGTGCCCGGTCACCCGCACCGCGAGCCGCAGGTTGTACAGCGCGGCCCCGCAGCTCAGGCCGAGCCCGCGCCCCATCGGGTCGGTGACGGTCAGCAGCCGGTCGAGGTCGGCGTACAGCTCCATGGTGGCGTCGTCGGCGCGGTGGAAGCGCCACGGCTGGGTGTTGTGCACGGACGGCGCGGCGGCGGCGGCGCCCACGACCGCGCACACGTCGGCGGCGGACGCGAACGGCGGCTCCAGAGTGGCGGCCCGCGCGCGGCGGCCGCCCGCGCCGGGATCGGTCACCGGGGCACCCCCGGCACAGCGGTAACAGCGGACATGGGATCACCATCCCGCGCCCGGCCGGGCCGGCGGCAGGGACCAAAGTCCCTCGTATCGGGTCCCTTTAGCCCAATCGGGGGAGGATCACCGCTTACGGCCGACGCCGCCGTACATCCAGGCGGGCTCGTCAGGGAAGAGCGGGGTGTCGTGCCACTCGGAGACCGCGACGAGGCCCGGCTCCACCAGGTCGAACCCGTCGAAGTAGCGGGCGATCTGCTCGCCGGTGCGCGGGGTGCGGTGCATGGCCTGATGCGCGGTGGCGGCCAGGTAGTCCTCGGCCGTCCGCGGCGGCACGAGATCGAGCGTGAGGTGGCTGAGCACGAGGTAGCCGCCCGTGGGGAGGGCGTCGGCGTACGCCTTGACCAGCCCGGCCGGGTCGTCGGCGTCGGAGATGTGCATGAGGATGGCGACCATCATGAGCGCGACCGGCTGCGAGAAGTCGATGATCTCGCGCACCTCGGGATGCTCCAGGATGGCGGCGGGATCGCGCACGTCCGCCTCCAGGTAGGCGGTCCGCCCCTCCTCGGTGCTGGTCAGCAGCGCCCTGGCGTGGGTCATCACGATCGGGTCGTTGTCGACGTAGACCACCCGCGACTCCGGCGCCTCCGCCTGGGCGACCTCGTGGGTGTTGCCCTGGCTCGGGATGCCCGTCCCCAGGTCGAGGAACTGCCGCACGCCCAGCCGCGTCAGGTGGCGCACCGCGCGGCCGAGGAAGGCCCGGTTGTTCCTGGCGCTCTCACGGATGCCCGGCACCGCCGCCATCGTGGCCTCCGCGACCCGGCGGTCGGCCTCGAAGTTGTCCTTGCCGCCCAGCCAGTAGTCGTAGACGCGGGCCGAGTGCGGGATGTTGGGATTGATGCCCGGTGGTGCGCTCATGCCGGAAAATCCTAGATCAAACGGCTCGTCCGGCGCGGCTACTCCCGGCGGACGCCCTCATACCGTCACGAAGTCGGCGATGACCACCGTCGCGTCCTCCTTCGGCTCGACCGCGGCGAGCTCGTCGTAGAGCCGGTCCAGGCACGCGACGGGCGAGGCGCTGCCGGTCAGCAGCTCGGTCACCCGCTTGACGCCGAGCGCCTGCACGACGCCGTCCGACATCATCACCACCCGGTCGCCCGGCCGCACCGCGACGGCGCCGACCTCGGCGTCGATCCCGGCGTTGATTCCAGCGGGCCGGCCGAGGGCGCGCAGCGGCGGCCCGTCGTCGAAGGAGTGCGACGTGGTGAGCGGCGCGGGCGTCCCACCGCGCGGGCAGTGCCAGATCGCGCCGTTGCCGACGTGGGCGAAGCGCAGGCGCGGGCTCTCCCCGCCGTCCAGCACGATCAGGTCCAGGCTGCTGGCCAGGTCGCTCATGGCCGGGTTGCGTGACGCGGCGTTGCGCACGGCGCGATGCGCGGCCTGGACGTAATCGTCCAGGTCCTGCTCGCGCGGGCCCCCGTGCTGCGGACGTCCCGCGATCACGGCCGCCAGCGCCAGGGCGGCGGCCACGTGGCCCGCCTCCGGCCCGGTCCCGCCGTCGGCCGTCGCGACCAGCCGCTCCTGGATGACGTACGCGTCCGACGGCCGCCCGCGCGAACCCTCGAACGTGCCCCCCACCGCCACCAGCCGCGGCCTGGTCACCGGCATGCCCGGCGGCCACTTCCCGCGCCTGCCCTGCACGTTCATCACCGACAGGCATCCGATCAGTATCGAGATCACGAAGAACGTCATGAGGTCCCCTCCCGCCGCGCCCGTCGCGGCACCCGCAAGTAGACGCTCCTGCCACACCGGACGACTGACGGCCGATCAGCCGTCGTAGCGATATGAGGGCCTATAACGGCACATGTCGGCATGACGGCTGTTCGACCGTCATGCCGGGAAAAGCGGCCCGGAGCAGGGTGTGGAGGGGCGGTGCACCCCGCATCGCGCCGGCCCGAGGACGAACAGTTATGCGACCCATGACCCCGAACACCGCGACGGCCGGGGATCTGCCTTACCGGTTCTCCGGAAGAACCCGTTACGTATCCTTTTTGCCCATCTTGAACTGCGTTATCGTGAGACCCGTCTTGTGCTCCCATCGTGTGCGGACGGCCCATGTCTCACCCCCGCTCCACGAGGTACGACTCCGCGACCCGGCAGTTGGAGAAGGCCACCGCCAGAACGGCCGCGGGCGCGCGCAGCGCGGTGGGCGCGGTGGCGGTGCTCGCGGCCTCCTTCGGCGCCGTCCCGCCGGTCTCACTCTCCTGGCTGGTGCCGCTGCTGGCGGTCCACCTCGCCCTGACGGCGGGCTTCACGCGGGTGTGGTGGCGTACGGAGCTGGTGCCACGCCGGCTGGTGGCCGCTGATGTGGCCGTCACGCTCGCGCTCTGCCTCGCCCAGCGTTTCGTGGTCGCCGAGGAGGCCCTGGACAGCGGGGCGAGCTGGGTGTCGGGGCTGGTCACGATGACGATCATCCTCGCCGCCGTCTCCTGGCGGCCCGCGCTCGCCGTGCCGGTCGGCCTCGCCGTCGCCGGGGCGTTCGCGGCCGGCGTGCGCCTCGCCTCCGCCACCCAGGACGTCGTCGCGCCCACCGGCGTCCACCTCGTGCAACTGCTCGCCATCGTGGTGCTGATGACGCTGCTGCGCCGCTCGTTCGCCGACATCGACGCCTTCCTGGAGCGCAGCGTACGCGCCGAGATCACGCTCATGGTCGAACGGCTGCGCCGCGAGGACCAGCTCAAGCAGGTCGGCAGCATCCACGAGACCGCGTTGCACACGCTGGGCATGGTCGGGCTCGGCACCTACGACCGGCCCACGCCCACGCTGGCCGCGCAGGTCCGTACCGACCTCGCGGCGCTGGAGAAGCTGCGCGACACCCCCGGCGGCGACTCCGCGCCGATCGCGCTCGACGCCCTCCTGGACGAGGTCGCCGGGCGCGTCGACGGCCTGGACGTACGCACCAGCCTCGTCGCCGAGACCGTGCCCGGCGACGTCGCCGAGCGCTTCGCCCGCGCCGTCACCGAGGCCCTGGCCAACGTCGCCCTGCACGCCGGCGTCCGCGAGGCCGAGGTCGTCTCCACCCGGCGCGGCGGCGAGATCGTCGTGGAGGTCGCCGACAGCGGGCGCGGCTTCGACCAGGACCGGCTGCCGCCCGACCGGTTCGGCGTGCGCGGCTCCATCCTCGGCATGATGCGCTCGCTGCCCAACGGCGGCGCCCGCATCTCCTCCAGCGCCCAGGGCACCCGCGTCAGCCTGTGGTGGCGGCCATGACCGAGGAGATCGAGCAGGTGGCCCAGCGCTACGCCCGCTACACCGCGCTCGGCGCGGCCGTCATCACGGCCGTCTGGCACCTCGGCTACAACCTGACCGTCACGCTCACCGGCTGGCAGTCCTTCCGCCTGCCCTGGCTGAACCTCGCCGCCTGGCTCGCCTACGCCGCCGTCTTCGCCGTCGCCCTGCGCTCGCTGGCCCGCGACTCGCACGGCCCGTCCAGGATCCGCGAGCTGGCCGTCGCCGCCCTCGCCCTGGACGTCGCGGTGATCGCCGCGCTGCCGCCCCACGAACTGCTCGGCATCAACGACTGGGCGTGGGGCTCGGTCGGCTGGATCGGCGTCATGCTGGTGTGGGGCCGGCCGGGCTGGCGCCGCGAGCTGATCGCCTTCCTCGCCGGCAACGCCGCCATCATGCTGGCCGCCATGGCCGTCACCGGCACCCTCGACCGCGTCGCCGTCTCCAAGTACCTCGTCGTCATCGTCGGCGGCATCACCATGCAGCTCGGCTACGCGTGGGGCTGCCACCTGCTGCGCGCCCGCGCCGAGGACGCGGTCGTGCTGGCCCGCCGGCTCGCCGCCGACGACGCCCTGCGCGAGTCGGCCCAGCGCATCCACACCGACCGGCTGCGCAGGTACGCCGCCATCCGCGACGTCGCCGAGGAGCTGCTGCAGCAGCTCGCCGACGGCGCCGACCCCGGCGACCCCCGGGTGCGCGACGACTGCACGGCCGGCGCGATGCGGCTGCGCCGGCTCATCACCGAGCGCGAGGACGTGCCGGACGAGCTGGTCTCGGCGCTGCGCGAGCGCATCGAGGCGGCCGAGCGGCGCAAGGTGATGGTGACGGTGCCGCCGTTCGGCGAATTCCTGCCCCTCCTGCCGGACGGCGTACGCGAGGACCTGCTGCGGGCCCCGGTCCGGGCGCTCGACGGCGCGCGGACGCGGGCCCGCGTAACGGTGTCGGCCATGTCCACGATGGTGAGCGTGGCGGTCGTGGCCGACAACGACGACCTGCCGATCAGCCACACCCCCGTGCGTGAGCCGAGCGGCGTGGTCGTCACCTATCAGCGGCAGGGAGGGGAGGTATGGGTCAACAGCATCTGGCAACGGAGCCCGGTGCCGAGCCGGTGACGGTGGCCCTGGTGGAGGACCACCAGGTGGTGGTGGACGGGGTGCGCTCCTGGTTCGGGCCGTCGCCCGGCCCGGTGGCGCTGGTCGCCCAGGGGCCCACCATCGAGGCCGTCGCGGGAGTGACGGCCGACGTGCTGCTGCTCGACCTCAACCTCAACGGCACGATGGTCATCGACCGGGTCTCCGAGCTGTGCCAGGGCGGGCAGCGGGTCATCGTCTTCTCCGAGCACGAGGAGCCCGAGACGGTGCGCGCCGTGCTCGACGCGGGGGCCTCGGCCTTCATCGGCAAGGGCCGCGCCACCCGCGAGTCGTGCCTGGAGACCATCATGAAGGTCGCCGCCGACCGGCCCACCGTCACGCCCCCGATGGCCCAGGCCATCGCCACCGACGAGCGCCCCCACCGGCCGCAGCTCTCCGACAAGGAGCGGGAGGCGCTGCTGTTCTGGTTCCAGTCGATGTCGAAGGCGTCGGTGGCGGCCCGGATGGGCATCAAGGAACGGACCGTGCGTCAGTACATCGACCGGGCCCGCGTGAAGTACGCCGCCGCCGGCCGGCCCGCCCCCACCAAGGAGAAGCTGCTCGTCTGCGCCATCCAGGACGGCCTCATCCAGCCCGACGAGGTGACCATCTACACGTCGCTGGCCGTCCGCACGTCTCCCGAACCCCACTGAAACGCCTGGCCTCGGTCCTTCCGGCAGGAGGGGGCCGGCAGGGCCGAGGTCCAGGTCACGCGGCGAACGCGGCGGGGTCGACAGCCAAGGGGAAGGGCCGGCTCAGCTCGGCGACGGACCCGGCTCTATACACGGCGGGCGGTCCGTAGGCGTCGCCGTCGAGCTCATATACGTAGAGCGCAGGCCCTTCGTCCGGCTCGACCCGCCAGTAGACCGGGATGCGGGCCTGCGCGTAGGCGAGGGCCTTCCCGTCGTCGGGAGAGGTGAGCAGATCCTGGACCGTGTAGGAGGAATCGCGGGGACAGTCGGGCTCGATCGGTTCCATCGTGGTCACGCGACGCAGTATCCGCGACCCTGTCCGCGCTCACATGCGTTTTCGCCGAGTTGATCACGCTGGGTGACCGGGCGGCGGTGAAAGTTTCACCTAGCCGGAAAGCCCTTTCCGCTGCTCATGCCCGGTCATCCCGCACCTGACAAGCGCGCTCACTTGGTTGCGGGTGGCGCGGTCAGATAACGTCCGGCCAGGAGCGCTCCTCGCCACCGGAACCCCCCGACCGGAAAACGGAGACCGCACTATGCCCCGAGTCGCACCGAACCGCTGGGCGCTGCGCGCCCTGGCCCTGCTGATGTCCCTGGCGATGATCGTCGTCGTCCCGATGGCCGAGACCGCCTCCGCGCACGGCTCGGTCGTGGACCCGGCCTCGCGCAACTACGGCTGCTGGCTGCGCTGGGGCAGCGACTTCCAGAACCCGGCCATGGCCCAGCTCGACCCGATGTGCTGGCAGGCGTGGCAGGACAACACCAACGCCATGTGGAACTGGAACGGCCTCTACCGCGACAACGTCGCAGGCAACCACCAGGCCGCCATCCCCAACGGGCAGCTCTGCAGCGCCGGCCGGACCCAGGACGGCCGCTACCGCTCCATGGACACCCCCGGCGCCTGGACGGCGGCGGCCATGAGCAGCACCTTCAACATCCGCCTCACCGACCAGGCCAGGCACGGCGCCGACTACATCCGAGTCTACATCACCCGCCAGGGCTACAACGCGCTGAACACGCCGCTCGGCTGGAACCACCTGGAGCTGATCAAGGAGACCGGCAAGTACGCCCCCAGCGACACGTACATGATCAACGGGATCAGCAAGGGCTCGCGCACCGGCCGCCACGTCGTCTACACGATCTGGAAGGCCTCACACATGGACCAGACGTACTACTTCTGCAGCGACGTCACGTTCAGCTGAGCCTCCCCGCCCCTCGGCACGACTGCCCGCCGGGCGCGCTCCGCCGCGCCCGGCGTCCGTGCTTCTCACTCTTGGACGCACCCGCACGGGGCCGTGACCAGCGTCCCGGCCTCCTCGTCCACGTGCGCCACCGTCCGCGCGCCCAGGCAGGCCCGGCAGCCCAGCGCAGCCGCGACGTACGGGTCCGTCCACACCTTGTGCTTCCAGGCCGGCGGCGGCGCCGGGGGCGGCATGGCGCCACGTTCGGCCGGCTCATTCGCTCCGCCCACCTGGCCGCGGCCACCGCAGAACCGGCACGCGAGGAAAAGCGGGCCGAGCAACTGGCCGCGTTGGCCGCCGCACTCGGGGCAGACGATGGGATCCGTCACCTACGGCCGGTCCCGCTGCACGTCGTGCACTGTACCCATCTGCGTTCCTGGTCCTTGTTGCCGTTGAGCTCCATCCACTCGCCGCCCGCGCCGAGGCAGGTGCGGCAGATCGGAGGTTCGTCATCCTCGCTCTTGCCCATACCCGGACGGTAGCCGAGCCAACGCGCCCCGTCTGTCACTCCAGTGGGAGGGAGCCTGTATCGAGCCGGGTTCGGCAACCCTGGCCCCGTCATTGACGGGTCACTGCCTGGTGAACGTCCACCGGCCGTCAGCGTGAACACCGACCAGGAACGTGCCATTCGGAAGCAGCACCTCGCCCCGGTAGGAGCCGATCTCGTTGACGAGCGTGTCCTGGTTCGTGCCGCCGTAAGCGTGCACGATGAAGTTGCTGCTCCCCGAGTGGTCAGCCTTCACCGTGGTCAAGCCCGCGCTTTTCGGCGACAGGAGCAGCACTTCGTCCCCACGGCCGCACACCCGACCACGCGTCGAAGGCCGGACAGCTCGGAGGCCGCTACTTGGGTCGCTCCAAAAGTAGCCCTGCTATCCGACCGGGGCAGGTGCGTCCTCTGACGCCTTGCAGCACACCTGACAGTCCCGTGACACTTCCCGACAGTCGTGCACCAGCCCTCCGTGTGGCGCGTCCTACCCCTCCCATGCCCCTACTCCCCAGGAGCCCCTCATGCGTCTTCGCTTACGCGCCCTGGCCGCTTTGACGGTTCTCTCCGCCGTGTTCTTGGCCACCCCGCCCGCCCAGGCCGCGTCCACCCTCACCGCGACGGCGGCCACCTACCGGGGCGAGGGTGACGACGTCGTCCGCATCCCGGCCACGTCGGTGCCCAGCATCGTGAAGGCCACCTACCAGGGCGAGTCCAACTTCATCGTGTGGGCGCTCGACAGCAGCGGCAAGCAGGCCGCTCTTGTCGCCAACGCCGTCGGAGACTACAAGGGCACCCGCGCCTTCAACACCATCGGCACGCGCAAGATCCGCTCGTTGGAAGTGACCGCCGACGGCGCGTGGACGCTGCAGGTCCTCCCGATCACCAAGGCCCGCTCCTGGTCGATCAATGTCAAGGGCACCGGGATGGACGTGCTGCGACTCGCCACGCCCACCAGGGCAGCCCGCCCGATCACCCTCCGGCACCAGGGCGAGTCCAACTTCATCGTGTGGTCGCTTGACGCGCGCGGCCGATCCACGAAGCTGCTCGCCAACAAGATCGGAAACTACCGGGGCCGCGTGATGCTCCCGGCAGGCACCCGCTACGCCACCATCGAAGCGGACGGCACCTGGTCGATCGCCCGCTGATCCAAGGTCGGAGAGAGGATTCGAGTCGCAGGCACGACGTCGTACGCCGTGCGTAGCGGCACGGCTACTTTCACCGATGCACTCAGTGGTCTCGAACCACAACTGACACGGAGAACCCATGCGCCTCCTGCGAACCGCCGTCGTCCTCTCGCTCGCCGCCCTCCTGGCAGCGTGCGCCAGCAGCACCACGGACAAGGACGCCGCCGCTGTCGTGACCGCTCTCGCCGAACAGGGACTTCCGGTCAAGCTGAGCGTCGCCTACGACGAGAGCACCGACCCCAACCACCTGCTCGGACGGCCGAACGGATACACCTCCAAGGCCGCCTTCACCGACTCCCGTATCGACGCCTCCCAAGTCGCCGGCGACAAGGGAGACGTCGGTCTGGGCGGCGGAGTCGAGGTGTTCGACGACGCGGCCACCGCCGAGAAGCGCGCTGAGTACATCAAGGCCGTCGCCACAGCGCCGATGCTCGCCGAATACACCTACATCGCCGGGAACGTCTTGGTGCGGGTGTCGAAGCACATCACGCCCACCGACGCGAAGGCGTACGAGGACGCGCTCGCCAAGATCGTGCAGTGAGGTAGCGGCCGCCGGCAGGAGCGGTCAGACGAGCGACCCGCGCCAGCGTCAGGTTCCATCGCTCGTTCATGACCACGAAGTGATCGAATGCGGCCTCGTCCTCGGATCAATGCACGGGCGCCGGCAGGCTTAAGCTGTGCCCGCTGGGGTCAGGGTGTCGCGAGAGGTTGCCGGGTCGCCGCGCGGGGTACTGGCATTGGCGTTCACTGCCGAACCGCCCCCCGGCTCGCCCGACCTGATGGACCGTTCATGACCTTTCCCACGTTCGTCTCCACCGAGCAAGACCCCCGCGCCCGAGGCAAGGAGCTCGGGGCGGCCCGGCGCGCGGCCGTGGCCGCCAACTTCGCCGGCTACGCCGAGTTGTTCGCCGCCGCCGGGGCGGGTGCGTCGCGGGTGCGGGCGTGGGGGGAGCGGGCGCTGGACAGCAGTGCGGCCTGGGCGCCGCGGCTGGCCGAGGAGATCGCCGGGATCGCGTCCGGCGCCGGGCTGGAGCCGTGGCAGGTGGCCGTGGTCAACGCGCGTACGGAGATCCTGGCGGCCGTGGACGCGGGCGGCGAGGGGGAGTGCTCGACGTCCGTCGTGCTGCCCGGTGACGGGAGCGCGCCGCGGACCGTCCAGACCTGGGACTGGCACGACCATCTGCGCGACGCGCCCATGCTGTGGGAGCTGGAGCCGTTCGCCGGGCACGTGGTGCGTACGTTCACCGAGGCCGGCGCGCTGGCCAAGATCGGGGTGAACACGGCCGGGCTCGGCATCCACTTCAACCTCCTGCGTCACCGCTCCGACCACGCCGGCATCGGCGTGCCGGTGCACCTGATCGCCCGCCGCATCCTGGACGAGGCCGCCACCGTCGAGGAGGCCGCGGCCCTCGCCCGTTCGGCCACGGTCTCGGCCTCGACCGTCATCACCGTTGTCACCGCGCGGGCCGCGGCCTCGATCGAGATGTCCCCGGCCGGGGTGGCCGTCGTGCCGAGCGGCCAGGACGGCGTCCTGCAGCACTGCAACCACTTCCTCGACGCGGCCCTCGCCGAGGAGGAGCGGCACTCCAGCGACCGGCCCACCACGTACGAGCGGCTGCGGCACCTCAGCGCGCACGTCGCGGGGCTGAGCGCGGCGGACCCGACCGCCCGCGCCCGCGCCATGCTCAGCCACGCCCCCGGCCACGCCCCCGTCTGCGCGCACCCCGACCTGACCCAGCCGATCCACCAGCGGTGGGAGACGCTCGCCACGATCGCGCTCGACCTGCCGGCCGCGCGGCTGCGGGTGCACCGGGGCGGGCCGTGCCGGGTGGCGGAGGAGACCTGGCAGGTCTTCTAGCGGGCGCCCCGGTACGAACCGGGCGGTGCGCTCCGGTTAGGGTGCGTTGACCATGGACGTTCCGGAGGGCGCCCTCGACGGGCTGCTGGTGGCCGACTTCAGCCGGGTGCTGGCCGGCCCGTACGCCACGATGCTGCTGGCCGACCTCGGGGCCGAGGTCGTCAAGGTGGAGCGGCCGGGCACCGGGGACGACACCCGCGAGTGGGGGCCGCCCTACGGGCCGGACGGCGAGGCCACGTACTTCCTGGGGGTCAACCGCAACAAGCGCTCCATCGCGCTCGACCTGCGGGCGGACGCCGAGGTGGCGCGGGCGCTCGCGGCCCGCGCGGACGTCCTGGTGGAGAACTTCCGCCCCGGCACGATGGACCGGCTCGGCCTCGGCTACGACGCGCTGCGCGCGCTCAATCCCGGGCTCGTCTACTGCTCCATCACCGGCTTCGGCTCCGGCGCCGGCGCCGGGCTGCCCGGGTACGACCTCATCGCGCAGGCCGTCGGCGGCCTGATGAGCGTCACCGGCGACCCGGACGGCCCCGGCACGAAGGCGGGCGTGGCGCTGGTGGACGTGATCACCGGCCTGCACGCGGCGCTCGGCGTCATGGCCGCCCTGCGCCACCGCGAGCGTACGGGGGAGGGGCAGCGCGTCGAGGTCTCGCTGCTGTCGTCGCTGCTGTCGGCGCTCACCAACCACGCCTCCGCGTACGCCGCCGCCAGCGTGGTGCCGCGCGCGATGGGCAACCGGCATCCGAGCATCGTTCCGTACGAGGTGTTCGAGACCGCCGACCGGCCGCTCGTGATCGCCGCGGGGAACGACCGCCAGTTCCAGGCGCTCTGCCGCGTGCTCGACCGCCCCGACCTGGCCGCCGACCCTCGCTACGCCGGCAACGCCGGCCGCGTCACCGCCCGCGCCGAGCTGGTGGACGAGCTCAACGCCGCGCTGCGCGGCCGTCCGGCGGACGCCTGGTTCGAGCTGCTCACGGCCGCCGGGGTGCCGTGCGGGCCGATCAACGACCTGTCGGCCGCGTTCGGGCTCGCCGCGGACCTCGGCCTGGAGCCCGCCGTGGACCTCGACGGCGTCGGCCAGGTCGCGAACCCCATCCGCCTCGCCGCGACCCCGCCGTCCTACCGCCGCCGACCGCCCGCCCTCGGCGCGGACGAGGCGTGGGTGCGCGCGCTCCTGGAGGGCGATCCGGGCCGGGAGTAACGCTGGGCGCGCGTCGGCGGATGTTCTCCATAATCGGCCCAGTGGTCGGCGCGGTCTCCGGGACGGACGGTGTGGAACGTGACAGTGCCCCCAGCGCCCTCGGCGCCCCCGCCGCCCAAGAAGGACCATCGCGTCCAGATCGTCGTCGCGATCATCGGCGCCTGCGCGGCGATCCTCGCGGCCCTCATCCCGGTGGCGATCAGCCGGTTCGACGACCCCGAGCCGACCCCGTCGCCCACCACGGCCACGCCGACCAGGGACGTCACGCCGATCGGGGACGTCACGCCGGCCGGGGACGAGACGCCGGCCGGGGACGAGACGCCGGAGACCACGCCGCCCGGTCCCGACCCCGCGCTCGCCGTGCCGGAGGACTACCGGGGCTCCTGGAGCGGTCAGGTGGACTGGCGTCCGCCACTCCAGGGCTCCTACAGCACGACCCTGACCATCTCCGCCGGCTCCCTGGGCGGGATGGTCGGCCAGTTCAGCGCCCAGGGCGACACGTGCCGTGGCGCGCTCTGGCTGGAGGCCGGCGGCGGGCCGATCGTGCTGCGACTGAAGACGACGTACGACGGGGGCGGCTGCTCCAGCCTCGCCGACGTGAAGCTGACCCTGGACGACGACGGCGACCTGCGCTACGAGCTGATCGCCGCCCAGTTCCCCCAGGGGTTCGTCAACCAGCCCGCGCCGCCCGCCACGGGCACCCTCACCCGCGACTAGCGGGCCAGGTCCAGCACCGCGCGCACGACCTCGTCACCGGCCAGTGAGCGAGGTGATCGAGTCGCCGAAGACGTACTCGCAGGAGGAGGCGGTGCGCTCGTACAGCAGGCGGGACAGGTCGCCGCGCCTGATCTCGATGTCGCGGCCGGTGAACTCGCCGGGGATGACGGCCAGGGTGCGGCCGCGCTCGCGTGCTGCCCGGCCACGAGCAGCCGCCGCCCGTCGCGGGCCGGCCGCTCGAACCGGTGGACGTCGACGTCCTCGGGGGAGACGGCGAGCCGGTAGCCGGCGCCGTGGAACTCGATCAGGTCGGCCGGCAGGTTGCGCCTGAGCCGGGAGATCTGGCCTGGACGGCGTTCGCCGCGCCCGCCGGGGGCCGGGTCGCCTCCGGCCGGACGCACCTCCAGCGGCCCCAGACTGCCGAACTGTATGACGCCGATTGTCCAGCATCGTACGCACTACCCGAGTACGGATGGGTGTGACCAGCGGTAACACAAATGTCGGTATGCCTACCGATGAACATACGTATTTTCCCGCGATGAACGAGCGCTTAGCGTCTGGCGACAACAAGGCGAAACGGTCCGCATGCTCATCCGTCTCCCTTTATCACCCCCCACTTTCCCTCATGTCCCGCGACCCAGGAGACCCCTGACCGCGGTGGCCCGCGTGCGCCCACAAGGCGGCAACGGCCGGAGGGAGAACGCCGAAAGGAGCACCACAGCGTGAAACGCCAAGCCTTACTCGCGGCGGTCGCCGGCTTAGCCACGGCCGCGACCCTGACGCTGCAAGCGTCACCCGCGAGCGCCGCGCCTCCCGGGGCCACCCGGGGCCAGGACAGCGGCGCGTCCGCGCGTGCGGCGGCAGACCCCGCGTCGCTCGCGGCAGCAGTCGCAGACAAGGCGGTGTCGAGCGGGCTCGACGAGCTGCGCAGAGGGCCCGACGAGGCCTACAGCCGCGTCGCCGTCACCCCCGGTTCGAACGAGATGTTCTACGTCGCCTATGAGCGCACCTACAAGGGGCTGCCCATGGTCGGCGGCGACGCCGTCGTCGTCACCGACGCGGCGGGCCACGTCAGGGACACCGTAGCCGCCACCGGCCCGATCTCCCGCGACGTGGCGACCAAGGCCACGATCAGCGCGGCCAAGGCCACGGCCGTGGCCAAGTCCAGGCTCTCGCGCGTGGACGACAGCGCGGCCCCGCGCCTGGTCGTGCTCGCCCGGGGCGAGCAGCCCGCGCTCGCGTGGGAGGCCAAGGTCAGCGGCCTCGCGAACGGCAAGCCGAGCATCCAGAACGTGTACGTCGACGCCCGCACCGGCAAGGTCGCCGACGCGGTCGAGCTCGTACGCGAGGGCAGCGGCAACGGCTTCTACAACGGACAGGTCACGATCAACACGAGCGGCTCGGGCAGCTCGTACTCGATGACCGACACCACCAGGCCGGGTATCCAGTGCGGCGGACAGGGCGGCACCGCGTACACCGGTACCGATGACGCGTGGGGCAACGGCCAGGGCACCAACCTGGAGACCGCCTGCGTGGACGCGCTCTACAGCGTCCAGCGCGAGTGGGACATGCTCAGGGACTGGCTCGGCCGCAACGGCATCAACGGCAGCGGCAGGGGCTTCCCCGCCCGCGTCGGCCTGAGCGACGTCAACGCGTACTGGAACGGCAGCTACACGAACTTCGGCCACAACCAGGCCAACACCCAGCAGGCCACCCCGATCGACGTCGTGGCCCACGAGTTCGGCCACGCGATCTTCCAGACCACCCCTGGCGGGGCCGGGTCGGGCAACGAGAACGGCGGCATCAACGAGGGCACCGGCGACATCTTCGGCGCGCTCACCGAGGCCTACGCCAACAACCCGAACGACCCGCCGGACTACCTGGTGGGCGAGGAGGTCAACCTCGTCGGGCAGGGCCCGATCCGCAACATGTACAACCCGGGCGCGCTCGGTGACCCGAACTGCTACTCCTCCTCCATCCCCAACACCGAGGTGCACTCGGCGGCCGGCCCGCTGAACCACTGGTTCTACCTGCTGGCCGAGGGCAACAACCCCGGCGGCGGCAAGCCGTCCAGCCCGATCTGCTCCGGCGGCCCGTCGTCGGTGACCGGCATCAGCATCCAGAAGGCCGGCAAGATCTACATGGGCGCTCTCAACCGGAAGACGTCGTCCTGGCGTTACACCAACATCAGGGCGGCCTCCGTGGCCGCGGCCATCGAGCTGTACGGCGCCAACAGCGCCGAGTGCAACAGCACCAAGGCGGCCTGGAGCGCGGTCAGCGTGGCGGCGGCCTCCGGCGAGCCCGCCTGCGGCACCGCCCAGTCCGACTTCTCGCTGTCGCTCAACCCGACCTCGGGCAACGCGCGGCCCGGCGGCACCGCGACGGTCACGGTCGGCACCCAGACCACCTCGGGCAGCGCCCAGACGGTCAACCTGACCGCCTCCGGGCTGCCGAGCGGGACCACCGCGAGCTTCAACCCCTCGTCGGTGACTTCCGGCAACTCCTCGACGCTGACGCTGAACGTCGGCTCCTCGACGGCGCAGGGCACGTACCAGATCACGGTCACGGGCACCGGCTCGACCACGCACAGCGCGACCTACTCGCTGACGGTCGGCACCGGCGGCCCCACCGACCAGGTTCCTGACGTCAGCGTCACCAACGTCAAGGCGCACCTGTCGCAGCTCCAGAGCATCGCCACCAGCAACGGCGGCACCCGCAGGTCCACGGGCCAGGGCTACCTCCAGTCGGTCTCGTACATCGAGCAGAAGCTGCAGGCGGCCGGGTACACCGTGGTCAGGCAGAGCTGCAGCGTCTCCTACTGCACCAGCGGCGCGGGCCCGAACCTGATCGCCGACTGGCCGGGCGGCGACGCCGACCAGGTCATCATGTCCGGCGCCCACCTGGACAGCGTGTCCGCGGGACCCGGCATCAACGACAACGGCTCCGGCTCGGCCAACCTGCTGGAGGTCGCGCTGACGCTGGCCCAGAAGAACCCCACGCTCACCAAGCACGTGAGGTTCGGCTGGTGGACCGACGAGGAGCAGGGGCTCAACGGCTCCGAGGCGTACGTCGCCTCGCTCAGCTCCACCGAGCGGTCGAAGATCAAGGTCTACTACAACTACGACATGACCGGCTCGCCCAATGGCGGTTACTTCATCAACAACATCACCACCACGGGCGCGGCCTACCTGAAGGAGTTCTACGACAAGCTGAACCTGCAGCCCGAGGAGAACACCGAGGGCGCCAACCGCTCCGACGACGCCTCCTTCCGCAACGCCGGCATCCCGAGCTCGGGTGTCGCGGCGGGCGCGAGCGCGACCAAGACGTCGGCGCAGGCGTCCAAGTGGGGCGGCACGGCCAACCGGGCCTACGACTCCTGCTACCACTCCTCGTGCGACACCACGTCCAACATCAACGACACGATCCTCGACCGGGCGGCCGACGCGGCCATCTACGCGATCTGGAAGCAGGCGGTCGGCGGCACCACGCAGCCGCGTGACTTCTCGCTCTCGGCGAACCCCGGCTCGGGCACCGTGCAGGCCGGCGCCACGGCCACGACGACGATCGGCTCGACCACCACGAACGGGATCGCCCAGACGGTGAACCTGTCCGCGAGCGGCCTGCCGACCGGCGCCACGGCCGGCTTCGACCCGGCCGGCATCACGTCGGGCGGCTCGTCCACGCTGACGATCGCGACCTCGCCCACCACCCCCGCGGGCGCCTACGCGATCACCGTGACCGGCACGGGCGAGACGACGTCGCACACCACGACGTACAACCTGACCGTCCAGGGCACCTCGGCCGGCCGGACGTTCACCAACGACACCGACTACCGCATCAACGACTACGCCAACACCCAGAGCTCGATCACGTCCACCGCGACGGGCGCGGCGACCTCACCGGTCCAGGTGTCCATCACGATCAACCACACCTGCGCCGAGGACCTGGACATCTGGCTCCGCGGCCCGAACGGCACGTGGTACGTGGTCGACGCCTACGGCGGCACCACCTGCACCGAGTACGGCACCAGGACCTTCTCGGTCCCGGTGAGCCAGCAGGCGGCCGGCACCTGGGTGCTCGACATCGAGGATGTCTACGCCGGTGACACCGGCTACCTGGACTCCTGGAGCATCACCGTCTAACCGCCGGACTCGGGGGACGTGGGCCCCGGCCGGTCGTCCGGCCGGGGCTCCTTCACGTCGTTGCGGGTGCGCACGCCGAGCTTCTGCAGCACCCGCGCGACATGCGTGTCCACCGTCCGCCGCGACAGGAACAGCACCTCGGCGATCTCCCTGTTGGTCCGGCCGAGCGCGACGAGCCTGGCCACTTCGGCCTCCCTCGGCGACAGCACGCCGCTCCTGCCCTTCCTGCCCCGGCGCGGCGCGCTGCCCGGCCCGATCTCGCGCAGCAGGTGGCGGCAGCGGGCGGCGTCGTGGGTCGCGCCGAGTCCCGCGTACCGCTCGCAGGCGTCGGAGATCAGGTCCGCCGCCCGTGCCCGGTCGCCCATGGCCAGCCGCGCGCCCGCCTCCGCCTCGGACGCCCGTGCCATGCTGTACGGCCGCGGCATCGCCTCGTAGGCCGCCCGCGCCTCGGCGTGACACCGGGCCGCCTCCTCGTGCCCGCCCCCGGCCCGGGCGAGGGCGCCCCGCGCGGTGGCGAGGCCGGCGTGCGCAGACGGCGCGTCCCTGCCCTCGATGCCCGCCCCGAACTCGGCCACCAGGTCGGCCGCCTCGCCCGTCCGCCCGGCCTTGAGCAGCGCCTCGACGGCGGGCGGGACGAGCTGGTCGCCCCACACCCACATGCCCTTGCGCCGCAGCCTGGCCACCGCGCGGTCGGCCTCGGCGAGGGCCTCGTCCAGGCAGTCGCGGGTCAGGTGCAGCTCGATCAGGCCGCCGGAGGCGAAGGCCGCGACCGGCAGGAACCCGGACTCGACGTCGTTCACCCCGGCCGAGACCAGGTGCTCGATGGCCTCCTCCCACTCGCCCCGCGCGAGGGCCAGCATGCCGAGCGCGAGCCGGGCGTCGGAGGCGAGCAGCGGCGCATCCGGCGTCATCTCGACCGCCGTGACGGCCCGTTCCCGCAGCCCCTCCCAGTGCCCGGTCAGCAGGTCGAGCCTGATCGACGACAGCTCCACCAGGAACTCCGGGTACAGCGCGCCCGTCTCCTCGGCGATCCGCCTGCTCTGGTCGGCGAAGCGCTCGGCCGCCGCGTAGTGGCCGAGCCCGATGGCCGCGTCGAACAGGTTGGAGTAGCCGCGCGCCACCTGCCTGCGCACGGCCGCCGACGGGTCGTTGGCGGGCAGGGCCGCGGCCAGCTCGAGCGCGTCCGGCGAGCCGAGCATCATGGCGAGGCTCACCTTGTTGGCGTGCACGGCGGCGGTCAGCTCGGGGTCCTGGTCCTCGACCGTGGCGAGCAGCTTCTCGGCCTGGTTCATCCACTCCTCGTGCGTGGCGAGCGGTTCGTCGCCCCAGGGCGGCATCGCCAGCAGGGCGAGGCCGCGGGCGGCGAGGCTCGGCCGGTCGTGCAGGTCGGGGAGCGCGAGCAGGATCTCCTGGCGTCCCGCGGCGACCGCGCCGGCCTGGTTGGACAGCAGCACGCCCAGGTTGAGCCGGGCCTCGCCGCGTACGTGCCGGGACAGGAAGTCCTCGGCCAGCAGGTGGCGCAGGGAGCGCACCACGCGCCGGTAGGACAGCCCGATCGCGGCGACGCGGCTGAGCCGCAGCGCGAGCGGGCCGCGCGCGTCGTGCGGCAACTTGGGGTCGGCGAGCATCGCGGCCAGCACCTCGACCGCGAGGGGGATGTCGCCGATCGCGGCGGCGCGGTCGGCGGCGGCCGGGCCGTGCCGCTGCCAGGCGGCGAAGTCGCCCGCCCGCCTGGCGTGGTAGGCGAGCTGGACGAGCGGCGGCGGGTCGAGCGCCGACAGCGCGGTCACGGCCCGCTGGTGCGTGAGCCGCCGGTCGGGGCCGGGGATCGCCTCGTAGACGGCCTGCTGGGCGAGGGAGTGGCGGAAGCCGTACTGGCCGTCCTCGTGTTCGAGCAGGACGCCCGCCTTGAGCGCCTGGCTCAGCCCGTCACCGGCCGGGTGGCCCGAGACGGCGGCGATGAGCTGCTCGTCGGCGGCGAGGCCCAGCACCGCGGCGGCGTGCACCGCGTGCAGTGCGGCGGGCGAGAGCCCGGTGAGCTGCTCGGCCATCGCCTCGCGCAGCAGCGGCGGCACCGCCATGCGCTCCAGGACCTCGGGCTCCTCCTCGCCGCCGACCAGCTGGCCCTCGTCGTCGAGCAATGAGCGCACCACCTCCTCGATCACGAACGGCACCCCCGCCGTGCGGTCGCGCAGCTTCGTGACGAAGTCGGACGTCAGCGTCGACCGGCCGAGCAGCGCGCGGGTCAGGTTGCGCACCCCTTCGACGTCGAGCGGCGTGAGCGTGATCACCTCGCTGCGCACCCCCGCCGGCCGCCGGTAGGCGTGCCCGAACGGCAGCCCCGGCACCGGCAGCCCCTCCCTGCGGAACGTCACCACGAGCGCCAGCCCTGGGGGCGGCTGGTCGGTGAGGAAGCGCAGCAGGTCGCGGGTGCCGTCGTCGGCCCAGTGGAGGTCCTCGACCACGAGCACCACGGGCCCGGCCGCGGCCAGCAGCGCGTGTACGGCGCGGAACAGGCGGTGCCGCTCGGCGCGCGGGTCGTCGAGCGGCGGCGGCGAGGGCGCGGGCGGCAGGTGGCCGGCGAGCTCGGGCAGGTAGCCGCGGAGCGCGCCGGTGACCGGGTTGAGCGTGGCCGTCTCCGGCAGCGCCCCCGCGACGTGACGCAGGGCGTCGAACACCGGCCCGTACGGGAACGGCTCGCGGATCTGGTGACAGTGGCCGGTCAGGACCGTGTGCTCTCCTTCAGGCAGGAGGTCGAGCGCGACCCTGACCAGCCGGGTCTTCCCGATTCCCGCCTCGCCCTGCACGAGGATGACGGCCGGCGGACCGCTGATGGCGTCGAGGAGCACGTGTAACTGGGCGTCACGTCCGATCAGGCCAGGAGAAGCGAGGCGTGTCATCGGGGTCTCCGTAAGAGCGCAGGTTGACTCCCCCTGTCGGAATACTGTTATCCACCACGGGTCAGGGGTGGTCAACCCCCGCCGGAGGCCGCCCCGTCGGTCCGGGGGCGACGGGCGCCTTGTCGCCGGTCGGCTCCGGCGTCTCGGCCAGGTCCACGCTGTCGCGGAGCTTGGCCGGCTTGAGGAACAGGATGGCGATCACGCCGACCACGGCGATGCCCGCCGAGATCAGGAAGATGTGGCCCCGCCGGCGGCACCGGCCCGGGGTCGGGCAGGTAGATCAGCCGCCGCTGGGCCGGCCACAGCAGGCCCAGCAGCTGGAGCACGACCGCGAGGACGACGAGCGCGGCGCGCGTCAGCGACGTCATCCTCACACCGTACGCGCCGCCGATCAGGCCACCACGTCGCCCGCCTGCACCACGTGGCGCAGGTGGCGGCCGGGCTCGGCCAGCACGCCGACGTCCTCCAGCGGGTCGGCGTCGAGCACCAGCAGGTCGGCGTGCGCGCCCACGGCCAGGGTGCCGATCTCGCCCGCCATCCCCACCAGCTCGGCCGCGCCCGTGGTGGCCGCCCGCAGCACGTCGAGCGGGCTCTGCACCTCCCGGCGCAGCCGGAACTCGTGGTTCTGGTGCCGCTGCATGCCGCCGAGCAGGTCCGTGCCGTAGGCCAGCTTGACGCCGCCGCGCGCGGCCCGCTCCAGCGCGGTCAGCCCGGCCTCCAGCACCGCGTCCACCTTGTGCCAGCTCGCCGCCGACAGCCCGAACGCGCGGCCCTCCTCCTTCAGCGCCCAGTACGTCACCAGCGTCGGCACCAGGAACGCCTCGCGCTCCAGGAACAGCTCCACGCTGCGGTCGTCGATGAGGTTGCCGTGCTCGATCGAGCGCACCCCCGCCTCCAGCGCCCGGTTCACGGCGCGGGCGGTGTAGGCGTGGGCGGCCACGTACCGGTTGGCGGCCTCGGCCTCCTCGACGATCGCGCGCAGCTCCTCCGTCGAGTACTGCGTCGAGTCGATGCGGTCGGTCGGCGAGGCCACGCCGCCGGAGGCCATGACCTTGACGTGGCTCGCGCCCTTGCGCAGCTCGTCGCGGGCGGCCGCGCGGACCGCGGCCACGCCGTCGGCGATCCGGCCGACGCCCGCGCAGCACGGGTGGTCGTCCGTCAGGCGCTCGCCCCGGCCGCGGAAGTCGGCGTGGCCGCCGGTCTGGCTCAGCGCCTTGCCGCAGAACAGCAGCCGCGGGCCCCGGATCAGCCCCTCCGCCTGCGCGTCGGCCAGCCCGAAGTCGGCGCCGGAGTTGTCGCGTACGGTGGTGAAGCCCCGGGCCAGCGTCTCGCCCATGATGCGGGCGGCGTGCGCGGTCACGTACGACGGCGACATCGCGGGCAGCGCGCCGAGGTCCGCGGTCAACGCCGTGACGTGCACGTGGGCGTCGATGAGGCCCGGCACCACGTACGCGCCCGCGCCGTCGATCACCCGCGTCCCGTCGGGGGCGCGCAGGCCGGTGCCCGTCTCGGCGACGCGGCCGTCGGCGCAGCGCAGGTCGCCCTCGGCGTACTCGCCGGTCTCGACGTCGAGGACGCGTACGTTCCTCAGCAGCAGGCTCAACGGACGGCGTCCCGGAGGGCGGGGACGGCCAGCGGGGCCAGCTTCTCGGCCGCGGCGACGGAGGCGTCGTCGTAGGCGCCCTCGGCGTCGAGCAGGTTGAGCACGCCGACGACCTCGCCGTCCTCGACCACCGGCACGTTGATGACCGCGCCGCAGCCCAGGCTCTCGATGAGCGCGTGGTCGGCGAAGATCCCGCGCACCGCGGCCCGGTCCGGCCCGAGGTACGGCCTGCGCCCCTCGATGCACGTGGCCAGCCAGCCCTGCGCGATCTCCACGCTCTTCTCCCCGCCCACCGGGTACTGCTCGGGGTGGCTGGTGTGCACCCGGCGCAGCGCCCGCCGCTCCGGTATCCAGGCCAGCACCGTGAACAGCCGCACGCCGACCTCGTCGCGCACGCGCTCCTGCAGCTCCTCGAACGTCATCTCGTCGTCCCCTCCTTGTCGATCGCGCAGCAATTTATAGTGCAGAACAATGCAATTGCAATGGTCTTTGCAGATTGCTCGCGTGCGGAGGGCGTAGCATGATCGGCGGATCTGGAGGCCGGGGAAGAGGGAACTCGTGAGCGAGCGCGCCACCGACGATCTCGAAGGCTGGCTGCGGAGCCGCACCCCCGAGCGCGGGCTGCGCGGCAAGTCGGCCGCGGTGCTGGAGCTGCTGCTGTCGCAGCCGCGGCGGGCCTCGTACGGGTCGGCGGGGGAGCTCGCCCAGCTCGCCGGCGTCAACGTCGCCACCGTCACCCGCACCGCGCAGGCGCTCGGCTTCGCCGGCTGGCCCGCCCTGCAGCAGGAGCTGCGCGCCCGCTACCTGTCCTCGCTCAGCGCCGGCCAGGTCGCCGCCGAGCACCGCGCCGAGCACCGCGCCGAGAGCCGGGTCGAGGACCGGGTCGAGGGCCGGGTCGAGGGCCGGGTCGAGGGCCGGGTCGAGGGCCGGGCCGGTCGGGTCGCCGCCGACCGCCGCGGCACCGGCTCACCGGGCGCGCGCTCGCTCCGCCGCGACCTCGACGGCCTCGCCGTGCTCAACCGGCGGCTCGACGAGCGCGTGCTGGCCACGATCGCCGAGGCCGTCGCCGCCGCCCGCCGCACCACGATCGTCGCCGACGGCAGCTACGCCGCCGTCGGCCTGGCCCTCGCGCACAACGCCCGGCTCGCCGGCTACCCCGTGCGGGCCGTCACCGCCGGCTCCGAGCTGGCCAACGCCATGGCCGACGTCGGCGAGGGCGACGTGCTCATCGCCGTCAGCTTCTGGCGCCTGTACGAGAACACGGTCCTCGCCGCCAACGAGGCGCGGGGGCGCGGGGCGCGCGTCTTCGCCGTGACGGACGCGGCCAGCCCCGCACTGGCGGCCGCGGCCGAGGAGGTGGTGCTGGTGCCGGCCGAGGGGGAGGCGTTCTTCCCGTCGCTGACCGCCGGCATCGCCGTGGCGCAGGCGCTGGTCACCCAGCTAGCGGCGGTGGACCCGGCACGTACGGGCGCGGCGATCGAGGCCGCCGAGTCCATGTGGACCCGCTTCGGCCTCCTCCACCGCCACCCGTCCCCGCCTGCCCACTGACGCGACGGCTCGACGCGACGGCGGGGTCAGAGCCAGCTGGCGCGGAGGCTGGTGGCGGTGGTGGCCTCGTCGGGGGTGGCGGTGGCGCGGACGCGGTCCAGGAGGCGGCCGACGACCTCGACGATCTCCGGGGCGCGTTCGCGCAGGCCGGTCACGTCGGCCGGGGTCGCCTCGCCCGGGTCGGCGCCGACCTCCTTCAGCACGCCCTCCAGGTCGGACAGCCGCTCGGCGAGCCACTGCAGCGGCTCGCCCGACAGCGCGTGGTCGAAGACGCGCCGGCCCGGCTCCCAGCCGTTCATGCCCGGGTGGTGGTGGGTGCGGTCGAAGCTGCCCGGCGTGCCGGACACCGACTCCAGCAGGTCCACGCGCCACAGCGGGCGCTCGACGGTGATCGGCCGGGCCGAGTAGATGGAGCCCTTGAGTTCGCTCTGTTCGAGCCGGCGCAGCTCCAGGCGTACGCCGCGCTCGGCGCCCTCCTGGCCCCGCTCCGGGTTGGGATCGACGAAGTAGATGTCACTCACGGCCACGCCGATCTGCTCGAAGCCGAACAGGTAGAGCATGGGGAACCACTTCCTTCGCAGATGACAGCCAGGACGCCTCCCGCCCAACGTAACCCGGCGCGCAGGGCCCGGCCAGCCCGGCCCGGCGCCGCTCGCCGACAGGTCGTACATGATCATTTTCCGATACGCTCTCCTGTCCGTCGCCGCACAGTGAGGAGAGGCACATGCCGAAGCGGTTCGCTCGCGTCCTGGCCGTCCTGATGTTGTCCGGCCTTTCGGCCGTCGCCTGCGGGGGCGCCGACGCCCCGCCGCCGTCCCCCGAGCCGAGGCCGGCGCCGGAGAAGGCGGAGATCCGGGTGGGCTTCGTGCCGCTGGCCGACTCCGCGCCGTTCTTCATCGCCCTGCGCAAGGGCTATTTCGCGGAGGAGGGGCTGACCGTACGCGCCGTGGGGGCCACCGGCAGCGGCATGGCGGTGCCGACGCTGGAGACGGGCGGCCTCGACGTCGCGCAGACCGACTACGTCACCACGTTCATGGCCGACGCCGCGGGCAAGTCGCTCCAGCTCGCCGGGGTCATGGCGGAGGCGGCCGAGGACAGCTACGGGCTCGTGGTCCCCTCGGACTCCCCGATCACGTCCGTACGGAAGCTCAAGGGCAGGACCGTCGCGGTCAACAACCTCAACGGGCTCGCCACGCTGACCGTCCAGCGCATGCTGAAGGACGCGGGGCTGGACGCGCATGACGTCCGGTTCGCCGAGGTGCCCTTCCCCGAGATGAGCGGGCGGCTGAAGTCCGGGGACGTGGACGCGGCCTGGGCGGGGGAGCCGTTCCTCAGCGGCCCGGAGGGCCTGCGCCGGCTGACCGACCCCGTGCCCGGCCGCCTCCGGGGCTGGCCGACCAGCGGGTGGATGGTCACAGAGAAGTGGCGGACGGAGAACCCGCGCACCCTCGCCGCCTTCCAGCGGGCGCTGGCCAGGGCGCAGCGGGTGGCCGCCGACCGCAAGGAGGTCGAGGCGGTGCTGCCGACGTACACCAAGCTCTCGCCGCAGGCCGTCGCGCGGGTGTCGGTCGGGACCTTCCCCACGGCCGCCGACCCCGGCCGGCTGCAGCAGGTGGCCGACGTCCTGGAGAAGCACGGCTACCTCAAGAGCCCTCTCGACGTCACGTCCCTGCTGGCCACCACCGGCTGAGCGACCCCTCGGTGCGATCTTCGGCCGCCGGATGTGATGATGACGAAGAGCGTCGGAGCGGGGAGGAAACGATCGTGGCGTCTTTCGCGGGCGGCGCGCTGCCCCCGGACCACGTCATCGTCACGGCCCTGCGGGCGGGCGACGAGGCGATGTTCGCCGCGTTGCTCGACACCTGGTCGCGGGGCATGCTACGGGTCGCCAGATCCTACGTCTCGACCGACGACTCGGCCGAGGAGGTCGTGCAGGACACCTGGCTGGCGGTGATCGGCGCGATCGACGACTTCGAGGGCCGCTCGTCGGTGCGTACGTGGGTCTACCGGATCCTGGTCAACGCCGCGAAGAAGCGCGGCCTGCGGGAGAGCCGTACGCTGCCGTGGAGCGCGCTCGAATCCGACGGCGGGCCGGGCGTGGACCCGTCGCGCTTCCATGCCTTGGACACCGGCCTGCCGGGGAGCTGGAAAGTGCCTCCGGCGGCCTGGCCGACGCCGGAGAACCAGGCGCTCGCCGCCGAGGTACGCGGCCTCATCGCCGAGGCGCTGGCCGAACTGCCGCCCCGGCAGCGCATCGTGATCACTCTGCGCGACGTGGAGGGGTGCACGTCCGAGGAGGTTTGCGACATCCTGGACATCTCACCGGCCAACCAGCGGGTGCTGCTGCACCGTGCCCGGTCAGTGGTCCGGGACCGGCTGGAGGGCTACTTCCGGTCGGTGATGGCGGCAGAATAGGTGAAACGGTTCATGGGCACAGAGGGTAAGGCGGGCAGCGTCGTGAAGCGGTTCACGTGCGGCGAACTGGTGGAAGTCGTCACCGCCTACCTCGACGACGCGCTCGACGAGCAGGACCGCGCCGCCGTAGAGGGCCATCTCGCCTGCTGCGCCGACTGTGGCCGCTACCTCGACCAGCACCGCGCCACCGTGCGCGCCGTCGCCGACCAGCCGCGGGAGCAGCTCTCGCGGCCCGTCCGCGACCGGTTAATGGCGGCCTTCAAGGCCCGGCGCCCGTCGTCCTGAGACTCCCGGAACCGTTCGTCCTGAGATTTCCGGAAGGTCGTCTGTAACGTTCGCGCGGCTCGCGGATCTGTAGCTCCATGCGCCATGCGAGGGGAGCCCGATGACCGCCAGGCCCGCCGCACGCTCACGTCCGCCCGCGATCCCGCCCCTGCCCGCACCCATGCCCGCGCCCCTGCCGGCGGACCTGCCCGGGGACCCGGCGTCTTTCGAAGCAGTGGCCGAGTTCGCCCGCGACTGCTTCCGTGAGCCCGCCCGGGACGGCGGCGGGGGCGGGCGCGTGGGGGTCGAGCTGGAGTTCCTCGTCCACGACCGGGCCGCGCCTGAGCGGCACGTCCCCATCGACGAGATCGCGCGGGCCCTGCCTCCGCTGCCCGGCGGAAGCCGGGTGACGTTCGAGCCCGGCGGCCAGCTCGAACTCTCCGGGCCCGCGGCCCCGCTGGCGGAGGCCGTCACCGCGATGGCCGGCGACCTCGGCCTGGCCCGCCGGGCGCTCGCCGGCGCCGGCCTCGCCCCGGCCGGAGTAGGCCTCGATCCGGTGCGCCAGCCCCGCCGTCAGCTCCGCCTGCCGCGCTACGACGCGATGGCCGAGTTCCTCGGCGGCCCGTACGGCCCGCTGATGATGTGCTCGACCGCCTCCGTGCAGGTCAACCTGGACCTGGGGGAGCGGCCCGGCGTGCGGTGGGAGCGGGCGCACCTGCTCGGCCCCGTGCTCGTCGCCGCCTTCGCCAACTCCCCGCTCGCCGGAGGCCGCCCCTGCGGCTGGATGTCCGGCCGGCAGGCCGTCTGGGAACGCCTCGACCCCACCCGTACGGCCCCCGTCCCCGCCACCGCCGACCCCGCCGAGGACTGGGCGGGCTACCTGCTCGACGCCCGCCTCATGCTGGTACGGGACGGCCCGGACCGCTGCCGCCCGGCCCGCGGCGGCGTCACCTTCCGCGACTGGCTCGCCGGCCGCCCCGGTGCGCCAGGCCGGCCGCCCACCCTCGGCGACCTGGCCTACCACGCCACCACCGTGTTCCCGCCGGTCCGGCCTCGCGGCTGGCTGGAGCTGCGCTACCTCGACGCCCAGCGGCCGGACGTCTGGCCGGTGTGCGTGGCGGTCACGTACGCGCTGATCACGGACGACCGGGCCGCCGACGCCGCGCTCCAGGCCGCCGAGCCGTGCCGCGACCTCTGGAGCGAGGCCGCCCGCCACGGCCTCGCTGTGCCCCGGCTGGCCCGCGCCGCCGAGGCGTGCTTCCGCGCCGCGCTGGAGGCGCTGCCCCGCCTCGGCGCGGGCCCCGTACTGACCGGCGAGGTGGCGGCGTTCGCCGACCGGCACGTGAGCCGGGGCCGCTCGCCCGCCGCCGACCTGATCGAGACGGTGACACGAGGACCGGGCCACCCGCCGGCCTGGCTGACCGAAGGGAAGGACGCATGACCGACCTCAAGGAACGCATCGCCGCCCAGCTCACCGCGGTGCGCGACCGGTCGCTCGCCTACACCGCCGCCGAGGACGACCTGCTCGTCCGCCAGCACTCGCCCCTCATGTCCCCCCTGGTGTGGGACCTCGCGCACGTCGGCAACTACGAGGAGCTGTGGGTGCTGCGGGCGGCCGCCGGGATCACCCCCTTGCGTCCCGAGATCGACGACATCTACGACGCGTTCAAGACCCCGCGCAGGGACCGCCCGTCCCTGCCGTTCCTGGGTCCGGCGGAGGCCCGCGACTACATCGGCGGCGTACGCGGCCGGGTGCTCGACGTCCTCGACGCGGTGGACCTCGCCGACCCGAGCCCGCTGCGCCGCGACGGGTTCGTGTTCGGGCTGGTCATCCAGCACGAGCACCAGCACGACGAGACGATGCTGGCCACGCTCCAGCTCGCCGGCCGGCCGGGCGTGGTCCGCGACGGGGACCTGCCGCCCGGCCTCTCTGCGGGGCCCGAGGAGGTGTACGTGCCGGCGGGGGAGTTCCTCATGGGCACCGACAGCCTGCCCTGGGCGTACGACAACGAGCGGCCCGCCCACCGGGTGGACCTGCCCGCGTACTGGATCGACCGGCTGCCCGTCGGCAACGCCGCCTACGCCGCGTTCATCGAGGACGGCGGCTACCACGACGCCCGCTGGTGGACGCCGGAGGGCTGGCGGTGGCGGCAGGAGAACGGCGTGTTCGGGCCGCTGTTCTGGACCAGGGAGGGCGGCACGTGGTGGCGTACCCGCTTCGGGCGGACCGAGCCGGTGCCGATGGACGAGCCCGTGCAGCACGTCTGCTGGTACGAGGCCGACGCCTACGCCCGCTGGGCGGGCAAACGGCTGCCCACCGAGGCCGAATGGGAGAAGGCCTGCGGCTGGGACGCCGCCGCCGGGCGGGCCCGCCCGTACCCGTGGGGCGAGCAGGACCCGACGCCCGAGCTGGCCAACCTCGGCCACCGGGCGGCCCGGCCCGCGCCGCTCGGCGCCTATCCGGGCGGCGCCAGCCCGTACGGGGCCGAGCAGATGGTCGGCGACGTGTGGGAGTGGACCGCCACCTGGTTCGACGGCTATCCCGGCTTCCGCGCCTTCCCCTACCGGGAGTACAGCGAGGTGTTCTTCGGCCGCGAGTACCGGGTGCTGCGCGGCGGGTCGTGGGCGGCCGACCCGGCCGCCGTCCGCACCACGTTCAGGAACTGGGACTATCCGATCCGGCGGCAGATCTTCACCGGCTTCCGCTGCGCGCGTACCGCGGCGCCGGAGGAGCGCTGATGTGCCGGCACGCCGCCTGGCTCGGCGCTCCCCGCACGCTCGCCGAGCTGATCCACGAGCCCGAGCACGGACTGCTCAGGCAGTCGTACGCGCCGCGGCGGCAGCGCCACGGGACGGTCAACGCCGACGGCTTCGGCATGGGCTGGTACGACCCCGGCCTCGCCACGCCCGAGCCGATCCGCTACCGCCGCTCGATCCCCATGTGGGCCGACGCCAACCTGCCGGGCCTCGCCCGGGTCGCCCGGTCCGGGTGCCTGCTGGCGGCCGTACGGTGTGCCACGGTCGGCATGCCGGTCGAGGAGAGCGCCACCGCGCCGTTCACGGAGGGGCGCTGGCTGCTCAGCCACAACGGGCGGGTCGAGCGGGACGCGCTCCGCGACCTCGCCGAGGGGGCGGAGAGCGCCTGCGACAGCGCCTGGCTGGCGGCGGCCGTCTTCCGCCGCCTCCGCGCCGACTGCAGCCCCACACCGGCCCCCGCCACAGCCAACGCGCTGGGGGAAGCGCTGGCCGAGGTCGTGACCAGCGCCGCCGCCAAGGACCCCGTGGCCCGCCTCAACCTGCTCGCCTGCGACGGCGTCACCCTCGCCGCGACCGCCTGGGGCGACACGCTCTTCCACCGGCCGCACCCGGACGGCGTCCTGGTGGCCAGCGAGCCGCTCTGCGACGGCCCCGGCTGGCAGGCCGTGCCCGACCGGAGCCTGCTGCTCGCCACCGCCGACGGACTGCGCGTCCAGCCGCTCTGACTTCCGCTCACGCCTGGGGAGACCTCGTGCCCGTCAGCCACCAGTCCACCGTCCAGCTGATCAACCACCTCGACCGCGACTACCTGCGCCTGGCACTCGAACAGGACGTCCGCGCCGGCCTGGCCGCCACGCCCAAGTGGTTGCCGCCGAAATGGTTCTACGACGAGGCGGGCAGCGAGCTGTTCACCCGGATCACCCGGCTGCCCGAGTACTACCCGACCCGCCGCGAGCTGGCCATACTCCGCGCCGAGGCGGCCGGGCTGGCGGCGGCGAGCGGCGCGGACACCCTGGTCGAGCTCGGGTCGGGCACCAGCGAGAAGACCGTGCTGCTCCTCGACGCGCTCCGCGAGGCGGGCACGTTGCGTACGTACACACCGGTGGACGTGGACGCCGTCACCCTCCTCGCCGCCGCCAGGCGGCTGGCCGCCCGCTGTCCCGGGCTCGTCGTACGGGCGGTGTGCGCCGACTTCGAACGTCACCTCTCGCTGCTGCCGCGTACCGGCCGCCGGATGGTCGCCTTCCTCGGCGGCACCATCGGCAACCTCGGCCCGGACGCCCGCCGCGCCTTCCTCAAGGAGCTGCGCGGCAACCTGCGGCCGGGCGACACGTTCCTGCTGGGCGCGGACCTGGTGAAGGACCGGGACCGGCTGGTCGCGGCCTACGACGACGCGGCCGGGGTGACCGCCGCCTTCAACCGCAACGTCCTGCGGGTGCTCAACCGCGAGCTGGACGCCGCCTTCGACCCCGACGCCTTCGCCCACGTCGCCCTGTACGACGAGCGCCACCAGTGGATCGAGATGCGCCTGCGCGCCACCCGCGCGATGCGCGTCCCCATCGCCGCGCTCGACCTGACCGTGGACTTCGCCGAGGGCGAGGAGCTGCGTACCGAGATCAGCGCCAAGTTCCGGCCGGCCGGGCTGCGGGCCGAGCTGGCCGCCGCCGGTTTCACGGTGCGCCGCTTCCACACCGACCCGGCCGGCGACTTCGCCCTGCTCCTCGCCCAGGCATGACCTCGCCGCCCACCACCGGTACGGCCTGCCCGGGCGCGGCGTGGCGGGCGGCCCGCGCCGTCCTGCCGCCCGGGCACCTCGACGCGGCCGGCTGCAACGTGCCCGGCGACCGTACGCTCGACGCCGTCATCGGCCACCTCCACCTGGAACGGGAACGCGGCGGCTACCCAGCGGAACCAGACCTCACGGACACCCGCACGGCCCTGGCAGCCTTGACCGGCGCGGCCCTCGGCACGGTGGCGGGCGCAGTGCCGGGCGCGGCCCTCGGCACGGTGGCGGGCGCGGTGCCGGGCGCGGCCCTCGGCGCGGTGCTGGGCGCGGTGGTGGGCGCGGTGCCGGGTGCGGGCCCCGGTGACGTCGCCTTCGCCGAGAGCGGGACCGCCGCCATGGCCGCGCTGCTCGGCGGCTGGCGGCTGCCGCCGGGCAGCCGCGTCGGCCACCTCCGCACCGAGTACGGCAGCACCCTCATGCTCCTGCGCCGCCTCGCCGCCGACCGCGCATGGACCCTCGTCGAGCTGCCCGCCGACGCCGACGGCCGGGCGGACCTGGACGGCCTGCGCGAGCGCCTGTCCGCGGGCCTGAGCCTGGTCACCGTGCCCCACATCGCCTCCCACCACGGCGTCGTACAGCCCGCCGCCGCGATCGGCGCGCTGTGCCGGGCCGCCGGGGTCCCGCTGGTGCTCGACGCCTGCCAGTCGTTCGGCCACGTGGACGTCACCGGCGCCGGCGCCACCGCGTACGTCGGCACGTCCCGCAAGTGGCTCGCGGGCCCGCGCGGCGTCGGCTTCCTGATCGTCCCCGGCCTCACGCCCGCCATGGACGCCCCTTTCCCCGCCCTCCACGGCCACGCCGACGGCGTCCCGCTGCCGGGGGCCGCCCGCTACGAGGGCGCGGAGGCGGCGATGGCGGCACGCGTCGGTCTCGGGGAAGCCGTACGCGAGCACCTGGCACTCGGCCCCGCCGCCGTCCACGCCCACCTGGCCCACCTGGGCCGGACCGTCCGCCGGACGCTCGACGGCGCGGGCGGCTGGCGCGTACGCGAACCACTCGACGAGCCGTCCGCCCTCGTCACCCTCCGCCCGCCGCCCGGGGACTCGGCGGCGGCCGCCAGAGCCCGCGCCGCCCGCGCGAACCTCCTCGTATCCGTGGTCCCGACGGCGAGAGCCCCACTCGACCTCACCGAGCCCGTCCTACGCCTCTCCCCGCCCCCAGGCACGCCCCCGGAGACCTTGACCGCCCTCGCCCGCGTCCTGTCCGAACGCTGATCGCCCTGTCTCAAAGGTCGGCAAGCCGCCCGATCAAGGCGGACCGCCGCTTGTGGCGTTCGCGCAGCCCACCGAGGTAGGCGGCGAACCCGGCCTCGTCGCCCAGCCCTTGCTGCACCACCCGGAGCCGGATCAGCAGCTCCGCCGCCTGGTTGTAGCGAATGTGCTCCGTGTCGGCGAGATAGTCGTCGATGAGCCGCTGGTAGGGGCCGACGACATCGGCGGGCCGTTCGCGCTCCCTCCGCGCGATGAGCGTCAGCCACTGCTCGCCGGGCACCTCGCCGGGAGCGGCGGCCAGCGCCGCCTGCCACGCCTCCTCGTGCGCCCCCTCCGCCGTCAGCACGGTGACCACGTACGACACCTGCCCCTTCGCCCGGAGATGATCGAGCGCTCCGGGCCGCGACGCCTCCCACACCCCGGCCTGCTCGGCGGTCTCCCGCAGCTTCCCGTACCGATCCGGGTCGGGAACGTGCTCGAACGCGGCCTTACGCACCGCGACGGCCTCGCCGGCGTCCCCCCGCTCCAGCAGCAGCCCGACCAGCAGATCGCGCAGCTTCGCCGCGGCGACGGGATCGACCGGCTCGGCCGCCAGCCCGCGCCGCGCCCACTCCTCGGCGTCGGCGGCCCGCCCGTGGTCACGCAGCACGGTGGCGACGGCCAGGAACCGGGCCGTGCTCCGCAGGTCCTCCGCCAGAACGGCCACATAGGCGTCGAGGTCGCCCGCCAGCTCGGCAAGCTGCTCGCGCAACTCCCGTACGCCCCGCTCCGCCGCCGGCGAGCCCTGTCCGTCGCCGGAACACCGCTCCTCCACCAGCCGCGCGCACGCGTCCAGGCCATCGGGCCCGAGCGCGGGCGCGAAGTCCCGCACCGCCACCCGGAGCAGGCCGGGGCCGTCGAGCCACATCCCCACCAGCCAGGCGGCCAGCGCCTGCGGCGGCGGGGGCGCGTCCGCGCAGGCACGCGCGTACAGCCTCATGAGCTCGGCCAGATCGTCGCCGACGATGCCGGAGGAGCCTCCGAGCGCCTCGGCGACCCGCTCGATCGCGCTGCGGAGCCCATCGCGCACGGCGCCCGCCTGCCCGTTCCGCAGAGCCCGCTCACCGTGCTCGATCACCTCACGCACCCGCCGCGGATCGGCCCCCGGCTCCCGCCACAACCCGTCGACCAGCTCACGCAGCTCTTCGGCATCGGCCGCCCGCAGGTAAGCGACCAGCGCCTCCAGATCCTCGTACGGGTGCCGACGTAGAAACCGCCCCAGCCCCCCGGCCAGCTCCGGATACTCCCGCCGCAGCCTGCGCCCACGTTTTACGTCCACGGCGCGCCCTCCCATCTGACTACCGGGAGCATAGAGGTGTCACACGCTGCGTGTTTGCCGTACCCTGAGAGGGCCTTCCAGGACGGCGAAAGACTACTCCGGGGCTTCGGCCCCCCAGAGAGCGTGATCGCAAGATCGCGCTCTCTGTCTTTCCGCAGCATCCCGGTCGCCGCAAGTCTTTTCCGGGCCTCGGCCCCCAGAGGGCGTGGTCCTTGTGATCACGCCCTCTGTTTTGACGCGGACATGGGATGTATGCCGGGGGCAGAGGTCCCGATTCGCGGAAGCCTCGTCCACTCTGGCCGAGACATGGGATGTCTGTTACGTTGCCGCTCATGGACCGCATCGACGCACATCACCACGTATGGGACCTGGCCGCCCGTCCGCACGACTGGCTCGACCCGGAGCCCATGGCCCCCGTGCGGCGGACGTTCACCCTCGACGACCTGGCCGGGCCTGCCGCCGCCGCGGGAGTGAGCCGGACGGTGCTCGTGCAGGTGCTGGCCGACCTGGACGAGACGCGTGAGTTCCTCGGCTTGGCCGCCGCGTCGGAGTTGGTGGCGGGGGTGGTCGGATGGGTGGACCTGACCGCGGACGACGTGGCCGGGACGCTGGCCGCGCTGCCGCCGGGGCTGGTGGGGGTGCGGCACGGGGTGCAGTCGGAGCCGGACCCCGCCTGGCTCAACCGGCCGGACGTGCGGCGGGGCCTCGCCGCCGTCGAGGACGCCGGGCTCGCCTACGACCTGCTCACGCTGCCGCACCAGCTTCCGGCCGCCATCGACACCGTACGGGCGCTCCCGGGGCTGACGTTCGTGCTGGACCATCTGTCGAAGCCGCCGATCGCCTCGGGCGAGCTGGAGCCGTGGCGGAGCCGGGTACGGGAGCTGGCCGCGTCGCCCAACGTGTACTGCAAGCTGTCCGGGATGGTGACCGAGGCCGACTGGGCGGGCTGGCGGGTGGGTGACCTGCGGCCGTACGCGGAGGTGGTGCTGGAGGCGTTCGGGCCGGAGCGGGTGATGTTCGGCTCCGACTGGCCGGTGTGCCTGCTGGCCGCCGAGTACGCGCAGGTGGCCGAGGCCGCCGAGGAGCTGTGTGCGGGGCTGACGGAGGGCGAGCGGGCCGAGGTGTTCGGCGGTACGGCACGGCGGGCGTACAAGCTGCCTGAGGCGGCGGCCGGCTCGCGTTGAGACGCCCCCTGGTACGCCCCCTGGTACGCCCCTTGGTACGCCCCTTGGTACGACGGCTGGAGTAGGCCGGTCGTCTCCCCACGTCCGATGACCGCCGCACGCTTCCGGGACACGGTGGAGTCCTGGCCGTCGCCATCGGAAGGGGAGGCATCGTGATTTATCCGGATTTAAGAGGCAAGGTGGCCCTGGTCACCGGCGGGTCCGGCGGCATCGGCGGAGGCACCGCCAGGCTCCTGGCCGAGCAGGGCATGCGCGTCGCCGTCAACGGCCGCGATCCCGCCGCCATCGCCGCCGTCGTCGAGGACCTCGGGGACGCCGCCATCGGGGTGCCCGCCGACGGCACCGACTTCGCCGCCGTCGAGGCCATGCGCGCCGAGGTCGAACGGCGGCTCGGACCGGTGGACGTGCTGGCGGCCTTCGCCGGGGGCGGCACCGGGCGGCCCGTGCCGCTCGACCGGCTGAGCGAGGACGACTGGCACGCCACCCTGGACGCCAACCTGACCTCGACGTTCCTCGTGCTCAAGAGCGTCCTGCCGGGCATGCGCGAGCGCCGGGCCGGCTCGATCGTCACCATGGCGTCGCTGGCCGCCCGCCTGCCGACGGGGGCCTCGGTCGCGTACACGGCCGCGAAGGCCGGCGTGATCGCGCTCACCCGGCAGCTCGCCCACGAGCTCGGCCCGGCCGGGATCCGGGTCAACTGCGTGTCGCCGTCCACGATCATGACCGAGCGGCTGGCCGGGCGCCTGCCGGAGGAGCACGTACGGCGCCTGCTGGCCGGGCACCCCCTCGGGCGGCTCGGCACGCCGCTCGACGTGGCCCACGTGACGGCCTTCCTGGCCTCCGAGGCCTCGTCCTGGCTCACCGGGCTCACCATCGACGTCGCGGGCGGCACGTGGATGCCGGCGTGACCAAGGTCCCTGCCCAAGGTCCCGCGGGCTTCGGGCCCTAGTGCTCTGCGATCCCGGCGGCGGAAACGGTGTCATAGAGGTGTCAGAGCGACACCGGACCGCAAGCCGGATCCCCCAGAGGAGCCCACGATGGCGACCATCTTCCACCCCCGCACCGTCCACCCCGAAATCGTCGCCACCACCGACACCCCCGCCAAGAACCCCGTCCAGTACGTCTGGGCCGCCGCCCGCGTCGCCCTCGGCTGGGTCTTCCTGTGGGCCTTCCTGGACAAGACCTTCGGCTGGGGCTTCGCCACCCCGGCGGCCAAGGCCTGGATCAACGGCGGCAGCCCCACCACCGGCTTCCTCAAGGGCACCGGCGAGAACGCCCTCGGCGGCCTGTTCACCGCGCTGGCCGGACAGGTCTGGGTGGACTGGCTGTTCATGCTCGGCCTCCTCGGCGTCGGCGCCGCGCTCGTCCTCGGGGTCGGCATGCGGATCGCCGCCGTCGCCGGCGCCCTGATGATGGCCCTGATGTGGGCCGCCGAACTGCCCCTCACCACGAACCCGTTCATGGACGAGCACATCATCTACGCGATCGTCCTCGCCGGCCTGGCCCTCGCCGACGCCGGTGCCACCCTCGGCCTCGGCAACCTGCGGATCGTCCGCGAGCACGAATGGCTCAAGTGACGCCCCGCCCCACCGGTGCCCGGCCCCTCGAAGGGGCCGGGCATCACTGCTGTCCGGGGTCAGCGCAGGGTGGTGACCAGGCCGTACGCGCCGTCCGCCCGGCGGTGGACCACCTGGCCGGCGCCGCTGCCGGCGTCCGCGAAGAACACGTACGGGAAGCCGCCCAGCTCCAGCCGCTCGACGGCGGCCGCGACGCTCAGGCGGGGCGCGGCCTCCGTGGCGACCGAGACGGCCGCGCAGGTCGGCGGCGGCAGCTCGGGCCCCGGATCGAGGCGCACCAGCCGGTAGCCGCCGCCGGTCCGGTGGACGAGGCAGTCCCCGCCGGTCACCGGGTCGACGAAGAGCAGGAAGTCGTGGTCGAGCTGGTCCATCTCCACGACCGCCTCGTCCGGGTCGGCGCACACCGCCGACAGGACTCGGACGATCCGCGGCTCCCCGGCGCTCCGGCCGGCCCGGGGCTTGTCGTGGTGGTGGCGTCCCCGGCGGTTCTCCCAGTCGCGGGTGCTCTCCAGCAGCCGCGTACGCAGCCGGTCGCCGAGCAGGTGGATGGCGGCGCGGGTGGAGGCCGCGCCGGCCCTGGCCCTGATGAGCCGTCCCTGGACGTCCAGCACGGCCTCCGCCGTGCGGCGCTCCTCGGGGCCGGGCGCGGCGGCGAGCGTGACCTTCGCGCCGAGCACCGGCTCGTGCGCGAGCCGGGACAGCTCGGCGACGGTCTGCCTGGCGCGCCTGACGTCACCGGGGCGGACCCCGCCGCGGATCTTGATCTGCACGTCGGCGGGGTCGAGGGCGATGGGCCTGTGCCTCATGGGCGAGCACCTTCTTCGCGTTGATCGCGTTCGGTTGGTGCTACCACCCTCTGACCGGGGATGATCACGCGGCCAGGGACTTTCGTCCCGCCAGGGACGGGACCTTGGCCCCGCCGCGACGGCGGGGCGGGCGCCTTCAGGAGGCGTCGTCTCAGGAGGCGTCGTCGAGCGGGACCAGCTCGAAGCCGTTGACGATCTCCGGCTGGATGCTGATCACCTGGTCCATGCCGCCCCGCACCCACGGCTGGAGCAGCTCCTTGAACCGCTCCGCCTCCTCGGGGTCGGTCACCGGCCTGGCGATGCCGGTGACGATCACGCTCCAGCCCACCCGCTCGTACGGGTCCAGGTCGTCGGCCTCGAACGCGACCACGGCCGCGGCGGGCGCGACCTCCTTGCTCAGCACCGTGCCGGGGTTGGTGCGGATGACCACCCGGCCGTCGGCCACGACGTGATTCACCGGGCGGACTGCGGGGAGCGCGTGCAGGGTGAAGACGACCCGGCCGAACGGCACGGACGCCAGCCGTCGCAGGGCCTCGGCCTCGGACAGTTCCTTGAGATCGCGTGCCGCCGTCATCCGGAACCGCCCATCGCGTTACACATCACCCCTCCATCGTGCCGCCCCGCCTGGGATGCCAGGTAGGGACCAAAGACCCTATCTGGACGGCCCGCCGCCCACGGGAGGAGCCGGGCCCCTTGAAGGGCGGCACGGGCGGGATCACAATCGCCGGCCGTGGGCCCTCGCGTGGATCACTTAGGCGGCCCGCCAATTCATGTCCGGATTCTGTGACACAACTCATGCCGGACGCCCTTTGGCGCACCTAAAAGGCCGACGTTTCCGCAGCTCACAGGGGGTGTGGAGCAAGTGTCCAAGGACTGTCACGATCTATTGTTGGTGATCTGACCGTTATGTGACCTAGTTTCTGACTGTTATATTTTTGGCCATATTCTGCGCCTTGATCGCCGTCTGCACGGTCAGTGTCATTTCCCGATCGCGGACGGCTTTACGTTGCGGAGGCGCCTCTCCACCCCGAGGTGCGCCCCCCGTCAGCGCGAACGGAGAGTAATGGGCAAGTACCTGCTACGCAGGTTGGCGATAAACGTGATCCTGGTCGCCGTGGCGGCCAGTCTCGCGTACATGCTCGCCGCCAGCACGATGAGCCCTCGGGCCGCGTACCAGGGCCGCCAGCCTCCGATCCCCGAAGCGACGATCGACGCCACGCTCGACATGTACAACCTCAACGACAAGGTTCCCGTGCTCCAGCGCTACGCGACCTGGGCCACGGGCGTCGTGCAGGGGGACTTCGGCAAGACCTGGAACGGCGGCTCGGTCAACGACGAGATGGGCCGGCGGATCTTCGTCAGCCTCCGGCTGCTGCTGATCGGCACGCTGCTCGGCTTCGCGATCGGCATCGGGCTGGGAGCCATCTCGGCGGTCAAGCAGTACAAGGCCACCGACCGGTTAATAGGCGTCTCCTCGTTCGTGGTGCTGGCGATCCCCGTCTTCGTGCTGGCGACGCTGCTCGCGATCGCGACGTACAACCTGAACCGCGGGCTCGGGTTCACGCTCATCGAGTACACCGGTGAGTACAACCCGCAGCTGTCGGGCTGGGACCAGTTCCTCAACCGGCTGAACCACCTGATCCTGCCGACGATCTCGCTGAGCCTCGGCTCGATCGCCTTCTACAGCCGCATCCAGCGCAACATGATGCTCGACGTGCTCGGCCAGGACTTCGTCCGCACCGCGCGGGCCAAGGGCCTGCGCCGCAGGACGGCGCTCACCAAGCACGCGCTGCGGACCGCGCTGATCCCGTCCGCGACGTACTTCGCGTTCGCGTTCGGGACGATGTTCACGGGAGCGACCTTCACCGAGAAGATCTTCGCCTGGCACGGCATGGGCGCCTGGCTGGTCGACTCGATCAACGCCCAGGACGTCAACTCCGTCGCCGCGGTGACCTTCTTCACCGCGATCTGTGTCCTGTTCGCCGCCTTCCTGTCGGACCTGCTGGTGGCGGCGCTCGACCCGAGGGTGCGGGTGAGCTGAGATGCGTACCAAGGTCGTCCTGCGGCGGCTGGTGGCCAACCGGCAGGCCCGCTACGGCTCCATCGCCCTGCTGCTGCTGGTGCTGGTCGCCTACATCGGCCCGTACTTCGGCGCGTACGCCTGGACGGAGAAGGACTTCCTGGCCTTCCTGTCGCCGCCCGACGGCGACCACTGGTGGGGCACCACCTCGATCGGCCAGGACATGTACGCGATCACGCTGCGCGGCATGCAGAAGTCGATCGTGATCGGCCTCCTGGTGGCGCTGATCTCGACGGGGCTGGCCGCGATCGTCGGCGCGTTCGCCGGATATTTCGGTGGATGGGCGGATCGGATCCTCATGTGGGGCGTGGACCTGCTCCTCGTCCTGCCCAGCTTCCTGATCATCGCCATCATCTCGCCGCGCCTCAAGTCGGGCTCCTCGTGGCTGTGGTTCGTCGTGCTGCTCGCGGCGTTCTCCTGGATGATCACCTCCCGGGTGGTGCGGAGCATGACGATCTCGCTGCGCGAGCGCGAGTACGTCCTGGCCGCCGTCTACATGGGCATCCCGCGCTGGAAGATCATCTTCCGGCACATCGTGCCCAACCTGTCCTCGCTGCTGATCATCGACGCGACGCTCAACGTCTCCTCGGCGATCATCGGTGAGGCGGCGCTGTCCTTCTTCGGCTTCGGCATCCAGCCACCGGACGTCTCGCTCGGCACGCTGATCGCCGCCGGCTCCGGCAACGCCACCGGCTACCCCTGGCTGTTCGCCTTCCCGGCGGGCGCGCTGGTGCTCCTCGTGCTCAGCGTGAACCTCATCGGCGACGGCCTGCGCGACGCCCTCGACCCCGGGAGCAACTCGTGAGCATCTTGGAGGTCAAGGACCTCACCGTCACCTTCCCCGGCGGCGTCCAGGCCGTGCGCGGGGTGTCGTACGAGGTCGAGCGCGGCGAGGTGCTCGGCATCGTCGGCGAGTCCGGCTCGGGCAAGTCCGTGACCTCGCTCGCGGTCATGGGCCTGCTCCCGCCGAACGCCGTCGTCAGCGGCTCGGCCAAGCTGCACGGCCGCGAGCTGCTCGGCATGGACGACGACGAGCTGGTCAAGATCCGCGGCAAGTCCATCAGCATGATCTTCCAGGACCCGCTGTCGGCGTTCACGCCCGTCTACACGATCGGCGACCAGATCGCCGAGGCCGTGCGCATCCACCAGCGGATGCCGAAGGACAAGGCCGCCAAGCGGGCCGTCGAGCTGCTCGACCTGGTCGGCATCCCGCACCCGGACGTGCGGGCCAAGTCGTTCCCGCACGAGTTCTCGGGCGGCATGCGGCAGCGCGCGATGATCGCCATGGCCATCGCCAACGACCCCGACCTGCTCATCTGCGACGAGCCGACCACCGCGCTCGACGTCACCATCCAGGCCCAGGTGCTGGAGGTGCTGAAGACCGCGCAGCAGGAGACCGGCGCCGGCATCGTGATGATCACCCACGACCTCGGCGTCATCGCCGGCATGGCCGACCGGGTGCTCGTCATGTACGCGGGCCGGCCGGTCGAGCAGGGGCCGGTGGACGACCTCTACTACCGGCCGCGCATGCCGTACACGATGGGCCTGCTCGCCTCGATCCCGCGGATCGACGGCGAGGAGGGGCCGCTGGTGCCGATCGAGGGCAACCCGCCCTCGCCGTCGTCGCTGCCGCCCGGCTGCCCGTTCGCGCCGCGCTGCCCCATGCGGGTGGACATGTGCGACGACGAGGAGCCGCCGCTCATCCCGTTCGGGCCCGGCGGCGGGCGCAGCGTGGCCTGCATCCGCTCCCACGAGATCGAGCACAAGGGCCTGACCGGGGCCGACGTGTTCCCCGTGCCGGTGATCCCGCCGAGCGAGGTGGTCCGGGTGCCGCGCGCCGAGCGCGCGACGGTCCTGGAGCTGGACGACATGATCCGGCACTACCCGCTCATGAAGGGCGCGGTGTTCAAGCGCCGGGTCGGCACGGTCTACGCCGTGGACGGCATCACCCTCGACATCGCCGAGGGCGAGACGCTGGCCCTGGTCGGCGAGTCGGGCTGCGGCAAGACCACCACGCTGCAGCAGATCATGCAGCTCGCGCCGCCGGAGCGCGGCCGGGTGGTGGTGCTCGGCAAGGACAGCGCCAAGATCGACAAGGCGCTGCGCCGGGAGCTCCGCCGGGACGTGCAGATCGTCTTCCAGGACCCGATGGCCGCGCTCGACCCGCGCATGCCGGTCCAGGACATCATCGCCGAGCCGCTGCGCGCCCACGGCCGCAAGGACGTGCGCGCCAGGGTCGCGGAGCTGCTGGAGCTGGTCGGGCTGTCGCCGGAGCACGCCGAGCGCTACCCGAGCCAGTTCTCCGGAGGCCAGCGCCAGCGCATCGGCATCGCCCGCGCGCTCGCGCTGGAGCCGAAGCTGCTCGTCCTGGACGAGCCGGTCTCGGCACTCGACGTCTCCATCCAGGCGGGTGTGATCAACCTGCTGGAGGAGCTGAAGAACACCCTGGGGCTGTCGTACCTCTTCGTCGCCCACGACCTGGCCGTGGTCAGGCACCTGGCCGACCGGGTGGCCGTGATGTACCTCGGCAAGATCGCCGAGATCGGCACGGTCGAGGAGGTCTACGACCGCCCCGCGCATCCCTACACGCAGGCGCTGCTGTCGGCGATCCCGCTTCCGGACCCCGAGATGGAACGCACCCGGAAGCGGATCCTGCTCGAAGGCGACCTGCCCAGCCCGGCGAACCCGCCCACGGGTTGCCGGTTCCGCACCCGTTGTCCCAAGTTCGCCACCCAGCTCAACGAGGCGGAGCGGCAGCGGTGTGTGGACGAAGAGCCCTCGGTTGCTCGGCTGGCGAACGCCGTGGATCACGGCGCCGCCTGCCACTACGCGGAGGAGATCGAGGTCATCACGGCCTCGGACGATCAGGAGGAAAAGTGAAGGTTCGTTACCGGGCGACCGCGGGGCTCGCGGTTCTGGCCCTGGCCGTCGCGGCTTGTGGCGGGGGTGGCGGCGAAGCCAAGAAGCCGAGCACCGAGCAGTCGCAGCAGGCTCAGCAGCAGATGTCGCAGACTCCGGCCATCAGCATCAACGCGGTGCCGTACGAGCAGGTCAAGGACGGCGGCACGCTGACGCTGGCCGTCGGCCAGTGGCCGCAGCAGTGGAACGGCAACCACGTGGACGGCAACCAGTCCGACACGGCGGACATGCTCGACGTGATCATGCCGCAGCCGATCGTGTTCGACGAGCAGGCGCAGTGGTCGGCCAACCCGGACTACCTCTCCGACGTCAAGAACGAGCTGAGCGCCGACAAGCACGTCGTCACGTACACGATCAACGACAAGGCCAAGTGGTCGGACGGCACGCCGATCACCTGGGAGGACTTCGAGGCCGCCTGGAAGGTCAACAGCGGCAAGGACAAGAAGTACAAGCCGGCCTCCACCGACGGCTGGGACCGGATCGAGTCGGTCACCAAGGGCGACACGGACAAGGTCGCCGTCGTGACCTTCTCCAAGCCCTACCCCGAGTGGATGGGCCTGTACTCGCGCTCGCCGCACCTGTACCCGGCCAAGCACATCCTGGACGCGGACAAGTACGAGAACGACTACAAGGGCAAGATCCCCGTCACGGCGGGCCCGTTCAAGGTCGAGAAGATCGACGAGGGCACCAAGACGCTCACGCTGGTGCGTGACGACAACTGGTGGGGCAAGAAGGCCAAGCTCGACAAGATCATCTTCCGTGGCATCGAGTCGCCGGAGGCGCAGGTCAACGCCTTCGCCAACGGCGAGCTCGACGGCGTCGAGATCCCGTCCGGCGCCCCGGCCGAGCTGAAGCGCGCCAAGGAGGTCCCGAACGTGGACATCCGTAAGGCGCTCAGCCCGAACTGGCGGCACATCACGGTCAACAACGTCAGCGCGAACCTGAAGGACAAGACCGTCCGCCAGGCCATCGCGTACGGCATCAACCGTGACGTGATCACGCAGTCCGACCTCAAGGACATGGACTGGCCGCTGCAGACGCTCGGCAACCACGTCTTCATGAACAACCACAAGGGCTACGTCGACAACTCCGGCGACCTCGGCAAGTACAACCTGGAGAAGGCCAAGCAGCTCCTCGACCAGGCCGGCTGGAAGCAGGAGGGCGAGTACCGCAAGAAGGACGGCAAGGAGCTCGAACTGAGCTTCGTCATCCCGACGGGCACCCCGGTCGCGCAGACCGAGGGTGAGCTGACCCAGGCCATGCTCAAGGAGGCCGGGGTCAAGGTCAACATCCGCCCGGTCCCGGTCGACAAGTTCTTCGTGGACTACGTCATCAAGGGCGACTTCGACCTGGTGCCGTTCTCCTGGATCGGCACGCCGCTGCCCATCGGCGGCCTGTCCCAGATCTACAAGACCGGCTCCGAGAGCAACTTCCCCAAGGGCAGCGACCCGGCCCTGGACGAGGCCATCGAGGCGGCCGTGAGCGAGCTCGACCCGGAGCAGGCCATCGTCAAGGCCAACGCCGCGGACAAGCTCATCTGGGACATGGTGCACACGATTCCGCTGTACCAGCGTCCCGACATCCAGGCGGCGAAGAAGACCCTCGCCAACTGGGGCGCGAAGGGCTACAAGTCCTACGACTACTCGATGGTCGGCTTCACCGGCTGATCTCGGTCAACCCCTGCGAAACCCCCGTCCGGCCGTGCGCCGGGCGGGGGTTTCCCCTTGGTGGCGCAGGTGAAAGTTTCACCTTCTCCGGGGCGTTCGCGCTGGTGCCGGGGGAGGGGCGGGCGGCGTGGATGGGCGCGCTGGTGCCGGTGACCTACAGTGCGCTTGGGAGCGCTCCCAAACCGTGCCGGCAGCCAGGGGTGGAGGGTCATGAGAAGCAGGATCGGGAAGTGGGCGGCGGGGGTGGCGGTGACGCTGCTCGCGCTCGCGACGCTGAACGTGCCGGGCACGCCGGCCGGCGGGCCGCGGGCGTACGCGGTGGCGGCACTGCCGTACCAGGATCCGACGCTGCCGGTGCCGACCCGGGTGAGCGACCTGATGTCCCGGATGTCGCTGGACGACAAGATCGGGCAGATGACGCAGGCCGAGCGCGGCTCGGTGAGCGCCGCCGACGTCACCTCCTACCGGCTCGGCTCGGTGCTGTCCGGCGGCGGGTCCGCGCCCTCGCCGAACACGGCCACGTCCTGGGCCGACATGTACGACAGATTCCAGAACGCCGCCCTCGCCACCCCGCTCGGCGTCCCCATCCTGTACGGCGTCGACGCCGTGCACGGCCACAACAACGTCGCAGGCGCCACGATCTTCCCGCACAACATCGGCCTCGGCGCCGCCCGCGACCCCGCGCTGGTGCAGCGCATCGGCCGGGCGGTGGCCGAGGAGGTCTCCGGCACCGGCGTGGACTGGAACTTCGCGCCCTGCCTCTGCGTGGCGCGCAACGACCGGTGGGGCCGTACGTACGAGTCGTTCGGCGAGACCCCCGCCCTGCCGTCCGAGATGACGACGTTCATCACCGGCCTCCAGGGCACCGCGCTGAACGGCCCCGCCTCCGTCCTCGCCACCGCCAAGCACTACGTCGGCGACGGCGGCACCACCGGCGGCGTCGACCAGGGCGACACCCAGCTCTCCGAGGCCGAGCTGCGGGCCATCCACCTGCCGCCGTTCCGGGCCGCCGTCGAGAAGGGCGTCGGCTCGGTGATGATCTCCTTCAGCAGCTGGAACGGCGCCAAGCTGCACGGCCACCAGTACCTCGTCTCGACCGTGCTCAAGGGCGAGCTGGGCTTCACCGGCTTCGTCGTCTCCGACTGGAACGGCATCGACCAGATCGACGGCGCGCCCGGCGCCTCCGCCTCCGACGTGCGCGCCGCCGTCAACGCCGGCATCGACATGGTGATGGCGCCGACCTCCTGGCGGCAGTTCATCGACCTGCTGCGGGCCGAGGTCCAGGCCGGCCGGGTGAGCACCGCGCGGATCGACGACGCGGTCCGCCGCATCCTCACCAAGAAGTTCGAGCTCGGCCTGTTCGAGAAGCCGCTCACCGACCGCTCCTACACCGCGACCGTCGGCTCCTCCGCGCACCGCGCCATCGCCCGCGAGGCGGTCGCGAAGTCGCAGGTCGTCCTGAAGAACAGCGGGAACGTGCTGCCGCTCGCGCCCGGCGGCAAGATCTTCGTGGCCGGCAGGAGCGCCGACGACATCGGGCTGCAGAGCGGCGGCTGGACGATCTCCTGGCAGGGCTCGGCCGGCGCGATCACCCCCGGCACCACCATCCTCCAGGGCATCAGGAACGCCGCCGGCTCCGGCACGACCGTCACCTACAGCCGCGACGGCGGCGGCATCGACGGCTCCTACCGGGTGGCGGTCGCGGTCGTGGGCGAGACGCCGTACGCGGAGGGCGAGGGCGACCGGCCCGGCTCCCTCGGCCTCGACAGCACCGACCTCGCCACGCTCGCCACCCTGCGCGCCTCCGGCGTCCCGGTCGTGGTCGTGCTGGTCAGCGGCCGGCCGCTGGACGTCGCCGCCCAGCTCCCCGGCTGGAACGCGCTGGTCGCCGCCTGGCTGCCGGGCACCGAGGGCCAGGGGGTGGCCGACGTGCTGTTCGGCGCGGTCAAGCCCACCGGCAAGCTGCCCGTGACCTGGATGAGCAGCGCCTCCCAGCAGCCGATCAACGACGGCGACGGCAAGACGCCGCTGTTCCCGTACGGGTTCGGCCTGACCTACGACGGCTCGCCCGGCGACACCACGCCGCCCACCGCCCCCGGCACGCCGTCGGCCGGCGACGTCACCTCGTCGTCGGTCCGGCTGACCTGGGCCGCCGCCACCGACGACGTGGGCGTGACCGGCTACGACGTGGTCCGGGTGACGGGCTCGGGCGAGACGGTCGTGGCCTCCTCCGCCACGCCCGCCGCGACGGTGAGCGGGCTCGCCGCGAACACCGCGTACACGTTCGCCGTCTACGCGAAGGACGCGGCGGGCAACCGTTCGCCCCGCTCGGCCACGGTCGCCGTGACCACCCGCCCCGACGGGGGGACGGGCGGCTGCTCGGTCACGGCGAGCACGCAGAGCCAGTGGGGCAACGGATACGTCGTCCAGGTCACCGTCACCAACACCGGCACGAGCGCGCTCACCGGCTGGGCCGTGACGTTCACGCTGCCCGCCGGCCACCAGCTGACCGGCTCGTGGAACGCCACCCTGACGGCGAGCGGGCAGAGCGTCACCGCCAGGAACGCCGCGCACAACGGGTCGCTGGGGCCGGGCGCGAGCACGTCCTTCGGCTTCCAGGGCAGCCGCCCGGCCGGCGACACGCGCCTGCCGGACGGCTACCGCTGCGGGTGAGGGCTCAGCGGCCGGCGTGCTACCGGTCGAACTCGTGCAGCCGGTCGAACTCGACGAGCGGCGCGGCGGTGCCGGCGAAGGCCCGGTCCACCGCCGCCCGTTCGGCGGCGCTCGGGTTCGCGTTGGTGCAGCTCGTGGGCGCGCTGGAGCCCGACATCAGATCGGTGCACAGGCCGGTGCGCCGGTCGGGCAGGCCGAGGATGTGGCCGATCTCGTGGGCGGCGATGCGGACCGGGTTGTAGCCCTGGGAGGTGGCCTCGCGGCCCATCCAGACCGTGCCGCGGCCGAGGCTGGTCGGCAGGGCGCGGGGCCAGCCGTTGTCGGCGATCACGGTGAAGTGCGCGGGCGTGCCCTTGACCAGGCGCACGTTCGACACGCTGGAGTTCCAGATCGCGGCGGCCTGGTCCACGGCCGAGACGAACTCGGCCGCCCGGCTGGAGTCGTACCGGAGCACCGTGACCAGGGCGGTCGCGCGGGCCGGGGTGGCGACCGCGAGCAGGGCGAGACCGAGGACGAGGGAGAGCACGTGACGTAAGCGTCGGGGCATGGGGGTCCTCCGAGGGGTGGGGGTGGCTGTCACGGTATGCGCGCTCCCGCGCCTCGGCACCTGTCAGATTGCCCCTATCACGGTGTTATGACCTTCGCCGGCGGCGAGTCCGCCGGTCCGGACGGGCACACTCACGTCATGCCCGAAGCTCCCCCCGAACCCAGCCCCCGGCCTGCGCCCGAGCCGGATCTCGAACTCGGCGAGATCACGCCCTCCACCTACTACGCCCACCACGACACCATGGCCGCGGTCGGCTTCCTGACCATGGCCAGGCGGCTGCCCTCGCTCATCGCCGAGGCGCTGCGCCTGGCCTGGTCCGCCAGCCCCCGCGACACCGTGTCCACCGTCTCGCTCAGCCTGCTCGGCGGGATCGTCACCGCGTTCGGGCTGCTGGCCACCACGGGCGCGCTCACCGCGCTGCTCAGCGAGGGCCCGACCCCGGACCGGGTGCTGGCCGCCCTGCCCAGCCTGGTCCTGGTCGGGGCGGCGGCCGTGGCCCGCGCGCTGCTGCAGGCGGGCGCCGGATGGGCCGAGGCGCGGCTCGGCCCGCAGCTCGAACGGGCCGCCGAGACGCGGCTGTACGGGCTGACCAGCAAGGTCGAGCTGATCGCCTACGACGATCCCGAGTTCCACGACGCGCTCGAACGCGCCGAGGGCTACGGCGTGAACACCGTCGGCGTCGTCGTCTCCTCCGCCGTCGACGTCGTCACCTCGCTCGTCGGCATCGCGGCGGCGGCCGGCGTGCTCGGCGTGCTGCACCCGGTGCTGCTGCCGCTGCTCCCGCTGGCCGTGCTGCCCGACGCCTGGGCCGCGATCCGCGCCGCCCGCCAGCGCTACACCACGGTCAACGGGCTCGTCCCGGCCCGCCGGCGCAAGTACATCATCAGCCGTCTGCTGGCCGACCGCGACTGCGCGGCCGAGGTCCGCGCCTTCACCATGCGCGCGTTCCTGCTGCGCGTCTACGACCGGGTGGCGCGGGCCGAGCAGGAGGAGATGCTCAAGCTGGTCAGGCGGCAGACCTTCACCCGGCTGGCCGGGCAGGCGCTCGGCGGCCTCGGCAGCGCCCTGGTCTACGTCGCGCTCGGCGTGCTGCTCGCGGTCGGGGCGATCCCGCTGGCCGTGGCGGGCACCGCGGTCCTCGCCATCCGGTCGGCCCAGGGCTCGCTGTCCAGCCTGCTGTTCACCACCAACACGCTGTACGAGCAGGGCCTCTACTTCACCGACTTCCTGCGCTTCTGCGCCGACGCGGAGGGCCGCCTGGTCCCGCCCCGCCCGCGACCGGCCCCTGAGGGCTTCGACCGCATCACCGCCGACGACCTGACCTTCACCTACCCCGGCGCGGAGGAGCCGGCGTTACGCGGGGTGTCCGTCGAGATCAAGCGGGGCGAGATCGTCGCGTTCGTCGGCGAGAACGGCTCGGGCAAGACCACCCTGTCCAAGATCCTCGCCGGCCTGTACGAGCCCGACACTGGGTCCGTCCACTGGGACGACATCGACCTGCGCGAGGTCGATCCGGAGGCCCTGCGCGCCCGCACCGCCGTCATCGCCCAGGACCACACCCGCTGGCCGCTCACCGCCCGCTACAACATCACGATGGGCACCGACAAGGGCGAGCGGGCCCTGCACTCGGCGGCGAGGGTGGCCGGGGCCGACGAGGTGATCGCCGGGCTGCCGCACGGCTACCGCACCCTGCTCGACCGCCGGTTCAAGGACGGCCACGAGCTGTCCGGCGGGCAGTGGCAGCGCATCGCCGTGGCCCGCGGCTTCCACCGCGACGCCGACCTGCTCATCTGCGACGAGCCCACCGCCGCGCTCGACGCCCGCGCCGAGCACGCGCTGTTCGAGCGCATCCGCGGCCACGCCGACGGCCGCACGGTGCTGCTCATCACCCACCGCCTGGCCAGCGTCCGCCTCGCCGACCGCATCTACGTGCTGGAGCACGGCAAGGTCGTCGAGCAGGGCGACCACGACGCGCTCATGGCCAGGGGCGGCCTCTACGCCGACCTCTACGGCCTCCAGGCCGCCGCCTACCGGTGAGCTACGGCAGCGGGGTGGAGGCGGTGGCGGTGTGGACGAAGGCCAGGCCGTCGAACTCCTCGCCAAGGACCACGGGCTTGAACGCCAGCGAGGCGGTGAGCCGGCCGGCGACCGCGCCGAACGACCGGAAGTGCGCGGTGGTCGCCAGCCACTCCGCCACGGCCGCCGGCCGCTCCCCGCCGCGCAGGTCCACGACGTGGTCGGCGGGGCAGGCGGCGGCCAGCCGCGTCTCCACGGCGAGCGGCGTCGTCGCGGGCGGCACCCGGAACGTCCGCGTCGGCAGCCGGTCCTCCGGCGGGGGAGCGCCGAACCGGAGGAAGCGGGGCCGGCGGCGCAGCCGGGACTTGGGGACGGCACGGAACTCGCCGGAGCCGAAGAGGGCGCCCAGGGCGTAGTAGGCCGCGCCGTGCGCGTCGGCGAGGTGGCGTCCCATGGTGGCGGCCCCGCCGATGCGGCCCTTGCCGATGTGGCCGTTGTGCGCCCACAGCACGACCTTCGCGCCGGGCTCGGCGAGCAGCAGGCTCGCGTTCCCGGCCATGTGGCGGTCGCGGGCCGCGCCCAGGGTCAGCTCGGGGTCGGTGTGCGTGAAGGGACGGCACGACAGCTCGGCGGCCTGACGGGCGACGCGGGCTGCCTCGCGGACCTCGTCGGGGCCCTCCGCCATCACGTGATCAGCCAGCCGCCGTGCCGCGGTCTCGACCTCGGGGCCCAGTGGCTCGTCCCGCCCCCACCGTGACCGGGCCAGCACCTCCAGGGGGCCGAGCAACTCGTCCGCCGCCTCTCCCAGGTGCTCGCGCAGGAGCCGCAGCGCCGCGTCCGGGTGCTGCGGATCGACGCCGACGAACCGTACGGGCCGCTCGGCGGTGCGGTTGTGCTCACGCAGCCACTCGACCACGGCCAGCATCTCGGCGGTGTCGAGCGTCCAGAAGCCCAGCCCGGCGACCACCTGTCCGGCGTCACCGCGGCCGGTGCGCACGTGGTCGTCCACGGCCCGGGCCGCCGCCGCGCTGGCCTCGATCGCGAGGGTGGTGAAGCCGAGCTCCCGCACCAGCAGCTCGGTCAGCCGCCGGCGCAGGGAGAAGAACTCGGCGCTGCCGTGCGTGGCCTCGCCCAGCCCGACCAGCCGCACCCCCTCCAGCGCGGCGCGGAACGGGGCCGGCTCGTCGAGCGGGACCGCCCGCCCGGCGAGCCATCGGGTGATCTCGTCGTGGGTCACGCGCCCAAGTTACTTGCTGAACCCCGCGGTCAGGCCCGCGAGGAGCTGGCGGCGGCCCAGCACGTACAGGACGAGGATGGGCAGCGTGGTCAGCACGACCGCGGCGAGCACCGCCGGCACGTTGATGCTGTACTGGCCCTGGAAGCTCGCCAAGGCCAGCGGCAGCGTGCGCTGCTCCGGGCTCTGCGTCAGGATCAGCGGCAGCAGGAAGCCGTTCCAGATGGCGAGCGCGTTGTAGATGGTCACCGTCACCACGGCAGGGCGGGTCAGCGGGAGCGCCAGGTGCCACAGCGTGCCCCACTCGCTGGCGCCGTCCAGCCGCATCGACTCGAACAGCTCCTTCGGCACGTCCCTGATGAAGTTCGACAGGACCAGCACCGACAGCGGGATCGCGAACGCGATCGACGGCAGGATGAGCGCCAGCAGCGTGTCGTACAGGTGCAGCCTGATGATGATCAGGTAGATCGGGATGACCGTGGCCTGGAGCGGGATGGCCAGCCCCATGAGGAACAGCGAGTTCGTGGAGCGCAGGAAACGGCTGCCGCCGCCGCGCACGATCGCGTACGCCGCCATGAACGAAACCGCGACCGCCGGCGCCACCGCCCCGATCGCCACCACCAGGCTGTTGACGAAGTAGCGGATGAAGCCCGACTCGACGACCATCTGGTAGTTGGCGAGGGTGGGCTCGGCCGGCGGCGCGAACGGGTTCTCGGCGTAGTAGTTGCTCTGCGACTTGAAGCTCGTGACGACGATCCAGTAGATCGGCACGATCACGACGAGCAGCCAGATCCAGCTGATCGCGCCGCCCAGCCAGTTGGGCCGCTCCCCGAGGCGGCGCCGGGGCGGGCGGGCGTGCTGGGCCGCGGTCCGCGACGGCTCCTTGGTCAGCGTCGTCGCCATGTCAGGCCCCTTCCAGCTGGCTGGCGTTCGCGTCCCGGCCGCCGAGCCGGCGCAGCAGGAGCGCCAGGACCAGGCCCACCAGAACCAGGATGCAGGCGATCGCACTGGCCGGGCCCATGAGGTTGGCCTGGAAGCCGCGCTTGTACATGTCGATGGCGAGGACCCGGGTGGCGTCGCCGGGACCGCCCGCGGTCAGCACGAAGATCAGGTCGAAGAACGTCAGCGAGCCGACGACCATGAGCGTCGAGGACGTGATGATCGTGTACTTGAGCTGCGGCAGCGTGATGCTGAAGAACTTGCGCACCCGGCCGGCGCCGTCCAGCTCGGCCGCCTCGTACATCGACCGGGGGATCTGGCGCACGCCGCCCTGGTAGATCAGCGAGTGGAACGGGATGAACTGCCACGACACCACGAAGATGATCACGCCCATCGCCAGGGCGGGCTCGCCGAGCCAGTCCTGCACCAGCAGGTCGATCTGCAGCCCGGCGCCGAGCCCGAAGTTGGGGTCGAGCAGCGCCTTGTAGGTGATCGCGATGGCCGCCGAGCTGAGCAGCAGCGGGATGAAGTACAGCACCGCGAGCACCGCGCGGTAGCGCTGCTGCCCGGCGAGGAACACGCCGATGAGGATGCTCGCGGGCGTCTGCACCAGCCACGACAGGGCCATCACCAGGAACGTCACCCAGAGCGCGTGCGGCAGCCCGGGGTCGGCCAGCACCGCCCGCCAGCTGTCGAAGCCCGTGACGTTGATGTCGCCGAGCCCGTCCCACGAGGTGAAGCTGAGCAGGAGCACCCCGATGAGCGGGATCACGCCGAAGCCGACGAAGAACACCAGGGCCGGGACCGCGAGCCAGGGGAGCGCCGAGGCCCCCCGGCCGCCGGACGAGGCGGCCGGGGGAACGTTCCGCCCGGACGGGAGGGGGATGACGCTCACTTGCCGATGACCGCGTTCATGTTCGAGGTGAACTGCTGCGGCGAGATCGACAGCTGGAACAGCTTGGCGATGTTGTCCAGCAGCACCTCGGCCGCCGTCGGGCTGAGCGCCTGGTCCCAGGACTGCGCGAAGGACTTGGCGTTGACCGCGATGCCGTAGACGAACTTGAGGAACTCCGCGTCCGGCGAGGAGGTGAACATCGAGTCGGCGCCCTTGACGATCGGCACCGCGCCGGTGCCCACCCACTCCTTGGCCGAGGCGTCGCTCATCAGCTCGGTGGCGAAGAACTTCTTGGCGATCTCCTTCTGCTCCGGCGTGGCCTTGGAGGAGATCGACATGTACTGGCCGGGGTTGCCGACCGTGTTGCCGGGGTCGCCCTTGCCGCCGTCGACCGGCGGGAAGTTCATGTAGCCGAGGTTGCCGCCCGAGACGAAGTCGCCGCCGTCGGTCTTCATGCTGCCGTACGTCCAGCCGCCGTGCAGCATCATCGCGGCCTTGCCGGTGTAGAGGAGGGCCTGGTCGGCGTTGGAGTCGGCGGTGATCGAGGAGAAGCCCTTGATGAAGCCGTTGGCCTTGATCAGCTCCTGCATCTTGGTCAGGGCGTCGAGGGCGGCGGGGTGCGACCAGGCGTCCTTCTCGCCGTCGAAGACGGCCTGGAAGACCTCGGGGCCGGCGATGCGGTCGAAGAGGAACTCCAGCCACATCATGTTCGTCCAGCGCGACTGGCCGCCCAGCGAGAACGGCGCGATGCCCTTGGCGTTGAACTTCGGCACCAGGTCCATGATGTCGCCCCACGTCTGGGGCGGCTGCGCGCCGATCTTCTCGAAGGCCCGCTTGTCGTAGTAGAGGACGATGGGCTGCATGGTCTCGCACGGCATCGCGTAGATCTTGCCGTCGATCGTGGCCGCGCCGAACGAGGAGGGGAAGAGCCGGTCCTTCAGCTGCTGGTTCTGCTCGAAGAACGGCGTGAGATCGTCGACCTGGCCGGCCTGCACGTAGCTGCGCAGCGTGCCGCCGCCCCAGCCCCAGATCAGCGTGGGGGCCTGGCCGGCGCCGATGGCGGTCTTGATCTTCGTCTTGAAAGCGTCGTTCTGGAAGGTCGTGCCCTCGATGGTGCCGTTGGGGTTCGCCTTGTTGAAGCGCTCCATGGTCCTGGTACGCACGCCCTCCTGCGGCTGCGTGGACAGGTACCAGTAGGTCGCGCTCTTGCCGCCCCCTCCGCCGCCGGTGCTGGCGGCGGTGCCGGGCTTGGTGGGCCCGGAACTGCCGCAGGCGGCCAGGGCTGCTCCCAGGGGAACGCCCATGGAGAGGCTGAGGAACGTGCGGCGGGAAGTTGTCCTGGTCTCCACGCTGATCTCCGTACTCGAACGCCGGGGGGTTGGGCGCGCGTCCCTTTGAACCAGGGATGCGAGGTGAGCTTGTCGAAACATTTGCGACATGCCGCGTGGCACGCCAATCTAGGTTTCGGCAATGTGCCTGTCAAGACCGCCGCGGTGCGATGCCTCCCTATTCGAACAGGGGTCGAGTAAAGTACGCTGACGCGGCGCTTAGCTGCTCATCTGGTGACGAGGAGGTCTCGCTCAGAGGTCGCTGACGGCGTCGAAACATTTCGAAAAACTAACGCTGATATTCGGCTTTAAGGAGCACCGATGACGGCCGTGGAGCGAACTCCCGAGGTGGGCGCGGGCCGCCCGTGGCAGGACCCCGCCCTTCCCCTTGCGGACCGGGTGGAGGCGCTCCTCGCGGAGCTGACCCTTGAGGAGAAGATCGGCCAGCTCGGCAGCCGGTGGATCGGCAACGACATGCAGGCCGAACAGGCGGCCGGTGTCGACCAGGTTGACGGCGTTGACGAGGTTGACGGCGTTGACGACACCGGCGATGACGCCGCGCTCAACGTGGCCCCCATGCAGGACGTGTTCGCCGCCTCCGGCACCGTCCCGTTCGCCGAGGCGATCCGGCACGGCCTCGGCCACCTGACCCGGGTGCACGGCAGCGCGCCCGTCACGCCCCAGGAGGGCGCCGCCGAGGTGATCAGGTTGCAGCGCCAGGTGATCGCGGCCTCGCGGCTCGGCATCCCGGCCATCGTGCACGAGGAATGCCTGACCGGGTTCACCGCGTACGGCGCGACCGTCTACCCGGCCGCCATCGCGTGGGGCGCGACGTTCGACCCGGAGCTCGTCGAGCGGATGGCGGCGGCGATCGGCCGCGACATGGCCGCGGTCGGCGTCCACCAGGGCCTGTCGCCGGTTCTCGACGTGGTGCGCGACTACCGGTGGGGGCGGGTCGAGGAGACGATGGGCGAGGACCCCTACCTCGTCTCCATGCTCGGCGCCGCCTACGTGCGCGGCCTGGAGAGCGCCGGCGTCATCGCCACGCTCAAGCACTTCGCCGGCTACTCGGCCTCCCGCGCGGCCCGCAACCACGGCCCGGTGCCGATGGGCCGGCGCGAGCTGATGGACATGATCCTGCCGCCGTTCGAGACCGCGATCGCGCTCGGCGGGGCCCGCTCGGTCATGAACTCCTACTCCGACGTGGACGGCGTGCCCGCCGGGGCCGACCCCTGGCTGCTCACCGAGGTGCTGCGCGAGGAGTGGGGCTTCACCGGCACCGTCGTCTCCGACTACTGGGCGGTCCCGTTCCTCGCCACCATGCATCAGGTGGCCGCGGACGCCGAGGAGGCCGGCGCGCTCGCCCTGGCCGCCGGCATCGACGTCGAGCTGCCCGACACCCTCGGTTTCAGCCAGCGGCTGGCCGAGCGGGTGCGCAGCGGCGAGCTGCCCGAGGAGCTGATCGACCGCGCCGCGCGCCGGCTGCTCACCCAGAAGGCGCAGCTCGGGCTGCTCGACGCCGGCTGGACGCCGGAGCTGTCCGTCGCCGGGGCCGGCACCGTGGATCTGGACGGGCCGGGCAACCGGGAGCTGGCCCGCGAGCTGGCCGAGCGCTCGATCGTGCTGCTCGACGCGGGCAGCGCGCTGCCCCTGCCGGCCGAGGACCGGGCCGCGCCGCGCCGGGTGGCGGTCGTCGGGCCGTGCGCCGACGAGCCGCGCACGTTCATGGGCTGCTACGCCTTCCCCAACCACGTGCTGCCCCGCCACCCCGGCGTCGGGCTCGGCGTCGAGGCCCCGAGCCTGCTCGACGCGCTGCGCGCCGAGCTGCCCGGCGCCGAGATCGTCCACGAGCGGGGCTGCGACGTGCAGGGCGGCGACCGCTCCGGCTTCGCCGCCGCGGCCGCCGCCGCCCGCGAGGCCGACCTGTGCGTGGTGGCCGTCGGCGACCTCGCCGGGCTGTTCGGGCACGGCACGTCGGGGGAGGGCTGCGACGCCGACGACCTGCGGCTGCCCGGCGTGCAGGAGGACCTGGTCACCGAGCTGGCCGCCACGGGGACGCCGGTCGTCGTGGTGGTCGTGTCCGGGCGGCCGTACGCGCTGGGCGAGGTGCACGCCGCCGCCGCCGGGCTCGTGCAGGCGTTCATGCCCGGCGAGGAGGGCGGCGCGGCCATCGCCGGCGTGCTGTCCGGACGGGTCCAGCCGTCGGGCCGGCTGCCGGTGCAGATCCCGCGCGGGCACGGCGGCCAGCCGGGCACCTACCTGCAGCCGCCGCTCGGCGCCGACAGCCACGGCATCAGCAACCTCGACCCGACCCCGCTGTTCCCCTTCGGCCACGGCGCCTCCTACACCGCCTTCGCCCTCGACGACCTGCGGATCAGCGACGCAGAGGTGCCGACGGACGGCGAGTTCACGGTGGGCGTGCGGGTGCGCAACACCGGCGGGCGGGCCGGCGACGAGCTCGTCCAGCTCTACCTGCACGACGTCCTCGCCCAGGTCACCCGGCCGGTACGCCAGCTCGCCGGGTTCGCCAGGGTCCGGCTGGAGCCCGACGCGGCGGCCCGCGTCACCTTCCGCGTGCACGCCGACCGCACCGCCTTCACCGGACGTGATCTGAGGCGCATCGTGGAGCCAGGGGACATCGAGGTGCTCGTCGGCACGTCCGCCGCCGACCTGCCGTGCCGCGGCGTGGTCCGGCTGACCGGCCCCGTACGGGCCGTCGGCCACGACCGCCGCCTCGACACGCCCTTCTCCGTGGACGTTCAGGAGGGAATCGATGCCGGCCACTCCTAGGCGCGCCACCCTCGCCACGGTCGCGGCCTCGGCCGGGGTGTCGGTGGCGACCGTGTCCAAGGTGCTCAACGGGCGCAGCGACGTCGCCCCGGCGACCCGCTCGCTGGTCGAGTCGCTGCTGCGCCAGCACGACTACGTGTCGCCGTCGCCGCGCCGGGGCGAGAGCGCCGGGACGGACACGGTCGAGGTGCAGTTCGACTCCTACATCAACGCGTACTCGACCGAGCTCATCCAGGGCCTGATCAACGCGGGGGCCGAGCTGGGCGTCGGGGTCGTGGTCAGCCTCAGGCGGGACGCGGCCCGCCCCGGCCCCTGGGCGCGCGAGCTGGCCGCCGCCGGGCGGCGGGCGCTCATCGCGGTCACCAGCGAGCTGACCAGCGGGCAGCTCACCGCGCTGGCGCGGGCGCGGGTGCCGCTGGTCGTCATCGACCCGCTCAACCTGCCGCGCACCCGCGTGACCAGCGTCGGCTCGACCAACTTCGCGGGCGGGCTGGCCGCCACCCAGCACCTGCTCGGGCTCGGGCACCGGCGCATCGCCTACATCGGCGGCCCGGCCACCGCGGCCTGCAACCAGGCGCGGCTGCACGGCTACCGGGCGGCGCTGGAGGCCGAGGGCGTCGTGCTGCCGCCCTGCTACACGCACTTCGGCCACTTCCGCTACCAGGACGGGCTGACGTACGGCGCCACCGTGCTCGACCTGCCCGAGCCCCCCACGGCGATCTTCGTCGGCTGCGACGAGACCGCGCTCGGCGTCATGGAGGCGGCCCGCGCGCGCGGGCTGCGCGTCCCCGAGGACCTCAGCATCGTGGGCTTCGACGACACCCAGATCGCCCGGATGGCCTCGCCGCCGCTCACCACCGTCCGCCAGCCGCTGCGCGAGATGGGCAGCGTCGCGCTGCGCACCGCGCTGCGCCTGGCGGCCGGCGAGCCCATCGACTCCCATCACGTCGAGCTCGCCACCGAGCTGATCGTGCGCGGCTCGACGGCGGAGGTGACCTGCGCACGTCAGGGCTGAGAGACGCCCCGCCCGGGTAGGACCCGGTGATCGGGGGGTGGGGCGTCATGCGGGCCGGCGACGAGGTCTGTGAGGGGATGCTCGGCGCGCTGCTGCGCGTCGGCCCGCCCGCCTCGCTGGAGGACCTGCCCGAGCTCGTCACCGAGCACGCCGGCCGCGCCGGGCTCGCCCACCCCATGCTGTACGTCGCCGACCTCCAGCAGCAGTTCCTGCTCCCGCTGCCGGGCCAGCGCGACGAGACCGGCGCCCCGCTCCACCGCATCCCCATCGACACGACCATCCCCGGCCTGGCCTTCCGCACAATGGAGCCGATGCAGGCCCGCACCGCCGTGGCCGCGGGCGAGCCCGCCGAGCTCTTCACCGGGGAGGGGCCGCGCCGGCTGTGGGCGCCGCTGCACAGCGGCACCGAACGCCTCGGCGTGATCGGCGTGATCGTGCCGCACGCCGACGGGGACGTCCTGACGCGCCTCACCCGGCTGGCCGGCCTGGTCACCCTGCTGGTGCAGAGCAAGCGCGCGTTCAGCGACGGCTACGCCCAGCTCGTCCGCACCCGTCCGATGGCCCTGTCCGCCGAGGTGCTGTGGAACCTGATGCCCGGCGCGACCTTCGCCAACGACCGGGTGGTGGTCACCGCGGCGCTGGAGCCCGCGTACGAGGTGGGCGGCGACGCCTTCGACTTCGCGCTCAACGGCGACGTGCTCCGGCTGTCGATCTTCGACGCGATGGGCCACGACACCTCGGCCGGGCTGACCGCCACCATCGCGGTCGGCTGCTGGCGCAAGCACCGCCGCGAGGGCGCCGACGTGGTGGCCGCGGGGGAGGCCGTGGACGACGCCATCGCCCGGCAGTTCGGCACCACCCGCTTCGCGACCGGAATCCTCGCCGACCTGGACACGCGGACGGGCCGGCTGGTGTGGGCCAACCGGGGGCATCCCCCGCCGGTGGTGCTGCGCAGGGGCCAGCTCGTCGCCACCCTCGACGCCGCGTTCGGCGCCCCGATGGGGCTCGACCTGGGCCTGCCCACCGAGCCCGGCCGCTACCACCTCGAACCGGGCGACCGGCTGCTCCTCTACACCGACGGCGTCATCGAGGCCCAGGACCCGCAGGGGGAGCTGTTCGGGCTGGAACGGTTCATCGACTTCGTCATCAAGCGCGAGGCCGACGGCGTGTCCGCGCCCGAGACCCTGCGCCGCCTGATCAACACGATCCTCGACCACCAGCGCGGCTGGCTCCAGGACGACGCGACGGTCCTGCTGGTCGAGTGGCGCCCCCCGTCCTGACCGCCGTTACGCGGCCTCGCCAGGCACGTGCGCGCGGACGGCCGCGAGGCACCGCTCCACGGCCGGGCGGGGGTCGAAGGCATACGTGCCCGGCCCGAACAGCTCGAACGTCAGATGCCCCGCGTACCCGCGCCGGTCCAGCGCCTCCAGGTAGTCCGCCAGCGGCAGCTCCCCCTCGCCCCACGCCAGGTGGCCGGTGGGCCGCCCGTCGATGAGGTGCACGTGCCTGACCCGGTCGCCGAGCGCGTCGAAGTAGCCGTCCACGGTGTCGCCGGCGGCGGCCATGGCGACGGTGTCGAGCACCGCACCCAGGTTGGGCGCGCCGACCTCGCCGATCATCCTGGCCAGCCCGGCGGCGTCGTTCACCAGGTTCGACTCCACCCGTTGCAGCGCCTCCAGCACGCACGTGACGCCGAGCGTCGCGGCGTGGGCGGCGATCTCGCCGATCGCGTCGGCCGAGCGCCGCCAGGCGTCCGCCACCGGCTCGTCCTCGAAGCCGCGCCCCGGCGTGAGCAGCAGCAGCTCCGCGCCGAGCTCGGCGGCCAGCTCGGCGGCGCGGCGGAACATCGCGATGCTCTCCTGCCGCAGCCACGCCTCCGGCGAGGCCACGTTGACCGGGTACATCACCTGCTCGGGCGTCAGGCAGCGGACGGCCATCCCGCGGGATTCGGCCGCGCGGCGCACCGCCCGCGCCTCGGCGTCGCTCATCCGCGGCACGTGGAGCTGCGGCGCGATGCCCCACAGCTCCAGGCTCTCGCGGCCGAGCGCGGCGGCGTCGTCGAGGAAGCGCTCGAAGGGCAGATGCTGGTAGGAGAAGTTCGAGCCGGTGAACCGGGCGAGCGACAGTGCCATGAGGACAGACTCCCTTACTTGCCGACCCTACTTGCCGACCCCGTCGGCGAGCTTATTTGCCGACTCCGTCGGCGAGACCCTTGACGATGTAGCGCTGCCCGAACAGGAACAGCAGCACGACCGGCAGCGCCGCGATCACCATCCCGGCGAACACCACCGGGTACTCGGTGCCGTGCTTGCTCATCAGGCTGGTCAGCCCGACCGGCAGCGTCTGCACGCCGGTCCCGCTGGTGAAGACCATCGCGAACAGGTACTCGTTCCAGGTGAACAGGATGTGCAGCAGCACCGTGGAGACGAGGATCGGCTTGCACATGGGCAGCGTGATCCGCCAGAAGCAGGTCCAGCGGCCCGCGCCGTCCATCGACGCCGCCTCGTCCACCTCGCGCGGCAGGTCGATCATGTACGCCCTGATGAGGAACGTCGTGAACGGCACCCGGAAGGCGGTGTAGAGGATGAGCAGCGCCCAGAAGGTGTTGTACAGCCCCATCGCCTGGAACATCTTGACCAGCGGCACCAGCGCCACGGTCGGCGCGAGCATGAGCCCGCCCAGGATGATCCCGGTCAGCCCCTTCCCGAACGGCAGGTCGACCCGGGTCAGCCCGTACGCCGCCCACGCACTGACGAGCACGGTCACGACGGTCGAGGTGACCGTGACCAGCACGCTGGTGCTGAGATAGCCGCTGACGCCCCGGTTCCACGCCTTGGCGTAGTTGTCGAAGCTCCAGTCCAGCGGCAGTGCGAACGGGTCGCCGAACAGCTCGGCGTTCGTCTTGAACCCGTTGAGCGTCATCCACAGCAGCGGGTAGAGCACCACCACCGCGAGGGCCAGCAGGAACGCCCACACGAACACGCGGGCGACCGCGCCGAGGAAGCTCAGCCGCGTCACCACTCCACCCTTCCCCTGCGCGAGGCCCTGAGCTGGGCGATCGCGATGCCGAGCGTGATCACGAACAGCACGGTCGCGATCGCGGCGGCGTAGCCGAAGTTGTTGCGGACGAAGCCGCTGCGGTACAGCCACGTGCCCAGCACCTGCGTGGAGTTGTTGGGCCCGCCGGCCGTCATCACCATCACCTCGTTGAACACCTGGAACGCGCCCGAGACGGTGAGGATGGTCATGATCCCGGTCATCTCGCGCACCAGCGGCAGCGTGACGTGCACGAAGCGGCCGATGGGGCCGACGCCGTCGATGGCGGCGGCGCCGTAGATCTGCGACGGGATGCGCTGGATCGCGACCGCGAACAACAGCGTCGAGTAGCCGAAGCCCTGCCACTGGCTCATCGCGATGATCGCCGCCATCGCGGTGCTCTCCTGGCCCAGCCACGCCTGGGCCAGCTCGGGCAGGCCGACGGCCTTGAGCGCGTGGTTGAGCGGGCCCAGGTTCGGCTCGTAGATGAAGTAGAACAGCAGGCCCGCGACGGTCATCGAGATCGCGGACGGCACGAAGTAGATCGCCCGCAGCGCCCGCTGCCAGCGCTGGCTGCGCACGCTCTCGACGAGCGCCGCCAGCAGCAGCGCGCCGAACACCTGGAACACGATGGAGATCACCGCGTACAGGACGTTGTTGCCGAGCGAGGACCAGAAGACCGGGTCGTCGACGAGCCGGACGTAGTTGTCCAGGCCGACGTACTCCTGGCTTCCGCTGTAGATGTCCCACTTGAGGGTGCTGAACTGGAGGTTCTGCACGAGCGGCAGGTAGACGAAAACGCCGACCAGCACGAGGGCGGGGACGACCCACGCGAGCCCGAGCGTCCTTTGCAACAGGTTGGCGCGCAACTGAGGCTCCTACTTGGCGGACTCGGAGGCCTGGCGCACGCTTTCGAGCACCTTGTCGGCCGTCATGCCGCCGCTGACCATGGCCTCGCCGCCGGCCAGCCAGGCGTCGGCGACCTCGGGCACGGTGACGGTGTCGAGCCAGATGGCCAGCTTGGGCGCCTTGTTGACGAGCTGGATGCCCTCGTAGACGGCCTTGCTGGAGGTCTCGGGCGTGACCGCGCCGACGACCGTGCTCGGCTGCCCGTACGGCGGCGCCGACAGCGTCTTGGCGTTCTCCAGTTCGGTCACGAACTTCATGAAGTCGACCGCGAGCGCCACCCGGGGCGACTTGGCGTTGATGAGGTAGCCCTCCGGCGAGCCTTCGAGCACGCCGGGGTCGCCGGCCGCGTTCGCCGGGACGGGGAGCTGGAAGATGCCGAAGTCGTCCGGCTTGACCTTGCCCGAGGTGGCGTTGTCGAACTCCAGGATCTCCTGGTAGTACATGGCGGCCTTGCCGCCCGCGAACGCCTCCTGCGCGGAGGTGTAGAGCACGCCGTTGGTGCCGCTCTTGGTGTCGGTGCACTCCTCGACCAGCGTCTTGAACTGGTTGAGCGCGGTGACGTAGCCGGGGTCGGCGAGCTTGGCGGTCTCGGGCGCGAAGTCGGCCTCCAGCGTGGCCTGGGGCACGTTGTAGGCGAAGAGCTGCTGGAGGTAGTGGAGCGCGGGCCAGCCGTCCTTGTTGCCGAAGGCGACGGGCTCGTAGCCGGCCTTGCGCAGCGGCCCGCAGGCGGCGATGAGCTCCTCGAACGTCTTGGGCACCTCGACGCCGGCCTTGGCGAAGGCGGCCTTGCTGTAGCCCATGAACTTGCCGTTGCCGTACAGCGGGATGCCGTAGTACTTGCCGTCGCGGGCGAAGGCGTCCAGCGAGCCGGGGCTGAAGGTCTTGCCCCACTCGGTGCTCGGGCCGATCACGCCGGTGAGGTCGGCCGCGCGGCCGCCGCGGATGTAGTTGTCGGCCCAGTTGCCGGTCCAGGTGAAGTAGATGTCCGGCAGCGCGTCGGAGGCGGTGAGCGTCTTGAGCTTGTCCTTGACGCTCTGGTCGGTCTCCTGGATGAGCTCGATCTTCACCTGCGGGTGCCGCTTGTTGTACTCGGCCGCGAGGTTCTCGAAATAGGGGCCGGTCGGGTCGCCGGCGAACTTCGTGAGAACGCTCAGGGTGCCGGAGAACTCCGGCGTGGCGGCGGCGTCTGCCGCGGGTGCCGCCTCCGGCTGCCCGCCGGAGCAGGCGGCCAGCGCGAGTGTGGTCCCGAGGAGTGCCGCGAACGTCGAGAGTGCGCGAGGGCGCATGGGCTTCCTTTCTCCCGCCTTGGTGTTGGCCGACCTTACCGGCGCTCTGATACCGGTACCAGACCCAGTGGCGAAGATCTTTTCTTCGTTGCTCCGCCGTGACCTTTTCCTCCCAGCAAAGTCCCAGCTAAAAGCAGCCGGACTCGACTCACGGGTTGACGCGGCGCGGAACGCTGTGCCAACGTGGCCCCGCCTGATACCGGTATCAGAGTCGCGAAAGGACACCCTCATGCTCGGATTCAACGAGCCGGAATTCCTCGCCCAGTCGGCGAGCGCCGTGGCCCTCCGGCCCCAGATCGAGGAGCTGGTGGACCGGCTCGTGGACCAGGGCTTCGACACCCTGCTCCTCGTCGGCGCGGGCGGCACGTACGCGCAGATGTGGCCCTACGAGCACCTGGCCCGCCGCTCCTCCACGCTCGACGTGCGGGCCGTCATCGCCGCCGAGCTGATCGTCTCCGGCGACGCGCGGCTCGGCGAGCGCACGGTCGCCGTGTTCACCTCGGTCTCCGGCACGACCGACGACAGCGTCCGGGCCATCGACTACTGCCGGTCCAAGGGGGCGTACACGATCTCCTTCACCGGCCACCCCGACTCCCCGGTGGCGACGAAGGCGGACATCGCCCTGGTCTCGCAGCCGAAGACCTGGCCGTTCGACTTCCAGCTGCTGCTCTTCATGACCCGCCTGCTGGCCCGCCGGGGCGAGTTCGACGGCTACGAGCGCTTCGCCACGGAGCTGGCCGGCATCCCCGAGATCCTCGTCGAGGTCGCCCGGCAGGCCGAGCCCGTGGCCTCCGCCTTCGCCGAGGACCACAAGGACGCCGACTACCACTTCCTCATCGGCGGCGGGAACCTGTGGGGCTTCACGTACCTCTACTCGATGTGCATCCTCGAGGAGATGCAGTGGCTGCGCACCACCCGCGTGCACAGCGCCGAGTTCTTCCACGGCTCGCTGGAGCTGCTGGAAGAGGACACCAGCGTGATCATCTTCCAGGGCGAGGACGAGACCAGGCCGCTCACCGACCGCGCCGAGGCGTTCGCCCGCCGCGTCTCCAAGGACGTCACGGTCTTCGACACCCGCGACTACCCGCTGACCGGCATCAGCCCCGAGTTCCGCGGCCTGCTCGCGCCGCTCGTGCTCGATACCGTCATGAGCCGGGTCAGCAAGCACCTGGAGCGCGTCCGCGACCACTCCCTCGACCTGCGCCGCTACTACCGCGTCATGGACTACTGAGGCGACCATGAGAGTGCTGGGCTTCGGCGACAACATCGTCGACCGATTCGTCGACCGGGGGGTCGACTACCCGGGCGGCAACAGCGTCAACGTCGCCGTGTACGCCCGGCGTCTCGGCGCCGACTCCGCCTACCTGGGCGTCTTCGGCGACGACGACCTCGGGACCTTCCTCGGCGGCGCCATCGCCGCCGAGGGGGTGGACGCCGGCCGCTGCGTCGTCCGGCGGGGCGAGAGCGGCGTGTCCCACCTGCGGGTGGACGACGGGGAGCGGATCTTCCTCGGCTGGAACGGCGGCGGCGTCACCGTGCGCGAGCCTCTCGCGCTCGACGACGCCCTGCTCGGCTACGTCGCCGGCTTCGACCTCGTGCATTCGAGCGTCTACAGCCGCAGCGAGCCCGAGCTGCCCAAGCTGGCCGCGCTCGGCGGCCCGCTGGTCAGCTTCGACCTGTCCAGCGAGGAGGAATACCGCGACCCCGCCTACCTCGACCGGGTCTGCCCGCACGCCGACCTCGTGCTGCTGTCCTGCTCCCACCTCAGCCCGGCGGCCACGGAGGAACTGCTGGCCGAGGCGGTGCGCAGGGGGGCCGGGCTCGCGCTCGGCACCCGCGGGGTGGACGGCGCGATGGCCGCCGACGGGCGGGTGACCGTCTCCGGCCCGGCCCGGCTGGTGGACGACGGCGCCCTCGTGGACACGATGGGGTGCGGCGACGCCTTCCTCGCCGGGTTCGCGGTGTCGCTGCTGCGCGGCGGCTGGGCCAGGGGCGCGCGGCCCGCGCCCGGCCTGATCGAGCGGGCGCTGGAGGACGGCGCGCTGGCCGCCTACGACCAGTGCTTCGTCGAGGGCGCCTTCGGCCACGGCCGGCCGAGCCCCGTGGCTAGCATGTGACGGGCTGATCAGGAACGAGGGACGACAACCATGGCGACTGAGCGGGGCCAGGCGGGGCCGACGATCTCCGAGGTGGCGGCCGAGGCCGGGGTGGGCCGCGCCACGGCGGCCCGCACGCTCGGCGGCTACGGCTACGTCAGCCCCGAGCTGCGGGCCCGGGTGCTGGCCGCGGCCGAGAAGCTCGGCTACCGCGCCAACGCCCTGGCCCGCAGCATGTCCACCGGCGTGAGCCACACGCTCGGGGTGATCGTCGCCGACATCGGCAACCCGTTCTTCGCCGGGCTGCTGCGGGGTGTCTCCGACACCTCGCGGGCCCGCGGGTTCGACGTGATCGTGCTCAGCACGTACGAGAACCTCCAGGAGGAGGTCGCGGCCGCCAACGTGCTCATCGACAAGCGCGTGGACGGCTTCATCGTGGCCTCGGCCGCCCTCCAGCGCGGCCAGGTCGCCCACCTCAAGGCCGCGCTGGACCGCGGCATCCCGGTCGTCCTGGTCGACCGCGCGGTGACGGCGCTCGACCTCGACGCCGTCGTCATCGACAACCGCGACGCCGCCCGCGAGGCCGTCGAGATGCTGATCGCGGCGGGGCACCGGCGGATCGGGTTCGTGTGGGGGCCGCGGGTGAGCGAGCCGCCCGCGACCCGGCGCGAGCTGCTGGCGGCGGCCTCCCGCAACCTGTGGACCGACGGCGAGCGGCTGCGCGGCTACCTCGACGCGCTCGACGACGCGCACATCCCCTTCGACCCCGAGCTGGTCATGGTCGGGCCGAAGACGGAGGAGCGGGTGGTGCGCGAGGTCGGGCGCATGCTCGCGCTGCCCGACCGGGTCACCGCCGTCTTCTGCACCGAGACCGACGGCATGACCGGCTCGCTGCGCGCCCTGCGCGCCGCCGGGCTCTCCTACCCCGACGACGTCTCGCTCGTCGGCTTCGACGACAACGCGTGGGCCGCGGTCATGGAGCCGCCGCTCACCATGATCGCGCAGCCCGTGCACCAGCTCGGCGCCAAGGCGGCCGAGGTGCTGCTCGACATCCTCGGCGGGGCCGAGCCGGCCCGCGAGATGCACACGCTGCGCTCGCGCCTGATCCGCCGCGCCTCGGTCGCGCCGCCGCCGGGAACGCCGAGGGTCAGCGGGAGCTCCACCTGACCTCGTACGGCTTCAGCTCGTACTCCTTGCCGTCCACCTCCGCCGTGGCGGCCCCGTCCGTGGTGTTGACCAGCACCAGTTGCTCCGGCTGGGCCAGCACCCTGACCTTCGGGTCGGAGGAGGAGACGTCGTCCAGCTTCGCCCCGGCGGGGAACCACTTCACGAAGTTCTCGATGAGCCGCTGCGTGGCGGACGGCGCGCCGGTGCGCGGGTCCCACAGGCAGCCGTTGCAGGCGGTGTCCTTGGTCTGCGGGTTCCAGTAGAGCGCGGTGGCGGCGCCGCTGCGCGCGAACTCCATCATCGAGGCGGCCTGCACGGCCAGGCGCTTGCCCTCCGGCCATTTGGTGCCGTTCTCGGGCTGGAAGTACCACTCCGACCACCAGATCGGCATGTCGCCGGTCTTCTCGCGCAACCAGGTGGTGATCGCGCTGAACTTGCTCAGCGCGCCGAACTCGTCGGGCAGCAGCTCGTGGGCGTCGGTCGGGGAGGCGCCGTCCACGACGATGAAGTCGGCGCCCTTCTTGTGCTCGTTCCAGTAGTTGAACGCGTCGAGCACGTTCTGGTTGACCACGCCCCAGTCGCCGCGCAGCTCCGAGCGGCCGCTCCTGTTGCTGTCGAAGCCGAGGTACGGGCCGCCGACCTTGGCGTCGGGGCGGACCGCCTTCACCGCGTCGTACACCTTGTTGTACAGCTGCGTGTAGCCCTTGTAGTCGGCGGGCCTGCGGTGGTCCTTCCAGAAGCCCTTGAACTCGTTCCAGACCATGAAGTACTCGACGTCGCGGTAGCGCTCGGCGACCGTGGCGGCCAGCCTGGCGAAGTCGTCGAAGTGCTCGGGGTAGGGGGCGTCCTCCAGGTGCTCGGCCCAGCCCTCCCCGGAGGTCGGGCCCTCGGGGCCGCCCTTCATCCAGTCGGGGGCGCAGCAGAGGGTGATGACCTGGGTGCCGCCGGACGCCTTCATGAAGCCCGTGCGGCTGTCCAGGTCCTCCCAGAAGAACTCCTGGCGGCGCGGCTGCGGGTTGAGCGCGCCGAAGCCCATGATGTGCTGGTTCTGCAGCATGGGGGTCTGTGAGAGCGAGCCGGCGACGGTCTGCTCGAAGCGCGGGTTGATGTTGTTGGCGCTGGTGCCGGTGTGGGTGAAGCCCCAGCGCGGCCAGCCCGGGTCCACGGCGGGAGGCTTCGCCTCCACGGACGGCTGCGCGGGCGCGGTCGCCTGCGGCTTGGGCTGCCCGGCCTCCGGCTCCACGCCGTCGCCGGGGCCGCATCCGGCCACGATCATCGCCAGCGCCACCGCGGCGATCGCTCCTGCCGGCCGCCTCCACATCGTCTTCCCGCTGTCCGAAGCCACCTGGATCCACCCGTTTCTGATGATTCGTCGTTGTGAGCATCGCACGGCAGAGCCCGTGCGGGGATCCCGGATCTGCTCGGGCGCCGGCGGGCGGCTCATCCGCGCACCCGCAGGTCCGCGAAGAGCGCACGGTGGTCGGAGCCGGGAAGATCGTGGATCCGTACGGCGACCGCCCCCGCGCGGCCGTCGGTGAGCACGTGGTCGATGGCCACGAGCGGTGGGAACCGGCGCATCGGCCAGGTCGGCACGAGCCCCTGGCCGGTCGCCGCCGCGGCGTCGGTGTAGCCGGTGTCCAGCAGGCTCCGGAACACGGCGTGGTCCAGCGTCGCGTTGAAGTCGCCGGCCAGGATGCGCGGCGGCCCGGTGGCCGGCGCGGGCGGCAGCGTGGCCACCCCGGCGTGCCACTCGGGCACGGTCGAGGGCACCGGCGCGACCGGGTGCACGACGACCACCTCGACCGCCTGGCCGCCGGGCAGCGCCACCTCGGCCACCGGCATGTGGTGCCCGACCGGCTGGAACAGCCCGGTGCGCTCGCGCAGCGGGTAGCGGGCGTACAGGCCGCTGCCCACCGGCCCCCAGGTCGCCGGCTTGGCCACCTGGTAGGGCAGCAGGCTCTCCAGCCCGGCCGCCCGCAGCCGCTCCTGCTCGGCGAAGGTGAGCTCCTGGAGGCTCAGGACGTCCACGTCATGGTCGCGGACCAGGCGGACGATCGTCTCCGCGTCGCCGCGGCCGCCGTTGAGGTTGGCCGTCAGCAGCCGGAGCGGCCGCCCCTCCGCCGGCGCGGCGGACGCGACGGCGCGCGGCACGACGCACCAGGCCAGACAGACGCACACGGCCAGCATGACGGCGATCGCCGCCCTGCTCCGCAGGGCCACCGCGAGCCCCAGCGTCAGCAGCGCGGCGAGCGCGAAGTACGGCGTGAACGAGACCAGCGGCACCAGCAGCGCCCCGGTCTCCAGGCCGCCGAGCCGCACGGCCGTCCCCGCCGCGAACAGCACGGACACCGCCACGGCGATCCGCCCCACCCACCGCCGGCGGGGCCGGGACCGCGTGGTGGCCCCGCCCGCCACCTCTTGCGTTAACACAGCCACGCACTCTAGGCGGCCTTCATGAGATTTCCATGATGGGCGGGGCGGAGAGTGACGGGGTTTTTACGGCAGGCGGGCGGGAGGCGCGGGCGGGGCCGGGTCGTCGGCGGGGTCGCGGAAGGCGCAGGAGAAGACGTGCTCGCCGGAGCCGACGACGATCGGCCCGCCCCCGCCGCTCTCCCCGGCGTCCTCCGCGTCCTCCGGGAGGTGGACGGTCGCGGTCGTGTTCGGGGGGACGACCACGCGCAGCTCCAGGCGCCCGTCCGCGCGGGACCAGCCGGCCTCGGCCCGCCCGTACGGCGTGTCGAGCGTGGCCCGCGCCCGCGACAGCCCGCCGCCCGGCTGGGGCCGCACCAGAAGCTCCCGGTAACCGGGCGCGCCCGGGGCGAGACCGGCCACGGTGCGGTGCAGGAAGTCGGCGACCGCCCCCAGCGCGTAGTGGTTGAAGGAGGTCATCTCGCCCGGGTTGACCGAGCCGTCGGGCAGCAGGCTGTCCCACCGCTCCCAGATCGTGGTCGCCCCCATCGTCACCGGGTACAGCCACGACGGGCACTCCCGCTGGAGGAGCAGCCCGTACAGGCCGGCGTACGCGCCCGCCGAGGCCAGCGCGTCGCAGATCAGCGGCGTCCCGACGAACCCGGTGCCGATCCGGTGCCCGTCGGCGGCGACCAGCTCGGCCAGCCGCCGCCCGGCCCGCTCCCGCTGCCCGGCCCCGTCGAGCAGGTCCAGGCGGAGGGCGAGGGCGTAGGCGGTCTGGGTGTCGCAGGCGAGCCGGCCCGACGGGGTGACGAACTCGCGGCGGAAGGCCGCCCGCACCTCCTCGGCCAGCTTCCCGTAGCGGGCGGCGTCGCCGTCGTGCCCGAGCAGCGCGGCCGTGTCCGCGACCACCCGCGCCGACCAGGCGTGGTACGCCGTGGCCACCAGCGCGTGGTCCGTGCGCGCCCGTCCGGGGTCGTCCGGCGGCGCGGCCGGGTCGAGCCAGTCGCCGAACTGGAAGCCCTCGTCCCACAGGTGGTCCTCGCCGGCCAGCCCGGTCACCTGGTCCACCCAGGCCGTCATGCTCGCGTACTGGGTGCGCAGCACGCCGAGGTCGCCGGTGCGCTCGTACAGCGTCCACGGCACGAGCACGGCCGCGTCGCCCCAGGCGGCGGTGGGCTCGGGCGGGAACATCAGCGGCACCCACGGCACGTACGGCGGCACGGTGCCGTACTCGGCCTGCTCGGCGGCGAGGTCGGCGAGCCAGGAGGACAACGCCCCCGCGCAGTCGTAGAGGAAGGCGGCGGCCGGGGCGAAGACCTGGAGGTCACCGGTCCAGCCGAGCCGCTCGTCCCGCTGCGGGCAGTCGGTGGGCAGGTCGACGTAGTTGCCGCGCATGCTCCAGCGCACGTTCGCGTGCAGCCGGTCGAGCAGCGGGTCCGAGCTGTCGAAGTCGCCGATGGGCCGCAGGTCGGTGTGGCAGACGACGGCCACCACGTCACCCGGGTCCAGGTCGCCCGGCCAGCCGTCGAGCTGCGCGTAGCGGAAGCCGTGGGTGGTGAAGCGCGGCTCCCACTCCTCGCCGTCCGCGTCGCCGCGCAGCGTGTAGCGATCGAGGGCGGCGGCGTTGCGCAGCGGGCGCAGCGCGAGCGCGCCGTCCTCCAGCACCTCGGCGTGGCGCAGGGTGACGGTGTGCCCGGCCGGGCCCTGGACGCGGATGCGCAGCCGGCCGGCGATGTTCTGCCCGAAGTCGAGGATGGTCTCGCCGGACGGGCCGGTCAGGACCTCGGCCGGGGCCAGCGTCTCGGTGCGGCGCACGGGCGGGCCCGTGGGGGCCACCAGCAGCGCGGCGTCGTGGGGGAGCGCGTCGGCGGGCAGCCAGGCCGCGTCGTCGAAGCCGGGCCGCGACCAGCCGGCCGGCTCCAGGCGGGCGTCGTGGTGCTCGCCGTCGTACAGGCTCGCGGCGGTGACCGGACCGGGCGCGCAGCGCCAGGAGCCGTCGGTGACCACGGTCTCGGTGCCGCCGTCCGCGTAGGTGATCTCCAGTTGGGCGATGAGGGCGGTGCGGTCGCCGTAGAGGCCGGTCCTGCCCTCGCGGAAGCCGACGCGGCCCCGGTACCAGCCGTCGGCGAGGGTGGCGCCGATGGCGTTGGGGCCCTCCTGGAGCAGGGCGGTGACGTCGTGGGTGCGGTAGCGCAGGCGGTGGCCGTAGCTGCTCCAGCCGGGGGCGAGCACGTCGTCGCCGATCACCTGGCCGTTCAGCTCGGCCTCGTACAGGCCGTGCGCGGTGACGTACAGGCGGGCCCGCTCGACGGGGCCGCGCAGGGTGAACTCGCGGCGCAGCAGCAGCGCGGGGCCGTCGGGCGGGCCCAGGAGCTCCAGGGGCGGCGCGGCGGCCGAGGCCCGCCAGTCGGCCGGCTCCAGCAGCCCGGTCTCCACGTACGACCAGTCGCTCCACTCGCTGGCCGAGCCGTCCGCGCCGTGCACGCGCACCCGCGCGCCACGCCGCTCCCGCGAGCCGAGCGCCGGCCCCGGCCAGGGCACCAGCACCGACTCCACGGACTCGACGCGGCCGGTGGCGAAGCCGTCGCCGAGCTCGATCTCGTACGCTTCCTGGACCCAGTCCCGGAGGTCCGTGGTGACGGTCCAGGACAGGCGGGGCTCGGGCTCGCCGACGCCGAGCGGGTCACGGTGGTGTTCGAAGGATGGTGCGGAAACGTGCAGAGAGGTCATGTCATCCCTTGATGGCGCCGGCCGTCATGCCGGCGACGATCTTGCGGTTGAAGAAGACGAACAGCAGCAGCGGCGGAATCGTGATCAGCACGATGTCCATGAACAGCAGGTTCCATTGCGTGTTGTACTGGCTCTGGAAGTTGTAGAGGGTGACCTGCACGGTGGCGTTGTCGTCGCCGGGCAGCAGGTAGAGCGGGTTGACGAAGTCGTTGAAGATGTTGACCGAGCTGACCAGGATCACGGTGATCGTCACCGGCCGCAGCAGCGGGAAGATCACCCGGAAGAACAGCCGGAAGCCGGTGCAGCCGTCGATCTGGGCGGCCTCGTCCAGCTCGCGCGGGATCGCCGCGACGAACGCCCGGAACAGCAGCATGGCGAACGACAGGTGGAAGGCCACCTCGGCCAGGATCATCCCGGGCAGCGTCTTGAACAGCCCGAGCGCCTGCAGCAGCCAGATGGTCGGCACCACCGCGGGCGGGATGATCAGCCCGGACAGCACCAGGAAGTCGGCCGCCTTCGCGACCTTGCCCGGCCGGCGTTGCAGCACGAACGCGGCCATCGCCGCGAAGATCACCAGCAGGGTGACCGAGGCGACGGTGATGACGGTGCTGTTGACGTAGGCGCGCAGCAGCACGTAGTCGCGGGCCTCGACGACCGCCATGAAGTTCTCGACGACCGGCCAGCTCGTCGGCCAGGCGAAGTCGAGGTCGACGGCCTGCGTCTGGTCCTTGACCGCGGTCAGCAGCATGAGCGCGAAGGGGACCAGGAAGATCACGGTGGCCGCGACCAGCACGACCGCCTCCACGCCGAGCGAGCGGATGCCCTTTCTCACATCGCCACCTGCCTCTTGCCGAGGTAGTAGTTCAGCGGCACGGCGATGGCCGTGACGATGAGGAACAGCAGCACGTTCCCTGCCGTGGACAGGCCGAAGAAGCCGGCCTGGTACTGCTTGTAGATGATCGAGGCGATGGTGTCGCTGGTGAAGCCGGGCCCGCCGCGGGTCATCGTCCAGATCAGGTCGAACGAGCGCAGCCCGCCGATGAACGACAGGATGATCACCGAGTAGGTCGCCGGCCAGCTCAGCGGCAGCGTGATGTGCCGGAAGCGGTGCCAGGCGCTGCCGCCGTCCACGGCGACGGCCTGGTAGAACTCGGTCGGGATCGACATGATGCCGGCGATGTAGATGACGGTGGCGAGGCCCACGCCCTTCCACACGTCCACCAGCGCCACCGACAGCAGCGCGGTGCCCGCGTCGCCGAGCCAGTCGCGGCCGTCGATCCCGACCAGCGCCAGCGCCTGGTTCACCAGGCCGGTCTGCGGCTTGAGCAGCATGCTGAAGGTGATGCCGACCGCGACCGTGGACACCAGCGTCGGGAAGAACACCACCGAGCGCAGGAAGCCGCGCAGCCGCAGCTTCGAGGTGAGCAGCACGCCGAGCAGCAGCCCGAGCACCACCTTCAGCCCGCTGGTGAGCACCGCGTAGACGAGGGTGTTCTGGAAGCCGACGCGCAGGTTCTGCTCGGCGAGGAAGTCGCGGAAGTTGTCCAGGCCGACGAACTCGCTGTCGAACAGGGTCCAGCGGGTCAGCGCGAAGTAGAACGCCATCACCGTCGGCACCAGGAAGATCACCAGGAACACGACGGCGGCCGGCAGGTACAGCGCGTACGGGTACGCCGACCTGCGCCTGGCGGCCTGTCCCGTCACCACCCCGCGAGCCCCAACTGCTTGGCCTGCTTCTCGACGTCCTTGTCGTACTGGGCGGCGCCCTCCTCCGGCGGGGTCAGCCCCGAGCCGACGGCGACGGTGATCTGCTCCAGCGACGGGCCCTTCACCGGCGAGACGAACTCCAGGGCGGGCGCGGTGCGGCCCTCGTCCACGTACGTCTGGAGGTCCTTGGCCACCTGGATGGCGTCGTCGGGCAGCTTGGCGCCCTCGACCCGGTACGGCCCGGCCGGCTGGACGGCCTTGTTCATGGCCTCGGCGGCGGCCGGCGAGGCCACGTAGGCCAGGAACTTCTTGGCCGCGTCCAGCTTCTCGGTGGTCTTCGGGATGTAGACGCCGGCCGGCTCCCAGAGCGTGGCGCCGTTCTTGGCGGCGTCGGCGCCGGGGATGCCGAAGAAGCCGATGTCGGTGGCGGCGGCCGGGGTCGTGGCCACCAGCGGCGGGACCTGCGCGCTCAGCATCGGGTAGTGCGCGCCCTTGCCCTCCACCAGCAGCTTCATGCCCTGGTCGGCGGTGGCCGAGCCGAAGCCCTCCTGGAGGAGGCCCTTGGCGTGCACCTCGGCCAGGTGGTCGAAGCCCGCTCGGGCGGCCGGCGTGGTGGCGAACTTGGCCTTGTTGGCCGTGTAGTCCTGCGCGAAGCCCGGCGCGGCGGCCTGCACGTTGTAGTAGTCGCCGAGCACGAAGAGCTGCGAGGTCCAGGTGTCCTTGAACGTGGAGATCACCGGCGCGATCCCGGCGGCCTTGATCTTGTCGTTGTTGGCCATGAAGTCGGCCCAGGTCTTGGGCACCTCCAGGCCGAGCTTCTCGTAGACCTTGCGGTTGTAGAGGATGCCGCCGCCCATGGCGGTGCCGGCGGGCACGCCGTACGCCTTGCCGTCCTGGCTCACGACGGGCAGGAAGTCCTTCTGCACGTTGGCGAGCGCCGGGTCGCCGGTCAGGTCGACCAGGGTCTGGCCGGGGTTGAGCGCCTGGAGGAGCGAGCCGGAGTTGTACCAGAACACATCCGACATGTCGCCCGTGGAGAGCCGGGTCTTGACGATGTTGTCGCCCTCGCTGCCTCCGGGGCGGATCTCCGTCTCTATCTTGATCGTGGGGTTGGCCTGCATGAAGGCGTCCGTGAGCGCCTTGGCGGTGCTCACGGTGGCCTGGCTGTTGTCGACGAGGAACTTCAGTGTCACCGTGCCGCCGCCGGACGAGCCGGCGTCCGAGCCCGAGCCGCAGGAGGTCAGGGCCGCGATCGTGAGAACGGCCAGCGCCGCTCCCATGGTGCGGTGAGAGGTCTTCACAATGCCCCTCCGGGTCCGTTGAATCGTTTTAACAACCCCCGATGCGAGTTAACGTAGGCGTCATCCGCCGACACCGTCAAGGGCGAATTTGGGGAACGATCCCCAATCGTGATCCTGCGAGAAGCCGGTGGATCTGCACATCAGGACCAGGAAATGGGTAACGTTCCCCATGACCGGAGCGGAGGAGCTCGCATGGCAGAAACCGGTGGCCGCGGACGCCGGGTGACGATCGCCGACGTCGCCGACCACGCCCAGGTCTCCACCACCTCGGTGTCGAAGGTGCTGCGCAACGCCTACGGCGTCAGCCCCGCCACCCGCCTTCGCGTCCAGGCCGCCATCGACGAGCTCGGCTACCGGCCGCACAACGCGGCGCGGGCGATGCGCGGGCGCACGTTCACCATCGGCGTGCTGCTGCCGCACATCAGCAACCCGTTCTTCGCCGAGATCCTCGACGGGCTCACGGAGCAGCTCGGCGGCACCGACTACCAGGCGATCATCATCCAGGGCGGCCGGGACGACGCCTCCGAGCGCCGCGCCGTGGACGCCCTGGTCGACCGGCAGGTGGACGGCATGCTCATGGTCGCGCCGCTCAGCTCCAAGTCACGCCTGGAGGAGGTGGCCGCGGGCACGCCCACCGTCGTGCTCGGCCCGCACGAGCGCTCGACCGTCTACGACTCGGTGAACGACGACGACGAGGCGGGCGCCGAGCTCGTCGTCGAGCACCTGATCAGGCTCGGCCACCGCCGGGTCGCGCACATCGCCCAGCAGGACGCCGGCCGCGGCCGGCCGGCCACGACGCTGCACGTCATCAGGGAGCGCACCTACCGGCGGGTCATGACCGAGCACGGCCTGGCCGCCGAGATCGCCGTCGCCACGACCTCCTACACCGAGGACGGCGGCTACCGGGGCATGCGGGAGCTGCTGGCCCGCGACCCGCGGCCCACCGCCGTCTTCGCCGGCGCCGACCTCGCGGCCTTCGGCGCGCTCGCCGCGCTGCACGAGGCGGGCCTGGCCGTCCCCGCCGACGTCTCGCTCGCCGGCTACGACAACACCCGCTCGTCCGGGCTCGCGCACATCGCGCTCACCACCGTCGACCAGGACGGCGTCGTGATGGGCCGCACCGCGGGGCGGCTGCTGCTCGAACGCATCGAGGGCCGTACGTCGTCGGTGCGCTTCTCCGTCACGCCGACCCTGATCGTCCGCCGTACGACGGCGCCGCCCTCAGAATCGTCTCAGGTGAGCTGAGTACAACTGGGGCATGAGCCGAGCCGCCCCCGCCGCGAAGGTGCTGGTCGTCGACGACGAGCCGAACATCCGTGACCTGCTGTCCGAGGCGCTGGAGCTGAACGGCTTCGCCGTCAGGACCGCCGCCTGCGGCCGGCAGGCGCTGGAGGCGGTGGCGCGCGAGCGGCCCGACCTGCTCGTGCTCGACGTGATGCTGCCCGACCTGGACGGCTTCGCCGTGGCCAGGCGGCTGCGCGCGGCGGCGGACGGGCCGCTCGTGCTGTTCCTGACCGCCAAGGACGCCGTCCCCGACCGCATCGCCGGGCTGACCGCGGGCGGCGACGACTACGTCACCAAGCCGTTCAGCCTGGAGGAGGTGGTGCTGCGCATCCGGGCCATCCTGCGCCGCGCCCGCCCGCCGGAGGAGCAGGCAGGCGGCGGCGTGCTCCGCTACGCCGACCTGGAGCTCGACGAGGAGGCCCATCTCGTGCGGCGGGCCGGGCGGCAGATCCATCTCTCGCCCACCGAGTTCAGCCTGCTCCGCTACCTGATGATCAACGCCGAGCGGGTGGTGAGCAAGGCGCAGATCCTCGACCGGGTGTGGGAGTACTCCTTCGACGGCGACAGCCGCATCGTCGAGTCCTACATCAGCTACCTGCGCCGCAAGATCGACCGGGACGGCCCGCCGCTCATCCACACGCTGCGCGGCGTCGGCTACCGCCTCCAGGGGCCGGGGGAGGGGACCTCGTGAGAGCGGCGGACGCGCGGGGCGCCTGGCCGCTGCGGCACCGGCTGCTGGCCGCGCTGCTGGGGTTGTGCGCGGCCGGGCTGGCGGTGTTCGCGGCGGCCGGGGTGCTGCTGCTCGACCGGTCGCTGCTGTCGCGGGTGGACGCGCAGCTCGCCGAGACCGTACGGTCCTTCGCCTTCCGCCCGCCGCCGATGCCGCCGCCCGTGCCGCCGTCCGCCCGCCCCGGCGACGTGGAGCTGCCCACCCAGTTCAGGATCGCCTTCTACGCCCCCTCGGGGCTGCTGCTCCGCGAGCTGCCCGGCGGGGTCGCCGACCGGCCGGCCATCCCCGCCGGGCTGGTCGAACGGCCGCCGGCGGGCGCGGTCACCGTCGCGGGCCGGGACGGGACCGGCGACTGGCGGGTGCTGGTCAGGGCTCTGCCGGACGGCGGCCGGGTGACGGTGGCCATGTCGCTGGAGCCGAACCGGGCCACGGTGCGGCAGTTCCTCGTCATCGAGCTGGTCGCGGGCGTGCTGGTGCTGGCCCTGCTCGGCGCGGTCGCGCTGGCCGTCGTACGGCTCGGGCTGCGCCCGCTGACCAGGATGGAGCGGACCGCCGAGGCCATCGCCGCCGGGGAGATCGACCGCCGGGTCGGCGACACCGACCCGCGCACCGAGACCGGCCGGCTCGGCCGCGCGCTCAACACCATGCTCGAACGCCTGGCCAGCGCCCTGCGCGAGCGCGAGACTTCGGAAGGGCGGCTGCGCCGCTTCGTCGCCGACGCCTCCCACGAGCTGCGCACGCCGCTCACCTCGATCCGCGGCTTCGCCGAGCTCTACCAGCACGGCCAGGCCCCGCGCGACCCGGCCGTCGAGCGGCTGCTGCGCCGCATCGAGGGCGAGGCGGAGCGGATGGGCGTGCTGGTCGAGGACATGCTGCTGCTGGCCCGCCTGGACCGCGAGCCCGCGCTGGAGCCGGCCGCCGTGGACCTGCGCGTGCTGGCCGGTGACGTGGTGCACGCGGCGCAGGCGCGCGAGCGCGACCGGCCGATCCGGCTGGCCGTCTCCGACGAGCCGGTGTTCGTGCTCGGCGACGAGCACCGGCTGCACCAGGTCATCGCGAACCTGGTCGGCAACGCCATGACCCACACCGCCGCCGGCACGCCGGTCCTGGTGCGGGTCGAGCGGCGGGCCGCGACCGGGCCGCCGCCGGGGGTGGCGGGGGTCGAGAGGTGGAGCGCGGCCGGGCCGCCGCCGGGGGTGGCGCGGGTCGAGCAGTGGAGCGCGGCCGGGCCGCCGCCGCCGGGCGTGGCGCGCTCGGGTGACGGCCCGGCGCCGGACGTTGAGGCCGCGCTGGTGGAGGTGCGCGACGAGGGGCCGGGCATCGACCCCGAGCACCTGCCGTACGTCTTCGACCGGTTCTACCGCGCCGACCCCAGCCGCGCGCGGCACCACGGCGGCACCGGCCTCGGCCTCGCCATCGCCGCCGCGCTGGTGAGCGCCCACCACGGCCGGATCGAGGCCGGCGGCGCGCCGGACGGGGGGACGACGTTCCGCGTGCTGCTGCCGCTGCACCACCCCGACGACTGAGGGCTCCGGTCAGAGCCGGTGGGTGGCGTCGCTGCGGTAGTCCGTGTACGTGTACGGGTTGTCGAGGATCTTCGTCTCCGGGATGTCCGGGTTCATGCCCTGCCGCCACGCCTCCTCGCCCATCTCGGCCCGCAGGTAGGCGACGGTGTCCTCGACCTGGCGGCGGGCGGCGGCGAGGTCCACGCCGACCAGCTCGTGCTCGTGCTTGACCACCCGCCCGTTCACCAGGACGGTGTGCACGTCGCCGCGCTGCGCCTGGAACGCCACGTGCCCGAACGGGTTGAGCACCGGGAACGACACCGGCGAGCGGTCGTTCTTGACGAGCACGAGGTCGGCCTTCTTGCCGGGGGCCACCACGCCGAGGTCGTCGCGGCCGAGCGCGCGGGCGCCGCCCCTGGTGGCCCACTCCACGACCTGGTCGGCGCGCAGGCCCGCGTGCGTGACCGTCTCGCCCTTGGCGTGCGCCTCCAGGTGCTCGCGCGAGCGGTCGGCGCCGAGCGTGGCGCGCATGGCGGAGAACAGGTCGCCGCTCCACCACACGCTGGTGTCCATGGACAGCGAGACCGGGATGCCGTGCGCGCGCAGCGCCCACGTGGGCGGGTAGCCCTGGCCCGCGCTCTGCTCGCTCTCCGTCGAGACCGACACCGAGCCGCCGGTGGCCGCGATCCGGTGGTAGGAGTCGGCCGACAGCGAGGCGGCGTGCACGTAGATCGTCTCGGGGGTCATGAAGCCGTGCTCGTGCATGAGCTTGATGCCGTCGTCGCTGGTCGCGCCCCATACGCCGGCGTGGGTGCTGACCGGGACGCCGAGCTCGCGGGCCACCTCGAAGGCGGCCTTCTCCGGGAAGGCCGGGTCGCCCAGCACGTCGAAGGCGAGCTGGAAGCCCAGCAGGTCGTCGCCGGTGATCCGGCGGCGGACGAAGTCGCGGAACTCGGGCGCGGCGGTCCACTCGGCGGGCGGCTGCTGGATGTTGCCGTAGGCGAGCACGTAGCGTCCCGGCACGGACCGCAGCGCGTCCACGGCGGCGTCGGCGTGCTCCACCGTGCGCAGCCCGTGCGACCAGTCGACGACGGTGGTGACGCCGGCGTCCAGCGCCTCGATCGCGGCCAGCACGTTGCCCGCGTGCACGTCCTGCGGCCGGAACAGCTTGCCGTGCTCCAGGTAGAACCAGACGAAGTACTGGGTGAGCGTCCAGTCGGCGCCGTAGCCGCGCAGCGCGGTCTGCCACATGTGCCGGTGGGTGTCGATCATGCCGGGCAGCACGATGCCGCCGGTGGCGTCGATGACCAGGGCGTCGTCCGGCGCGCTCAGGCCGGGGCCGACCTCGGCGATCCGGTCGCCGGTCACCAGGACGTCGGTGTCCTCCAGCACCGTGCGGACGCCCTCCATGGGCAGCACGGTGCCGCCGCGCAGCAGTACGGGCCGTCCGGCCCCGGCTTCGTTCCGCTCGCTCATCCTGGGCTCCTAGCTCTTCCGAACGGTTGTCCGCTACACGGTCATGCTGTTCGCCGTAACTCTACGAGCGGCCGTTCGGCTGTCAAGGCCTATGCCGCGTCGGCCCGAATGTGCCAGAATCCCGCTTACGGACAAGTGTCCGCACAACGGAGGGAGACTGATGGTGGACGACGGGGGCGGACCGCTCAAGGGCGTGCTGGTCGCCGACTTCTCCCGCGTCCTGGCCGGGCCCTACGCCACGATGCTGCTGGCCGACCTGGGCGCCGACGTCGTCAAGGTCGAGGGACCCCAGGGCGACGACACCCGGAGCTGGACGCCGCCGGTGCGGGGCGAGACCTCGACCTACTATCTGGGCGTCAACCGCGGCAAGCGCTCCATCGCGCTCGACCTGCGCGACCCGGACGACGCCGCGGCGGCCCGCGAGCTGGCCCGGCGCGCCGACGTCCTCATCGAGAACTTCCGGCCGGGCGGCCTGGCGAAGTACGGCCTCGACCACGCCGCCGTGAGCGCCGCCAACCCCCGCGTCGTCTACGCCTCCATCAGCGGCTTCGGCTCAGGACCCGGCGCCCGGGTGCCCGGCTACGATCTCATGGTGCAGGCCATGTCCGGTCTGATGAGCCTGACCGGCGAGCCCGACGGGCCGCCCTACCGGGCCGGGATCTCCGTCTTCGACGTCATGGCGGGCAACCACGCGGTGATCGGCATCCTCGCCGCGCTCCGGCACCGCGAGGCCACGGGGGAGGGGCAGCACGTCGAGGTCAACCTGCTGTCCTCGGCGCTCACGGGGCTGGTCAACCACAGCTCCGCGTACGTGGCGGGCGGCGTCGTGCCGTACCGGATGGGCAACGCGCATCCGAGCGTGTTCCCGTACGAGCCGCTGCCGACCGCCGACGACGACCTCATCGTCGCGGCCGCCAACGACGGCCAGTTCCGCAAGCTGTGCGAGGTGCTCGGCATCCCGGAGACCGCCGACGACCCGCGCTTCGCCCGCAACGCCGACCGCACCGCCCGCCGCGAGGAGTTGCGGCCGATCCTGGTGGCGGCGCTGGCCGCCAAGGGCGCGGTCGAGTGGTTCGAGCTGCTGGTCGAGGCCGGGGTGCCGAGCGGGCCGATCCAGACCATCGACGGCGGCTTCGCCATGGCCGAGCGGTTCGGGCTGGACCCCGTCGTCGAGGTGGGCGAGGGCGAGCGGGCGGTGCCGACCACCCGCCACCCCATCCGCTTCTCCGCCACCCCGGCCCGCTACCCGCTGCCGCCGCCCGAGCTCGACGAGCACGGCGCGGAGCTGCGCGCCTGGCTGGCCGGCCCGGACCGGCCACTCGGAGGGGAGGGCGCGTGAGCGAACGACCGTCCGACGACGCTCAGAGGGAAGGGCGCGTGAGCGAGCGACCATCCGACGACCCTCAGAAGGGTGAGCGCGACTATCCGACGGCGCTCGGGGCGTCGTCACGGACGACGATCACCCTGCTCGGGCAGGACCTCGCCGAGGACGTCATGGGCCACGTGGGCTTCGGCGAGCTGGCGTTCTGGCTGGCCGTCCAGCGCCGGCCCACGGCGGGCGAGGCCCGCGTGTTCGAGGCGGTGCTCGCCGCGCTGGCCGACCACGGGTTCACGCCGACCGCGATCGTGACCAGATTGACGTACCTGTCGGCGCCGGACTCCGTGCAGGGGGCGCTGGCGGCCGGGCTGCTCGGCGGCGGCTCGCGCTTCCTCGGCGTCACCGAGGACTGCGGCCGCTTCCTCGCCGAGGTGCTGCGCGCCTGCGAAGGGCCGCTGCCGACGGACGACGCCGGGTGGGACGCGCTCGCCCTGGAGACCGTACGCGCCCGCAGGGAGCGCCGCGCGCTCATCCCCGGCCTCGGCCACCACGTGCACAAGGACGGCGACCCGCGCACGCCCCGGCTGTTCGCCATCGCGGCCGAGGAGGGCCTGGTGGGCCCGCACCTGTCGCTGTTCGCCGCGGTCGGCCGGGTCCACCCCCAGGTGCTCGGCCGGACGCTGCCGCTGAACGGCGCCGGGGTGTGCGGGGCCGCGCTCGCCGACCTCGGCCTGCCGCTGGAGCTGCTGCGCGCCTTCGCCCTGCTGGCGCGGACCGCCGGGCTCATCGGGCAGCTCGCCGAGGAGCTGCGCCACCCCGTGGCCAACGACATCTTCCTGTCCGTGGACCTCAACAACCGGTCCATCCCCCCCGAGCCGTACGCCGACGGAGGTCTGCATGGCTGAGCTCGTCGCGGTCATCGCGTCCACCCACCATCCCTTCTACTACCGGGCGTCCACGGCGACCGGCGCCGACCGGCCGCCGTTCGCCGACGAGTGGGTCCGCAAGGTCATGGCCTTCCGCGAGACCCTGACCAGGGCGAACCCGGACGTGCTCGTCATGGTGGGCTCCGACCACTTCCACCAGCTGTGGCTGGACAACATGCCGCAGTTCCTGGTCGGCAAGGCCCCCTTCTACGACGCCAACTGGTACAACGAGGAACGCGAGTTCGGCCTGCCCCGGATGACCTGCCAGGGCGAGGAGGACCTGTCGGCCCACCTCCTGCGCGGCGGCCTCGACCTCGGCTTCGACCTGGCCTTCTCCAACGAGCTGCGGATCGACCACTCGATCACGTGCCCGATCATCACGCTGCGCCCGCAGAACGACCTGCCGATCGTGCCCGTCTACACCAACATCTTCGCCCCGCCGCTGCCGCAGCCCAAGCGCTTCGTGCAGCTCGGGCAGGCCATCCGCGAGCTGATCGAGTCGTGGCCGGACGACCGCAGGGTCGCCGTCATCGGCACCGGCCACCTGTCGCTGGAGCTCGGCGGGCCGCGCCAGTTCGGGCCGCACGGCCCCGACCCCGAGTTCGACCGCAGGGCCGTCGAATGGATCTCCACGGGCGACCTGGAGGGCTGCCTGTCGGAGGTCACCCTCGACAGTTTGTGGAGCCCCGGCAACGCCACCCACGGGTTCATGGACTTCATGCTGATGATGGGGGTCGCGGGTGAGGGCCGCAAGGCCGACTACACCGACACCTACGACCTGTTCCACACCATGGAGGCGTACTTCACCTGGTATCCGGACGGAGGCGGCCGCGCATGAGCAAGTATCTGCTCGACAAGTTCCTGTTCACCGTCGATCGCGATCCCGAGCTGGTCGAACGCTACCGCGAGCAGCCGCGGGCCACCGTCGAGTGGTGGGAGGCCGAGGAGGCGGGCCGCATCCTCGGCTCGCACCTCGACGAGCGCTCGACCTGGCTGAGCTTCGACGACGCCGAACGGGAGGCGCTGGCCACGCACGACTACCCGAAGCTGTTCGAGCTGGGGGCGCATCCGTTCCTGACGCTGACGCTGTTCATCGCGATGTTCGAGCGGGACTACGCGGAACCGCTGGGGTTCCAGCTGGAGTATGCGCAGCGGTTGTCCGGGTACAGCCTCCCGTACCCAGACATATCCACATAAAGGAGAGGATGCGCGATGCGAGCCGCGCGGATCGTGACGTGCGGCGAGCCGCCCGTCGTCGCCGAGTGCCCCGATCCCGAACCGGGTCCTGACGAGCCGCTGGTGCGGGTGCTCGCCGCGCCCATCACCCCGCTCGACCTGCTGTGCGCGAGCGGGACGTCGTACTTCGGGACGCCGGCGACGCCGTACGTGCCCGGCGTCCAGGGCGTCGGCACGCTCACCGAGGACGGGCGGCTCGTGTGGTTCCCGACGCGGGCCGGGATGGCGCCGGGCGACGGCAGCATGGCCGAGCTGGCCCGGGTGCCGGCCGCGGACCTGGTCGAGCTGCCCGCCGGGGCCGACCCGGTCGCGGTGGCCGCGCTCGGGCTGTCGGCCGTGGCCGCGTACCAGGCGCTGACCTGGCGCGGTGAGCTGGCGGAAGGGGAGCAGGTGCTCGTCCTGGGGGCCGGAGGCGCGGTCGGTCAGGCGGCCGTGCAACTGGCCCGCGCCCACGGCGCCCGCCGGGTCGTCGCCGCCGCCCGCTCGGCCGCCGCCCGCGAACGCGCCGCCAAGGCGGGCGCGGACGCCGTCGTCCCGCTGGAGCCAGGCGACGACGTGGCCGCACTGGCCGCCCGCCTCGCCGCCGCCTGCGACGGCCCCGTGGACCTGGTCCTCGACCCGCTGTACGGCGTGCCGGCCGCGGCGGCCGCCCGCACGCTGCGGCCCGGCGGACGGCTGGTCAACCTGGGCGGCTCGGCGGGGGAGACGTCCCCGCTCGACTCCTCCACCCTGCGCGGCCGTTCCCTGCGGATCCTCGGCTACACCAACAACGAGCTGACGGGCGAGCAGCGGGCGGCGGCGATGGGCCACGTGGCGTCACTGGCACTGGAGGGCCGCCTCCACGTCGCCCACGAACGCATCCCCCTGACCGACGCCCCCGCTGCCTGGCACCGCCAGTCCACCGGCGCCACCTCCGGCCGCCTGGTCCTCACCCCCTGAACTCCGGACGTGCGGCGGCGATCACCTCGTGGATGAACTCGCCGGTCAGGCGGGGGACCCGGGACGGGTCGAGGGCGGGGCCGGGAGTGCCGCGGCGGTGGGCGAGGGCGAGTTGGAGGAGCGGGTGCCAGCGGGTGTCGAAGGTGTCCAGCGCGTACGCCCCCGCCTCCTCCTTCGAGATCACCTCGCCGGTCGCCACCGTACGGTGCAGCCGGGGCGGCGACAGCGCGTACGCCAGCGCCAGCCCGTACGGCGACTGCAGCCGCCTGCGCGGCGGCCGGGCGGAGAGCGCCCGCGAGGCGTAGCGGGCCCAGTGGCCGCGGAGCTGGTCGAGGGTCCAGGAGCGGAGCAGCGAGGGCTCCGGGTCGAGACCCAGCGTGGCCGGGGCGGGCCCGCGCACCGGGATGCCGCGTTCGCGGAGCACGGTCCACATCACCGGGTTGACGTCGAAGCCCTGCCCGCGCCGGAACGACGGCCCGCTGTGCGAGGCCACCGGCCGGATCCTGGTGACCGGTTCGCGCAGGTCGGCGGCGGCGACGAAGACGGCGTTGACCGTGCCGGGCAGGTGCGGCTGCCGGCGGGCGAGCGCAAGCCCGGCGGCCCGCAGGTTGCCCAGCTTGTGCAGCAACGACAGCCGCCGCAGCTCCCGCTCGCCGGCCGTCCGGCCCACGACCGCGACCACGTCGATGTCGCTGACGTCCGGCCGCCAGTCGCCGAGGGCGGCCGAGCCGACGACGTAGCAGCCGGTGACCAGGCCCGGGGCCAGGCGGTCGGCGACGGACAGGTAGTGCTCGACCGCCCGCGACAGCTGCGCGGGCGGCGTCACGAGGTGACCGTGACGTGCGGGACCGTCTCGTACGTCGCCCAGTCGGCGCTGATCGCGCTCGCCGTCCGCAGCAGCAGCGGCAGGTGCTCGTCGGACAGGCGCTCCACCGAGGTCTCGGCGGCGTGGGCGTTGACGTTGAGCGCCGCGATGACGTTGCCGAGCCCGTCGCGCAGCGGCGCGGCCACGCTGCGGATGCCGAGCGCCAGCTCCTCGTCCGTGATCGCCCAGCCCTTGGCGCGGACCTCGCGCAGCGCGGCGTCCCGCTCGGCCGCGTCGGGCCGCCAGCGCGGCTCGACGCCGGACCGGCTCGGCTCGGCCAGCACCCGGTCCACCTGGTCGGGCGGCAGCGCGGCCAGCAGGACCTTGCCCAGGGACGTCTGCAGGGCCGGGAAGCGGGTGCCGATCTGCACGGACAGGGTGACGATCTTGGGGACGGCGACGCGGGCGACGTACACGATGTCGGAGCCGTCGAGCTGGGCGATCGAGCAGGACTCGCGGGTCTGCGCCACCAGCCGCTCCATGTGCGGCCTGGCCACCTCCCACAGGCCCATCGAGCGCACGTAGGAGACGCCGAGCTCCAGCACGCGCGGCGTGAGCGCGTAGCCGCCCGCCTCGCTCCGCGCGTAGCCGAGCTCCTGGAGGGTGAGCAGGATGCGGCGGGCGGTGGGCCGGGCGAGGCCGGTCGCGGTGGCCACCTCGGTCAGGGACATGACCGGCCGGCCCGGCTGGAACGCCCTGATCACGTCGAGGCCGCGGGCCAGCGCCTCGATGAAGTCGGGGCCGGTGTCGGCACGTGCCATGTGAACGCCCTCCCTGCTCGGATCCCGCCGCTCCGACTCTAGACCGTCGGGGCGGGTTGTCCGCACAGCGGCTGCTGAGACGGGCGGGAAACCGCCCGTCCCAGCCGCGGTCACCGGGTAAGCCGAGCAGGGGGCGTGCCTGGACGGTCGGCCTACGGACGTCTGTCCGTGGTCAGAGATCCGTGGCGATGATGCGTTCGATGTTGCGCTCGGCCAGCGCCGTGATGGTGACGAACGGGTTCACGGTCGTGTTGCCGGGGATCAGCGCCCCGTCGATGACGTAGAGGCCGGGATGGCCGGACAGGCGGCCGTAGTTGTCGGTGGCCCGGCCGAGCACCGCTCCGCCCAGCGGATGGTACGTCAGGTGGTCCCCCCAGACCTTGTAGACGCCGAACAGGTCGGTCCGGTAGATCGTTCCTTCCTTGGAGTTGATCTTGTCGAAGATCGTCTTGGCCATGTCGATGGACGGCTGCTTCCACGCCGTCTGCCAGCTCAGGTCCACCCGGCCGGTCGCGGCGTTCCAGGTGAACTCGGCGCGGTTCGGGTTGCGGGTGATCGACAGGTAGAAGGAGGCGAACGTCTCGATCCCCGTCGGCAGCGGCGCGACCTCGGCGAACGCGCCGCCGGCCGTCCAGTTGTCGATGCCCGCGCACGGGATCGCCGACTGCCGGTCGCCGGTCGGGTCCCACAGGTGGTTCGCCCGGCCGCACATGACGTTGCCGTTGTCGCCCCAGCCCTTGCCGACCTCGCCGTTCAGGTTCGGCAGCACGCCGGTGGCCTTCAGCTTGACCAGCAGCTTGCTGGTGCCGACGCTGCCCGCGGCGAAGAAGACCCGCTCGGCGGTGACCGTCTTGGTGGCGGTGACCGCGCCGGAGGTGCCGAGCTGCTCGATCGTGACCGCGTACCGGCCGGAGCCGGCGGGGGCGACCGACGTGACGCGGTGCAGCGGCGAGATCGCCACCCGGCCGGTCGCCTTCGCCTGCGCCAGGTACGTCTTCTGCAGCGACTTCTTGCCCGCGTTGTTGCCGTAGAGGATCTCGGCGGCCAGCGCCGACTTGGGCACGGTGCCGGCCTCCTCCTGCTTCATGTAGTTCCAGTCGTAGACGTCCGGGACGAAGACGAACGGGAACCCGGACCGCTGGGCGTGCTTCCTGCCGACCCTGGCGTACTGGTAGTAGGCGGTCGACTCGAACCAGGCCGGGTCGATGGTGCCGACGCCGAGCCCGGCGTTGGCGCGCGGGTAGTAGACGTCGTACATCTCGGCCGCGTTCACCGTGGGGAGCACGGAGGCGAAGTTCTCCCGCTTGGGGGTGACCGCCATGCCGCCGTTCACCAGCGAGCCGCCGCCGACGCCGCGGCCCTGGTAGACGGTGATCCCGGCGAACTCCTCGGCGTCGAGTACGCCGGTGTAGCGGGGGATGTCGCGGTCGATGGGGAAGCCGAGGAAGTAGTTGAGCGGCGCCTTCGTACGGGTGCGCAGCCAGAACGACCGGTAGTCGGGCTCGCGCGTGTTGCAGAAGATCTTGCCGTCGCTGCCCGGCGTGTCCCAGGCCATGCCCATCTCCACCATGTGGACGTCCACGCCGGCCTGGGCCAGCCGGAGCGCGGCGACCGCGCCGCCGTAGCCGGTGCCGATGACCAGGACCGGGACGTGCGCCCCGTCCGCGATGGGTGCGGCGGGGGCGGCCGCCCGCGCGGGGGCGGCCCCGCCCAGGACGACCGCGGCGCCGGTGCCGGCGATGAACCCGCGTCGGGTCAGCCGAAGGTCGGAGGAGGGGCGTAAGGAGGAGGCGTCGTTCATGGGGGGTTCCTCACTTCTCTCGACGACGCTCGCCGGCGGGGGACCGTCCGGCGCCGGGAAGCACGCACGCGGTGTCCAGGCCGAGCACCCGGTTGAGCCGGCCGAAGGCCCACCAGGAGCCGATGCACATGCTCAGCTCGACGATCTCGGCCTGGCTGTAACGGGTCGTCATCCGGGCCCAGAACTCCTCGTCCAGGCCGTGGTGGTCGAGGGCGTAGCGCTCGGCGTACTCGGCGGCCAGGCGGGTGCGCTCGTCGAAGGCGTCCGTGGTGCGCCACTCGGCCAGCGCGTCGAGGAAGCCGTCCTCGACCTTCTCGCCGTCCCGCTCGGTCCGCCAGTCCAGGCAGAACATGCACCCGTTGAGCTGGGCGATCCGCAGCCTGGCCGCCTCGAACTCGCGCAGGCCCAGCGTGGTGTGCGCGTACACGGCGAGGGAGAAGCCCGCGGCGGCGGGGCCGATGCCGGGGACCATCTCGCCCCACACGTACGCGATCGGGTCCTTGTCCTCGGGAATGTCGACGATCACGGGTGCTTCCTTCCGAGTCGGCCCGTCGCGGGGCGGAGCGGCACGTCGAGCGCGTCGTACAGGCCGGGCTCGGCCGCCGCCAGCCAGTCGATGGCGTTCACCAGGCGGCCGGCGGCGGTCGCGTTGCCGCCCGCGGCGCGGTTGCCGCCCTCGTCGGTGGCCTCCACCGTCACCTCGATGCGCGGGCTGCCCTCGATGATCACCCGGTGCGCGCCGTCGCCGCCCGCCGGGGGAGCGGGCCAGTCGGGGGCGCAGGAGGGATGGATGCGGGTGACGTGCTCGACGACGATGCGCGCCTCGCCCTCCACCACGCCCTGCACCTCGAAGCGGAGCGCGCCCTGCGTGCCCGCCTCGAACACGCCCATGGCCGGCGTGGTGACGCTCGCGTCGAGGGGGCGGCGCTCGACGCGCTCGCGGATCTCGTCCAGCTCGACGCCGAGGGCGCGGGCCATCAGGCGTACCTGGCCGCCCCACACCATGGTCGGCACGGTGGGGGCGATCATCGGCGGCTCGTAGTCCATCGGCTGGCCCATGCCGACCAGGTAGCGGACGGAGTCGGGCTGGTCGTAGGCGGTGTAGTCGAAGATCTCCTGGCAGCGTACGGCGTCCACGGTGGCGCCGAGGCCGCTGATCAGCAGCGGCAGGACGTCGTTGCCCCAGCCGGGGTCCACCCCCGACACGAACAGCGAGCCGCCGCCCTCCTCGATCGCGGCCAGCACCCGGGCGCGCAGCTCGGGCGGGGCGTTGCGCTGGTCGTACAGGGCGTAGAGGGAGGGGGTGACGACGACGGCGCCGGCGCGGACCGCGCGCAGGACGTCGGCGAGCGCGTCGTCGGGGCGGATGTCGCCGGAGGCGGCGTAGACGACCGCGCGGGGTGCGGCGGCGAGGACGGCGTCCACGTCGGTGGTCGCCGCCACGCCGAGGTCGTGGCCGAGGCCGCTCAGGGGGCCGGCGTCGCGGCCGGCCTTGTCGGGGTCGTGGACGAGGACGGCGGCCAGCTCAAGGCCGGGATGCGCCTCGACGGCGCGGATGGCGGCGCGGCCGATGTTGCCGGTCCCCCAGATGACGGTGGGCACCATGGGCGGAGCGTAGCAAGCGCTTGGTTAACTGTATAGATGCGTGCACACCAGGACTTGGGCGATGGTGAGAAGGGGCGGTCCCGTGAGCGATGGCGCAGGGGCAGGGTGTGGCGGGGCGGGTGTGCGCGCCCCGCAGCCGGCGCGGACCTCGCCCCGCGTGACCTGCCCCTGCGACCGGCCGCCGTCTCCCCGATGACGTTCGTGCCCGCCGTCCCGATCTCTGTGGTGCTGATCGGGCCGTGGCTGGTTGCCCGAGTCTGCGACCTTCCGTCCGGGAAGTCAATGGACGGGCGGTCCGATGGGAATCAGGAGGTGGGTGAGGCCGCCGGAGCGGTGGGGCCGCCGGGCGGCGGCGTCAGGTGGGTGTACGACCCGGCCCGCTCCATGACCGGCACCTGAAGCCGCAGGGGCGAGGCCCCGGTGAAGGTGAACGTCATCGCCACCGTGCCGCCGCTCACCCCGGTCACCGTGGCGATGGGCCGCTCGCCGGTGCCGACGGGCTCGAGCGGCCGCACCGTGAGCGGCCCGGGCAGTTGCACCGAGCCGCCCCCTTCCGGGGTGATCCGTTCGAGCTGGGCCGGCTGGTGCCCGTTGTTGATGACGACCCCGTACAGGTAGTTCTGCTGGAAGGGCATGGCCGGGTCGGTGGCGCTGAGCACGAACACGTTGCGCAGGTGGAGGGTCTGGCTCGCGTCGCCGTTGGCACCGTCGTTCTGCGGCGCGTGCTGCGCGGTGTCGATGGTCGTCTTCGTGCATCCGGCGGTCAGGGCCGCCAGGGCCACGGCAACGGCGATGGTTCGCATGTTCACTTTCCGCAACTACCCGCGCACCCAGCGTTGAATCAGCCCGAAGCGGGCGTCATCCGAGCCGCCGGTCGAGGAAGCCGATCAGCGTGCGGGCCAGCGCCACCCGCTGGTCGGCGAGGGCGTGGTCGGTGTCGAGGACGTGGTGGTCGAGCAGGCTGCCGGGCTGGGCCGCGTACGCCTCGACCAGCGGCCGGTGGTGGACCTCGGGCAGCGCGACGGTGTCCAGGCCCGCGCCGACGAGCAGGACGGGGCGCCCGGCCAGCCGGTCGGCCAGGCCGGCCAGGCGGTAGGCGTCGCCGGCCGCCAGCATCTCGGCCACCAGGTCCTCGGCGCTGGTGCCGGCGAGCGGCAGCAGCTCGTCCCGCCACGCCTCGACGTAGGCGTCGGCGAGCGCGGGGTCGGCGCGGCAGGCGGCGGCGGCCGCGCCGAAGTCGAAGCCCGCGATCGACCCGGCGGCGGCCACCGACGGCATCGCGGCCGCGGTCATGAGCGCGGCGAACCCGCCCGCGCTGTGCCCGACCACGGCCAGCCGGTCGGGGTCCAGGCGCCAGGCCGCGACGGTCGCGGGGTCGCGCATCGCGGCGACCGCGGCCGCCGCGTCCTCCAGCACGTGCGCCCAGGACCACGATCCGGCCGCGCCCCAGGAGCCCCGGTAGTGGAACACCAGGGACGCGTAGCCGGCCCGGCGGGCGGCGTGCGCCAGGTCGAAGTTGCGCTCGTTGCCGGGGAAGCCGTGCAGCAGGATCAGCACGGGGTGCGGGCCGGGGCCGGCGGGCACGTGCAGGACGCCGGGCAGCGGCGTGCCGGCGCTGCCGACGGTCAGCGGGACTGTGGCCGCGCGCGGGCCGGGCACGTCGAGGGGGTCGGTGATGAGCGGGTCGGCCACGGTTGCTCCCTTAGATGGTACCGATCGGTTCGAGGAGGAGCGTAGCACCGCCGGGGGCGCTCCCTCGAAGGGGGCGAAACGTAGCATCTTGGGCGTGTCATCGTGCTTCGAGGTCGTGACCCTCATCCACGCCCCGCCCGAGCTCGTCTTCGACACCTCGCTGTCGGTCGAGCTCCACACCGCCTCGATGGCCGCCTCCCGCGAACGGGCGGTCGCCGGCGTCACCTCCGGCCTGCTCGGGCCCGGCGACCGGGTCACCTGGCGGGCCCGGCACTTCGGCGTCCCCTGGCGGATGACGTCGCTGATCAGCGGGTACGAGCGGCCCGCGTACTTCATGGACGAGCAGGTCGCGGGCCCGTTCCGGCGGTGGCGGCACGCGCACCACTTCGTCCTCGCGCCGGACGGGGAGGGGACGGTCATGCGGGACGTGGTCGACTTCGCCGCGCCCGCCGGGCCGCTCGGGGTCGTGGCGGAGGTCCTGGTGCTGCGCCGCTACCTGGCCCGGCTCATTCTGCTCCGCAACGCCCACCTCAAGCGGATCACCGAGGAGACCGCCGCGCCGCCCGGCTGACGGCCGCGCCGCCCCGCCGGGCTGAGTGCCGTGTGGCCCCGCCGGGCTGAGTGCCGCGCCGCCCCGCCCGGCTGGGTGCCGCGCCCCCGCCCGGTTGAGTGCTGCGCCGCTCAGCCGATCACGCCGCCTCGCGCGGCTCAGCCGATCACGCCGCCTCGCGGGGCTCAGCCGATCACGCCGTCCGCGCGCAGGGCCGCGACCTCCGACGGCGGCAGGTCCAGCAGCTCGCCCAGCACCGTCTCCGCGTCCGCCCCCAGCTCGGGGGCGGGCTCCGGCGGGGCCTGGCGGCCGTCGAGCACGAGCGGCGACCCCGGCGCGAGGTGCGGGCCGACGCCCGGCTGCGTCAGCTCGGCCATCAGCGGGTGCCGCGCCAGGCCCGTCGCCGTCTCGGCGAACGTCCGGTAGTGCGACCACAGCACCGACGTGCCCGCCAGCGCCTTGCCCGCCTCGGCCGCCGTCCGCGCGGCGAACCACGGCGCGAGCAGCCCGGCCAGCGCCTCCCGGTGCGTGTAGCGGTCGCGGTCGCGGCTGAAGTCGGCCGGCAGCGCCTCCTCCAATGCCGCGATGACCCGCTCCAGCCCGGTGACCGCCACCAGGTCGCGCCAGTGTCGCGCGGTGAGCGTGACGACCATGACGCGCCGCCCGTCGGAGGTGCCGAAGTCGCGGCCGAAGTCGCCGTACAGGTCGTTGCCGATGCGCGGCCGGGCCTCGCCGAGCTGGGCCTGCGCGAGGTAGCCGAGGTTGCCGGCGGTGGCGAGGGCCACGTCGTGCAGGGCGAGCTCGACGTGCCGGCCCTCTCCGGTCGCCGCCCGCCGCCGGTCGGCCGCCAGCAGGCCGATCGCCAGGTAGAGGCCGCACGCCACGTCCCAGGCGGGCAGCACGTGGTTGACCGGCCCGTCGTGATCCTCCGGGCCGGTCGCGTACGGGAAGCCCAGCTCGGCGTTGACCGTGTAGTCCACGGCGCTGCGCCCGTCGCGGTGGCCGAGCAGCCGCGCGTACACCAGGTCGGGCCGCCGCTCCCGCAGCTCCTCGTACGTCAGCCCCGGCCGCGGCGGCGCGTTGGTCACCAGCGTGCCCGCCGCGGCGGCGAGCCCGGCGACCAGCTCGCGGCCACGCGCCGAGCGCAGGTCCACGGTGAGCGAGCGCTTGCCCTTGTTGAGCCCCGCCCCGCAGTAGAGGCTCCGGCCGGAGGGCGCGAGCGGCCAGCGCCCGATGTCGGGGCCGCCGCCGATCGGATCCACCCGTACGACGTCCGCGCCGAGCTGCGCCAGCGTCATCCCGCCGAGCGGCGTGGCGACGAAGCTCGACAGCTCGACCACCCGCAGCCCGGCCAGCGGCGCCGTCCGATCATCGATCACGCCTCAGACCCTACGCCGGGGCGTCCTTCCCGGACCACCGGCCGGAATCAGTGAAGATTTTCTACGGAAAAGTAATTCGTGTATTGTTCGTCGCGGTTACCGTGGAACAGCCGGGTCCCCCCGGGTCCCACGACACGGGCGAGGAGGCAGTGATGAGGCAGGTGCTGCATCCGCTCCAGGCGCACACGCGGCGGGGTGCGACCGGCCACGACGAGAGCGGCGCCGCCGAGCACCTGCTCCACGTCGATCCCCTCCTCCGCGTCACCTGCACCGTCCGTCCCGGCCCCTCGCTGGTCAGGGTCGTCGGCGAGATCGACCGCAGCAACGCCGCCGAGCTGCGGCGCACGCTGGAGCAGGCCCGGCGGATCGACGACGAGCTCGTCGTCGACGTCGGCGGGGTGAGCTTCACCGACGTCACCGGCCTGCGGGCGCTCGCGGCCTTCGCCGCCCCGGGCCGCGCGGTCGTCCGTGACGTCCCGCAGCAGATGGGCCGGTTGATGAAGCTCGTCGGGATGCCCGCGTTCGGCGAGCCGGTCGAGCCCCCCGTGGCGTGAGCCGCCGCCCGCGGGGTAGGCGGGTCGCCATGGCAGAGGAGAGTAGGGCCGGCGACGACCGGCGGCGCATCGCGCTGCCCGGCGTGGTGCTCGGCATCGGGCTCGGCGGGTTCGTCGACGGGATCCTGCTGCACCAGATCCTGCAGTGGCACCACATGCTGAGCAGCACGGACACCGACAACATCGGCGTGCGCGACTATCCGGTGACCACCGTGCCCGGCCTCCAGATGAACACCCTCTGGGACGGCCTGTTCCACACCTTCACCTGGATCGCGGTGCTGACCGGCATCGGGCTGCTGTACTCCCGGGTCACCGCCTCGCGCGGGCGGGTGTGGCGCTCGCGGGCGCTGTGGGGCTGGGTCCTCGTGGGGTGGGGGCTGTTCAACCTGGTCGAGGGCGTCGTGGACCACCACCTGCTGGGCATCCACCACGTACGGACCGGGCCGGGACAGCTCGCCTGGGACCTCGGGTTCCTGCTGTTCGGCGCGCTGCTCGTGGCGGGCGGCTGGGGTCTGCAGCGCGGGGCGCGGGTCGTCGACCTGTGCGAGCCGCGTACGGCGGCCGGCCGCCCGCGGTGACGCACCAGCACGAGCACGCCGCCACCCTGCCGGTGCTGCTCGCCCTGCTGCTCGTCGGCTACCTCGTGGCGGCGGCGCGGACCCCGGGCTGGAGCCGGTGGCGGACGGCGGCGTTCACCGGCGGGGCGGCGCTCGCCGCGTTCGCGCTCACCGGGCCGCTCGCCGCGTACGGCGCGGCCGACTTCCGCGGCCACATGACGCAGCACCTGCTGGTGGCCATGCTCGCGCCGCTGGGCCTGGTGCTCGGCGCGCCGGTGACCCTGCTCCTGCGCGCGCTGCTCCGCCCGTACGCGCGCCGCCTCGGCGGACTGCTGCGGGCCCGCGTGCCGCACCTGCTGGCGCACCCGGTCACCGCGCTCGTGCTGAGCGCCGGCGGGATGATCGTGCTCTACTGCACGCCGCTCTACCGCGCCGCCCTGGTCACGCCGTGGCTGCACGAGCTGGTGCACGTGCACTTCCTGCTGGCGGGATGCCTGTTCGCGTGGGCGATCGCCGGTCCTGACCCCGCCCCGCGCCGCCCCTCGGTGCCGGCGCGCCTGGTCGTGCTGGGCGTGGCCGTCGCGGCCCACGCCGGCCTCTCCCAGCTCATGTACGCCGGGCTCGCGGTGGACCTGCCGGTGCCCGCCGCGCAGCGGACCGGCGCCGCCGAGATCATGTACTACGGCGGCGACCTCGCCGAACTCCTGCTGGCGGCCGTCCTGGTGGCCGGCTGGCGGCCGGCGAGGCGGATTGCGTACGCCCGCCGGCCGGGCTGACACGGCGTTCCGGCATCAACCGATCGGTTGATGCCGGAATCCACCGTCTCGCTCCCCACCCGGGCGATCTGTCGCCCCCGGCCCCCGCGCGATGCTCAAGGCATGCCAACACACCAGGAGCCTGCCCTCCGCACGACGGGCCTCCGCAAAGCCTTCGGCGACCATCTGGCCGTGGACGACATCGATCTCACCGTCCCCGCCGGTTCCTTCTACGGTCTGGTCGGCCCCAACGGAGCCGGCAAGACCACCACCCTGGCCATGGCCGTCGGCCTGCTCCGCCCCGACGCCGGCAGCGCCGAGATCTTCGGCGTGGACGTCTGGCGGGACACCGTACGGGCCAAGGGACTGATCGGCGTGCTGCCCGACGGCAACGCCATGCCGGAGCGGCTGACCGGCCGCGAGGTCCTCACCTACCTCGGCCTGCTGCGCGGCCTCCAGCCCGACGTGGTCGCCGACCGCACCGACGAGCTCCTCCAGATCCTGGAGCTCGACGCCGCCGAGCGGACCCTGGTCATCGAGTACTCCACGGGCATGCGCAAGAAGATCGGCCTGGCGGTCGCCCTCCTGCACGCGCCCCGCCTGCTCGTCCTGGACGAACCGTTCGAGGCCGTCGACCCCGTCTCCGCGGCCACGATCAGGACGATCCTGCGCAGGTTCGCGGCCAACGGCGGCTCGGTGATCATCTCCAGCCACGTCATGGCCCTCGTCGAGCAGCTCTGCGACCACGTCGGCGTCATCTCCGACGGCCGGGTCGTGGCGGCCGGGCCGCTGGCCGACGTACGCGGCGCCGGAACCCTGGAGGACGCCTTCATCGACCTCGTCGGCGCCCGCGCCGGCGGAACGGAGGGGCTGGCATGGCTGACCTCGTGACCCCGGGCCCGGCCGCCCTGGCCCGGCACATGGTCCGCATGCGGCTGGCCCTCACGCGCAACTCCCTGCGCGGCGACAACGCCACCAACCTCTACGGCGGCGCCTCGCTCGGGCTGATCCTGGCCTTCGGGACGATCGCGGTCGCCGTCCTGTGGCCCGCCTACCTGCCCGTCACCCTGGCGGTGTGGCTCTCCGGCTGGATCTTCGGCCCCATCTTCATCGGCGGCGGCAACGAGGCCCTGCGGCCCGAGTACTTCTCGATGCTCCCGGCCACGCCGGGCCGGATCGCGGCGGCACTGCTCGCCGGGGCCTTCGCGGGCCCCGCGCCCGCGGTCAACCTCGTCGCCCTGCTGTCCCTGCCCGTGTACGGCTGGCGCTTCGGCCCGGCCGGAGTGCTCATCGGCCTGGTCGCGGCGGTCGCCACGCTCGTCACCATGGTGATGGTCTCCCGCGTCATCGTGGCGCTCATCGGCCTGTTCGTCAGGTCCCGTGCCACCGCGGTCGCCGTCGGCGTCCTGACCGGCACCGCCATCGCCCTGTGCAGCAACGGCTGGGCGCTCCTCGTGGCTCTCGGCGGTGCCGACACCGCCGCCTGGTCGGAGATCCTGGTCCGCGTCCTGCCCTCCGGGTGGGGGGTGGCGGCCGTGGAAGCGTCCTGGCCCCTCGCCCTCGCCATCCTCGCCGGCAACGCCGGCGTGATCGCCCTCCTCCTCGCCGCCTGGGCGGCCCTGCTGTCGCGCCGCGTCGTGTCGGCCGTTCGCGGCGGTGTGCCGCCCCGCCGTGGCGCGCCCCGGCCTTTCCCCACCGCCGGCGGGGCCCGCGTCGTCGCCGCCAAGGAACTGCGTGCCTGGTGGCGCGACCTCGTCCGCATCCAGCTCCTCGCGACCGCCTTCGCCTACGCGCTCGTCACCCCCCTCCTGCTCGTCACCATCGGCGTCTGGGCCATGGTCCCCTTCATGGGGCTCATCGCGATCGTGATGGCCGCCGCGTCCTCGGCCAACCTCTACGGCGCCGACGGGACCGCCCTGTGGCTCACCCTCATGACGCCGGGGGCGGAGCGGGCCGACGTACGCGGCCGTCAGCTGGCCTGGTTCCTCATCGTGGGCCCGGCGGCCGTCGTCCTCTCCGTGGCCGGCACCCTCGTCAGCGGCGAGACCTGGGCCTGGCCGTGGGTGCTCGGCCTGCTCCCCGCCCTCCTCGGCGGCGGCGCGGGAGTCGTCATCCTGCTCGCCGTCACCTCGCTCGTCCCCGGCACCGACCCCCACAAGCGCGGCGGCAACCCGCTCAGCACCGGCGCCGACGAGACCGCCGAGACCAGCCTCGCCTGGCTCGTGCTCGTCGCGGTCCCCACGACCGCCCTTCCCACGGCCGCCGCCGTCCTCCTGCACCCTTGGGCAGGCATCGCCACCGGGGTGCTGACCGGCGTGCTCTGCGCCTGGGGTTTCGGCCGGATCGCCCATCGCAGGCTGGAGAGCCACGGGATCGAGCTGCTCAACCTCATGAAGCACGGCCCGGCGCCCCAGGCCGACAAGCCCTCCACCGCGGACCTGCCCATCCAGCACCGCATCGGCGTCACGGTCTGCTACACCATCGCCTGGCTTCCCCTGTTCCCCCAGGGACTCGTGCCCCTGGTCATGAAGATCGTCGGCATCCAGGACCCCGTGTGGTTCCTCGCCCTCCATCTCCCGCCGGTCTGGCAATGGCCCACGATCATCTTCATGATCGCCCTGGGGCTGCTCATGTACGGTTACGCGATCTTGATCCCCATGCGCCTAAGCTCGTCCTCGTCGGCCACCGCCACCGGGTGAAGCGATCCGAGAGAAGGGGCACTATCCACATGGACGACCCTTTCCCGCCCTCCACCTGGGAGCGACGCTTCGAGCGCATCGCCGAGATCGTCCCCTACATCACCCTCGCCGCCTCCCTCGTCATCAGCCTGGCCGCACCCGAGCGGCCGGCGGACGAGATCCCCCACACCCTCGCGCTCACCGCGCTGGCCCTCGCCTGGCTGCTCGGCGCCCGCCCCCTGCTCCATGCCGTGCGCAGGCGGCGGGTCGCCGTCACCGTTCACTTCGCCGGCGTCCTGGCCACCGCCGCGCTGCTGAGCTTCCACGACCCGATCTTCGTCATCTACTGCATCTCCGGCTACTTCCTCGCCGCCCACTTCGCTCCCTCCAAGTGGACCTTCGCCGCCGTCGCCGTCACCTCCGTCGTCCTGTACGGATCCACGCTCGACTGGACCCAGGCCACTCCTCAGCTCGTCGCCTTCCACCTGGCGATCGTCGCCGTGCAGACCGTCGCCATCGGCGGCGGCCACATCGCCGGCATCAGGATCGAGGACCGGCAGCGTAAATACCGCAAAGCGGTCAGCGACCTGCAGATCGCCCTGGAGGAGAACGCCGACCTGCACGCCCAGCTCCTCACCCAGGCCCACCAGGCCGGCATCCTCGACGAACGCCAGCGCATGGCACGCGAGATCCACGACACCCTCGCCCAGGGCCTCACCGGCATCATCACCCAGCTCCGCGCCGCCCAGCGCGTCGAGGACTCGGGCACCCACCTCGAACTCGCCCTCGACCTCGCCCAGGACAGCCTCACCGAGGCCCGCCGCTCCGTCGCCGCCCTCCAGCCCCACCAGCTGGAGGACGCCCATCTGCCCGAAGCCATGACCACCCTGGCCCGCAACTGGACCCAGACCACCGGCGTGGACCTCCACGTCGAGGTGACCGGCGACCGCGTCCCCCTCAGCCCGGCCATCGAGGTCACCCTGTTCCGTGTCGCCCAGGAGGCCCTGGCCAACGTCGCCAAGCACGCGGACGCCACCCGCGCCGGCCTCACCCTCTCCTACACCGGCGCCGTCGTGCTGCTCGACATCCGCGACGACGGCACCGGCATCGACAATCCCGACAGCGGCGGATTCGGACTCAGCAGCATGAGACAACGTCTGCGCGGCGTCGGCGGCACCCTCGAGGTCGAGAGCACGCCCGGCGAGGGCACCGCCGTCAGCGCCACCGTCCCCGCCCTCCAAGGAAACCCCCGGTGATCCGCCTCCTCATCGTCGACGACCACCCCATCGTCCGCCACGGCCTGCGCGCCGCCTTCGAAGCCGAGCCCGACATCCACGTCGCCGGCGAGGCCGGCAACGGCCGCGAAGCCGTCGACCGGGCCGCCGCGCTCCAGGTCGACATCGTCCTCATGGACCTGCGCATGCCCGAGATGGACGGCGTCACCGCCATCACCGCCCTGCGCCACTCCCATCCCCACATCAAGACCCTCGTCCTGACCACCTTCGACGGCGACTCCGACGTCCTGCCCGCCATCGAGGCCGGCGCCTCCGGCTATCTCCTCAAGGACGCCCCCACCGACGAGCTCCTGCGCGCCGTCCGCGCCGCGGCGGCCGGCGAGCCGGTCCTGTCGCCCTCCGTCGCGGGCCGCCTCATGGGCCAGGTACGCAAACCGGTCAAGGCCGCACTCACCGACCGCGAACTCCAGGTCCTGGCCCTCGTCGCCGACGGCGCATCCAACCGCCAGGCCGCCGCCAAGCTCTTCATCAGCGAGGCCAGCATCAAGACCCACCTGCTGCACATCTACGACAAACTGGGCGTCCGCGACCGCGCCGCGGCCGTCGGCGAGGGGTATCGCCGAGGCTTGCTCAGCTAGCCGCCGAAGGGTTCTTCCAGTTTGCGGGCGATCTCTTCCACGGCGGACAGGTCGGCGGGCGAGAGCCGGTCGATGACGTGGCGGCGGACCGATTCCAGGTGGGCCGGGGCGGCGTCCTCCAGCGTCTCCAGGCCGTGCTCGGTGAGAACGAGGTAGCAGCCCCGGCCGTCGTCCGGGTCGGGCTCGCGGCGCAGCAGGCCGCGGGCCTCCATGCGGGTGGCGTGCCGGGACAGCCGGCTGCGCGACCAGCCCATCTTGGCGGCCTGCTCGTGCAGGGTGCTGGTGCGGCCGGGACGTTCGGAGAGCGTGCTCAGCACCTCGTAGTCGGGCTCGGACAGGCCGAGCGCGGCCAGGTCGTGGGCGGTGCGGGTCTGAATCGCGATCATCATGCGGCGCAGGGCGCGCCAGGCGCGTTCCTCGTCCGCGTCGAGCCAGCGCACCGTCTCATGGGACCGCTTCGTTGACATGTAAACAAGATACCAGCTACGTTCGTTTCCATGTCAACGAAACCTCTTCGGGTCCTCGTCCTCGTGTGCAGCACCCGTCCCGGCGCCCTCGGCCCGGCGGTCGGCCGGTGGCTCATCGACGCGATCGCGCCGCGGGCCGCGGAGCTGGGCGTGGAGCTCCTGCCGGTCAGCCTCGGCGACCTCGCCCTGCCGTTCCTCGACGAGGAGGGCGAGCCGGGGGCCGGCGTCTACCAGCACGAGCACACCAGGCGGTGGAGCGCGACGGTGGACGCCGCGGACGGCTTCATCGCCGTCACCCCCGAGTACAACTACGGCATGCCGGCCGCCTTCAAGAACGCCCTCGACTACCTCGGCCGCGAATGGGCGTGGAAGCCGATGGGGTTCGTCAGCTACGGCAACACCTCGGCGGGCACCCGCTCGGTCCAGCACGCCAAGCAGGTCGTGACCACGCTGCGGCTGGTGCCGCTGGGCGCCACGGTCGCCCTGCGCATCGCCGACCAGATGCACGACGGGCGGTTCCGTCCGGACGCGGGGCGCGGCGCGGCCGCCGTCGGGGTCCTCGACGAGCTCGTCCGCCTCGCCCACGCCCTGCGGCCGATGCGCGAGCGGGTCCGCCCGGCCTCGCGGCCGGCGCCCCTGCCGGGCTCGTACGTGCGGACGCTGACCCCCGACGACGCCCCGGACGTCCTGGTGCTCCAGCGCTGCTGCTGGGTCGAGGAGGCGCTGGCCAACGACACCCTGGCCATCACCGCGCTGGAGGAGTCGCTGGAGCAGGTGCGCGCCTGGCTGGCCACCTGGCGGACGACGGGCCTGTGGCGGGACGGCCGGCTCCTCGGCATGGTGCGCACCCGCCGCGTGGCCGACGACTGGCACGTGGGACGCCTCGGCGTCGTCCCCGACCTGCGCGGCCAGGGCGTCGGCCGCTGGCTGCTGCGCGAGGCCGAAGCCGCCGCCGAGGCCGGCTGCCGCCGCGTCGTGCTGTCCACCGGCGCCAGGAGCGAGCGCAACATCCGCCTCTACCAGGCCGAGGGCTACCGCACGGAGTCGTCCGACGCCACGACGACCACCCTCGCCAAGCCGGTGCCCGCCGACGTGCCCCGGTTGACGGGGGTTCCGGCTGGCGCGTAACGACTTTTCCCGACTTGTCACGAGATTTGCTGATCTCTGTGATCCTGGGCTTCGCGACTTTCAGGACGCCCAGAAGGGAACTCTTCGTGCGACTGTTAACCCGCCTGATCGCGGTGGCCACGACCGTGACCGCGTTGTCCGCGGTCCCCGCCGCCGCGGCGCCCCAGCTGGTGGTCAACGGCACGTTCACGGCCGGCACCGCGCCCTGGTGGAACTCGGCGAACACCTCGATGACCGTGGACGCGGGCCGGCTGCGGGTCACCGTGACCGGCGGCACCGCCAACCCGTGGGACGCGATGGTGGCCCAGAACGACATCCCCCTGGCCCAGGGCAAGGCGTACACCCTCTCGTTCGACGCCTCGGCCTCGGCCGCGGTCACCGCGGTCACCACCGTGCAGCTCGCCGACGCCCCCTACACCAACACGCTGACCAGGTCGCTCTCGCTCTCCACGACGAGCAAGCGCTTCAGCTTCCCCTTCACCTCCGGCCTCGGCACCACGGCCGGGCAGGTGTCGTTCCAGCTCGGCAAGAACGCCGGCTTCAGCTTCTTCCTGGACAACGTCTCGCTGACCGAGCAGTCCCCGTCGGGGCCGGTCGCCATGACCGACGGCTTCTACGTCGACCCCGGCTCCAACCCGGCGACCTGGGTGCGGAGCAACCCCGGAGACTCCCGGGCCGCGCGAATCCAGTCGGCCATCGCGTCCAAGCCGATGGCCCGCTGGATCGGCGGCTGGAGCGGCGACGTCGGGGCCGCCGTGTCCGCGTACGTGTCCGCGGCGGACGCGGCCGACAAGCTCCCGGTGCTGGTCGCGTACAACATCCCGGGCCGCGACGCGTGCGGCGGGCACTCCGGGGGAGGGGCCGGCAGCGAGGCCGAGTACAAGAGCTGGATCTCCGCGTTCGCGTCCGGCATCGGCGCCCGGCCCGCCGTCGTGATCATCGAGCCCGACTCCCTGGGCGACTTCGCCTGCATGGACGACGCCGCCGTGCAGGCGCGCAACCGCATGCTGACGTACGCGACCGAGCAGTTCCGCGACAAGGCGCCCAACACCTGGGCCTACCTCGACGCGGGCAACGCCGGCTGGGTCGCGGCGGGGACGATGGCGACCCGGCTGAGCAACGCGGGCGTGGGCAACATCCGCGGCTTCGCCGTGAACGTCTCCAACTACTACCCGACCGCCCAGTCGGCCGCCTACGCGTCCTCGGTCAGCGGGGCGCTCGGCAGCGGGGCCAAGTGGGTGATCGACACCAGCCGCAACGGCAAGGGCTCCAACGGCGAGTGGTGCAACCCCGCAGGCCGACAGCTCGGCACGCCCGCCCAGGTCGGCGGCGACGGCGGCACCGAGATGCTGCTGTGGGTGAAGGTCCCCGGCGACTCCGACGGCAACTGCGGCATCGCCCCGGACACACCGGCCGGTCAGTTCAGCCCGGCCCTCGCCGTCCGCCTGATCGACGGCACCTGATGATCTCGCGGGGGTCTCGCCCGGGACCCCCGCACCTAGCCGGGGCGGCGGTGCTCGCCCACCAGATGGCCGTTGTGGCGGACGCGCGCGGCCGCGTAGGGGCTGAGGGAACGGGTGACGAACGACTCGGCGATGCTGTCGGCGTGCCGGCGGTCCACGCCCCAGCCGATCGTGTGCCAGTCGCCCTGGTCGTCGCCGTCGGCGAGGTCGAGCACGGTGATCTCGAAGAGCTGGTCGGCCGGAGCAGGGGTGCAGGAAACGTGCCTGGTGCCCGTGTCGGTAGCCGGTCGCTCCATGCGGCACTCCTTTCGGTTCCGGAAGAAGGTGTTACCGCGCTGCGGCCACGGAAACATCTCCGGCCCCGCCAGGCTCGGCGGCTCGCTGATACCGGAAGAGAAGTTCGTTATAGGATCTTCCGCAGAAGAGCCTCAAGTCTCGTTCGAACAGGGCTGGGGCACCGCCCGAGCCGGGAGCATGAGATCAGGTGAGCGCCTCGCAGGAACGTCCTTCCACTTGGACCTTCCTCACCCATCACGCCCGGGTCCTGCTGGAGATCGCGCGGGACCCGGAGGCGCGGCTGCGTGACATCGCCGCCACCATCGGCATCACCGAGCGGGCGGTGCAGGGCATCGTGTCCGACCTGCACGACGCCGGCTACCTGTCGCGCGAGCGCGTGGGCCGGCGCAACCACTACAGCCTCAACCTCGACCAGTCCTTCCGCTATCCGACCGAGGCCAACCTGCCGGTCCGCCTGCTCATCGACATGTTCACCCAGCACGACCTGCCGGGCGAGAAGACCTCCTGACGGGGACGCCCGCGCCCGCGGGCTTGCCTGTCCTTGGTGTGATGGGGGTAGAGTGGACCCGGTACCAAGAAGGACGAGATCGGTTGTGATGGTTTCGTTACCTGGAACCGTGATAAAAAAGAACTGATTGGGAATCTCCCTTCACGAAGTCCAGCAGAGGGCTTCAGCTCACGCGACAAACGTGGTGTGCCTCTGCCTGGGCTTTTTTGCCGTCCGCAGGGGCGCCTCAGATCTACTCTCGGAGTATCAGATGGCAGTCCTGGACATCGCACTCGAAGAGATGACGGCCGAGCAGCTTCTGGTCGAGATGAACCGGCCCGAGACCTCCGACCTGCACCAGGTGCGGATCCGCGAGCGTCTTGTGGACATGTACAGCGGCCTGGTCAACGAGGTCACCCGCCGCTACTACCACCGCGGTGAGCCCATGGAGGACCTGCGTCAGGCCGCGTACGTCGGCCTGATGAAGGCCATCAACGGTTTCGACCCGGAGCTCGGGCACGAGTTCCGCGGCTACGCGATGATCACCATGGTCGGCGAGGTCAAGCGCCACTTCCGCGACCGCACCTGGGCGATCCGGGTACCGCGCGTCTACCAGGAGCGCCGGCTTGAGCTGAACAAGGCCACCGCCGAGCTGACCCAGACCCTCGGCCACTCGCCGACCGTCGCCGAGCTGGCCGCGAAGATGGGCATCTCCGAGGAGGACGTGCTGCTCACGCTCGACGCGTCGTCGGCGTACAACACGCTGTCGCTGGACGCGCCGGTCGGCGGCGAGGAGGACGCGGCCGACCTGGGCGACTTCATCCCCGCCCAGGACGACGCGCTGGACAACATGCTGGGCGCGCACGCGGTCAAGCCGCTCATCGACGCCCTGCCGGAGCGGGAGCGCAACATCCTGCTGATGCGCTTCTACGGCAACATGACCCAGTCCGAGATCGCGGCCGAGTTCGGGATCTCCCAGATGCACGTCTCCCGCATCCTGCGCGCCGTGCTGGCCAAGCTGCGCAAGGCCCTGCAGGACTGACCCCCGGTCTCCGGCCCCCTCCGACGGGGCCGGGGCCGCGGAGGGCTCAGGCGCCTCGGCGAGTCCGGCCACGACGGAAGCGAGCCGGACGACCGGGCCGGCGGGTGACCCTGATGCCTGGACCCACAGAGCGGGCGCCGCTCCCGCCGCGAAGGCCGCCGCCAGGAGGGCGGGCACGCGGGTGGACCGGTCGATCCTGCCGATCACGCCGTACCGGACCAGCGCCGAGCCCAGCAGGAACAGCGCGGGCACCATGGCGTAGAAGCCGCCGATGAGCAGCGACGTCACCAGGAGCGCGGCGGAGAGCCCGGCCACGGCCCAGCGCGGCAGCCAGGACGAGGGCAGCAGGATCAGCAGGCCGAGGATGGCGTACACGGTCAGGATCTCGCCCTGCCACAGGAGCACGTAGTGCGCCAGGCCGATCGCGAGCAGCGGAGGCTGGCACACTGATCCTGTGGCAGGTGACCGGTTCCGGGATCGGCGCGAACGGAAGTACGCGTACGACTTCATCGACGAGGTGCTGGTGCGCTGTCCCCGGTGCGACGGCTGCGCGCTCGTCCTCTCGCGGCGCCTGTGCTGCGGGGAGTGCGGCTACGTCGACGACGAGCCGGACGGCTCCGCCGTGGTCGGCGGTCCGGTCGATCCCTTCTTCCGGCGGCCGGTCTGGTTGCAGGCGAGCTGCCGCGGACACGTGCTGTGGGCGTACAACGTCCGGCATCTCGACCTCCTGGAGTCCTACTTCGCCGCGAAGCTGCGCGAACGTGGGGACGTCGTGGCCGGGGCTCCGGCCAGCCTGGTCGAGCGGCTGCCGACGTGGCTCAAGACCGCCAAGAACCGGGCCGAGGTCCTGCGCACGATCGCGCGCCTGCGCGCGACGCTTCGACCGGGGCTTGAATGTCGCCTTCCTAGGCTGCCTTCATGACCGCACCCCATATCGCCATCAACCCCAGCATCCTGTACTTCGGAACCCCGGTCGTGCTCCTGACGACGGAGAACGCGGACGGCTCGGCCAACCTCGCGCCGATCTCCTCGGCGTGGGCGCTCGGCCAGGTGGTGGTGCTCGGGCTCGGCGCCGAGGGCCAGAGCGCGCGCAACCTCGCCGAGCGCGCCGGCCTGGTGATCAACCTGCCCGCCCCGCACCAGTGGGAGGCGGTGGAGCGGCTCGCCCCGCTCACCGGCCGTGACCCGGTGCCGGCGAGCAAGCCCGCCGGCTGCCGGTTCGAGCCCGACAAGTTCGGCGCGGCGGGGCTGCGGGCCGAGCCGTCGGAGACGGTACGGTCCCCGCGCGTGGCCGAGTGCCCCATCCAGCTGGAGGCCAGGGCCGAGCGGGTGGGGGAGGCCGTCTCGGGCGGGTTCGTCATCGTCGAGGCCGCGGTCGGCAGGGTGCACGCCGATCCGCGCCTCGTCGTACCCGGCACCGACCACGTGGACCCGGCCGCGTGGAGCCCGCTCATCTACAACTTCCGCCACTACTTCGGGCTCGGCGCGGAGCTGGGCCACTCCTACCGCAGCCAGACGCCGCGGGAGGCGGTCGCCGGGTGAGCACGGTTACTGGGCGCCGACGTTCTGGGCCGCCCGGTAGACGGCCATCGCCTCGTTGCCGAAGAACGGGCCGAACATGAAGTTCGGCGCGAAGTCGTATTTGAAGCTGTTGACCGAGTTGAGCCAGCCCTGCCCGGTGGAGGCGTTGAAACCGGCGAACCAGGGGCCGCCGCTGGAGCCGCCGGTCATGTTGCAGCGCAGCCCGAGGTCCCTGGTCTGCACGGTGTCGTCGATGGCGCGCCCGCTGCAGTAGATGAGCCGCGAGCCGTCGAACGGGGCCGCCGCCGGATAGCCGAAGGAGAACATCTGCCGTCTCCTCGGCTGGTTGAACGCCACGCCCTGCCCGCCCACCACGTCCGTGAGCGAACGTCCCTGGAGCGGCGCGACCACGGCGGCGGCGACGTCGAAGTTGATGTTCTCGTTGGCGTTCCACTGCTGGGTGGTCAGCAGCGTGGTCGCCACCCAGGTCCCGAACGGGCGGCGGCCGTTGTCGAAGCCGGGCACGAACACCCAGTTGCGGTGCGCGGCCCCGTTGAGCTTCACACAGTGCCCCGCGGTCATCACGACGCTCTCGTTGGCGCTGGTGACCGCGGTGCCGGAGCAGGCGGAGTTGCGGCCGTCGGCCGTGGTGAAGAAGACCCGGCCGACGGTGCGGGTCACCGCGCCGCCGTCGGTCCAGCGCAGGCCGGGGCTGTTCTGCAGCACCTCGGCCGTACGCTGGGCCGACACCGGGCGGACCGCGTACGAGCGGCCCTGCGTCGGGGTGGACGACGCGCCGCGGGTCGCCCACGGGGTGCCCTGGGTGGGCCCGGATCCGCCGGAGCGGCGGATCTCGGGCGTGTCCAGCGGCTGCGCCGCCAGCATGCGCTGGGGCGTCCAGTACGACAGGACGGTCCTGCGTTCCGAGGCCGAGTCCGCGCCCGCCCAGCCGACGGGGTTGCGGTCGAACCCGCCAGTGGTGCTACTGGTGGTGGTGCTGGACGCCTGGGCCGAGGCCGCCGGGACGAGTGCGCCGGCCACGGCGATCGCGGCGGCGGAGAGCAGGGCGACTCTGCGGTGCATGACGTACCTCCTGAAACCGAATAGTTGCCGTTTGGAGGTACGTACGAGAAAGAGCAAGTTCCTCAAGACATGCCGGAATGGATATGGATCCCCCGGAGCTCGGGGTCAGTGGCCCGGCCAGTACGGGGCGAGCAGGTCGAACCGGTTGGGCAGGCCGAGCAGGTAGCGGATGTCGTCGGAGTCGTGGATGGGCTTGAACTCGCGCGGCAGGTAGAGCTCGTACAGCCGGGCGCGGCTCGCCGAGGACCCGGTCGCGTCGAGGACGGCGTTGGCCGCCATCCGGCCCGCCTCGTTGCCGCCCTCCATGGTGGCCAGGTTGATGCTGTTGCGTACGTAGTCGGCGGCCAGGTAGAAGTTCGGGATCGCGGTCGTGGCGTCCGGGCGGTTGGACCAGGACGAGGTGCTGTTGATGAGCAGCGGCTCGTCGTTGGCCACGGCCGAGGTGCCCTCGCCGGTGATCGCCGGGTCCACGAACCACGAGTGCACGATCGAGTCGGGCAGCAGCGCCGCGCCGTTGGGCAGGGCCGAGCGCACCTGGGCCAGCACCTCCTGGACGATCTGCGGCCGGGTGCACTGCTTGGCGGTCTTGCCGAACAGGATGCCGGGCGTGTTCCAGTCCGACAGGTCCAGCGACAGGCAGTCGACGGCGGCGCCGTCGCCGTAGGTCGCGGGGAAGCTCGTGGTCCAGAACTGCGCCTGGCTGATCGAGGTGAGCGCCCACGGCGTGGCCGCGTAGATGAGGTGGCCCTCGGCGATCGGCCGGGGCTGTTTGAGATAGATCATCACCCCGTTCATCCAGTCGGTCTGCAGGTGGTCGAGCCGGGCCAGCGCCGGGTCCGCCGTCTTCATGGCGGACGACAGCAGCGGCCGGATCCGCTCGACCGGCAGGGCGGCCACGTAGTGGTCGGCCGTGACGGTGGAGACGGCGCCGGTGGGGCCGGTCACCTGGGCGCCGGTGACCCGGCCGCCGGAGTAGGTGAAGCCGGTCGCGGTCCAGCCGAGCTTGAACTGCACGCCCATCGAGGTGAGGTGGTCGATCCAGGGGGTGAGCCACACGTCGCTGGAGGGGCCGTTCAGCACCATGTCCGGCGGCCCGTACGGGCCGAGGCCGAGCCCGCTGTAGATGAGGGCCTCGAACATCAGGCCCATGGTGCGGGTGTTGGCGAGGTCCGGCTGCGCGGCGACCAAGGAGGCGGTGAACATGCGCACCAGCAGGTCCTGGTACTGCTGCGACATCTGGCTCGCCTTGATGAAGTCGGAGAAGCCCATGTTCTCCCACTGGCCGAGCCGCCGCCGCGGGCCGCTGGTGATGAACGTGACCAGCTTCGAGATGAAGAAGTTGATCTCGGTGAGCGGGACCGTGGTGAGCGCCGTCAGCGCGGTGCGTAAGTAGTCGCCGATGGCCTCGGGGGTGATCGCGCCGAGGTCGCCGGGGATGGGGACGCGCAGTTCCTTCCCCTTGTACGCGATCACCTCCAGGCTCGCGGGGACCAGGTTGTCGCGGACGGTGCCGGAGCCGTACGGGATGCGGCTCATCGTCTCGGGCAGGTTCTGGTAGAAGCCGGGGAAGAACCGGAAGCCGTGCTCGCCGGGCAGGTCCTTGCGGCCGCCCGTGCCGGTGCCGGGGACGGGGATGCTCCGCGACTTGCCGCCGAGCGCCTTGCGTTCGTACACGGTGACCTGGAAGCCGCGCTCGGCCAGCTCGTGGGCGGCGCTCAGGCCGCCCATGCCGGCGCCGAAGATCGCCACGTTCTTGCCCGCCGCGGCGCTCACCAGGGCCGGGGCGGCGGCCCTCGCGCCCGGCATGCTCCATAGCGGGCCGGTCGCCGCGCCGACCGCGGTGGCCATCGCCCCCGTCACGAACCGCCGCCGCCCGATGCCGTCCCGGCTCTGCTGTTGCTCCATGGCCGTTCCCTTTCGCACCCGCTAACCGACACTGCTGTTGGTTCAGCTAGCCGTGACGATGAACGCCCGGATCACCCCTGTCAAGGGTGCGGTGTGCGGACCAGGAGGGCGCTAGTGGGCCTCGGGCTCGGGCAGCGTGGACAGGCCGTTCCAGAGCACGAGCATGGCCGCCTCCACGAGCCGGTCGCGCGGCACCGCCGGATGCCGCTCCCACCACTGGGCCAGGCCGTCGGTGCCGGAGATCAGCAGCTCGACCACCGCCTGGGCGGCCTCGCTGTCCGGGTCGAGGCCGAGCCTGCGCAGGTCGCGGCCCAGCATGACGGCCACCGACCGGGTGCGGGCCTCCCTGATGCCCCAGCGCACCGCCTTGATCTCGGGGTCGTCCTCGTCGGTGTGGTCGAACAGCAGCCGGCGGGCGGCCGGGCGGTCCTGGGCGAAGCTGAAGTAGGCGTCCAGCGTGGCGCGCAGCCGCCTGCCCGGCGAGCCGCTGCCCGTGATGCGGGCGCCGACGTGGGCCACGAGCCCGGCGTTCTGCTCCTGCAGGACGGTGATCAGCAGCACCCGCTTGGACGGGAAGTGGTCGTAGAGCACCGACCGGGTCACCCCGGCGGCGGACGCGATCTCCTCCATGGCGGTGGCGTGGTAGCCGCGCGCGGCGAAGACGTCCAGTGCGGCCTCGATGATCCGGGCCCGGCGGGCCGTGCCCGGCATGCGCTTCTTCGGCTCGCTGGTCGCCATGTCCCGCACCCTACCGTCCGTGAGGCGTTGACTCCGGTCTCGGGAGCGCTTACGTTCCTCGTAACCGACACTGCAGTCGGTTATGGCTGTCCGCCGGGAGGGTCCGATGGCCGAGCAGGCCGACGTCGTCATCGCCGGAGCACGCTGCGCGGGCGCGGTGGCCGCCGCGACCCTCGCCCGCCAGGGGCTGCGGGTGATCGCAGTGGACCCGGCGCACTTCCCTTCCACCACCGTCTCCACGCACCTGCTCTTCGCGGGCGGCGTGGCCGAGCTGGCGCGGGCCGGGGTGCTGGAACGGGTGGAGAAGATCGGCGCGCCCCGGCTCTCGCGCGCCTTCATCGGCGGCCCCGGGCACGGCGCGGCCGGCGGCTACACGCCGGTGGACGGGCTGGACTACGGCATGTGCGTACGCCGCGCGCCCCTCGACGCGGCCCTCGTCGACGCCGCCCGCGAGGCCGGGGCGGACGTCAGGGAAGGCCACCGCGTCACCGAAGTGCTCTGGGAGAACGGGCGGGCCGTCGGCGTCCGCGTACGCTCCCGCGCCGGCGGCGACCACCCGGAGGAGCCCGGCGGGCAGAGCGGGTCAGCCGGCTCCGGCGATCAAGGCGGTTTCGGCTCGTCCGGCGGTCGGGGTGGCTCCGGCGCGTCCGGCGGCGCCCGAGGCTCGGCCGGCTCCCAGGGCTCCCGCGCCTCCGGCGAGTACGAGATCCGCGCCCGGCTGGTCATCGGCGCCGACGGGCGGCGCTCCACCCTGGCAAGGCTGCTCGGCGCCGAGCAGCCGCGCGTCACCCACGCCAACGGCCGGGCCTGCTACTACGCCTACTACGAGGACCCGCGCGAGGAGTGGCGGAACACCGCCGCCATGTGGCTGACCGGCCGCGAGCTGGGCAACGCCTTCCCCTGCGACGGCGGTCTGTCGCTGGTGCTGCTGATGCCGCCGGTCGAGCGGGTGCCGGACTTCCGCGGCAACCTGGAGGCGGAGTTCGAGCGGACCGTGACCCTGGTGCCGGGCCTCGCCGAGCGCCTGTCCGGCTGCTCCAGGGCGACGAAGGTGGTCAGCTCCACCACGCACCCGTCCTACTTCCGCCGCTCGTCCGGCCCGGGATGGGCGCTCGTCGGCGACGCCGGGCACTTCAAGGACCCGGTCACCGCCCAGGGCATCCGCGACGCGATCCGCTTCGCCCGGCTGCTCGGCGAGCGCGCCGGCGGCGTCATCGGCGACCCAGCCGCGCTCGACGACGCCGTACGGGCGTGGGAGCGCCGCCGCAACGCCGAATGCGTGCACACCTACCACTGGACGAACCTGCTCGGCCGCGGCGACGCCCTGGCTCCCGTGCAGTTCGAGCTGCTGCGGGTGCTCACCGACGGTCCCGGCGGGGTGCGGCGCGTCCTCGACGTCTACTCCCGGCTGCGCGACCCGAGGGAGACCCTCGCCCTGCCCGGCCTGCTCCGCGCCACGGTCCGCGCCCTCGCGCACGGGGCGGGGGAGCGGCCGGCCATCCTGCGCAGCGCCACGGAGGCGCTGCGGGAGCTGGCCGGCAACCGCCGCGAGGCCCGGCGGCTGGTCCTCCCCTGAGCGCCGGGCCCTGACCGACGAGCGCAGTGCCGCAACGCACGCCCGTACTGAGTATTGCGCCACAGAACTTATGGGACCCGGTGCGCTCTAATCGGCGCAGGCGGAAGACCGCCCCTCCCCGCCAAAGGGGATGATCTGTCACAGGGGAACCACCATGCGAAACCGCATCGGAGCCGTCCGCGCCATGGGGCTGCGCGCGCTTCTCGTCGGCGCGGCGGCGGCCGCGCCGCTGCTCGTCCTCGCCGGGCCGGCGAGCGCCGCCGGCACCGTCGACAACTCGAGCGGCCGCCTGGTCATCAGCTCGACGACCACCAACAACGCCGTCACCGTGAGCGTGTCCGGCACGAACTACGTCGTGGTGAACACGCTCACCACGCTCTCTCCCGGAGGGACGTGCACGCAGGTCGACTCCCACACCGTACGGTGCCCGTCGGCGAGCGTCACCGACATGAGCGCCGTCCTCGGCTCGGGCACCGACCTGTTCACCAACAACACCGGCCTGCCGTCGCTGGTCTTCCTCGGCGACGGCGCGGACTTCTTCCAGGGCGGCTCGGACAGTGACCTGGTCAGCGGCGGCGGCGGGAACGACACCATGAACGGCAACGGCGGCGACGACACGCTGCTCGGCGGCGCGGGCACCAGCGACCGCGCCACCGGCGGGCCCGGCACCGACACCTGCACCGCCGAGATCGTGGCCAGTTGCGAGCCCTGATCGGCGGGCGGCCGGGTCAGACGGTGAACTCGACGCCCTGGGCCAGGGGCAGCTCACCGGAGTAGTTGACGGTGTTCGTGGCGCGGCGCATGTAGGCGCGCCACGCATCCGACCCCGACTCCCGGCCGCCCCCGGTCTCCTTCTCGCCGCCGAACGCGCCGCCGATCTCGGCGCCCGAGGTGCCGATGTTGACGTTGACGATCCCGCAGTCGGAGCCCTCGGCCGACAGGAACAGCTCGGCCTCGCCCTGGTCGCGGGTGAAGATGCTGGACGACAGCCCCTGCGGCACCGCGTTGTTGAGCGCGATGGCCTCCTCCAGCGTCTCGTACGGCAGCACGTACAGGATGGGGGCGAACGTCTCGCGCGTCACGACCGGCACCTGCGTGCCGACCCGGACCAGCGCCGGCTCGGCGTAGTAGGCGTCGGGCGCCTGGTCGGCGAGGCGCCGCCCGCCCCCGGCGACCAGCGTGCCGCCCTGCTCGCCCGCCTCCCGCAGCGCCTCCCGCATGGCCTCGTACGCCCGCCCCGAGATGAGCGGCCCCACGAGCGTCCCGGCGGCGAGCGGGTTGCCGATCGGCAGCCGGCCGTAGGCGCCGGCCAGCCGCTCGGTCAGCGCGTCCACGACGGAGGAGTGCGCGATGACCCGCCGCATCGTGGTGCACCGCTGGCCCGCCGTGCCCGCCGCCGAGAACACGATGCCGCGTACGGCGAGGTCGAGGTCGGCCGACGGGCACACCACGGCGGCGTTGTTGCCGCCGAGCTCCAGCAGCGAGCGGCCGAACCTGGCGGCCACGCGCGGCCCCACCTCGCGGCCCATCCGGGTCGAGCCGGTGGCGCTGACCAGCGCGATCCCCGGATGGTCGACCAGCGCCTCGCCGAGGTCGGGCCCGCCCAGCAGGACCTGGCCGAGGTGCGCGGGCGCGCCCTGCTCGGCGGCGGCCCGGTCGAGCAGCGCCGCGCAGGCGAGCGCGGTCAGCGGCGCCAGCTCGGACGGCTTCCAGATGACGGGGTCGCCGCAGACCAGGGCGATCGCGGTGTTCCACGACCACACGGCGGCGGGGAAGTTGAAGGCGCTGATGACGCCGACCACGCCGAGCGGATGCCAGGTCTCCATGAGCCGGTGGCCGGGCCGCTCCGAGCTGATCGTGCGGCCGTAGAGCTGGCGGGACAGGCCCACGGCGAAGTCGCAGATGTCGATCATCTCCTGGATCTCGCCCAGCGCCTCGGAGGTGATCTTGCCGACCTCCAGGCTGACCAGCGTCGCCAGGTCGGCCTTGTGCGCCGTCAGCAGCTCGCCGAACCGCTTGACCAGCGCGCCGCGCACCGGCGCGGGCACCACCCGCCAGGCCAGGAACGCGGCCCGCGCCCGCGCGACGGCCTCGTCCACCGCCTCGGGGCCGGCCCAGCCGACACGGGCCAGCGGCGCGCCGTTGATCGGCGAGGTCGTGGTGACGCCGTCGCCCAGCGCGTCCACGTCCACCCCGCAGCGTTTCGCGGTCTCCCGCGCGGTCGCGGCCAGCTCGGCGGCGCTCGGCAGCATCATGAAAGGCTCCTTGTTCACGATCAGACGATGTTGAGCTCGGGACGGGCCGCGGACCGCGCGAAGCGGCGCGCGTCGAAGCCGGACACGTCCGTGAACGGCTCACGCCCCAGGTAGAGGTCGCGCATGACCTCGCCGACCGCCGGGCCCATGAGGAAGCCGTGGCCGGAGAAGCCGGTGGCGTAGAGGAACCGCTCGACGCCGGGGGCGGCGCCGATGAGCGCGTTGTGGTCGGGCGTCACCTCGTACAGGCCGGCCCAGCCGGTGGCGACGCCGGTCTCCATCAGCGCGGGCGCGCGGCGGGCCATGGCCTCGCCGAGCCGCGGCAGCCAGGCGTCGGAGCGGTCGAGCTTGAAGCCAGGCGTCTCGTCCGGGTCGGACATGCCGAGCAGCAGCCCCGGCCCCTCCCGGTGGAAGTAGAAGGTGGTGCCGAAGTCGATGGTGAACGCCGTCGGCGGCAGGCCGGGCACCGGCTCGGTCACCAGGATCTGCCGGCGCAGCGGCGTCACCGGCAGGTCCACGCCCGCCCACGCCCCGACCTCGCGCGACCAGGCCCCGGCCGCGCAGATCACGGTTTCGGTCTCGATCCGGCCGCCCTCGGTCAGCACCGCGGTGACGGCCCCGTCCGCGAGCTCGATGCCGGTCGCCGCGCAGCCGGGCAGCAGCCGCGCGCCGAGCCGCCGGGCCGCGCCCGCGTAGCCGAGCACCACGGACTCGGGCGTGCAGTGGCCGTCGCTGGGGGAGAAGGCGGCGGCGAGCAGCCCGTCGGTGGAGATGAGCGGCGACAGCGCGGCGGCCTCGCGCACCGGGATCATCCGGCTGGGCACGCCGAGGTCGTTCTGCACGGCGACGTTGCGCTCGAACTCCGCGACCGCCTCGGGCGTGTCCAGCAGGAACAGGTAGCCGGGGCGGTGCAGGTCGATCTCCTGCCCGAAGCGCTCGGCGAAGTGCTCGAACGTCTCCAGGCTGCGTACGGCCAGCTCGATGTTGACCCGGTCGGAGAACTGCGCCCGCACGCCCCCGGCCGCCTTGCAGGTCGAGCCGGAGCCGAGCGGCCCCTTGTCGAGCAGCACCACGTCGCGCACCCCGGCCGCGGCCAGCTCGTACGCGATGCTGACCCCCATGACGCCGCCGCCGATGACGACCACCGCGGCCCGCCGGGGCAGTTCTCGTCCCATCGATTCAGTTCCCTTCTGGCGTGAGCCGGTCGGCGAGGAGCTGAGCCAGGTGGACGCCGCGCCTGGGGGACAGGTCGGCGATCTGGGTGCGGCAGGAGAAGCCGTCGGCGAGCACGGCCGCGTCCGGCGCGGCCTCCCGCAGCGCGGGCAGGAGCTGCTGCCCGGCGACCGCCACCGACACGTCGTAGTGGCCCTTCTCGACGCCGAAGTTGCCGGCCAGTCCGCAGCAGCCGCCGAGCCTGCGCACCTCGGCGCCGGCCGCGCGCAGCAGCCGCAGGTCCGGCTCCCAGGTCATGACGGCGTGGTGGTGGCAGTGCGGCTGGGCCACCACGCGCACGTCGTCGAGCGGCGGCGGGCGCCAGCCGGGGGTGGCGGCCAGCAGCTCGGCGAGGGTCCTGGTGGCGCGGGCGACGGGCGCGGCGGTGTCCTCGTCCAGCAGCTCCAGGGCGTCCGAGCGCAGGACGGCCGTGCAGGACGGCTCCAGGCCCACGATCGGCACGCCGTCACCGGCCTCCGCCGCGAGGTCGCGTACGGTCCGGCCGAGAATGCGCCTGGCCTGGTCGAGCTGGCCCGTGGAGATCCAGGTCAGCGCGCAGCAGCCGCGCCGCGCGGTGACGCGGGGCGCGTAGCCGGCCGCCTCCAGCACGGCGACGGCGGCTCGGCCGACCTCGGGCGCGAAGTGGTCGGTGAAGGTGTCCACGAACAGCAGCACCGGCGCGCCCTCCGCCGGAGGCCGGCGCGCGAACCAGGAGCGGAACGTGCGCGGCGCGAACGCGGGCAGCGTGCGCCGCGCGTCCACCCCGGCCAGCGCGAGGGCCGGCCGGCGCAGCGCGGGCACGCGCAGGGCGGCGTTGGCCACGCGCGGCATCCGGGACGCCAGCCGCGCCCACAGCGGCAGCCGCCCCAGCGAGTAGTGGGAGGCCGGGCGCAGCCGCCCCCGGTAGCTCTGGTGCAGCACCTCCGCCTTGTAGGCCGCCATGTCCACGCCGGTCGGGCAGTCGGAGGCGCAGCCCTTGCACGCCAGGCACAGGTCCAGGGCCTCGTGCACCTCGGGCGAACGCCAGCCGCCCGACACGTCCCCGCCGTTGAGCATCTCCTGGAGGGCCCGCGCCCGGCCCCGGGTGGAGTCCTTCTCCTCCTCGGTCGCCAGATAGGAGGGGCACATGACGCCGCCGGTCCCGGTGTTGTCGGCCCGGCACTTGCCCACCCCCGTGCAGCGGTGCACGGCCTGGGAGAAGTCGCCGCCGTCGTGCCGGTAGGCCAGGGCGAGCCGGCCGGGGGCCGGGCGGGCGGCGGGGACGCGCAGGTCGGCGTCGAACGGGCGGGGCCGCACCAGCACGCCGGGATTGAGCGTGCCGGCCGGGTCGAAGACGCCCTTCACCCGCTCGAACAGGCCGATCGCGTCGGGGGAGTACATGAGCGGCAGCAGCTCGCTCCTGGCGCGGCCGTCGCCGTGCTCGCCGGACAGCGAGCCGCCGTAGCCGGCGACGAGCGTGGCGGCGGCGACCAGGAACTCGCGCAGCACCCGAGTCCCGCCGGGCCGCTCCAGCGGCAGGTCGATCCTGATGTGCAGGCAGCCGTCGCCGAAGTGCCCGTACGGCAGGCCGGTCAGCCCGTGACCGGCCATCAGCTCCTCGAAGTCGCGCAGGTAGCGGCCGAGCATCGCGGGCGGCACCGCGGCGTCCTCCCAGCCCGCGTGCGCCGGCCGCCCGGCCGGGCTGCGGCCGGACAGGCCCGCGCCGTCCTCCCTGATCCGCCAGAGCGCCGCGGCCTTGGCCGGGTCGGTGACGACGAGCGCGTCCGGGTGCCCCGCGGCCAGGCGGGCGGCCCGCTCGCGCACCTCGGCCTCGTCGTCGCCGGCGATCTCGGTGAACAGCCAGGCGGCGCCGCCCGGCAGCGGCGGCACCGCGCCGGGGCCGCGGCGGGCGCGGACCACGTCCACGATGCGGGCGTCGAGGCCCTCGCACGCGGTGGGCAGGAAGGCGAGCAGGCCGGGCGCGGCGTCCCCGGCCTCGGCGATGTCGGCGTAGCCGAGCACGACCAGCACGCGGTGCGCGGGGTCGGCGACCAGCCGCACCGTCGCCTCGGTGAGCACGGCGAGCGTGCCCTCGCTGCCGACCAGCAGCCGGGTCACGTCGAAGCCGTTCTCGGGCAGCAGGTGCTCCAGCGCGTAGCCGGACACCTGGCGGCCGAACCTGCCGAACTCGGTGCGGATCGTCGCCAGGTTCGCCGCCACGAGGTCGCGCAGCGCGGCCGGCCCGGCCTGCGCGGGCAGGTCCAGAAGCGTGCCGTCGCCGGCCACGGCCTGGAGTCCCGTCACGTTGTCGGAGGTGCGGCCGTAGCCGAGCGCGCGCGAGCCGCAGGCGTTGTTGCCGATCATCCCGCCGATCGTGCAGCGGGTGTGGCTGGAGGGGTCGGGGCCGAAGCGCAGCCCGTGCGGGGCCGCCGCCCGCTGGAGCGCGGCCTGGACCACGCCGGGCTGGACCACCGCCGTGCGGGCCTCGGGGTCGAGCTTCAGCACCCGGTCCATGTGCCGGCTGAAGTCGAGCACCAGACCGGGGCCGACGGCGTTGCCGGCGATCGAGGTGCCCGCGCCGCGCGCGGTCAGCGGGATCTCGTGCCGGGCGCACAGCTCCACGGCGGCCTGGACGTCCTCGGCGGTCCTCGGCCGGGCGACCAGCAGCGGCGGCACCCGGTAGAGGGAGGCGTCGGAGGAGTGGATCGCGCGGGTGGTGCCGTCGGTCAGCACGTCGGCGACGCCGCGCCGGCGCAGGTCGCTCGCTAGAGCCGCCGCTTGATCCATGCGTAGCATGTTACATGCGACTTGGGTACGATGCCAGCCATCACGACCCAGAGAAGGGACGGCACGATGGTGGACGCGACCGCGCTGCGGGCGGCCTTCGCCCGGCGCCTGTCGGCCATGTACGGCACCGAGGTCCCCGCCTACACCACGCTCGTCGAGGTCTCCCAGGAGGTGAATCGCGAGGTCCTGACCCGCATGGGCGCGGACGCCGAACGGCTCGGCTCGATCGGCCGGGTCACCGCCGAGCGGCACGGCGCGATCCGCGTCGGCACCCCCGCCGAGCTGGCCCAGGTCGCGCGGATCTTCGGCGCGATGGGGATGTACCCGGTCGGCTTCTACGACCTGCGGGAGGCGGCCAGCAGCTCGGTGCCGGTCGTCTCGACGGCGTTCCGGCCCGTGGACGCCGGCGAGCTGGCCGCGAACCCGTTCCGCGTCTTCACCTCCATGCTGGTCACCGGCGACCGGCGGTTCTTCGGCGAGGATCTGCGGCGGAGGCTGGAGGCGTTCCTGGAGGCCAGGCGGCTGTTCCCGCCCCGGCTGCTGGAGCTGGCCGACCGCGCCGAGGCCGAGGGCGGCCTGGACGACGCGGCGGCCGAGGAGTTCCTGACGCTCGCCACGCGCTCGTTCGAGCTGTCGCGCGAGCCGGTCTCGCGCGGCTGGTACGCCGAGCTGGAGCGGGTCTCGGCCGTGGCCGCCGACATCGGCGGCGTCCCGAGCACGCACGTCAACCACCTGACCCCGCGCGTGCTCGACATCGACGCCCTCTACGCCCGCATGTCCGCGCGCGGCATCACCATGATCGACGCCATCCAGGGCCCGCCCCGCTGGTCCGGCCCCGACCTGCTGCTGCGCCAGACCTCCTTCCGCGCGCTCGCCGAGCCCCGGCTGTTCCGCGAGGACGACGGCCGGATCGCCGAGGACGACCTGCGGGTGCGCTTCGGCGAGGTCGAGGCCCGGGGGATCGCGGTGACCCCGGCCGGGCGGGCGCTCTACGACGAGCTGGCCGCCGCGCTGGACGACGCCCTCGCCGGGCGGCGCGTGGACGCGGAGGAGCGCAACGCGGTGGCCGCCGGGCTGTGGGAGGCGCGGGTGCCGCGCACGGAGGCGGAGCTGGCCGCGCGGGACCTGGCGTACTTCACCTTCCACGCCGCGCCGGACCGGCCCTCGGGGCCGCCCCCGGCCGGGCTCGCCGAGCTGCTGGCGGGCGGCTGGGTGAGCGCCCGGCCCATCGTGTACGAGGACTTCCTGCCGCGTTCGGCCGCCGGGATCTTCCAGTCGAACCTCACCTCCGACGGCGCCAAGGACGTCACGGCGGCCGGCGCCGACTTCGGCCCCGACGAGCTCGCCGGGGTGCTCGGGCGGACCCTGCACGACCCGTACGAGCTGTACGCCGCGATCCGCGCCGAGTCGCTGGCCCGCGTGCGGGAGGAGCTGGGCCTGCCCGGCGAGGCCGGCTAGAGGTCGTCGACGACGGCGGCCCAGAGCGCGGCCACGTCCACCGGCTCGCCCTGGGCGCGGGCCGCCTGCGCGGCGAGGATGAGCCCGGTGTTGGTCAGGTGGGCGCGCATCGCCCGCACCGCGCCCCCGGCGTCGCCCGCGGCCACCGCCGCCACGATCGGCTCGTGCTCCTCGTGGACCTGGCGCAGCGTGCGCGAGGCGTCGTCGGTGGAGGTGCCGAGGATGCGCATGGTGTCGCGCAGGCCGCCGACGATCGCGCGGGCCCGCCCGTTGCCCGCGGCGACCAGCACGCGGTCGTGCAGCGCCTGGTCGAGGTGGAAGAACAGCTCCTCGTCGCCGGCCTCGACCGCCTCCGCCATCCGCTCCATCGTCTCCCGCAGCGCCGCGCCCAGCCCGGCGGGCCCGGCCCCGGCCGCGCGCCGCACGGCGGGCAGCTCCAGCGCGAGCCGGACCCCGAAGATCTCGACGATCTCGCGCGGGTGCGGCAGCACGACCCGGAACCCGCGGTTGCGCTCGACCTGCACCAGCCCGGCCTCCACCAGGCGCAGCATGGCCTCGCGGACCGGGCTGCGGGAGACGTTGAGCTGCTCGGCGATCTGGTAGACGGAGTAGAGCCGGCCGGGGACCATCGCGCCGGTGTGCACCGCCCGGCGCACCTCGGAGATCACCTGCTCGGCCAGTGACCGGCCCGCCTGCGGCAGCGGCTGCAGCTTCAGCTCGGCGTGTTCGCGGGTGGGCGGCATGGAGGCATGGTACCCGTACGGGTGCGCCATACGTTCTTCACCAATTCTTGCCCGGTACGGGATATTCAAGTTCGGTGTGGCGGTCGGGTGGGATTCGTGCCTCCTGCGAGCATCGTGCAGCAGGCATTTCCGAAAGGAACAGCACATGTTCGCGCCCATTCACCTTCGCCGCGGAATGCGGAAGGCCGCCGCGTGCGGCACGCTCTCGATCGTCCTCGCCGCCACGCTGGCTCCGGCATGGGCGGACAACCGGACGGACAGCCCGGCGGACAGCCGGACGGGCGACGACGACGACGTCGACAACACCGTCGCCGAGGCCGTCGACGAGACCGCCGAGGACAACGTCAACAACCGCCGCCGTCACCGCAACCGCGTCAAGGACACCGACCACCCCGTGTGCACGCCTCGGATCTTCTTCAAGCGCGGGCACATCTCACCGCGCAACTTCTTCCTGCCGCGCACCCGCTACACCGACGGCCCCGGCGGCTCGATGACGGTGTCGGTGACGAGGGAGCACGAGGTGCTGGCGTTCCTGGAGACGGAGAAGGAGTGGGTCAGGACCAGCAACCCCATCGAGCCCGGCGAGGTGATCCGCGCGCTGCGCAAGAACGGCATCCCGCACCTGGAGGAGCGGCACATGGTGTTCACGGGGCACGAGTACACGCGCGAGATCAGCGACGGGATGTACGGCAACATGTGGTACCGGGTGTTCGGCTACCGCATCGGCTGGTCGGCGTGGTCGGTCCTTTCCACGTGCCGGCATGTGGAGATCGCCTCGGGCATCGCCAACGTGCCGGCCCGCTTCGAGGGCTGGAAGTACTGGGAGTCCAAGCACCCCTCGTACAAGGGGAGGAGGCTCCCCTGGAAGTGACCCTGGCGGGTCAGCGCCGGCGGCGCCGCCGGCGCCGCCGGCTCTGGTCGGAGGCCTCGTCCGGGCCCGGTGACGGGCCGGGCAGGCTCGGCAGTGCCAGGCATGCTCGGATCGCCGTCAAACGGCGCAATACGATCATGGCACAACTCTCCTTCGGATTTCCGAACTGGCCCCATACCCCTCGCAAACGTGAGAATTCTCTTGTGTGAGTAATTTTCACTGGTAAAGAGGTTCATCCCGTCCCATGCTGAAGCGGCACGGACTCCAGTCCATTTGGCTAGGGAATGGGAGTTACCTATGCCGCCGGTGATCGTGGGGCACGACGGCCCTCAGTCCGGAAGACGGTTCCCGCTCGGCGATCGGCCGCTGACGTTCGGCCGCAGGGGCGACAGCGGCGTGGTGATCGCCGGCGGCCGGGCCTCGCGCTCGCACGCCGAGGTGCGCCACGAGGAGGGCCGCTACGTCCTGCGCGACCTGGGCAGCCGCAACGGCACCCTGGTCAACGGCGCCCGCGTGGCCACGCACGTGCTGCGCCCCGGCGACCTGATCAGCATCGGCGACGAGGTCTTCTGCTTCGAGCTCGCGGGCGAGGACGCCGACACCATCATGGACCCCGGGACGGTGCGGAGCGTCGTACGGGCGGTGGACCCCGGGCAGGTCCTGCGCGTCACGATCAGCGGCGGCGGCCCCGTCGGGCTCAGCCTCGCCCTGCTCCTCGACCAGCTCATGGGCGAGCGGGTCGCGATCACCGTCTACGACGGCCGCTGGAAGAGCGACGGCGCCCGCGTCGTGTGGAAGGGCAGGGCGGAGGGCAACGTCCGGCGGCAGCAGGTCGTCACCGTCCAGAGCCGCCAGTACCTCAACCTGCCGGAACGGGCGCAGGCCCGGCTGTTCGCGCCCGGCGCGTACACCGAGATGTGGCCCACCGGCCCCGACTCGATCCGCGGCCAGGGCCCGCGCAACCTGCGCATCGCCTACATCGAGGACACGCTGCTGGAGCTGGCGAACGAGCGCCCCGACCGGATCCGGCTGGTCCCCGCGCGGTTCTCGCCCGACGAGCACCGCGAGGCCACCGGCCGCGACCACGTGCTCGCCATCTGCGAGGGCGGGCGCTCGCGCACCCGCGCCCACTTCGCCGCCAAGTTCGGCAACGCCGACACCTCGATCTACTCGCTCGACGGCCACCACCTGCAGGACGTCGTCCTCGGGCTGCGCGTCAGATCCGAGCTGCCGGACCCGATGACCGTGCTGCTCACCGTCGCCCAGAACCGCTTCCTGCTGAACGCCCTGCGCGGCGAGGGCTTCCTCAACATGCGGCTGACCGACGAGGAGGCCAAGGAGGTCATCGGCATCGACCCGGTCCGGCACGTGTTCGAGCAGTGCGTCGCCGCCAGCCCGTGCCTGATGGACCGGACCGAGCACGGCGAGTTCCACTGCTCAACGCACGGCACGCTGTTCCTGCCGGCGCTGGTCAGAGGCTCGCGGCTGTGGACGCGGGTGCTGGAGGGGCTGCGCTTCTTCGGCGTCGCCGAGGAGAACCTGAGCGCGGTCACCGCGTTCCGGCTCGACATGGTCCAGCGGCCGCGCTTCACCGCCCAGCTCCACCCGCCGACCGCCGGGACGCCCGGCACGTACGGGTTCCTGCTCGGCGACGCCGCCAACGCCATCCACTTCTGGCCGGGGCGCGGGCTCAACAGCGGGCTGGCCTCGGCCATCTCGCTGGCGCGTACGCTCAGCCAGAGCTGGCGCGGCCGGCCGTTCCGCGACGCCGACTTCATCCGGCACGAGGCGGCCATGTCGATGCTGCAGTACCGGCACAAGAGCCGCGCGTGGCAGGCGATGGTGGCCACGGACGGCCACGGCGTCACCCGGGCGATCAAGGACCTGATCGCCGACGGCCTCACGCCCCCCGAACCCGCCGCGGAGGGTTCCAGGGAGGCCGATCTGGACGCCTTCATGGACCGGCTCAGGCAGATCCGCGACCGGCTGGCCTCCCGCATCCCCGGCCTGCCCGACGACGCCACGCTCCGGGCCCACCTGCGCTGCCTCAGCCCCGAGGCGCTGCGCGCGTTCCTCGCCAGTGGGGCGTGGGACACGCTGGTCATGGGCGGCGAGGAGGTGGACATCGACATCTTCTACCGGCAGGACCCGCCGGACGTGCTGGTGTCCGCCCCGCCGCAGCCGCCCGACGACCGCCGCCAGGCCACCCGCGTGATCCGCCGGGGGCCGAGCGGCCAGATGGTCTGACCCCGCGAGGTCAGGGGATGCGGCGGAGGGCCCACTCGACGCCGGGGCAGCGGTCCATCACCACGTCGAGCCCGGCCTCGCGGGCCCGCCGCCCGGCGGCCTCGTCGACGACGCCGAGCGGCAGCCACACCGCCCCCGCCCCGATCGCGACGGCCTCGTCCACGAACCGCCCGGCGTGCCCGGCCCGCCGGTAGACCGCGACGACGTCCACTTTCTCCGGCACCTCGGCGAGCGTGGCGTACCCCGGCTCGCCGAGCACCGTCCCGGCGGCCGGGTGGACGGGGATGATCCGCTTGCCGCGCGCCTGGAGCAGGCCCGCCTGGTCGTACGCCGTGCGGTCGGGGTTGTCCGACAGCCCGACGAAGGCCCACGTCCGCGTCTCGGTGAGGAGCCGGCGGATGACGTTCTCGTCCGCGAAAGCATTGCCCATGTCCGGGCAACACGACCGCCCCGCGGGGAATTTCCGCCTCAGCGCTTCATGAACGCCAGCAAGGCGGCCGCCAGCTCCTCGGGGGCGTCCTCGGCCATGTGGTGGCCGCTGTCGATCGGATGACCGGTCACGTCGTCGGCCCAGGTGCGCCAGATGGCCAGCGGGTCCCCGTACAGGTCCTCCATGTCGTCCCTCGACGACCAGAGGAACAGCGTCGGGCAGGCGACGCGGCGGCCCGCCGCCCGGTCGGCGTCGTCGGCGGCCCGGTCCACCGTCAGCCCGGCCCGGTAGTCCTCGCACATGGCGTGGACCGTGGCCGGGTCGTGGATGGCGCGGCGGAAGTCCAGGTACGCCTCCGGCCCCATCTGCTCCTCCATGGTCCGGTACCAGGCGTCGGGGTCGGCGCTGATGAAATGCTCGGCCGGCTTGTCGGTCTGGCCGAGGAAGAACCAGTGCCACCAGGCCGCGGCGAAGCGCGCGTCGGCGCGGGCCAGCGCCTCGCCGATGGGGATCGCGTCCATCACGACCAGGCGGGTGACCTCGCCGGGATGGTCGACGGCCAGGCGGTGGGCGACGTACGCGCCCCGGTCGTGCCCCGCCACGGCGAAGCGGTCGTGGCCGAGCGCCCGCATGAGGGCGGCCATGTCCCGCGCCATCGCGCGCTTGCCGTAGGGGGCGTGGTCGGGAGTGGTGGGTGGCTTGCCGGAACGGCCGTAGCCGCGCAGGTCCGGGCAGACCACGTAGTGGTGGGGGGAGAGGAGAGGGGCGACGCGGTGCCAGGTGGCGTGCGTGCGCGGGTGGCCGTGCAGGAGCAGCAGCGGGGTGCCGGAGCCGCCGTGCCGGACGTACAGCTCCGTCTCGCCCACGTCGATCACGTCGGTCGCGAAGTCGTCGAACATCCGCGGCCACTACCCAGCGGAGCGGCTACCCGATCATCGCGGCCCCGGCGCGGAACGGGCGCCCTCCACCGCGTACGTGACGAGCGTGGTCAGCACCTCCTTGACCGAATCGCGCCGCCGCACGTCGCACAGCACGATCGGGGTCGTCTCGTTCAGCCCGAGCGCCCGCCGGACCTTGGCGGGATCGTACCTGCGGGCCCCGTCGAAGCAGTTCACCCCCACGACGAACGGGATGCCGCGCTGCTCGAAGTAGTCCACGGCCGGGAAGCACTCCTGGAGGCGGCGGGTGTCGGCCAGCACCACGGCGCCGAGCGCGCCGAGCGCCAGCTCGTCCCACATGAACCAGAACCGGTCCTGCCCCGGCGTCCCGAACAGGTACAGCCACAACCCGTCGCGGATCGTGATGCGGCCGAAGTCGAGCGCCACGGTGGTGGTGGTCTTGGACTCCACGCCCGACAGGTCGTCCACCCCGACGCCCCGCTCGCTCAGCAGCTCCTCGGTGTGCAGAGGACGGATCTCGCTGATGGTGCCGACCATGGTCGTCTTGCCGACGCCGAAGCCACCCGCGATGAGGATCTTGATGGCCAAGGCCGAGGCGACGGCCGTCGACCCCGGCTCAGAGGCTGCGTAGCCCATGCAGCACTTCCCTGTAGATGCGTTCGTCGATCGTCTGCGCCACCGGGCGCGGCCGTTCGATGGTGACCAGGCCCTCGCGCCGCAGGTCGCCCAGGATCACCCGGGTGATGTTGAGCGGCAGCCTGAGGTGCGCCGCGACGTCGGCCACCGGCGTGGGCCGGCGGCACAGCGACAGCACGGCGCGGTGCTCGGGGATCAGGTCCGCGAACTCGTGCGAGCCGGCGACCGTCGCGACGATGGCCACCAGGTCGAACGTCTCCCCCTGCGGGCGCGCCCGGCCCCCGGTCAGCCCGTACAGCCGGATCAGGGGGCCGGGATCCTCTCCTGTCACGGTCTCGCGCCGTTCCAGGCGGGTGCCGGTGCCGCTCCCCTCGGCTGCGCGGAGAGGTGCTCGCCGACCCTCTTGACCATCAGCGCCATCTCGTACGTGACCATGCCGAGCTCGGCGTCGGCCGCCGCGAGCACCGCCAGCCGGGCTCCCTGGCCCGCGGCGGTGACGAACAGGAAGCCCCCTTCCATCTCGATGATCGTCTGCCGTACGCCGCCCAGGCCGAAATGCCGGCCCGCGCCCATGGCGAGGCTGTGGCTGCCGGCGGAGATGGCGGACAGGTGCTCGGAGTCCTCACGGGTCAGGTCACGGGAGCCGCCCATGGCGAGCCCGTCGGCGGACAGCACGATGGCGTGCCGGATGCCGGGGACGCGCTGGGTGAGGTCGTCGAGGAGCCAGCTCAGTTCACTTCTGGGGTCGGGCATCGGGATGGTCGTCCTTTCGGTTCCACACGTCTTGTCCTTGCGGCTCGTCGGCCAGGCGGCGTCCTTGCTGCCAGCCTTGCTGCATGGACGACATGAGCTGTGCGAGCTCCTCCGGCGAGCGTACGGAGACGCCACGCGCCTGGGTCCGTCGCGCGGTGCGGAGCTGAGGGGCGAGGCTGGCCTGCGGGACCCGCATGGGCAGCCCGTCCAGGTCCTCGTCGGCCTCCTGGGGCGGAACGGTCACGCTCCAGCCCGGAGGCGGGCCCGGCGGGACGGCGGGAGCGGGCCGCGCGGGCGGCGGCACGGGCGGCGGCGCGGCGGGAGCGCCGTTGCCGTTGCGCGCCGGGGGAGCGGCCTCGAACCAGGTGCCGCGCTCGGGCCGCGCCGGCTCCTCCGCCACCGGGTCCGGCACGCGCTCGGCCGCCTGCTCCTCCGGCTCGTCGCCGGGCAGGTCACTGAGGTCGTCGGGGAGGCGGACCGGGTGGCCGTTGAGCACCTTGGCGTCGAGGGGCGGGTCGAGGGGCGAGCGGGGCTCGGGCGCGCGGTGCCGCGGCTCGCCGGGCGCGGAGTCGAGCGCCCGCATGGGCCGGCCGGCGACCACCCGCTCGGCGGGCCGCGCCGGGCTCTCCATGCCGGCCAGCAGGCCGATGGGCAGCAGCACGATCGCGGTCGTCCCGTCGTACGGCGAGCGCCGCAGGGAGATCTTGATGCCGTGCCGGGCCGCGAGGCGGGACACCACGAACAGCCCGAGCCGGTCGCTGTCGGCCAGGTCGAACTCCGGCGGCTCGGTGAGCCGCGCGTTCAGCTCGTCCAGCGTGGCCTGGTTCAGCCCGAGGCCGCGGTCCTCCACCTCCAGGGCGAAGCCGTTGGCCGCGGTCATGCCGCGCACCTGCACGGAGGTGTCCGGCGGGGAGAAGACGGTGGCGTTCTCGACCAGCTCGGCCACGAGGTGGATGACGTCGGTGACCGCCGCCCCGACCAGCATCGGGGCCTGCGGCATCGGCGCGACGGTGACCCGGGTGTAGTCCTCGACCTCCAGGACCGCGGCCCGTACGACGTCGAACAGCGGCACCGGGTCGCGCCAGCGGCGCGCGGGCGCGGAGTCGGACAGGATGATGAGGTTCTCGGCGTGCCGCCGCATGCGGGTGGTGAGGTGGTCGAGCTTGAACAGGTCCTCCAGCACCTCCGGCTCGTCCACCCGGCGCTCCATCGTGTCGAGCAGCGCGAGCTGGCGGTGCAGCAGCGCCTGGTTGCGCCGCGCCAGGTTGAGGAACACCTGGCCGACGCCCTTGCGCAGCGTCGCCTGCCCGACCGCGGCCTCGACCGCGGTGCGGCGCACCGCCGCGAAGGCGTCCACGACGCGGTCCACCTCGGCGGTGTCGGCCGGGTCGAGGGGAGGGGCCTCGGTGGCGGGGTCCACGTCGTCGCCGCGGCGCAGCCGTTCCACCAGGCGGGGCAGCCGCTCCTCGGCCAGCTCCACGGCCGAGCCCTGGAGCCTGCGCAGCTCGGAGATGAGCGAGCGGCCGAACCGGTACGACAGCGCGAGCGACAGCAGCATCGCGGCGAGCCCCGCGAGGAGGACCAGCCCGATCCGCCAGTAGGCGCCGCTCTTCTGCGCCTCGGCCTCCTCGGCGGCGCGGGCCAGCTCGCTCTGGGTGCCCCGGTTGATGAGGCCGAGCAGCGCCTCGGCGTCGCCCTTCCACTGGGCGGCCTCGACCGGCGGCGCCCCGCCGGTGTCGAAGGTGAACAGCTCGTCCTCGGTCTCGATCAGCCGCCGGTACTGCGGGCTGCCGACGAGCGCGTCGTAGTTGGCCTTCAGCTCGGGGCCGGCGTCGCGCTCGGCGTTGGCGAAGACGAGCCGCCGGGCGGTGAACGCGGCCACGAACGCGGCCCGGTCGGTGGGCGACATCCGGCGGTGGACGATGGTGGTGGTGAGCACCGCGTGCTCGCGGCCCAGATATTCGGCGGTGGCCGCGTACGCCGCCATGCCGCGCACGGAGCGGAAGGAGGAGACGTCGCTCAGCGCGTCGCGGTCGTTGAACTGCCGGTTGGCGACGGCGATGACGTTGTTGTACGCGTCGATGATGGCCAGCGGCGGGGCCAGGACGCCGCCGTCGGCGGAGGCGCGCAGCGACTGCAGCCCGTCGAGGGCCTGTACGAGCGCGCGCACCTGGGCGGGGGTCTCCTCGCCGCCCTCGGTGACGTCCACGGTGCCGATGACCTCGCGCAGCCGTTCGACCTTGGCGTCGGTGTTGCGACGCTGGTCGACGAGGGGCGCGTACGAGCCGGTGCTGCGAGGGGCCTCGGCCGAGAGCTGCCGTTCGCGCTGGAGCTCGACGATGAGCTGCAGCACCGGCGAGCCGATGGCCTCCCAGCGGTCCTGCGTCTGTGAGACGTCCACGATCTCCTGGACGCTGGAGTAGGCGATGAAGCCCCACAGTGCCACCATCGACACCAGCGGGAGTAAGAGGATCCGGAGCAGCTTGGCACGGATCGGAGGGGGCGAACTCATACGATCATGTCCAATTCCGCCGGGCAGCCGCGAGCCGGTATCGCCCCCCGAAGATGCCCGTCACGACTGATTACTCCTTACAGGTCCGTCCACTATGCCGATGGGGCAGATGTACTTCAAGGTACGGATGCGAAGAAACCGGCTTATAGCGGGTTGACTCTTTGTCAACACACCGATCGTGAACGTAACGGTTAGCATGTCACCTAATGTGACGAATCTTGGCCCAATTTCCGAACATTGTTCCGGAGTGACCGGCGGGGTCAGGCGGCCTCGGCGGCGGCCAGCAGGGACGAGAGCTTGTGCAGGCCGCGTGAGGTGCGGGCCTTGACGGTGCCCAGGGGGACGCGGAGGCGTTCGGCGATCTCCTGCTGGGTCAGCCCGCCGTAGTAGGCGAGCTCGATGACCTGGCGCTGGGCGTGGGAGAGCTCGGCCAGGGCGCGGCGGACGCGGTCGCGGTCGGCGAGGCCGTCGTCCGCCGGGCGCTGCGCGGGCACGGCCGCCTCGGTCGCGGCGTCCAGGGGGACCGTGGACGGGCGGCGGGCGCGCAGGTGGTCCACGGCGCGGCGGTGGGCGATCACGTAGAGCCAGGCGGCCTGGCTCCTGGACGGGTCATAGCGCTCGCGGGAGCGCCAGGCGTCGGCGAACACCACCTGGAGCAGGTCGTCCACGTCCTGGGGCGAGATGAAGCGCCGCAGGTAGGAGCGGAGGGCGGGCGCGTGCGCGCGGTAGCTGTCGCTCAGGGTCTCCTCGTCGTCGCGCCCTGAGTGCTGCTGATGGCTGGTGGTCGGAGTCATCCCCATGGTCCGTCCCGCTCCCCTGGAAAACCTATTCAAAACCTATTCATAACGGGAGGAGCGGGACGGCACAACGTCATCGGGGGAAAGACACGCTCAAGGCAGGGTCCGCCGGAGTTGGGACAGCGCCTCGCGGAAGGTATCTACCCTGATCACGCCCTCGGGAAGAGCCTCACGCCAGCCCCGGCCGCCGACGATCAGCCGCGCCGCCGGGCGCAGCCGCGGCAGCGCGGCCAGGGGAGCGGTCGCGCCCGTGAGCTCCTGCTGCGACCACACGAACACCGCCGCCGGATGCAGCCGGCGCATCGCGTGCGCCAGCGCGGCGTAGGGGGTGCGGGCCCCGAGGACGCGGGTCTCCACGCCCTCCTCGGCCAGGGCGGCGGCCAGGGCGTGCACGGGGAGGGTGTGCTGCTCGTCCTCGGCGCAGGCGAGCAGCACGGGGCGGCGGCCCGCCGGGGCGGCCTGCCGGAGCGCGTGCCGGTGCAGGGCGGCGAGGATGCGGTCGGAGAGCAGGTGCTCGACGTCGATGCCCGCGCCCGAGTCGTCCTGGCGGCGGCAGACGGCGTCGAAGGCGGGCAGCACCAGCCGCTCCCACGTCGGCCGGACCCCGTGCGCCGCCAGCGAGGACTCCAGCAGGTGGGTGACGGCGTGACTGTCCAGCACGAACGCGGCCCGTACGAGCGAGGTCACCCCGGCGCCGGCGGGCTCTGCTCCCGCGGGCCCGGCCTCCGTCGGGCGAGTGGCGGAGGTGTGCCGGGGAGCCGGGGGCGTCGGCGGCTCGCCGGTGAGGGTGAGGGTGAGGGCGTGGCGGGCGGCCTCGGCGGGCGGCAGGCCCTCGGCGATCAGCCGCTTCATCTCCCGCAGCCGGTGCAGGTCGGCGGCGTCGTAGCGGCGGTGGCCGCCCGCGCTGCGGCGGCTCGGGCCGAGCCCGTACCGCAGGTTCCAGGTGCGCAGCGTGGGCGCGGGCACGCCGATCAGCCGCGAGACGGCCCCGATGCCGTACCCGGCCTCTTCCTCACTCACCGAACGTTCCTCACTCACCGACGCCCCGCTGGTCCGGACCCTTTTCCGGCACACCCGTGACCATCCTTTCGCGATCCGCCGACCGCCGGATGCAACCGGCGGGGGATGCCTTCGCGAAGACCTATGTACCGACAAGGAGACAGGACGCATGACAATCGTGACCTCGCACACCGTCACCCCGGCCGGCGGCGCAGGGAACGGCCGGGTGCGCCACCTGGTCGACCAGCGGCTCGGCGAACTGCTCGACCAGGAGCTCGCCCGGCTGGGCTTCCTCGGCGAGGAGGGCGTCGGCCTGGTCCGCCGCCATCTCGCCGCGTTCGCGCGGGACGGCGGCAAGCGGCTGCGGCCGGCGTTCGTGTACTGGGGGCACCGCGCGGCCGGCGGCACGGCGGCGGACCTCGGCGCGGTGCTGAACGCCGCCTGCGCCGTCGAGCTGGTGCACGTCGCGGCGCTGCTCCTGGACGACGTCATGGACGAGGCCCCCGGCCGCAGGGGCCGCCCGGCGGCGCACGTCGCGCTGGCCGCCGAGCACCGCCGCGCGGGCCTGCGCGGCGACCCGGCCCGCTACGGCGAGTCGCAGACCACGCTGCTCGCCCTGCTGGCCCTGGCCTGGGCCGACGCCGCGCTGCTCGGCTCCGGGCCGCACCTCGCCGACGCGCTCGGCGTCCTCACCAGGCTGCGCGTGGAGGTCACGGCCGGGCAGCAGCTCGACCTCGCCGGCACCGCCGCCGGAGCGGACACCGGCCGCACCCGTACGATCGCGCTCTACAAGTCGGCCAAGTACACCATCGAGCGCCCCCTCCACCTCGGGCACGCGGTGGCGGGCGGCGAGCCGGCGGCCCGGCGGGCGCTCAGCGCGTACGCGCTGCCGCTGGGGGAGGCGTTCCAGCTCCGCGACGACGTCCTCGGCGTCTTCGGCGACCCGGGCCGCACCGGCAAGCCCGCCGCCGACCTGCGCCAGGGCAAGCCCAACCACCTCGTCGCCGCCGCCAGGGAACGCACCGGGCCGCGCGGCGCCGCCCTCCTCCTCGACGCGGTCGCCACCGAGGAGGACGTCCTTGCGGCCCGCGAGCTGATCGTCTCCTGCGGCGCGCTGGACGCGGCGGAGCGGCGCATCGCCGCCCTGGCCGCGCAGGCCGTCGGGGCCCTCGACGCGCTGCCCGGCCTGCCCGGCGACGCCCGCGCGGCGCTCACCGAGCTGACCGTGCTCGCCACCGACAGGAGCCGCTGATGCCCCGGCGCGGACCCACCGTGGTGATCGGCGCCGGCCTCGCCGGTCTCGCCGCCGCCGTACGGCTGGCCGCGGCCGGGCGGGAGGTCACCGTCGTCGAGGCCAGGGACGAGCCGGGCGGCTGCTGCGGGAGCGCCAGGCTCGGCCCGTACCGGTTCGACACCGGCCCGTCCGTGCTGACCATGCCCGGCGTGCTCGCCGACATCTTCGGCGCGGCGGGGGAGGAACTGCGCGACTGGCTGCCGCTGCGCCGTCTCGACCCGGCGTACCGCATGGCCTTCCACGACGGCTCGCACCTGGACCTCACCCCGGACGGCGCGGTGATGGCCGAGCGGGTGCGCGAGCTGTGCGGGCCCGCCGAGGCGGCCCGCTACCTGCGGTACCGGCGGCTGCTCGGCGAGCTGTTCGCGGCGGAGTGGCCCGCGTTCATCGACGCGGACATGACCAGGCTGGGCGCCCTGGCCCGCCCGCTCGCGCTGGCCAGGCTCGCCGCGCTCGGCGGCTTCCGCCGCCTGGACCGGCTCGCCGCCCGCCACCTCACCGACGAGCGGCTGATCAAGGCGCACACCTTCCAGTCCCTGTACGTCGGCCTGTCCCCGCAGCGCGCCCTCGGCATCTACGCCGTCATCGCGCACATGGACACGGTCGGCGGCGTCTACTTCCCCGAACGCGGCGGCATGCACGCCATCCCGTCCGCGCTGGCCGCCCTGCTGGAGAAGCTGGGCGCGCCCGTCCGGTACGCCGCCCGCGCCCGCGAGGTCCGGACCGACCGGGACGGCGTCACCGGCGTCCTGCTGGAGGACGGCGAACGCCTGCCCGCCGGGCACGTGGTCGTCGCCTGCGACCGGTACGCGGCCCGCCGCCTGCTGCCCGGCCGGGCCGCCGACTGGCGGATGCGCCGCCCCCGCTTCTCGCCGTCCTGCCTGGTCGTCCACGCCGGGCTGGAGCGTCCGCCGGCCGGGCAGGCGCACCACACGCTGCACTTCGGGCGGGCGTGGCGGGAGACGTTCGCGGCGCTGGAGTCGGGCCGGCCGCAGCCGGACCCGAGCCTGCTCGTCACCTGCCCCGCCACGGACGAGGACGCCGCGCCGGGGCACGCCACGCTCAGCGTCCTGGAGCCCGCGCCCAACCTGGAGGCCGCCGACTGGGACCGGCTCCGTCCCCGCCTGGAGGAACGCCTGCTCGCCCGGCTGGCCGGGCTCGGCTACGGCGACCTGTCCGCGACGCCCAGGCTCGTCCTCGACCCGCCCGCGTGGGCCGCGCTCGGCCACACGGCGGGCACCCCGTTCGCGCTCGACCACCGCTTCACCCAGACGGCGTGGCTGCGCCCGTCCGGCGCCGCCCGGCGGGTGCCCGGACTGCACTTCGCCGGCATGCACACCGCGCCGGGCGTCGGGGTCCCCCCGGTGCTCATCTCCGGCCGGCTCGCCGCAGAACGCATTCTTACTTCGTAAAGGGCATCCGTTGACTCTCACCGCCAGCTACGAACGCTGCCGCCAGCTGCACGCCCGCTACGGCCGGTCCTACTACCTGGCCACGCTGCTGCTGCCCGCGTGGAAACGCCGTCACGTCCACGCGCTGTACGGTTTCGCCCGCTACGCCGACGAGATCGTCGACTCCTTCACCATGACCGCCGACCGGCGGGCGGCCCTCGACGCGCTCTGCGAGCGCACCGGCAGGGGGCTGGCCGGCGAGCCGGTCGCGGACCCGGTGCTGCCCGCGTTCCTGCACACCGTGCGCTCGTTCGGGATCGCGCGCGGCGACGTGGACGCCTTCCTCGCCGCGATGCGCGCCGACCTGTCGGTCACCTCGTACGCCACCTACGACGACCTGCTCGGCTACATGGAGGGGTCGGCGGCGGTCATCGGCACCATGATGCTGCCGGTGCTGGAGGCGCTGCCCGGCGAGGAGGCGGCGGCCAGGGAGCCGGCCCGCCAGCTCGGCCTGGCCTTCCAGCTCACGAACTTCCTGCGCGACGTGCGGGAGGACCACGCCCGCGGGCGGGTCTACCTGCCCGCCAAGGACCTCGCCGCGTACGGGGTCGAGCCCGCCGACCTGGGCCGGTCGCGGACCGGGCGGGCGGTGCGCGAGCTGCTCGCCTTCGAGGCGGGCCGGGCCCGCGAGCACTACCGGGCCGCGGCGAGGGGCATCGACCTGCTGGTGCCCTCGTCCCGGCCGTGCGTGCGGGCCGCCGTCGAGCTGTACGGGGGGATCCTCGTCGCGATCGAGCGCGGCGGCTTCGCGGTGCTGGAACGGCGGGTACGGGTGCCGCGCCACCGCAGGGCCGTCGCCTTCGCCCGCCACCTGCTGGCCTCCGCAGGGGCGGGCCGGCTCGAACGCCGCGTACGTGTGGACCTGCCATGACCGGGGGGATCGGCGCGGGCGGGCGGGACGCGGTGGGGCCGGGCGCTGTGGGGCCGGGCGCTGTGGGGCCGGACGCGGTGGCGCTGGACGCGGTGGGGCCGGGCGCGGTGGTGCTGGACGCGATGGGCGGCGACCACGGGCCCGCCGAGACCGTGGCGGGGGCGGTGGCGGCCCGGCGGGAGCACGGGGTGCCGGTCGTCCTCGTCGGCCGCGAGCCGGACCTGGCCCGCGAGCTGGCCGTCCACGACGCCGCCGGCGAGATCCCGGTCGTGCACGCCCCCGACGTCGTGCCCATGACGGAGCGGGGCGCGGGCGGCGCCGCGCTGACCGCCTCCAGCCTGGCCGTGGGCTGCGGCCTGCTCGGCGGGGGCGGGGCCGCCGCGTTCGTGTCGGCAGGCTCGACCGGCGCGGTGGTCGCCCAGGCCGTACGCCGGGTCGGCAGGGCCGAGGGCGTCCTGCGTCCCGCGCTCGCCGTCGCGCTGCCGACGCTGCCCGGCGGCGCGAGCGTGCTCGTGGACGCCGGCGCCACGGCCGACCCGACGCCGGAGATGATGGCCCAGTTCGCGCTGCTCGGCGCCGGGTACGCCCGCGCCGTGCTGGGCGTGCCCGGCCCGGTGGCGGGGCTGCTGTCGATCGGCTCGGAGCCCGGCAAGGGCAACCGGCTGGCCCGGCGGGCCGAGGAGCTGCTGCGCGGCCTGCCGATGCGCTTCCACGGCAACATCGAGGGCCACGACGTGCTGTCCGGCGCGGTGGACGTCATCGTCACCGACGGCTTCACCGGCAACGTCGTGCTCAAGAGCGTCGAGGGGTGCGTACGGACCGCGCTCGCCATGGTCGCGCGGGCCGGCCTCGCCGAGCCGGACGCGCTCGCGCGGGTGGCCCGGCGCTACGACCCGCAGACGCACGGCGGGGCGGCGCTGCTGGGGCTGCGCGGCACCGTGATCGTCGCGCACGGCTCCTCGACCGCCGCCACGATCGCCCGCGCCTGCGTGGTCGCCCACTCCCTGTCCGCTCTGGAACCGGCGTGACGCCCCGCCCCGGGTCAGGCCAGGGGGTCGGCGCCGTTCCAGGTGCCTTCACTCTCGTACGGGATGAACCGGGCGAACAGCTCCTCGCTGTACCAGTCGTGCGCGCGCACCCGCGCCACCACCCGCAGGTGCTCGTCGTCCCCGTAGGCGAAGCGGCGCACCGCCGCCGCGTCCCGCCACAGGGAGAACGTCGCCTGCCGGGCCAGCGGCCACTCGCCGACCCCGATCGAGGCCAGGCAGCCGTCCTGCCGGGCCAGCAGCCGGTCCACGGGCGGCACCGACCGGTAGAAGGCCGCCAGCCGCCGCGCCCTGATGGAGGCCCGCGTGAGCACGGCGACCGGTCCCTGCAGGGCGCCATGTTCGGCGGGCCGCGGGAAGGGGTCGCGGCCGCTCCAGGTGCCGCGCGAGGCCAGCGGCGCGAGGCGGACCTGCCACCGCTCCACCGCCTCCGCCCTCCACCGCGCCGCTATGGGCGAATCGCGCAGGAACGCCTCCAGGTCGGCCTCCTCGCGCCAGACCGCGAACAGCGCCCACCGGCGCAGGTCCGCGCCCAGCGACATCGACCGGCCGCGCCCGGTCCCGAGCAGCCGCCAGAACGTGAGCCCGCCGGTGCGCCGCAGCAGCGGGCGGTCGAAGGCCATGTGACGCATGGCGTCCGCGGAGTCATACCGGATGAGGTGGAACGAGGCCATGGACGTACTGGTGATGTCGGTCATCGTCGGCTACCTGCTGGGGTCGGTCCCGGTGGCGGTGCTGCTGGCGCGCGGGCACGGGTTCGACCCGCGCGCCGTGGGCGACCGCAATCCCGGCTTCTGGAACGTCAAGGAGCAGCTCGGCTGGCGGGCCGCCGTGCCGGTGTTCGCCGGTGACACGCTGAAGGGCGTGCTGGCGGGGCTGGCCGCGCTGCTGTTCAGCGGCGGGCACACGACCGCCGCCGGCGCGGTGACGGGGGACAGCGTCCTGCCCGTGTACCTGGCGGTGGCGGCGGCGATGGCGGGGCACGCCTGGCCGGTGTTCGCCGGGTTCCGCGGCGGGCGGTCGATCCTGACCTTCGCGGGCGGGGCCGCGGTGATCTGCCCGCCAGGGTTCGCGCTGGCCGTGGCGGTGCTGGTGGCCGTGGCGCTGGCGGCGCGGTCGTTCGCGGCGGGGGCGCGGGTGGCGGTGTTCGGGCTGCCCGTCCTGCAGTTGTTGTTCGTCCCGGCCGAGCTGGTCGCGGGGACGGGGGCGCTCATGTGCCTCATCGGCCTGCGTTTCGGCCAGGCCGCGCTGTCGGGCCGCCGGGGGTGAGATCGGGATAGGTACGGCCGCGCCACTCGCGTACCGGGCGGAGCGTCGCCTGGGTGAGGCGGACGGCGGCGGCCGGGTCCAGCAGCGGGGACAGCAGCAGGCCGAGGCCCGGCCGGCGGTAGCTGCGGCGCAGCGCGCCGGTCAGCAGCAGGCGCACGGCCAGCAGCGCCGCGTCCAGCCTCGTCGCCCGGCCGGCGGCGAGGCGCAGCACCGGCAGCGCCGCCGTCAGCCAGATCACCGCGAGGTCGGCGGCCCGCCAGCCCGCGCCGGTCACGTCCGCGAGCGGCAGCGACCGGCCCCATTCGCGCCACAGCTCGGCGGTCGAGTCGTGCATGTCGACCTCCAGCAGCGCGCCGCCGTCCAGGAAGCCGACCCGCCAGCCACGTCCCGCCAGGAACCGGGCGAGCGCCACGTCGTCGGTCATGTGCCCGCGTACGGCGGCGAAGGCGTCGATCTCCGTCATCGCCGTCCGGCGGAAGGCCAGGCACTGGCCGTTGGCCAGGGTCCGGTGCGGCGGGGGCGGCGTCGCCGGGCCGACGGGGCCGAACCGGTAGACGAGCGTGGCCAGCATCGAGGCGTGCAGCGCCTGTTCGAGCGGGCCGTCGCAGGCGAACCGGGGGGCGGCGCTGACCAGGTCGTGCCCGTCCAGGGCGCGGGCCAGCGCGCCGAACAGGCCCGGCTCGGGGCGCGTGTCGGCGTCGAGGGTCACGACGACGTCGCCGCGCGCGGCGGCCACGCCCTGCCGCAGCGCCCACTGCTTGCCGACCCATCCCGGGGGGAGCGGCTCGCCGCGTACGACGGTCGCGCCCAGCCCGGCGGCCAGCGCGGCGGTGCCGTCGGTGGAGCGGTCGTCCACGACGATCACCTCCTTGACGTCCGGGTCGGCGAGCACGGCCCGCAGACACGGCCCGATCCTGGCCGCCTCGTTCCGCGCGGGCACCACGACGGAGATGCCCTGCTCGCCGCTGACAGGCGTCACCGTCCCGCGCCCGACAGCCGCGGCGGGGGCTGCGACGGCGGCCGTGGCGGGGGCCGCGGCGTCGGCCGCAAGCGGTGGGAGCCGCCGCCGCCCCCGTGCCAGCCGGACGACCACAACCCCCGCCGCCACCACCTGCGCCACGGCCACCGGCCCGCCCTTCACCGGCCCGCCCTTCACCGGCCCGCCCTTCACCGGCCCGCCCTTCAGCAGCCGGCCCCTCACCAGGCCGCCTCTCATTGGCCCGCCTCCCTCGGAGGGGCCGTGCGGGGGTGGGTGAAGTCGTGGCCGATGAGGTCGGTGACGATGTGGGCGCCCAACGTCACCATGGGGAGGCCGCCGCCGGGGTGGGCCGTGCCGCCGACCACGTACAGGCCGCGCTTGGGCCCCCGGTTGCCCGGTCGCAGGAACGGCGCCAGCCGCCCCCGGTACGCACTGCCGTAGATCGCCCCCGCCCAGGCCCCGTACCGGTCGCGCAGGTCGGCGGGCGTCAGGACGTCCACGAAGCGCAGCCGCCCGGACAGGTCGAGCCCGCGCCCCGCGAGCCGTTCCAGCACCAGGTCCCGGTAGGCGTCCACGCCGACGCGCCACCGGCCGGGGTCGCGGGCGGGGACGTTGACCAGCATGGTGAGGTTCTCCGTGCCGGCCGGCGCCTGGCCGGGGTCGTCGACGGCGGAGCAGCCGACGTACACGGTCGGGTCGCCGGGCGGTTCGCGCCGGTCGTAGATGTCGGCGAACTCCCGCTCGTAGTCGCCCGAGAAGAACACGGTGTGGTGCGCCAGCCCGGGGGTGCGCCCCTCGACCCCGGCCATCAGCAGGAACGCCGACGACGACAACCCGAGCCCGGCGAGCCGCCGGAACCGCCGCCGGTCCGGCAGCAGGCGGCCGTAGAGCGCGGCGGCGTCCACGTTCGCCACCACGACGTCGGCCCGCTCGTGGCCGCCGCCCGCGAGCCGCACCCCGGTGACCCGCCCGCCGTCCACGGTGACCGCCTCGACGGGCGCGGACAGGCGCACCTCGACCCCGGCCTCCTTCAGCAGCGCCGCCAGGTCCTCGGCGAGTCTCGGCAGGCCGCCGGGGACGTACCAGCCGCCCTGGCCGTGCTCCAGCGCGGGCACGCAGGCGAGCGCGGCCGGCGCCCGGTACGGGCTGGACCCGGCGTAGGTGGCGTAGCGGCCGACGTACTGGCGCAGGCGCGGGTCGCGGAAGAAGCGGCGGGCCAGCCCGTCGAGGGTGCGGGCGGGCGCGACGGCGAGCAGGTCGCGCGGCCGGGCCTCGCGCGGCGGGCGGCCGAGCGGCCCGGCGAAGAAGGTACGGCCCGCGGCCCGCAGGCATCCCTCCGCCCAGGCGTGGAAGGCCCGCCAGGCCGCGCCCTCGCCCGGCGCGAGCCGTTCGACCTCGGCCGCCATGAGCTCCGGGTCGCGGCGGGCGGTCAGCGCGGAGCCGTCGGCGAACCGGTAGCGGCACAGCTCGGCCGGCTCGACCAGCTCGCGCTCCACCCCGAGCTCGCGGAAGAGCGCGGGCATGGTGAGCAGCGACGGCCCCATGGAAAAGGTGAACCCGTCCCGCCGGTGCTCGGCCAGCTTGCCGCCGAGCCGGGGCAACTGCTCGTACAGCCGCACCCGGTGCCCCCGGCGGGCGAGCAGCAGCGCCGACGCCATGCCTCCGACGCCGCCGCCGATCACGATCACTTCCGCCACAGCCGCCTCCACGCGAGCGCCGCGAACGCGCCCATCGACATGCCCCCGGCCGCGGCGACCAGTGGGTCCGGCGGCTGGAACACCGCGGCGAACCCGGCCGTCTCCATGACCGCCATCGTGGTGTAGACGCCCGCCAGGCCGCGCGGCGGGCGGGCCTGGTGGGACTGCCCGCCGCCGAGTATCCGCTCCAGCAGCAGCATGACCAGCGCGGACACCAGCAGCCAGCCCGCGAAGTTGGTCAGCGGGATGCCCCGGTACCCGCCGTGCACGGCCCACGTCCACAGGCCGAGCCCGACCATCTGCGGGTCGAGGAAGAGGTCCCACGCCGTCAGCGCGAGCGCCCCCACGGCGATCCGCGCCCCGCCGGTCGTGACCGCCGCCGCCACCCCGTACGCGGCCAGCCCCATCCCGCCCCACGCCAGCGCCACCACGACGGGCACGCCGCCGAGCTGTGGCCACAGCAGGCCGGTGTAGTGGTACTCGCCGAACGGGAACCCGGTGCGCACGCCGACGGCCTCGGCCGCGTACCCGGCCGCGACCACCGTCCCGAACGCGGCGAGCGTCCGCCGCGTGCCCCAGCCGGCGGCGGCGAACCCGATGGCGCTGACCGCCAGCACCGCCACGACGATCCCGGTGAAGCGCACCGGCTCCGCGCTGACCCCGGAGGCGACCTGGAGGGCCACCATGGCCGCCAGCGCCGCCAGCCCCACCGCCCGTGCCGCCCTGGCCGTGGTCACCGGCGGGGCCGTCGCCCGGGCGCTTCGCGTCTCACTCACACCTTTGTCTTTCGGGGGCCCGGTGCGAGCGGTTGCATGACACAGAAACCAGGCAAATTGCCGGATAGCAAATGATGCGAACGCATCAGTCGCCCTGATCTAGTAACCTCACATACGGATCCACGGAGACATCTGCCTGTGTGTCCTGTTCCAGCTGTGATGATCACCGGGCGAGTTCCGGGTCTGTGTGGAAGCCCGCTGTCGGGTCATCGAAGGCGCTTGGTCAGAGAATCTCGACGACGAGGGCGGACATGAGTGACACGACAGCCGGCGGGCCGGGCACGACCACCCGCGCGGGCGCCGAGGTCGGCGAGTCCGAGCTGCGGCTGCTCCTCGCGGGCCTGACGGCGGTCAGGGACGGCGACTTCCGCACCAGGCTTCCCGAGGACGCCGACGGACTGCTGGGCGAGATCGCCTCGGTCTTCAACGGCATGGTGGACCAGCTCTCGCTGTTCACCTCGGAGGTCACCCGCGTGTCCCGCGAGGTCGGCACCGAGGGGCGGCTGGGCGGCCAGGCCGAGGTGCCCGCGGTGTCGGGCACGTGGAAGGACCTCACCGAGTCCGTCAACGCGATGGCCGGCAACCTCACCGACCAGGTGCGCAGCATCGCCCAGGTCACCACGGCGGTCGCCCGGGGCGACCTGTCGCAGAAGATCACCGTGGACGCGCGCGGCGAGATCCTGGAGCTGAAGAACACCGTCAACACGATGGTCGACCAGCTCTCGTCGTTCGCCGACGAGGTGACCCGGGTGGCCCGCGAGGTCGGCACCGAGGGCCAGCTCGGCGGCCAGGCGGACGTCAAGGGGGTGGCGGGCACCTGGCGCGACCTCACCGACTCGGTCAACTTCATGGCCGGCAACCTCACCGACCAGGTCCGCAACATCTCCCAGGTCGCGACCGCCGTCGCGCGCGGCGACCTGTCGCAGCGCATCACGGTCTCGGCCCGAGGCGAGATCCTGGAGCTGAAGAACACCCTCAACACGATGGTCGACCAGCTCTCGTCGTTCGCCGACGAGGTCACCCGGGTGGCCCGCGAGGTCGGCACCGAGGGCCGCCTCGGCGGCCAGGCCGACGTCAAGGGCGTCTCCGGCACCTGGAAGGCGCTCACCGAGTCGGTCAACGTCATGGCCGACAACCTCACGGCCCAGGTGCGCAGCATCGCCCAGGTCACCACGGCGGTCGCCAAGGGCGACCTGTCGCAGAAGATCCGCGTGGACGCGCGCGGCGAGATCCTGGAGCTGAAGGAGACCATCAACACGATGGTCGACCAGCTCTCGGCCTTCGCCGACGAGGTGACCCGCGTGGCCCGCGAGGTCGGCACCGAGGGCAACCTGGGCGGCCAGGCCACCGTGCGCGGCGTGTCCGGCACGTGGAAGGACCTCACCGACAACGTCAACGTCATGGCCTCCAACCTGACGAGCCAGGTGCGCAGCATCGCCCAGGTCGCCACGGCCGTGGCCCGGGGCGACCTGTCGCAGAAGATCACCGTGGAGGCCAAGGGCGAGGTCGCCGCGCTGGCCCAGACCATCAACACGATGGTCGACACGCTCGGCGCGTTCGCCGACGAGGTGACCCGCGTGGCCCGCGAGGTCGGCACCGAGGGCCAGCTCGGCGGCCAGGCCCGGGTGCCCAACGTGGCCGGCACCTGGAAGAACCTCACCGACAACGTCAACTCCATGGCCGACAACCTGACCAACCAGGTGCGCAGCATCGCCCAGGTCACCACGGCCGTCGCCCGCGGCGACCTGACCCGCAAGATCGACGTGGACGCGCGCGGCGAGATCCTGGAGCTGAAGACCACCATCAACACGATGGTCGACCAGCTGTCCTCGTTCGCCGCCGAGGTCACCCGCGTGGCCCGCGAGGTGGGCTCGGAGGGCAGGCTCGGCGGCCAGGCCGAGGTGGAGGGCGTCTCCGGCACCTGGAAGCGGCTGACCGAGAACGTCAACGAGCTGGCCGGCAACCTCACCAGGCAGGTGCGCGCGATCGCCGAGGTGACCAGCGCGGTGACCTCCGGCGACCTGACCCGCTCGATCACCGTCGACGCCGAGGGCGAGCTGGCCGACCTCAAGGACAACATCAACTCGATGGTCAAGTCGCTGCGCGAGACCACCACGGCCAACGAGCAGCAGGACTGGCTGAAGTCCAACCTCGCCCGCATGTCCGGCCTCATGCAGGGCCACCGCGACCTGGCGACGGTCGCCGAGCTGGTGATGAACGAGCTGGCGCCGCTCGTCTCGGCCCAGTACGGCGCGTTCTTCCTCGCCGAGGAGAGCGAGCTGAAGCTGATCAGCGCCTACGGCTACCCGGTGGAGGCCGAGCGCGCCCCCCGGTTCCGGCTCGGCGACGGGCTCATCGGCCAGGCCGCGCGCAGCCGCCGCACGATCGCGCTGACCGAGAACATCCCCTCCGGCGTCATCACCATCGACTCCGGCCTCGGCCGGATCGAGCCCGCCTCGCTCGTCGTGCTGCCCGTGGTCGTCGAGGAGCAGGTGCTCGGCGTGATCGAGCTGGCCTCGGTCCAGGAGTTCACGCCCGTGCACCGGGCGTTCCTGGAGCAGCTGATGGAGACGATCGGGGTCAACCTCAACACGATCGTCGCCAACGCCCGTACCGACGAGCTGCTGAAGGAGTCGCAGCGGCTCGCCGCCGAGCTCCAGGCCCGCTCCGAGGAGCTGCAGAGCCAGCAGGAGGAGCTCCAGCGCTCCAACGCCGAGCTGGAGGAGAAGGCCCGCCTCCTGGTCAGCCAGAACCAGGACATCGAGGCCAAGAACCTCGAGATCGAGCAGGCCAGGCAGGAGCTGGAGGACCGCGCCCAGCAGCTCGCCCTCGCCTCGAAGTACAAGAGCGAGTTCCTCGCGAACATGAGCCACGAGCTGCGCACCCCGCTCAACTCGCTGCTCATCCTGGCCCAGCTCCTGGCCCAGAACCACACGCGCAACCTCACCCCGAAGCAGGTCGAGTACGCCGAGATCATCCACTCGGCCGGCTCCGACCTCCTGCAGCTCATCAACGACATCCTCGACCTGTCGAAGGTCGAGGCGGGCAAGATGGACGTCAACCCCGAGTGGGTGCAGCTGCGCCGCCTGCTCGACTACGTCGAGGCCACCTTCCAGCCGATGACCAGCGAGAAGAGCCTCGACTTCACCATCGCCACCGCCCCCGGCATCCCCAACGAGCTGCTGACCGACGACTCCCGGCTGCGCCAGGTGCTGCGCAACCTGCTGTCGAACGCGGTCAAGTTCACCGAGACCGGCCGGGTCGAGCTGCGCATCGAGCCCGCCGCCCCGGCCGAGCTGCCCGCGACCGTGCGGGCCAACGGCCCGGCGCTCGCGCTGCGGGTCATCGACACCGGCATCGGCATCCCCGAGCAGCAGCTCGAAGTCATCTTCGGGGCGTTCCAGCAGGCCGACGGCACCACCAGCCGCAAGTACGGCGGCACCGGCCTCGGCCTTTCCATCTCGCGGGAGATCGCCTACCTGCTCGGCGGCGCGATCAGCGTCCAGAGCACGCCGGGACAGGGCAGCGTCTTCACGCTCTTCCTGCCGGTCGCCCACCCCTCCTTCACCGACGGCCCCGCCCGCGCCGCCGCCGCGGCGGCCCTGCCGGAGGGCGTGGAGGAGAGCGGCCCGGCCACCGCGTCCGGCGCCGGCCCCGACGCGGGCGGCGGCACGCAGCACCGGCGGCTGCTGGTGATCGAGCAGCGCGCGGGCGGCCTGCTGTCGCTGGTCGCCGAGAGCGTCGTACGCGAGCTGACCGACAGCAGGGACGACACCGTCGAGATCATCAGGGCCGCGGGCGCCGAGGAGGCCGCGGCCACGCTCGCCGCCCAGCCCTGCCACTGCATGGTGCTCGACCTCGACATGCCCGACCTGGCGGCGTTCCAGCTCCTGGAGGCCATGGACGGCGACCCCGCGCTCGCGGTCGTGCCCGTCCTCGCCTACAGCAACTGGCGCACCACCTCCCAGCAGAAGGCCCGCCTGCGCGAGCGCGCCGAGAACCAGGCGCTGGAGCTGCTGTCCAGCCTCGACGAGCTGCGCGAGCGGATCGCCCTGCACCTCACGGCCGAGCAGCCCGGCGACGTGCTGCCGCTGATCCGGCCCGAGGCCGTCGGCACGCTTCCCCGCCAGGAGGTGGACGGCGAGCTCGCCGGCCGCACGGTGCTCGTCGTGGACGACGACACGCGCAACCTCTACGCGATCACCAGCATCCTGGAGATCCACGGCATGACCGTCCTGCACGCCGAGAACGGCCGCCTGGGCATCGAGACGCTGCTCAGCCACCCCGACATCGACATCGTGCTGATGGACGTGATGATGCCGGAGATGGACGGCTACGTCGCCACCGCCAAGATCCGCGAGATGCCGCAGTACGCCGAACTGCCGATCATCGCGGTGACCGCGAAGGCCATGCCGGGCGACCAGGAGAAGGCCCTGAGCGCCGGCTCCAGCGACTACGTCACCAAGCCGGTGGACGCCGACCACCTGCTCACCCGGATGAGGCACTGGCTCGACGTGCGGGAGCAGCCCGGCTCATAGGCGTACCGCGCGACGAGATCCCGACCATCCACCATCCGGCCCGACCGGCGAGGAGTGACCCCACAGTGGGACCCACAGTGCACAGCCCGCAGGAGCCGGGCCTTCCGGCGCCCGCCCCGTCCGAGGCCGCGGCGGTGAGCAACCTCGGGCGGCTGGCCGTCACCATCGACCGGTTGCGCAGGCAGATCCAGGAGGCCCAGCGCGCCGCCGAGGGCCGCGCGCTCATCGAGGTGGCCAAGGGCATCCTCATCGAGCGGCTGCAGTGCGGCCTGGCGGGGGCCGCGCAGCAGCTCGAACTCCTCGCCGAGCAGGCCGGGGTGACCCAGCTCGAACTGGCCGCCGAGATCATCAACCAGGCCGCCCAGGACCGCATCAGCGAGGCCACGCGCGAGTTCCTCGACTCCGCCCGCGCCGCCGCCGAGGCGGAAGCGGCCGAGGCGGCCGAGGCGGCCGACGTGGCCGTGCGGCTGCGCTCGGCCGAGAACGGCATGGTGGAGGCCCCGGACGCGCAGGCCGTGGCCGCCTCGCTGCTGGAGCACGCGCTGAAGCCGCTCGGCGCGACGAACGTCGCCGTCTGGACGGTCGGCTCCGACGGCTCGCTCACTCTGGCCGCCAGCGCCGGCTTCAGCGCCGTCGAGGCCGACCGGTGGCGCTACGTGCCGCCCGGCGTCAACACCCCGGCCCGCAGCGCGCTCGTCGAGCGCCAGGCCGTGTGGATCCGCTCGCTCGACGACGTCGGGCTGCCGTCGATCGGGATGACCCTCACGCCCGACGGCGGCCGGGTGACCGTGCCCGCGGGCACCGGCGGCCGCATCATGGGCGTGCTGGAGATCGGCTGGCCGGGCCCGGTCGGCCCGCAGCCGCCGCAGGTCCACAAGCAGGTCGAGGCGCTGGCCGAGCTCTGCTCCCACGTGCTCGAACGGCCCGTCGAGCCGGGCGGCGGCGCCGGGCAGGCGGAGCTGATCGGCCTCGCCGAGGCGCTGCCGGACGCCGCGCTCGTGCTGCAGCCGCACCTCGACGCCGACGGCCGGCTCACCGACTTCCGCATCACGCACGCCAACCCGCACTTCGTGGACCCGGCGGGCCGGCCCAAGGGCGCGGTGACCGGGTCGCTGCTGCTGGAGGCGTACCCGCTGGCGGCCGACGAGGGCGGCCTGTTCTCCGTGGTGGAGAACGTGCACGCCACCGGCGAGCCGTTCAAGGCGGAGAACATGACGCTCACCGCGCTCGTGGACGACGTGCCGCTGCCGAGCCTCGCCAGCGTCAGCATCACCCGGCACGGCGACGGCGTGCTGCTCATCTGGCGGCTCCAGGACGAGATCACCCGCCTGGCGAGCCTGCTCCAGCACGCCCAGCGGCTCGGCCGCATCGGCGGGTTCGAGGAGAACACGCTGTCGGGCGAGATCACCTGGAACCGGCAGCTCTACGACCTGTACGGGATGAAGCCCGGCGAGTCGCCCATCCCGCTCGAACGGCTGGCCGACCACGCCCACCCCGACGACGCCGTGCTCATCGGCCGGTTCCTGCGGACGCTGCTGCACCACCGGCGGCCCGCCTCGACCGCGTTCCGGCTGCAGCGCTCCGACGGCATGGCCCGCCACATCCGGGTGGTGGCCGAGCCCGTGCTGTCGCCCGAGGGGCGGCTGCTCGCGGTGCGGGGGGCCTACCAGGACGTGTCCTCCCAGCACTGGACGGAGGTGGCGCTGGCCGCCACCCGCGACCAGCTCGCCCACACCGAGCAGCAGGCCGCCGAGCGCAACCGGCTGGCGCTCCAGCTCCAGCAGGCCATCATGCCGCCCAGCCGTGGCCCGATGGAGGCGTTCGACCTCAACATCGCCGTCCGCTACCGCCCCGCCGAGAAGGAGCACCTGGTCGGCGGCGACTGGTACGACGCCGTGGTCCTCCCGTCCAAGCAGATCCTGCTGTCCGTCGGCGACGTGGCCGGGCACGGCATCGAGGCGGCCACCGGCATGGTCGTCCTGCGCAACGCGCTGCGCGGCCTGGCCGCCACCGGCGCGGGCCCCGGCCAGCTCCTGACCTGGCTCAACATGGTGGCCCACCACCTGACCGAGAACGTCACGGCCACCGCCATCTGCGGCCTGTACGACCCGGAGACCGGCGTGCTGCGCTGGGCGCGGGGCGGGCACCTGCCGCCCATCCTGATCCGCGGCGACGAGGTGGCCGAGCTCGACCTCATCGGCGGCGTCCTGCTGGGGGCGCTGTCGGAGGTCACGTACGAGGAGAGCCGGATCCAGCTCGTGCCCGGCGACACGCTCCTCATGTACACCGACGGGCTGATCGAACGCCGCGACCGCTCCCTGCAGCACTCCCAGCAGCAGCTCCTGCGGACGGCCGGCCATCCGGCGGCCTCGCTGGAGCACCGCCTCGACCACATGCTGACCCACAGCAACTCCGACACCGACGACGACACCTGTCTGGTCGGCATCCAGCTCATCGCGCCGGGCGCGTCATGACTCCCGCCTTAGAAGCGGCCGGGACGTTATGGCGGTTCGCGCATGGGCGGGCATTGATCGGGTAGGCCGGGCGCTATGTCCGATTCGCGTTACGAAGGCCTGCTGCTGGCCGGTCGCTACCGGCTCCAGGCCGAGCTGGGCCACGGCGGCATGGGCCGGGTCTGGCGCGGCCACGACGAACTCCTCGACCGCGCGGTCGCGGTCAAGGAGGTCACCCTCGACCAGCGGCCGCCGTCCGAACGCGAGGCGCTGCTCGGGCGCACCATGAGCGAGGCCCGCCTCGCGGCGCGGCTGAGCCACCCGAACGTCGCCACCGTCTACGACGTGGTCGTGGCCGACGAGCGGCCGTGGATCGTGCTCCAGCTCGTCCCGGCGCCCACCCTGGCCGACGTGCTCGGCGAGAGCGGGTCGCTGCCGCCCGCCGCCGTCGCCGCGCTCGGCCTGCAGGTGCTGGACGCCCTGGAGGCGGCGCACGCCGCCGGCATCGTGCACCGGGACGTCAAGCCCGCCAACATCCTGCTCGACTCCGGCGGGAGCCACGCCGTGCTCACCGACTTCGGCCTGGCCACCAGCGTGGAGCGGCGGGCCGAGCTCACCGAGGCGGGCATGGTGGTGGGGACGCCCGCGTACATCGCCCCCGAACGGGCGCGCGGCGGGCCGCCGACGCCCGAGGCGGACCTGTGGTCGCTGGGCGTGACGCTCTACACGGCGGTGGAGGGGCGTTCGCCGTTCGAGCAGGGAAACGCGCTGGCCACGATCAGCGCGGTGCTCACCACCGCGCCGGCGCCGTTCGAGCTGGCCGGGCCGCTGGCGCCGCTGCTCATGGGGCTCCTGGAGAAGGACCCGGAACAGCGCTGGACCGCCGAGGCCGCCCGCCGCCACCTCCGCCGCGTCGCCGCGGCCGACCCCTCAGCCCCGCTCACGTCCCGGCCGCGACCGGCCACCCCCGCCGGCCCCCGGACCCAGAGCCTCGTCCTCCCGGCCCCGCAGACGGGGGCCATCGCGCCCGATCCCGAGGAGCACGCCGCGCTCCCGCTGTCCGGCCCGAGGACGGGCAGCGTCATGCCCGAGCCTGTCGTGGCCGGTGCGGGAGGCGTCAGGAGCGGGGCGGCCGAGATACCGGCGCGGTGGCTCGGGAGCGGGCAACTGCGGCAGGTGGCGGGGGTGGCGGCGCTGATCGTGGCCGTGCTCGCGGTCACCGGCTGGCCCGCCGACGGCGGCCCGCCCGGCGCCGCCGGCGTCGAGCAGCGGGTCGAGGCGGCGCTGCCCGCGACCACCACCGACCAGCGCCAGAAGCCCGAGCAGCCCGCGACCCCCCAGCAGACCGGCACCCCCGAACAGCGCGACACCCCCGAGCAGCCCGCGACCCCCGACCAGCACAGCACCCCCGACCAGCCGGGCACTCCCGATCAACCGGCCGCGAAGCGGGAAGCCGACCTGCGGGTACGGTCCGTCGCCGTCCGGCGGACCGGGGGGACCGACACCAGGCGGAACACCGGCAAGAGCACCAGGGAGAGCACCGGAAGGACCACCACCGGCGTCACGCCGGGCCAGTCCGCCCGCGGCAGGCACGCCGCCCCCTTCGTGCCGCCCGGCCAGGCCAAGAAGGGCCTGACGGGCTTCCCGGGAAAGGGGCACGCCAAGGGCCACGACAAGTGACGGGGCCACCGGCCCAGGTTCGGTCCATGTGCCCTCGGCGGCGGCAACATGTGCTCCCAAAGTGAGGTCGAGCACGCACCGCCCAAGGAACATACGAGGCATGGACACGAATAAGGGGAACTGCTCCTGCGGTCACGGCTCGTCCTGCTCATGCTCATCCGACTGCTCCTGCGGCTGCAACTCCTGACGGCAGCCCGGCCGGGCCGCGGCGCGCGACGCGCGCCGCGGCACCGGCCCGCCGCCGGAGCGGCGTTCAGAGCGGGAGGACCGCCTCCACCTGCGTGCCCGTCCCCGGCGAGGTGATGAGGCAGGTGCCGCCGAGTTCGGCGGCCCGTTCGCGCATCGAGGCGAAGCCCACGCCGGAGCGCCGCGCCGCGGGCAGCCCCCTGCCGTCGTCGCGCACCCGTACGACCAGCGCCCGCTCCGAGCGGGCCAGCGTCACGGTGACGTGCCCGGCGGCGGCGTGCTTGCGCGCGTTCGTGAGGGCCTCCTGCGCGATCCGGTACGCGGCCACCTCCACCGCCGCGGGCAGGGCGTCGGTCTCGCCCTCGGCCACGACCTCCACGGGCGGCCCCGGCTCGGCGGCGAGCGCGCGTACCGCCCCGGCCAGGCCGAGGTCGTCGAGGGTGGGCGGGCGCAGGCCGTACACCAGCTCGCGGACCTCCTGGCTGACCGCGTCCATGCCGCTGCGCAGGTCCAGCAGCAGCGCGTCGGCCGCGCTGGGCGCCTGGCGCAGGTTGGTCCTGGCGATGGAGAGCGACATCGCCATGTTGGTCAGCGCCATGCCGAGCCCGTCGTGCAGGTCGCGGCGGAGCCTGCGGCGTTCCTCCTCACGGGCGGTCAGGATGCGCTCCCTGGAACGTTGCAGGTCGGCGGCCATCAGCACGGCGTGCGCCACGTCGGCGACGTAGGGGACCGCCGTCCCGATCAGCCGTTCGGTGTAGGCGGCCGAGAAGCGGCGCGGCCCCGGCGGGCCGATGAGCATGCGGCCGACCGGTTCGCCGTGCCACACCAGCGGCACCACCCGCGGCTCCGCCCCGGCCACGCCCAGCTCCACCCGCATCTCGGGCCTGCCGGGCCCGTCCACGCCCGCCCCGCCGACCTCGACGACGACGCCGGTCACGCCGAGCCCGTCACGCACCACTGAGGTGACGGCGGCCAGCGCGTTCGCCGGCTCCCTGGCGCCCACCTCGATCGTGAGCCGCCTGGCCAGCTCCTCGGGGCGGCCGTGCCGGCCGTACAGCATGGCGTCGGTCATCCGGCGCAGCCGGGCGCGCAGCGGCTGGAACAGCGCGCCCGCCGCGAGCGTGGCCGCGAGGCCGGCGAGCTGGTCGTAGTCCGACAGCAGCAGCCCGGCGAGCGCGCTGACGCCGAAGTAGACCGCGCCGACGGTGACGATGAGGCCGGTCGCGACGACCGTACGGCTGATGACGGTGTCGATGCCGTACAGGCGGTGGCGCAGCACCGCGAACGCGATCGCCACCGGGATCGCCGCCGTCCAGATCGTCACGAGCGCCCAGTAGTCCTGCCCGAGCAGCAGGAACGCGGTGTAGACGACGAACGCCGACAGCGGCCAGGCGATCTGCCGCCGCCCGGCGGGCGCCGCCCGCCGCATGCGCCCGACCAGCGACAGCAGCCCGAGCACCACGCAGGCGTTCATCACCAGCGTCAGCCCGGCCTGCAGGCTCGCGTTGTAGGGGGCCAGGGCCTCGACGGCGAGCGGGTTGGGGACGACCTCGGGGTAGCGGCTCGTGGGCGGCGCGGGCCGTACGGCGCCGCGCACGCCCTCGGCGAGGTTCACCGCCACGGCCAGGACCGCCACCGGCAGCCACCGCCGCGACGGCAGCCGGTCGTCGGGGGAGAGCAGCGGCAGCAGGGCCGACAGCGTGCACGCGGCCACCGTCCAGCCCGCCACGGCCGCGACGCGCAGCCAGCCGGCGCTCTCCAGGTCGCCGCCGGCGGCCGAGGCGTTCTGCAGCCCGACGGCCATGACGGCGACGGAGGAGCCGAGCCCGCCCACGCACATCAGCCAGGCGAGGCGCAGCCGCGGCCGGTGCCGGATCAGGAACGCCCCGGTCAGCGGGAACGCCAGCCCCGCCGCGTGGTCCGGCACGAACGGCGGCCACGGCGCCCACTCCCGGGGCACCGACAACTGCACGACGGTTCCCGCGACGGTCAGCGTCACCGCGAGCGCGGCCAGCGCCCCGGCCGCCCACCGCGCTCCGCCCGCGTCCGAGCCAGCCCGCGAAGCGGATAGCGTGTCCGTCACCGTGCCCGTCCCGTCTGCCTGGGGAAGCCGCACGTCATCCCCGGTCCTGCCGGCCACCATCGTACGACGCCGCAGATTAGGACGATCTACCGTGTTCTCGGCCGGAGATTCCCTGGTTACACTCCAGTCCGGAGCCCAGCCGCCCCCACCGGGGCGGACGCTCCGCTCGTCACCCACCGGGGAGGGGTCGCTCTCTTCGGCATGCCTTCGCGCCGGGTGACGCGACGCCTCCGCGAGCGGGCAGGACGAGGTCCACGCAGCCCCTCGACGAGGAGGTTCTCGTGTCATCCAGCGCCCAGTTACCCCGTGTGCGCAGGCTCGTGGCGGTCGCCGCGGGCCTGAGCGCCGTCCTGGCCCTGAGCCCGGCGGCGCTCGCCACCCCGCAACCGTCACCGTCGCCGCCCGGGAAGTGGACGGCCATCCCGCTCACCGGCGCCGAGCTGGTGGACGGCGCCAAGTCCCCGTCCGGCAAGCTCGCCAAGAGCGACGCCGCCCTGCTCCGCGGCACGTCCACGAAGCCCGTCAACGTCGTCGTCAAGCTCGACTACGACTCGCTCGCCGCCTACCGCGGCGGCCTGCCCGGCCTGCCCGGCACCAGCCCCGCCGTCACCGGCAAGGCCCTGGACACCGGCAGCGCCGACGCCCGCAAGTACACCGGCCACATCCAGAAGGTCGAGGACGCCTTCCTCGCCGAGCTGGCCGCGAAGGTGCCCGGCGCGAGCGTCGGCCAGCGCATCAGGACCGTGTACGGCGGCATCGCGCTGCGCATCCCCGGCGACAAGGCCGACGAGGTGCTGAAGCTGCCCGGCGTCGCCGCCGTCCAGGAGGACAGGCTGGAGCAGCTGCTCACCGACTCCAGCCCGGCCTTCATCGGCGCCGACACCGTCTGGCCGAAGCTCGGCGGCAGCGGCACGGCCGGCAAGGGCGTGATCGTCGGCGTCCTGGACAGCGGCGCCTGGCCCGAGCACCCGTCCTTCGCCGCCCGGCCGGGCCTGCCCGCCCCGCCGCCCACGAAGGACGGCGCGCCGCGTGAGTGCGACTTCGGCGACAACCCGCTGACGCCCGCCAACGACCCGTTCACCTGCAACAACAAGCTCATCGGCGGGCGGGCGTTCCTGGAGACGTACAACGAGGTCGTCGGCGGGGACGTCTACCCCGACAGCGCCCGCGACTCCAACGGCCACGGCACCCACACCGCCACCACGTCGGCCGGGGGTCCGGTGGCCGACGCCAACCCGCTCGGCATCAGCCGCGGCCCGATCAACGGCATCGCGCCCGGCGCGGCCGTGTCGGTCTACAAGGTGTGCGGCGCGGAAGGCTGCTACCAGTCCGACTCGGCGCAGGCGGTCGCGCGGGCCGTCCTCGACGGCGTCCGGGTGATCAACTTCTCCATCTCCGGCGGCAGCGACCCCTACAGCGACCCGGTCGAGCTGGCCTTCCTCGACGCGTACGCGGCCGGCGTGCTCGTCTCGGCCTCGGCCGGCAACTCCGGGCCCGGCGCCAACACCACCGACCACCGCAGCCCGTGGGTCACCACGGTCGCCGCGTCCACGCAGGGCCGTACGTTCCAGTCGACGCTCACGCTGAGCGGCGGCGGCGCGACGGCCACGGTCAAGGGCGCCTCCATCACCGCGGGGCTCTCCTCGCCGCTGCCCGTGGTGCTCGCCTCGGCGCCGCCGTACTCGCGGCCGCTGTGCGACGCGCCCGCGCCCCCCGGGCTGTTCACCGGCAAGATCGTCGCCTGTGAGCGCGGGCCCAACCGGGTGCTGAAGGGCTACAACGTCAAGCAGGGCGGCGCGGCCGGGATGATCCTCTACAACGCCGTACCGTTCGACGTCTTCACCGACGCCCACTGGCTCCCGACGGTGCACCTCGACAAGCCGGAGGCGGACGCGCTGCTGGCGTTCCTGTCCTCCCACCCGGGCGCCACCGTCTCCTTCACCCAGGGCACGAAGACGGCCTGGCAGGGCGACCGGATGACGTACTTCTCCTCGCGCGGCCCCGGCGGCGACTTCCTCAAGCCGGACGTGACCGCGCCGGGCCTGCACATCATGGCCGGCATGACCCCGACCCCCGAGTCACCGCTCGAAGGGCCGCCCGGCAACTCCTTCCAGGTCATCTCGGGCACCTCGATGTCGGCCCCGCACGTGGCCGGCGCGGCGGCGCTCGTCTTCGCCCTGCACCCGGACTGGACGCCGGGCCAGGTCAAGTCGGCGCTGGAGACCACCGGCAAGACGTCGGTCACCAAACCGGACGGGACCACCCCGGCAGACCCGTTCGACATGGGCGGCGGGCGCATCGACCTGACCAAGGCCGGCGACCCCGGCCTGACCCTGGACGAGAGCGCCGCGAACTTCGCCGCCTCCGCGACCGACCCCGCCGGCCGCATCGACCTCAACCTGCCGTCGGTGAACGCCCCCGTCATGCCGGGCGTCATCACCGTCAAGCGCACCGTCAAGAACGTCACGAACAAGACGCTCGTCTTCACCGCCACCGGCCGGACGGTCAGCGGCGCGGCCGTCGCCGTCGTGCCGCCGCTCGTCACCGTCGCGCCCGGCAAGAGCGCCAAGATCAACGTCGTGATCACCGCGCCCGACCTGCCCGACGGGCAGTACTTCGGGCAGGTGGACCTCAAGCAGGTCGGCGGCTCGCGCGCGCTGCACCTGCCGGTGGCGTTCTACCGCCAGGAGGGCATCGTCCCGGTCGAGCAGACCTGCGCGCCGGCGACCATCGCCAGGAACACCGGCGAGTCCACCTGCACCGTCACCGTCCAGAACAACAGCCTGGAGGCGGCCGAGGTCACCGCGCTGAGCACGCTCGACGCGCGGCTGCGGCTGAACAGCGTGACCGGGGCCACCAAGGTCGGCACCCAGATCGCCACCGCCAAGGCGACGCTGGCCGCCCGGCAGCCCGACCGGCCGGTGATCGCGCCGGGCGCGGGCCCCGCCGGGTACATCCCGCTCGACATCTTCGGCGTCGCCCCGATCGCGATCGGTGACGAGCAGGCGGTGAACCTGAACGTGCCCGCGTTCGCGTTCGCCGGCCGGACCTACAACAGGATCGGCGTGGTCTCCAACGGCTACACCGTCGCGGGCGGCACGAACGGCTCGGACGACATCTCCTTCACGCCACAGACGCTGCCCGACCCGGCGCGGCCGAACGGCGTCCTCGCCCCCTACTGGACCGACCTCGACGGCACCGGCGCGCCCGGCGTCTACGCCACCATCCTCACGGACGGCGTCAACCGGTGGGTGGTCGTCGAGTGGCGGGTCAACCTGTACGGCACCGGCGACCTCAAGGTCTTCCAGCAGTGGATCGGCGTGAACGGCGCCGAGGACATCAGCTACGCCTACGACCCCGGCAACCTGCCCGGCGCGCCGCCCGCCGGCGCGGGGCTGACCGTGGGCGCCGAGAACGCCGACGGCACCGCCGGCAGCCAGATCTCCGGGCCGCCGACCGAGGACCTCGTCGTGACGAGCACGCCGGGCGCGCCCGGCGGGACGCTGACCTACTCGATGAAGATCAAGGGCGTCAGCGCGGGGGCCGGCAAGGTGACCACGGCCACCTCGACACCGCAGGTCAAGGGCATCACCGTGGAGGTGGACACGATCAACGTCCAGTGACAGGACCGGGCCGCGGGCGTCGCCCCGCCCGCGGCCCGTTTCCGCGCGCATTCCGGCGAGGAGGTTGCGAGCCCTTCCCGCCTGTGTCTGAATGACGACGGAGAGCTTTTCCTGGCGTACGGGAGGAGCGATGGGGCGTGAGCCGCTGAGTCACGGCGAGCGGGCCAGGACGGCCGCCGCCGACGCCCGGCGGGCCGCGGAGGCCCGCGCGCTGATCCAGGACCGGCTGGTCCGCATCCGGGCGGGCGCGTACGAGCCGGGCGAGCAGCCGCTTCCGCTGCCCGGCCACGATCCAGGCGAGGCCGCCCGGCGCGTGTGGTCGGCGGCCCTGCGCAGGTCGGAGGCCATGCTGAAGCTCGCCGCCGCGCACGAGCGCTGCGCGCTCCTGCGGGAGCGGCTGGCCGGCTGCGCGGGCCTGGACGACGGGCCCGACCTCCGGCTCGCCCGGTGGCACCGCCACCTGGCGCGCCGCCTGCGCGTCCTCGCGGGGGCGCGCTCGGCGGCCTACCCGAACACGCGGCGCTAGGCTGGGCGGGACGGAGCGCGAGGGCGCGGAAGGGGGGTCCCGTGGGCCGGTCCGACACGCCGCGCGTGACGATCCACGAGGTGGCCCGGCGCGCCGGCGTCTCCCACCAGACCGTCTCCCGCTACTTCCGCCACAACGAGGGGCTGAAGCCGGAGACCCGCAGGAAGATCGACGAGGTCGTCCAGGAGCTCAACTACCGGCCCAACCTCGTCGCCCGGTCCATGCGCACCCGCCGCACCAACCGGCTGGCGATCACCTTGCCCGCCTCCGCCTACCTGTGGCCGGTGCGCCTGCTCGGCGCCGCCTCGGCCGCCGCGCACGCCGAGGGCTTCCAGCTGGAGGTGGTGAGCGTCGAGGGCGACGCCACGGCGAGGGCCGAGCGGGTGCTGGAGCTGGCGGCGTCGGGGCAGGTCGAGGGCATCCTGTCGCTGTCGCCGCTGGACCTCGACCCGGCGCGGGCCCCGGTCCCCGTGGTCGTCACCGGCGACTACGACGACAACCTGCGCGGCGTCAACGAGCTGGCCGACGCCTCCCCGGTCGCCGAGATCATCGACTACCTCGCGGGGCTCGGCCACCGGGTCTTCCTGCACATCGCGGGCTCGCAGAGCTTCGCCTCCGCCCGCAACCGCAAGCGCGTCTACGAGCAGACCATCGAGAGCCGGGGGCTGACCTCGTACGGCGTCGCCGCCGGAGACTGGAGCGCGCGGTCCGGCTACGACGCCGTCCAGGCCCTGCCCGACGACTGCGGCGTGACCGCGATCGTGGCCGCCAACGACCACGTCGCGATGGGGGCGGTGCGGGCCGCGCTCGCCCGCGGCTGGCGGGTCCCCGGCGACGTCAGCGTCTTCGGCTGGGACGACGAGGAGCTGGGCCGCTTCGCCACCCCGTCGCTCTCGACGGTGGCCGTGGACCGCGAGGTCCAGGGCCGCGAGGCGGTGGCCAGACTGGTCGCCGAAGTGCGCGGCGAGCCGGCCCCCGAGCCCGCCGCGCGCCCGCTCAACCAGGTCATCGTCCGCGAGTCCGCGGGCCCGCCACCGCGCCAGGTCAGTCCGGGACAGGGGCCCATGTCTTGAGCCGGCCGCACATGCCGAAGGCGCGTGGGCCCGGGCGGGGGGTGGTGCGGACCACGGTGGCCTGGCCGAGGTGGGCCGGGTCGCCGTCGGCGAGGGCCGCGAGCTGGGCGCGGGTGCGCTCGGTCTCGGCCGCGACGGTCTCGTTCCACAGCGCCGTCCACGCCTCCACCCGGGGCCGGACGAGGTCGGCGGCGAGCCGGTGCAGGTCCGCCAGCGCCGCGCCGCCCCGCCGCCCGACGTCGTCGACGAGCTGCCCGAAGCCGGCGATCGCGAGGTCGCGCCGGGCGCGGGCGGCCGCGGCCAGCTCGGCCTCCGACCCGCCGGCGGGGAGCGTGGCGGCGGCCAGGTACGCCTCGCGGTCGCGCAGCACCTCCGCCGGAAAGGTCAGCACGGCGTCCCCGGCCTCGGGCAGCCCCGCGTTCTGCATGACCACCACCAGCCGCAGCCCCTCCTCGTTGACCAGCCGGTGCACGGTGCCGGGGGAGAACCACAGCACCGAGCCCGGCTCAAGCCGGTCCCTAGCGAAGCCGGCGGCGCTCAGCGTGTGGACCTCGCCGCGGCCCTCGGTCACGACGTACGCCTCGGTGGAGACGGTGTGCAGGTGCGGGGTGCCGCCGTGCCCGCCGTCCGGGCACGCCCAGTCGTAGACGCACAGGTCGCTGATCGCGGTGCCGCCGGGGAAGAGCGGGGTCACAGCGCGAACTCCTCGCCCAGCTCGTCCAGCTCGGCCCGCTCGCACACGTGGTCGACGAAGACGTGCCGGTGCGCGAGTTCGAGCGTGCCGCCGGGGGCCAGCGCGATCTCCTCGTCGAAGGAGGGGGAGGGGCTGATCACGGCGAACGGCTCCCGCCGCACGAACCACTTGATCGGCACGGCCGCGCTGGAGCGCCCGGCGAGGACGAGCACGGTGGCGCCGCCGTCGATCTCGTCGTGCTGCCCGGCCATGGCCAGCCAGTCGGCCTGCTCGCCCATCATCTCGGGGCCGCCGCGCCCGCCGGCCGCGAGGATCGTGCCGCCGGTGAAGGAGCGGGGGCCGCGCCAGCAGAAGCCCGCGTACCCGGCGAGGGGGCGGCCGTGCGTGGTGGGGCTGCCGAAGTCCAGGACGCCGCCGCGGACGTTGCGCAGCTCGGTGGCGAAGTCCAGCGCCCAGAGCCCGCGCCCGGGGTCCACTCCGTGAAAGGCCAGCCGCCGCCGCTCGGTGATCCAGTGCTCCCCGGCCGAGGTCACCCAGTGCAGGGTCTCCTCGACGGTGACCCGGTCGCCGTCGGCGGAGACGGCGGTGAACTCCACGTGGCGCATCTGCCCCAGGTTGTCCTCCATCTGGTAGTCACGCTCCGCCGAGTACGTGGGCCCGCCCCAGAAGTTCTGCCCCGACAGGTGGGCCCAGGTCATCTGGAGACCCTTGTGCCAGCGGTGGTCCCAGGGCCGGTAGGACGACAGGGGCGCGCCGCTGAGGCTGCGCAGGGGATGCAGGTAGGGCTTGGGCGCCTCGGCCTGGGGGGCGTCGGGCCGGTGGACGTAACGGGCGATCTCCACCTCGCCGGCGGTGACGGCGAGGGCCGTGCCCTCGTCGCGGACGCCCAGCTCGCGGTCAGTCACGGTCGCTGCTCTCCTCGTGCTCGTCACGGCGCAGGACGGCGGCGGCGCGGGCCGGGTCGCCGCCGTTGAGCGCGTGGTAGAAGGGATTCGGCGGGCCGAGCTCGGCCCGGGTCACGGGACGGCCGGTGAAGGCCGACTGGTACATCCCGGTGATCAGCTCCATCACCCTGCGCCCGTCGGCCCCGGACGCGGGCGGGCGCTCGCCCGCGCGCATGGCGGCGAGCACCTCGGCGAGCTGCGCCCGGTGCGAGCTGGGCACGTCCTCCTCCGGCGGCCAGCCGGCGATCCTGTCCTGGTCGGTGACGTGCGGCGCGGGGGTCCAGCGCCAGTGGGAGTTGTCGTAGCCGTACAGGTGCTCGACCTCGACCGTGGCGTCGGTGAAGTCGAAGCGCAGGTAGCTCGTCTCACGCGGGGACAGGACGCTGTTGACGATCGAGCCGATGGCGCCGTTCGCGAACCTGACGATGGCGAACGAGACGTCCTCGGTCTCGGTGCGGCGGCCGAGCGTGGCCGCCACGGCGTGCACCTCGTCCCAGTCGCCGAGCAGGTCGAGCAGCAGGTCCATCTGGTGGATGCCGTGGCCCATGGTGGGGCCGCCGCCCTCGGTCGCCCACTTCGCGCGCCAGGGCACCTCGAAGTAGTCGTGGCCGCGGTACCAGAGCGTGTTGCAGACGGCGACGTGCGGCCGGCCGAGCTCGCCCGTGGCGAGGTGCCGGCGCAGCCGACGCGCGGCGCTGCCGGAGCGGTGCTGGAAGACGTAGGCCGCGTACGGGCCGCCCTCCTTCTCGCAGGCGGCGATCTCGTCGTACTCGGCGAGCGACAGCGTGGGCGGCTTCTCGCACCACACCCACGCGCCCGCGCGCAGGCCGGCGATGACCGCCTCCCGGTGCGCGACCGGCGGGGTGGCGACGACGAGCAGGTCAGGGCTCTCGGCGGCCAGCATGGCGGCCAGGTCGGTGTAGCGGCCGGGGATGCCGTGGGCGTCCGCCAGCTCCCCGGCGCGGGCGGGGTCGAGGTCGCAGACGGCGGTGACGCGGACGGCCTCGCCCGCGGCGGCCAGGGCGGGCAGGTGGACGCCGCTCGCGATGCCGCCGGCTCCGGCGACGGCGACCCGGATCGGGGTCGGCGGTAAAGGCACGGGCACTCCTCACACCAGTTGAAAGTGATCGATCACTTTTCCGTGCCCAACGTATTTTCCGAGGCCGCGGCCTGTCAACGACTCATCCCGATAAATGAGTGGAACGAGTGAGTACTCGCTCATTACACTCCTCCCCATGACGAAACGGCGAAGAGTGCCGGCCATGGCGCCGGAAGCCCGTCGTGCCGTGCTCATCGCCGCCACGGTTCCCCTGCTGCGCGCGCACGGCACCGCGCTCAGCACCCGGCAGATCGCCGAGGCCGCGGGCGTGGCCGAGGGGACGATCTTCGGTGTCTTCCCCGACAAGGCCTCGCTGCTGCGGGCGGCGCTGATGAGCGCGTTCGACCCGGAGCCCGCCGTGGAGGCGCTGAAGGCCATCGATCCGGCGCTCGACCTGCGCGAACGCCTGTGCAGGGCGGTCACCCTGCTGCGCGAGGGCATGAACGCCAACGCCCGGCTCATGGCCGCCCCGCGCGAGCTGATGACCGAGGACGCCGAGTTCCACAAGCGGATGTTCGACTCCCGCAACCGCATCGCGGACGGCCTCGCCGCCCTCATGGAGCCCGACCGCGACCGTCTGCGCCGCGCTCCCGAGGCCGCCGCGCACCTGCTGCTCATGCTGGTCGCGGTGCGCGTGCACCACGGCCTCGCCATGGGCGACTTCGGTGACATGGACGACGCGGAGACCGTCTCCGTCCTGCTCGACGGGCTGCTCGTGCGGCCCTTACCCACCCCACCCACAGAAAGCGCCCCTTGATGCTGCTCCGCCTCCTGCGGGTCCAGCTCAGGCCGTACGGGAAAGAGATCACGCTCGTCGTCCTCTTCCAGTTCGTGCAGACGCTGGCCACGCTCTATCTCCCCACACTGAACGCCGACATCATCGACGACGGCGTCGTCAAGGGCGACACCGCCTACATCATGCGCGTCGGGCTGGTGATGCTCGGCGTGACGCTCGTGCAGGTCATCTGCTCGATCGTCGCCGTCTACTACGGCGCCCGCACCTCCATGGCCCTCGGCCGCGACATGCGGGCCGCGATCTTCCACCGGGTGCAGGCCTTCTCCGTCCAGGAGGTCAACAAGTTCGGGGCGCCGTCCCTGATCACCCGGACCACCAACGACGTGCAGCAGATCCAGCTGCTCGTCCTCATGACCTTCACCATGATGGTCGCGGCGCCGATCATGTGCGTCGGCGGCATCGTGCTGGCGCTCAACCAGGACGTCGCGCTGTCGTCGCTGCTGCTGGTCGCGCTGCCGCTGATGATCGTCATCGTGGCGCTGGTCGTCGCGCGCATGCGGCCGCTGTTCCGTACGATGCAGGAGCGCATCGACCGCATCAACCAGGTGCTGCGCGAGCAGATCACCGGCATCAGGGTCATCCGCGCCTTCGTGCGCGACACCCACGAGCACGAGCGCTTCGGCGTCGCCAACGACGAGCTGACGGACGTCTCGCTGCGCGTCGGCCGGCTGATGGCGCTGATGTTCCCCACCGTCATGCTGGTCGTCAACCTCTCCAGCGTCGCCGTCGTCTGGTTCGGCGGCCACCGCATCGCCGGCGGGGACATGGAGGTCGGCGCGCTCACCGCGGTGATCTCCTACCTCATGCAGATCCTCATGTCGGTCATGATGGCGATGTTCATGTTCATGATGATCCCGCGCGCCGAGGTGTGCGCCGAGCGCATCGAGGAGGTGCTGGGCACCGAGCCCACCGTGCGCCCGCCGGCCGAGCCCGTCACGCCGGAGCGCCGCATCGGCGAGCTGGAGCTGCGCTCGGTCGACTTCCGCTACCCCGGCGCCGAGGAGCCGGTGCTGTCCGGCGTGAGCTTCACGGCCCGGCCCGGCCGCACCACCGCGATCATCGGCAGCACCGGCAGCGGCAAGACCACCCTGCTCAACCTCATCCCGCGGCTGTTCGACGCGAGCGCCGGCGAGGTGCTGGTCGACGGCGTCAACGTACGCGAGCTCGACCCGGCCGCGCTCTCCCGCGCGGTCGGCCTGGTCCCGCAGACGCCCTACCTGTTCTCCGGCACCGTCGCCTCCAACCTGCGCTACGGCCGCCCCGACGCCACCGACGAGGAGCTGTGGCGCGCCCTGGAGATCGCCCAGGCCCGCGACTTCGTCGAGGCCATGCCCGGCGGCCTGGAGGAGCCCATCTCCCAGGGCGGCACCAACGTCTCCGGCGGCCAGCGCCAGCGCCTGGCCATCGCCAGGACCCTCGTGCACCGGCCCGAGATCTACCTGTTCGACGACTCCTTCTCCGCCCTCGACTACGCCACCGACGCCCGGCTGCGGGCCGCGCTCACCGAGGAGATCGCCGACGCCACGATCGTCATCGTCGCCCAGCGCGTCAGCACGATCCGCGACGCCGACCGCATCCTCGTGCTCGACGACGGCCGCCTGGTCGGCACCGGCACCCACGCCGAGCTGATGGACGACTGCCCGACGTACCGGGAGATCGTGCTGTCCCAGCTCACCGAACAGGAGGCAGCATGACCGCCGCGCAGGCGCCCGCGCGCCGCCCGCAACCCGCGTTCGGCCCCGGCCGCATGATGAGCGGGCCCGCCGAGAAGCCCTCCGACTTCCGCGGGACGCTCCGCAACCTGATGCTGCTGCTGCGCCCGGAACGCAGGCTGCTCGCCGTCGTCCTCGCCCTCGGCACCGCCAGCGTCGCGCTGACCGTGGCCGGGCCCAAGATCCTCGGCCGGGCCACCGACCTGATCTTCTCCGGCATCATCGGCGCCCAGCTCCCCGCCGGCGTCACCAAGGAGCAGGCCGTGGCCGGGCTGCGCGCCCGCGGCCAGGACACCTTCGCCGACATGGTCGCGGCCATGCACGTGGTGCCCGGCCAGGGCATCGACTTCGACGCGCTCGCGTACGTGCTGGCCTGGGCGCTCGCGGTCTACGTGCTGGCGGGGCTGCTCGGCGTCGCCCAGTTCCGGCTGACCACGACGGTCGTGCAGCGGGCCGCGTACCGGCTGCGCGAGCGGATCGAGACCAAGCTGTCCCGGCTGCCGCTCAGCTACTTCGACGGCCAGCCGCGCGGCGAGGTGCTGAGCCGCGCCACCAACGACACCGACAACATCGCCCAGTCGCTCCAGCAGACGATGAGCCAGCTCGTCTCGTCGGTGCTGACCGTGGTCGCGGTGCTCGCGATGATGTTCTGGATCTCGCCCGTGCTGGCGCTCATCGCGCTGGTCACGGTGCCGGTCACGGTCTACGTCACCGCGGCGATCGGCAAGCGCTCGCAGCCGCAGTTCGTCAAGCAGTGGGCCTCCACCGGCCAGCTCAACGGCCACATCGAGGAGATGTACGGCGGTCACACGCTGGTCAGCGTGTTCGGCCGGCAGCGCGAGGCCGCCGAGACCTTCGACCGGCACAACGACGCCCTGTACGACTCCAGCTTCCGCGCCCAGTTCATCTCCGGCGTCATCCAGCCGGCGATGATGTTCATCGGCAACCTCAACTACCTGCTGGTCGCCGTGGTCGGCGGGCTCAAGGTGGCCTCGGGCTCGATCTCGCTGGGCGACGTGCAGGCGTTCATCCAGTACTCGCGCCAGTTCAGCCAGCCGCTCATGCAGGTGGCCGGCATGGCGGCCCTGGTGCAGTCGGGCGTCGCCTCGGCCGAGCGCGTCTTCGAGCTGCTGGAGGCCCCCGAGCAGTCGCCGGAGCCCGCCCAGCCGGCCCGCCCCGAGCAGGTCAGGGGCCGGGTGGCGTTCGAGGACGTGTCCTTCCGCTACGACCCCGAGCGGCCGCTGATCGAGAACCTGTCGCTCACCGTCGAGCCCGGACAGACGGTCGCCATCGTGGGCCCCACGGGAGCGGGCAAGACCACGCTGGTCAACCTCATCATGCGCTTCTACGAGGTGACCGGCGGCCGCATCACGCTCGACGGCGTCGACATCGCCACGATGTCCCGCGAGGAGCTGCGCGGCAACATCGGCATGGTGCTCCAGGACACCTGGCTGTTCGGCGGCACGATCGCGGAGAACATCGGCTACGGCGGCGAGAAGGCCACCCGCGAGCGCATCGAGGCCGCCGCGCAGGCCGCGCACGTCGACCGCGTCGCGCACACCCTGCCCGACGGCTACGACACCGTGCTCGACGAGGAGGGCGGCACGGTCAGCGCGGGCGAGAAGCAGCTCATCACCATCGCCCGCGCGTTCCTGTCCGACCCGGCGATCCTCATCCTGGACGAGGCCACCAGCTCGGTCGACACCAGGACCGAGGTGCTCATCCAGCGGGCGATGAGCACCCTGCGCGAGGGCCGTACGAGCTTCGTCATCGCCCACCGGCTCTCCACGATCCGCGACGCCAGCCTCATCCTGGTCATGGAGAACGGGCGGATCGTCGAGCAGGGCACGCACGAGTCGCTGCTCGCGGCCGGCGGCGCCTACGCCCGGCTCTATTCCGCCCAGTTCGCCGCGGCCGTGGTGGAGATGGACTAGCGGCTCCGGCCGTCACCGGCGGGGCGGGCCGGTCACCAGCGTAGAAGCACGGTGCCCGCGCTCACCCCGCCCGCCAGGCCCACCAGGGCGACCAGGTCGCCGCGCCGTACGCGGCCGGCCCTGATCGCCTGGTGGAGCTGCACGGGAAGGCTGGAGGCCACCAGGTTGCCGTGCTCCTCGATCGTCACCTCGACCCGGCCCACCGGGATCCCGGCCAGCTCGCAGAAGGCGTGCAGGGACGGCAGCGACGCCTGGTGGACGCAGATGGCGGCCAGGTCGTCCCAGTCCAGGCCCCGGTCGGTCAGCGGGCGCCGCAGCACGTCCAGGTCGAGCTTGCACATGCCGATGGCGAGCTCCGGGAAGTCGACGGTGAAGACGCCGATCTCCAGCCCGCCCTCCGGCAGCGGCGTGACCGGGACCCGCGCCGAGCGCCAGGCCGGCGAGTACGCGCAGAACCGGTGCCCCAGCACGCCCGGCGTGGTCGCCGCCTGCAGCAGCAGCGCCGTGCCCGAGTCCGAGACGGTGTAGGAGGGGATCGCCGCGCTGAACTCGTCGTCCGGGCCGATCCGCCAGCGGATGGCCGAGCTGGCCCGCTCGCCGCAGGCGATGAGCACCGTGCGGTAGCGGCCCGCCGTGATCAGCGTCTCGGCCAGCTCGATCGCGTTCAGCACGCTGTTGCAGGCGTTGCGCACGTCGAACACCGGGCAGTCCGCGCCCAGCTCGGCGGCCACGATGTGCGCGTTGGCGGGCTCGACGACGTCCGTGCTCACCCCGGCGAAGATGATCAGGTCGAGGGCCGGCGGCGTGTGGCCGGTCTCCTCCAGCAGTTTGCGGGCGGCCCGCGCGGCCAGCCCCGCGACCGTCTGGCCGGGCTCGGCCACATGCCGTCGCCGTACGCCCGTGGCGTGCTCGATCAGGCCGCGCGGCACGTGCGCCCCAGGATTGCGGGCGGCGAGCTCCTCCTCCAGCTCGGCACTGGTGAGCGTCCGCTCCGGCAGGTGAACGGCCACCCCGGCCACGTGGGCGTAGCGCATGCCCATTCCCCCCTTGTGTCCCCGTGGACGCCCACCCTAGGGAGCGCGCCGGAGGCCGCCGGGACCGCGCACCGCCGACCGGGCAGACTTGATCAATTCCTTAACGGCGGACCTCGCGTCACAAGTGATCATCTTTCCTGCCATCGGCCAGGCTAGGCGGCACGGCCATCACGCTGACCTGCGCGAAAGGGAGCCCGACGTGAGCGACGAAGAGATCCTGGCGGTGGTGCGCGAACGCTGCGCGCACATCCTCAAGGTCGATCCCATGAGGGTCACCGAGGACGCCCTGCTGCGCGAGGACCTGGAGGCCGACAGCCTCGACCTGGCCGAGCTGCACGTCACGCTGGAGGACGAGTGGGGGCCGCTGCCGCGTGAGGCCTTCGCCGACGTACGGACCGTGGGCGACGTGCTGGCCCGCGCCCGCGAGCTGGCGCCGGAGCGTCTGGGATGAGCCCGGCGACCGGCGGCGGGGCGGCGGCAAGGCCGCGCGCCCGGGTGGCCGTCACCGGGCTGGGCGTGCGCACCCCGGCCGGCGCGCACCCCAAGGAGCTGTGGGACGCGCTGCTCGCCGGCCGCTCCACCGCGCGCCGCATCACCTCCTTCGACACCGAAGGGCTCGGCGCCACGTTCGCCTGCGAGGTCACCGGCCTGGACGTCGAGGGCTACCTGACGCCCAAGCAGGCCTCCCGCCTGGACCGCGTGGCGCAGCTCGCGGTCTGCGCGGCCGGCGACGCGATGGACGACGCCGTGGACGACGCGGGACCGGTGCGCACGCCGCCCGAGCGGCAGGCCGTCGTCACCGGCAGCGGCTTCGGCGGCGCCCTGACCTACGAGGCCGGGCTGCTCTCCGGCCGCCACGCGGGCCGCGGCAACCCCGGCCCGCTGCACGTCCCGATGGTCATGCACAACGCGATGGCGGCCGCGATCAGCATCCGCCACGGGATCCTCGGCCCCAGCCTGTCCGTGGCCACCGCCTGCGCCTCCGGCGCCCACGCCATCGCCGAGGCCACCCGGCTGGTCCGCGACGGCACCGCCGACCTGGTCATCGCCGGCGGCGCCGAGGCGTCCATCACGCCGTCCGTGCTGCTGGCCTTCGAACGCTGCCGCGCCCTTTCGCTGCGCAACGACGCGCCGGAACGGGCCAGCCGGCCCTTCGACCGGGACCGCGACGGGTTCGTGCTGGCGGAGGGGGCCGCGTTCGTCGTCCTGGAGAACCTGGAGCACGCCCTCGCCCGGGACGCCCACATCTACGGTGAGCTGTCGGGGCTCGGGTTCTCCTCCGACGCCCACCACATCACCGCGCCGCCCGAGCAGGGCGACGGGGCCGCCCGCTGCATGCGCGCCGCACTCGCCGACGCGGGGCTGACGCCGGGCGAGATCGCGCACGTCAACGCGCACGGCAGCAGCACCCCGCTCAACGACCTGGCCGAGGCGCGGGCGATCAACCAGGTGTTCGGGACGGTACGGGTGCCGGTGACCTCCACCAAAGGGGTGACCGGGCACGCGATCGGCGCCGCCGGGGCCATCGAGGCGGTGGCCGCCGTCCTCGCGCTGAACGAGCGCGCCGTCCCGCCGACGGCCAACCTGAGCGTCCTCGACCCGCAGTGCGACCTCGACGTCGTCACCGAGGCCCGGCCCATGCCGGCCGCGCCGGTCATGTCCAACTCCTTCGGCTTCGGCGGCCACAATGCCACCCTGATCTTCTCGCCCGTACCGTCCTGACCACATGCCGACAGACCCGGTCGGTCCAGCTCACCAAGTATGTGAGCCGGGACCGGCCGGGTCTGTGAGGCGGCGGGCTCCGGGCCGGCGGGCGCCCGTCAGGTGACGGGGCCGGGTCCGGGCCGCCGGGGCCGGCGGGTGGCGGGCTGGTCAGCCGAGACCGCCCACCGACCGGCCGCGGGAGGCGCCGCCCGTGCGGAGCAGCAGCGTCGGGCTGCTGGGGCGGGCCGGATCAGGCCGGGACCCGTTGCGTGCCGGGCGTGGACATGTCGGCGCCGGGCACGGGATCGGCCTGGCCAACGCGGCTTCGGGCCTTACACGTCGGCGAGCACGGGAGCGGCGGCCTCGTCAGCGGCGGGCTCGGGAGCGGCGGCCTCGTCGGCGGCGGGCTCGGGAGCGGCGGCCTCGTCGGCGGCGGGCTCGGGAGCGGTGGCCTCGTCGGCGGCGGGCTCCGGTGCGGTGGCCTCGTCGGCGGCCGGGTCGGGCGCGCCGGTTTCGTCGGCGGCGGGCTCGGGCGCGGAGACCTCTTCAACGGCGGGCTTGGGCGCCGCAGCCGCGTCCACGACGGCCTCGTCGGCGGCGGGCTCAGGCGCGCCCGCCTCGTCAGCGGCCGGCTCGGGCGCGCCGGCCTCGTCGGCGGCGGGCTCGGGAGCGGCGGCCTCGTCCACGGCGGGCTCAGGCGCGGCGGCCGGCTCGGGCGCCGCAGCCTCGTCCACGGCCGGCTCGGGCGCGGCGGCCTCGTCGGCGGCGGGCTCGGGTGCGGCGGCCTGGTCGACGGCCGGCTCGGGCGCGGCGGCCGGCTCCGGCGCAGGCGCGGGCTCGGGCGCGGGTCCGGCCGCGATCGGAGCGGGCGCAGGTACGTCGGGAGCGGGAGCGGCGAAGGCCGGGTTCGACGCGGCGAGCGGCAGCACGGCTGTGGCCGTTCCGGCGGCGATGACGGCGATGAATCGGCGCATGTCTTGGACTCCTAGTCACGTTGAGTAACGTATTGCTACGAATAGTTACCGCACACGGATCGCCCAAAACACGACACACCGGGAGGGAGTGCTTTCATGGAGGGTGCCCGGCTCTTCGCCGCCGAGGCTGAGCTGACCGGACGCTGGCCGCATGCCCGTCCCGAGGCCGTCGTCTGCCGCATCGACGGACGGCGCGGCAGAGGCCCCGAGACGCTCACGTACCGCGAGCTGGACGACCTGATCGGCCGCACCGCCCTGGCCCTGGAGCGCGCGGGCGTCGGCGCGGGGACGACGACTGCCGTCATGGTGCCGCCGGGCCGGGAGCTGGTCGCGCTGATCCACGCCCTGCTCCGGCTGCGGGCCGTCCCCGTGCTCATCGACCCGGGCCTCGGGGCGCGCGCCATGAGGAGGTGCCTGGCCGAGGCCGCGCCGCAGGCGTTCATCGGCGTGCCCCTCGCCCACCTCGCCCGTGTGCTGCTGGGCTGGGCCCGCGGCAGCGTACGGACCACGATCACCGTGGGCCCGCGCACGCTGCGCCTGGCCCGCCCGTCGCCGCCCGGCTCCTGGCCCGCGCCGCGCGGGGAGGGCGACGGCCCGGCGTTCGTGGCCTTCACCTCCGGCTCCACCGGCGTGCCCAAAGGCGTGCCGCTCCGGCACCGGCACCTGGCCGGGCAGCTGGAGCTGCTGGCGCGCCTGGGCGCGCTGCGGCCGGGCGGGACGGTCTGGTCCACGTTCCTGCCGTTCGCGATCGCCGCGCCCGTCATGGGCTGCGCCTCCGTCGTCCCCCGGCTGAACCTGCGCCGTCCCGCCCGCAGCGACCCCGCCGCGATGGCGGAGTCGATCCGCGCGCACCGCGTCACCGGCCTGTTCGCCGCGCCCGCGCTGCTGGACGGGCTGGCCCGCCACTGCCTGGAGCGCGGCCTCACGCTGGACGGCGTGCGGACCGTGCTCACCGCGGGCGCGCCGCTGCCGCACGCGGTCCTGCGCCGCGCCCTGCGGTGCCTGCCGGAGGGGGCCGAACTGCTCTCCGTGTACGGCGCCACGGAATGCCTCCTGGTCAGCGCCGCGAACGCGGCCGAGCTCACCGCGACCGCCGGGGACACGGCGAAGGGCGCGGGCACGTTCCTGGGCGCGCCGCTGCCGGGCAACCGGGTCCGCGTCATCGCCGTCACGGACGAGCCCGTCCCGTACTGGTCGGACGACCTGCTGGTGCCGCCCGGCACCGTCGGGGAGATCACCGTGGCCGGGCCGGCGGTGAGCGACCCCTACCTCGGCCGCCCGTACGACACCGCCCTCGCCCGCATCGACGACGGCGGCACGCCCGTGCACCGCATGGGCGACCTGGGGTGGATGGACGAGCGGGGCCGCCTCTGGTTCGCCGGCCGCAAGGGCGAGCGGGTCCGCACCGCGGCCGGCGACCTCTACACCGACCAGGTCGAGCCGATCGTCAACGACCTGCCCGGCGTGCGCCGTACCGCCCTCGTGGGCGTGGGGCCGGAGGGCCGCCGCCGCCCGGTGCTCTGCGTGGAGTGCGAGCCCGGCCTCTCCGGGAGCGAGCGCCGCGCGGTCCTCGTCCGGGTACGCGAGCACGCCCCGCCCGCCGTCGCCGAGGTGCTGCCGCATCCGGGATTCCCGATGGACGTCCGGCACGCCAGCAAGATCCGCCGCCCGCTGCTGGCCCGCTGGGCCGCCCGCGAGCTGGGGGAGGCCGGGCGATGAACGTGCTGGTGACCGGCGGCGGCGGCTTCCTCGGGCAGGCCGTGTGCCGGCTGCTCGCCGCGCGCGGCGACCGGGTGACCGCGTTCCAGCGCAGCCGGCGTCCTGAGCTGGACGCGTACGGCGTGCTCCAGCGCACCGGGGACGTCCGCGACCTCGACCGGGTGCGCGCCGTCGTGGCCGGGCACGACGCGGTGGTGCACTGCGCCGCGCTGGCCGGGCTGTGGGGCGAGCCCGGCGACTTCCGCACGATCAACGTGCACGGCACGGCCCACGTGGTCGACGCCTGCCTGAGCGCCGGGATCGCCCGCCTCGTGCACATCTCCTCGCCGAGCGTCGTGCACGACGGCCGCGACCTGGAGGGCGTGGACGAGTCCGTCCCGTACGCCCGCCGCCACCTCGCCCCCTACCCGGCGACGAAGGCGGCGGCCGAGCGCATCGTGCTGGCCGCGAGCGGCGCGCGGCTGGCCACCGTGGCGCTGCGGCCGCACCTCATCTGGGGGCCCGGCGACCCGCACTTCCTGCCGCAGCTCACCGCGCGGGCCCGGCGCGGCCGGCTGCTGCTGCCGCGCGCCCCCGGCAAGCTGATCGACACCGTGTACGTCGACAACGCGGCCGAGGCGTGCCTGCTGGCCCTGGACGCGCTCGCCCCCGGCCGCCCGGTCGCCGGGCGCGCCTACTTCGTCGCCCAGGACGAGCCGGTCCCGATCGCGCAGTGGGTCAACGGCCTGCTGGCGGCGGCCGGGCTCGGCCCCGTACGGCCGCGGGTGCCCGCCCGGCTGGCGCGGCTGGCGGCCGGGGTGGTCGAGCACGGGTGCCGGCTCGCCGGGGCGAGTCCGCCGCTCACCCGGATGATCGCCGTGCAGGCGACCACGTCCCACTGGTTCGACCTGTCGGCGGCCCGCCGCGACCTCGGCTACGCGCCGCGCGTCACGACGGCGGAGGGCCTGTCCCGGCTCGCCGCCCACCTCGCGGCCGCCCCGGCGGGGAGCTGAGCGTGGACGCCTCCCGCCTGCCCGGCTACCCGTTCGCGTCCCGCTGGTTCGTACGGGACGGCCTGCGCCAGCACTACGTGGACGAGGGCGCGGGCGCGCCGGTGCTCATGCTGCACGGCAACCCGTCCTGGAGCTACCTGTGGCGGCGGCTGATCACGGCGCTGCGCGGCGAGCACCGCTGCCTCGCCCCCGACCACATCGGCATGGGCCTGTCGGACAAGCCGGGCGAGGACCGCTACGCACACACCCTGGCCTCCCGCGTGGCCGACCTGGACGCGCTGACCGCGCACCTCGTCGAGCACGAGGGCGTCCCGGACCGGGGCTGGACGCTGGTGATGCACGACTGGGGCGGTCCGATCGGCATGGCCTGGGCCGCCCGCCACCCCGGCCGGGTGGCCCGGCTCGTGGTGCTCAACACCGCCGCCTTCCCCAGCCCGTACGGCGAGCGCGTACGGCCCGCCCTGCGGCTGCCGTTCTGGCTGCTGCGCGAGACCGCGGCGGGCGAGCGCCTGTTCCTGCGCCATCACGCCTTCGCCCGGCTGGCCACGCTGCCGCCGTTCGGGCTGCGCCGCCCCCTGCCGAGGGGCGTGCGCGCCGCCTTCCTCGCCCCGGGCCGGGACCCGGGGCACCGGGTGGCGGTCCGCCGCTTCGTCACCGACATCCCGCTCAGCCCGGCCGACCGGGCCTGGCCGCTGCTGGTGCGGGCCGCGGAGGGCGTGCGCGCGTTCGCCGACCGGCCCGTGCTGATCGGCTGGGGGCTGCGCGACCCGGTCTTCGACCGCGCGATGCTGCGCGAGTGGCGCCGCCGCCTGCCGCACGCGACGGTGCGCGCCTATCCGGACGCCGGCCACTACGTGCTGGAGGACGCCCACGAACGGCTGGTGCCGGAGATCGCCGCCTTCCTGCGCCGCTGACCGCCCCTTGATCACGAACGCCGCCGCGCGTAGCCTTCCCCCGGATCACCTACAGGCGGGAGTCGCACCTCCATGAGAATGATGACCAGAGCGATGTCGCTGGCCACGGCGGTGGCCGTGACGCTCCCGGCCGCCGGGCTTCCCGCCCACGCCGGCACGAGCGCCACCCGCGCGGCCGTCGCCTGCCCCCAGGTCTTCGGCCACGGCGGCTACCCGACCGGCGCCAACCCGTGGGAGCGGGACAAGATCCGCCAGCCCAACAACCCGCGGGGGCTCAACGACCAGAAGAGCTGGGGCGCCGACGGGGTCGAGGGCGACGTACAGCTCACCCGGCAGGGCACCAAGGCCGTCATGTGGCACAACACCTCCACCAACGGCCTGACCGGCACCAAGCAGAACATCACCGACCTCTGGTGGGCCGCCGGCACCGGCAACCTGCAGAGCCGCACCATCACGCGCGGCCCCTACACGGGGGAGCGGGTCTACACGCTGCGCGAATGGCTCGATCAGGTGCGCTCGCGCGGCCTGGTCGCCCTCCTGGAGATCAAGCCCGAGACGAAGCCCATCCTGTCGAACGCCACGTACGCGGCGGCCGCCTGGAAGGAGATCTCCGACCCGATCAAGGAGCGGCAGGGCGCGCAGCGCATCCTGGTCTACTCGACCGACACGTGGATCCAGGCCGAGCTGGCCAAGCGCCACCCCACGCTGCTCAAGGGCGGCGCGGCCCGCTGGACCGACAGCGTGGGCTGGGAGGAGCCGCCGCCGTCCTGGACCGGCAACACCGCCCGCTGGCAGAGCGTGCTCGACGCGGCCCCGGCCAGCGTGATGACCAACTACACCAAGGAGTACCGGGCCTGGCTCAAGGGCAAGTGCGCCTGACCCTCAGTCGATCCTGCGGCACACGGTCACCGGCAGGCGGGCGGACCACGTCCTGGTGACGGCGTCGTACGCCTCGGCGTAGCCGTTGCGGCCGCCGTTGCACGGGGAGGCGAGCGGCGTGTCCACGTAGACGGCCCCGCCCGGCGTCACCGGATGCGTACGGGCCACCGCCCACTTGCCGAAGGCCGGGACGCCGTTGCTGTGCTTGACGCTCACGTACACCCGGCCGCCGACGGTGAAATCGCCGCCGGCCACCTTGAGGTGACCGGCGAAGGTGTAGGTGAACAGGAAGGGCCGGCCGCCGGCGGCGTGCGCGGGGGCCGCGAGGGTCGTGGCGAGCACGGCGGCGGCGGTGGCGCCGAGCAGGGCGCGGAGGTGACGGTTCATCGGCTCTCCCGGGTGGCGGTCCGTGCGGTACGTCCACCATTGAGCGCCGGGGCGCTTGCGGCCCGCCTGCGGACCGCTGGACGCCCGGACCGCTAGATGATCCCGCCGGCGGAGAGCCGGTCCGTCTCCTCCTGCGTGAGGCCGAGCAGGCCGTGGTAGATCTCGTGGTTGTGCCGGCCCAGCTCCGGCCCGGTGGAGCGGACCGCGCCGGGCGTGTCCGACAGCTTCGGCGCGACGTTCTGCATGGCCAGCTCCCCGAAGTCGGGGTGCGCGACGCGGACGATGGCCTCGCGGGCGGCGAAGTGCGGGTCGGCGAACATGTCGGCCGCGCGGTAGATCCGCCCGGCCGGCACCCCTCCCGCGTGCAGCAGGCCGAGCAGGTCCTGGGCGGGCAGCGTCGCCGACCAGGCCGCGATGAGGCCGTCCAGCTCGGCCATGTTCGCGCCGCGGGCGGCGTGCGTGGCGTAGCGCTCGTCCTCAGCCAGCTCCGGGCGGCCCATCACGGCGGCCAGGCGGGTGAACACGCTGTCCTGGTTGGCCGCGATGAGGACGCTGTCGCCGTCGGCGGTCGGGTAGACGTTGCTCGGCGCGACGTTCGGCAGCACGGCGCCGGTGCGCTCCCGCTGGTAGCCGGCCTGCTGCCACTCCGGCAGCAGCGACTCCATCACGGCCAGCACCGACTCGTAGATCGCCGAGTCGACGACCTGGCCGCGGCCGCTGCGCTCGCGCTCGTGCAGCGCGACGAGGGTGCCGAGGCAGGCGTACGTGGCGGCCAGCGAGTCGCCCAGCGAGACGCCGGCCCGCGACTGGGGCAGCGACGGGTCGCCGGTGACGTACCGGATGCCGCCCATGGCCTCGCCGATCGAGCCGTAGCCGGCGCGGGGGGCGTACGGGCCGGTCTGGCCGTAGCCGGTCACGCGCGTGATGACGAGCCGGGGGTTGAGCTCGTGCAGCCGCTCCGGGCCGAGACCCCAGCGCTCCAGCGTGCCGGGGCGGAAGTTCTCCAGCAGCACGTCGGACTTCGCGACCAGGCGGCGGACGAGCTCCTGGCCCTCGGGGGTGCGCAGGTCGCAGGTCACCGACTTCTTGTTGCGGGCCACGACCGGCCACCACAGCGACTTGCCGTGCGGCTTCTCCCTGCCCCACTGGCGCATGGGGTCGCCTGTGCGCGGGTCCTCGACCTTGATCACCTCGGCGCCGAAGTCGCCGAGCAACTGGCCGCAGAACGGGCCGGCGATCAGCTGCCCGAGTTCCACGACCCGGACGTCGCCGAGCGGGAGTCCTCTCATGGCTGGCTCTCCTGGTGCCGTGGGCCCAGCAACGACGCGCGGGCCGAGAACAGATGGGCCCTCATGACCGCCTCCGCCCAGTCGGGGTCGCCGGCGCGGACGGCCGCGGCGATCTCCAGGTGGTGGGCGGCGCTGCGGTCCATGGCCTCCTTGTCGAAGGAGCCGTACGTGCGCAGCAGCACGGGGGAGTGGACGAGCATGCTGATCTGCTGGGCCGGCAGCGCGCTGCCGCCGAGCCGGACCAGGCCCTGGTGGAAGCCGGCGTTGAGCCGGTGGACGGCGTCGAGGTCGTCCCGGCCGGCGTGCTCGCGCAGCTCCACGGCGACGGCGTGCAGCCGGTCGGCGTCCTCCGGGGCGGCGGCGAGCGCCGCCTGGCGGGCGGCAGCCCCTCGATCCTGGCCCGCAGCTCGAAGATCGACTCCAGGTCGTCGCGAGGGTGCTCGACCACCCTGGCGCCCTTGTTCGCGATGAGCTCGACCAGCCCTTCCGCGGCCGGCCGGCGCAACGCCTCGCGTACGGGGGTGCGGCTGGCGCCGAGGACCTCGGCCGGCTCGACCTCGGCGAGCCGGTCTCCTGGGGCGTACTGGCCGCCCAGGATGAGGCTTCTGAGGTCGTCCACGGCCGACATGTATACAACTCCTTGATCGGCTGGCAGCCTTCTTGGCTCAAGGGTGGTTCATGCGCAAGCTGTTGCATACATTACGTCGCCTTTGGCGGCTGGCGTGGGCCTGCCACATCAAACGGACATATGCATATAAGGCGGGCGACGTGGGTATATGGCTATTGGGATCGAGTGCCCACAGAACGCCTCGGCTGTCATGGCGGCCGAGGCGTTCGCCGTGTGTGGCGACCGGGCGGGCGTGGCGACTGACCGAAAAAACCTATACAAACCGGACATTGAGCCGATAATCTGGCGTCGCTCCAGCGGGGATGCCTGGAGCGCCAACGTCCGACGCCCCCGGCCGCCGACCTCGCCGCCGGGGGCGTTCGCGTGCCGGCCCGCGCCACCTCGTAGAGTCGTGCCGACGGAAGGGCGCGATCATGACCATCTCCACCGCCGACCTGTACGACGAGCGCGGCGACCAGCTCGACTCCTGCCACCTGCAACTGCGCCAGTACGGCGGCCGCCGCGCCTTCTCCGGCCGGATCGCGACCGTCCGCTGCCACGAGGACAACGCCCTGCTCAAGTCGGTGCTGTCCGAGCCCGGCGAGGGGCGCGTGCTGGTCGTGGACGGCGGCGGCTCCCTGCGCGCCGCGCTCATGGGCGACGTCATCGCGGGCATCGCGGTGGCGAGCGGCTGGGCCGGCGTGGTGATCAACGGCGTGGTCCGCGACGTCGCCGCCCTCCGCGACCTGGACCTCGGCGTCAAGGCGCTCGGCTCGAACCCCCGCAAGAGCGCCAAGACGGGCGCCGGCGAGCGGGACGTCCCGGTCACCTTCGGCGACGCGGTCTTCCATCCGGGGGCCGAGCTCTTCTCCGACGAGGACGGCATCCTCGTCACCCGCCCCTGACACCGGCGCCCTGACCAAGGGTCGCGGCCTGCTCGTCACCTGGGCCGTGACGCGCTGCCGGTCACCGAGACCGACGGGGGGCGGGCGCTGCGCCTGGGTCACCGACTCCCGCGTGGTCGAAGGCGCCTGTCCTCATGAACATCGCCCAGGAGGGCGCCAGGCTGCCATCCTGGACGTGGTCGACCTGGACTCCGAGGAGGCCGGGACTCGTCCCGCGGCCGTGGTGGAGCGGGGTGGCGCGTAGGTGTGACGCCTCCGCGACGCCGGCTCGACGTCACCCTGCACGTCGTCTGTGGGGAGTCCCGGCAGCCCGGCCGTAGGACGCCTGCTCAACGGCTGCTCGGCGGCGACCGGCCTGCTGATCAACGAGGCGGCCGCGGCGGCGCTGACTTACGCCACCTACGAGCGGGGCAGCGGGCGCCCGGAATCGGCCGCTACTTCGCCGCGACCTTCTCCCTGCGGTATTCGCTCATCGAGAGCGCGCCCGACCGCCTCGACTCCATCGCGGTGCGGCGACTCGTGCAGCCACGGTCGGTCAGCGCTTCATCTCACCCGAACTGGTCTCCAGTGGCAGCACCGTGCCCCCGCGCTCCCCCTGAAGCCCCCTAGAGAACCCCTGGTCGCTGCAGCGCCTTGATGTTAGCGCTAACACTTCGGCGAAGGAGAGTGGCGCATCCAAGTGCTCCCATCAGCCCTGGCCGTCCCTTGGTGGCCCTAGCCGTCGCCGCGACTGTCGGGCCACACCCCGGCCGGGCTACCACATCCGCCTGGCCAAGGGGTCACCGCACTTCGCGGACGGCACCAACTACGTCCGAGCTGGACTACGAGCAGCTCGACTGACGCTACTCAGCGGCATTGGAGAGCCCGTCCTAAGGTGCCTGTTCCGGTCATGCAACCGCAACCGGAGCAGGCCGCCTGCTCTACCGCCGCCTTCAGGTCGTAAAGCCCGGCGGCCTCCCGGCCCGCCGTCGCGGGCGCCTGCCCCTTTACCGGCTTCTCCTTCTGTCGCGATGCATCGTGTGGAGGACTTCGGCATCCCTCGACGAACGCCGCCCGTCGTTGGCCTGCTCTTTTGTCCCGGTCATGCCGGTTCTTACGGACCTCACCGTACTCCTACGGCGCTCAAAATAAGGGCAGCCCAGCCTTTGCCGCCACGGGATCAAGCGGGCCGGGGGGTCGCCCTAGCGTGGAGTCGAGTTCGGGCCGAGACCCGGTGTTCAGTCAGGACCCGGAATGGCCCTCCGTCCCAAGCACCAGCGGAAGGTGAACTGACATGACCAGCGTCAAGAACCTCCTCGCGGCCGCAGCGATGACGGCCTCGGCCCTTGTCGTCCCGGTGGCGGCTTCGGCCCCGGCCGCCGCCGCTGAGCCCACCGCTCAGAGCGCGACGACGACGGAAAGCCTCACCACCCAGCGTCCCTGCAGGTTCCACCGGAACCCGGCCCGCTGCCGCGCCATCCGTGGAGGTGGCGGTGGTGGCGGCGGCGGTGGAGGTGGCGGCGGTGGAGGTGGCGGCGGTGGCGGCGGCGCCAACGTCGACATCAACAACCAGAACGTCAACCGCGCCGGCGGCGGCGGTGGTGGCGGCGGTGGCGGCGGCGGTGGCGGTGGCGGCGGTGGCGGCGGCGGTGGCGGCGGCGGAGGTGGCGGAGGTGGCGGCGGCTGATCCCCGATCAGCACCGACCGACCGAGCCAAGCCGACCGAGCCAAGCCGACCGAGCCAAGCCAACCGACGACGAAGCCAACCGAGCCAAGCCAACCGAGCCAAGCCAACCGACGACGAAGCCAACCCGGCCAACTCGATCGAGCCGATCAACCATCAGCCGATCGGCTGACCGACCAAGCCGACCAACCGAACTGATCACCCTGAGCCGAGTCCGGCCACGCCGCGGCCGTCTCGCTCACCACATTTGATCACCGCCACAGAGAACGAGAGGGTCGCACCGTCCGCCGATGCGACCCTCTCCTCATGCCCTCCACGCCCTTCAGGCCATCGCGAACGCGGCCCGTCCACACGCGCGTCGGCGGGCCGGAAGTTGTCGGTGGCGATCGCCATGATGGGGCCATGACCGAGACGCCCCCCTTCACCGTGCCCGCCGACGCCACGGCATACGCCGAGGCCGTGCAGCTCGCCGTCGACTCCGCCGCGGCCTACTACGCCGACGGCACCTCGACGCTCGACGACGACGCCTACGACCGGCTGGTCCGCGGCATCGCCGCCTACGAGGAGGAGCACCCGGGCGAGGTGCTGCCCGCCTCGCCGACCGGCAAGGTGGCGGGCGGGGCCGTCGTGGGCGACGTGCCGCACACGGTGCCCATGCTGAGCCTGGACAACGTGTTCGGCCCCGAGCAGCTCGCCGACTGGGCGGCCTCGCTGGAGCGGCGGCTCGGCCGTCCGGTGGCGGCGTGGAGCGTGGAGCCCAAGCTCGACGGCCTCGCGATCTCGGCCCGCTACCGCCGCGGCCGGCTGGCGCAGCTCGTCACGCGCGGCGACGGGGTCGCGGGAGAGGACGTCTCGCACGCCATCGGCACCATCGTCGGCCTGCCCGACCGGCTGGCCGAGCCGGTCACGGTCGAGCTGCGCGGCGAGGTCATGATGACCACCAGCCAGTTCGAGGAGGCGTGCGCCAAGCGGCGGGCGCACGACGGCACCACGTTCGCCAACCCGCGCAGCGCGGCGGCGGGCACGCTGCGGGCGCAGGACCGCCCCTACGTGTGCGAGCTGACCTTCTTCGGCTACGGCGCGCTGCCGCGGCCCGACGACGACTCCGAGCAGGCCACGCGGCTGCGCGAGCTGCCGCACAGCGAGGTCATGGAGTGGGTGGCCGCGCAGGGGGTGCAGACCACGGCGGCCACGCCGGTCGCGGGCATCGTCGCCGGCACGCTGGAGCGCGTCCAGGAGCGGGTGGGCGAGATCGCGGCGGTCCGGGCCGAGCTGCCGTTCGGCATCGACGGCATCGTGATCAAGTGCGATCTGGCCGCCGACCAGGCGCAGGCCGGGTTCAGCTCGCGCGCGCCGCGCTGGGCGATCGCCTACAAACTGCCCGCCACAGAAAAGATCACCAAGCTGCTTGCCGTGGAGTGGAACACCGGCCGCACCGGCATCATCGCCCCGCGCGCCGTGCTGGAGCCGGTCGAGCTCGACGGCAGCCTCGTCACGTACGCGACCCTGCACAACCCCGCCGACATCGCGCGCCGTGGCCTCATGATCGGCGACAGCGTCACCGTCTACAAGGCGGGCGACGTCATCCCGCGGGTCGAGGCGCCCGTCGTGCACCTGCGCACCGGCGACGAGCGGCCCATCGACATCCCCCAGGTGTGCCCGTCGTGCGGCGACGCGATCGACGCCTCCCAGGAGCGGTGGCGGTGCGTGCGCGGGCGCGGATGCCGGGCGATCGCCTCCATCGTCTACGCCGCCGGCCGCGACCAGCTCGACATCGAGGGCCTGGCGGAAAACCGGATCAGGCAGATGCTCGACGCCGGTCTCATCGCCGACTTCGCCGACCTGTTCTTCCTGACCCGCGAGCAGCTGCTCGGCCTCGAACGCATGGGCGCCACCAGCACCGACAACCTCCTGGCCGCCCTCGACCGGGCCAAGGGCCGGCCGCTCAGCCGGGTGTTCTGCGCACTGGGCGTACGCGGCACGGGCCGATCCATGAGCCGCCGCATCGCCCGCCACTTCGCCACCATGGACGCGATCCGCGCCGCCGACCCCGACGCGATCCAGCAGGTGGACGGCATCGGCCCGGAGAAGGCGCCGGTGGTGGTGGACGAGCTGACCGAGCTCGCCCCGCTCATCGACAAGCTCGTACGCGCGGGCGTCAACATGACCGAGCCCGGCGCCACCCCGCCCGCCGCGGAAGCGACGCCGGACCAGCAGGCAGCGGATTCAGTGATGACGACGACACTGCCGCTGGCCTCGATGTCGGTGGTGGTCACCGGCACGATGACCGGGCCGCTCGCGGCGCTGTCACGCAACGAGGTCAACGAGCTCATCGAGCGAGCCGGCGGCAAGGCCTCCTCCAGCGTGTCCGCCCGAACGTCTTTGCTGGTGGCGGGGGATAAGGCAGGCTCCAAACACACCAAGGCCCAGCAACTCGGCGTGCCGATCACGACGCCGGAGGAGTTCGCCACCCTCGTCGCCCCCCTGCTCCAGCAACCGTCCGCCTGACCACCCGGGCCAGGACCTCGTGGATGCGTGGCTGGGTTGCCGAGTACGCCTGCGCCCAGGCTTCGAACTCGAGCGTGGCGTCGAAGCCCTCGGCCGCCGCGCTCCTGATGTGCCGCACCAGCCGGGGGTCCAGCTCCGCGTACGTACGCCCCAAGGCTGTGACGGCGGCCACCGGATCGTCCTCGACCGACAGGGCCAGGCCCGCCTCCACCGCCTCCGCGCCCGTGAGGGTGCCCCCGCCGAGGCCTTCTGCCGCTCCGACCGCAGATGGTCGACGGACGAGGTGGCGCGCAACTCGCGAAGATCCGCCCCGGAGGCGAACATCCTGGTGCGCCGGTCAGGACGACGGCAGGCCGCGTTCTTGGCAGAACGAGCCGGACCTCGGGCGCCGATCGTCTGGCTGTCAGAAGACGCCGAATGTAGAGTCGCTTCGTGGCGGTGAAGACCCCCCGAACCCGTCTGCCGCGCGGGCGAATCGTGCGCGTGGCCGCGGCGGCCGTCGTCGGTGCGCTGGCCGGTCTGGTGATCTTCGAGTTGACGCGCATCGGCGGGCGCGGCCTCTACGTCACCGCCGGAGCGGTGGCGGGGATGGCGGGCGTCGTGGTGATCCAGATCTACAACCGGTCGGCCCGGCTGACCGAGGTGAAGCTGTCGCTCCCGCAGGTGAGCGAGCTGACGTTCGTGGTCAACAACGAGAGCCGCGACGTCGCATGGAAGCTGTTCGTGGAGACCACGACCCGCGTGTCCACGCAGCCGCTGGACGACGACGAGGGCCTGACGCGGGAGGCGCTCTCCTCGCTCTACGGCCTGTTCGCCACCGTACGCGACACGCTGAAAGCGAGCCGGCCGTCGGTGCCCGCCCCCGGCGGCCGTACGGTCGAGCAGCTCGCGATCACCATGCTCAACCAGGAGCTGCGGCCCTTCCTGTCGAAGTGGCACCCCCGGCTGCGCGAGTACGAGCAGGCGCATCCGGACGCGCCCGAGTCGGCGTGGCCGGACAACGTCGCCTGCCGCGCCGAGCTGCGGCAGGTGCAGCGCCGCATCCAGGACTACGCGATGGGCTTCGGCGAGCTGGCCGGGGTGAGCGATCCGGAGGCGATGGCCGGTGCCGGACGATGAACGGGCGGAGCAGCGGCCGGAACCGCCGTCCGCGCACCGGTACGACGCCTTCCTGTCCTATGCCTGGGAGCCGGACTCCCACCTGGTGAAGGCCGTGCGCGACGGCCTGCACCGCCTGGCCCGGCCCTGGTACCGGCTGCGGGCCTTACGGATCTTCCGCGACCAGTCCAGCCTGCCGGCGAGCCCCGGGCTGCGTCCGGCGATCGAGGACGCGCTGGCCGCCTCCCGCTTCCTCATCGTGTTCCTCTCGCCGCAGGCCGCCGGGTCGGCCTGGGTGGACGACGAGATCCGCTACTGGCTGACGCACAAGAGCGTGGACACGCTGCGGCTGGTCCTGTGCGGCGGCTCGCTCGTCTGGGACAAGAACGCCGGTGACTTCGACGTGGAACGTTCCTCGGCGCTGCCGCCCGCGCTCCGCGACGTCCACCCTCACCAGCCGCTCTGGGTCGATCTGCGCTGGGCGGCCGAGGAGGACCAGCGCGACCTGCGCAACGAGCGGTTCCGCGGCTGCCTGGTGCAGCTCGCCGCGCCCCTGCACGGCAGGGATCCGGACGAGCTCGACGGCGAGGACGTACGCCAGCACCGCAAGACCCGCCGGGTGACCGCCGCGGCCGTGACCGCGCTCGCCGTGCTGGCCGCGTCCACGGCGGCGGCGGCGGTGATCGCCGCGCTGCGCGCTGAGGAGGCGCTGGCCAATCTGCGCCAGGCGACGTCCCGCTACCTCGCCGGCCAGGCGCTCGCCGACCGGGACGGCAACCTGGACCGGGCGCTGCTGCTGGCCGTGCACGCCTGGCGTACGGAGGGGACCGCCGCCGCCCGCGGCAGCCTCGTCACGACGGTGCACGAGGCGATGCGCGGGGTGCTCACGTTCCCGCGCATCCGGCCGGGCGACCCGATCCCCTTCCACCTGCAGACGCTCGCGATCAGCCCCGACGGGCGCAGGATGGCGGCCTCCAGGTACTCCGAGGCGGGCGACGCCGGCGCGCCCGCCGACGGGCGGATCTACGTGTGGGACCTCACCGGCGGCACGGCCCGCGTCCTGCGCAGCCCCTTCGAGCAGCTCGCGAACGTACGGCGGCTGGCCTTCGGCCCGGACGGCCGCCACCTCGCCGCGGAGGAGGACGGGGGCCGCGTCCTGCTGTGGAACCTCGCCGCCGAGCCGGCCCGCCTGGTGTGGACCGGCGACGCGCCGATGGACGTCACCGCCGACCACAGGATCGCCGCCGCGTCCTCCGCGCCCGGCACGGTCGCGTTCGTGGACCTGCTGAGCGGCCGGGTGGTGGGGCGGCGCGCGGGCACGCTGTTCGAGGTGGACCGGCGGAGCGGGCGGGTGTTCGGCAAGGACCCGTCCGGCACGCCGGTCGTGTGGGACCCGCGCTCGAAGCGCACGGTGACGGCCAGGATGTCCGGCCGGTACGCCCACGCCCATCTGCTGGGCCGTCGCATCGTCCTCGCGGAGGGCACGAAGCTGGACGGCCTGGCCGGCTACGACGCGGCCGGCGGCGGACGCCGGTGGCGGCTCGGCCTGCCGGGCCGCCCGGTCGCCGTGGCCGTGTCCCCGTCCGGCGACCGGGCTGCCGCCTGGACGGCGGACGGCGCGCTGGTCGTGGTCGCCACCGGCGACGGCAAGGTGCTCAGCCGTGCCCGGCGGGTCCCCGGATCCGATCCCGCGCTCACCTTCAGCCCTACCGGCGCCTTCCTCGTCGCGGCCGACTCCAAGGACAACGCCAGCCTCCAGACGCTGCTGGACGCGCGCACCGGCCGTACGCGCTGGACGAAGCGCGGGGACGACGTGGTCTTCGGGGGCGGCGACCGGCGCGCGTTGATCCGCGACACGCCCATCGTCGTCGTGGACCTCCTCACCGACGAGTTCATCACCTCGGCCGAGACCGACGCATGGGGCACGGAAGTCGCCCCGGACGGCGGCCTCGTCGCCCTGTCCGGTGACGACGTCCGCCTGATCGACCTGAACGCGCCGGAACCGCGGCTGATCTCGCTGCCCGGCGAGCCGGACGTGATCTACAACGCGATGTTCGACCCTTCCGGACGCCGCCTCGTGGGGGTCGGCGGCGAGGGCGCGGCCGTGGTCTGGGACGTGGCGTCCGCGCTGCGGCCCGCCGACGTGCCGACCGCGCCGCGCACGGACGACGCACCCGAGCTGAGCGATGACGGCGTCACCTTGTACCACATCGACGCGAGCGAGGGCGTGTGGCGGCGCGACCTGCGGACCGGCACGGACGTGCCCGTCCCCGACCTGCGCGGCGCGTCCGGCCTGCGGATCTCCCCCGGTGGCGAGCACCTGCTGGCGGACCTGGACAACCAGTACGTGCTCTGGTCCGTCGCCGAGGCGAGGGTCGTGCTGGCATTTCCGTACGACGTCGGCACCCGGGTGGTCTTCAGCGGCGACGGCCGCCGACTGGCCAGGACGCTGGCCGATCCGAAGACCGGCCGTTACACGGCGACGGTTCACGAGACCGGCACCGGTGCTGCCGTGGCGCGGATCCTCCTGCCCGACTTCGCCCAGCCAGCTGGCCTGACCAGCTCCGCCGTCTACCCGGAGATCGCGCTCGACCAGGAGGGGAACCGGCTGGCGGCCAGCCTCAGCACGACGCAGCTCCGCGTCTGGGACGTAGCCTCCGGCGCGCCCGGCGGCGGTTGTGACCGGCAGGCCGGCGACTACACCCTGGCCACCGGCGCGGTGTCCTTCACCCCTGACGAGCACACGCTCGTGCTCAACTCCGGCGACCGGACCGTACGATTCGTGGACCCCGAGTCCTGCGCGGTGCGCCGCAGTCTCCGCACCGGCAACGGCAACGCCACCGTCAGCCCGGACGGCACCCTCATGACCACCGAGGAGCCCCTGCGGCTGTGGGACACCCGCACCTTGGAACCCGTCGGCGAGCCCCTGCCCTTCGACGACCTCGCCGACGATCCGCAGCCCCTCTTCACCGCGGACGGCAGGAACCTCATGGTGCTCACCGACGACGGATCGGTGAGCCGCTGGCCCGTCGACCCCGACGAGCTGATCCGCGTCGCCTGCACCATCGCCGGACGGGAGCTGACCCCCGCGGAATGGGCCAGGTTCCTGCCGGACGGCGACCGGAGGCCCGCCTGCGGGCGAGGGGCGTGATCACTCCCGGCCGAGCAGGCCCTTCAGCGCGCGGCGCAGCCTGGCCGGGGCGGCCGTGGCGAGGTTCGTCGCCTGCATCATCCCGTCGAACAGCGGCCGGGGCAGCGCGCCGAAGACCTCCGCGATGTAGCCCCGCACCACTTCGTCGTGCCACAGGCCGTGGACCTCGCTCAGGCCGCGCCGGGCCTCGCTGATCAGCTCGCGGGCCTCGGCGTCGTCGCCGTCCCGTGTGTTGTAGCGGGCTATGCCGAGCTGCAGCAGCGACTTCAGAGTGTCGGGGTGCCGCTCGCCGAGCACCAGCCGCTGGCCGTCGTACGCCCGGCCCGCGAGATCGGCGGCGAGCGGGAAGTCGAGCGCCCGCATGGCGGCGCAACTCAGGCCGTAGCGGATGCGCAGCCTGATGGGGTGCAGCTCGCCCAGGACGGTGCGGGCCTGCTCGTCCGCCGCCTCCAGCACGGCCCGGCCCGCCGCGGCGTCCTGCCAGCCCGCCAGGTTGATGCCGTAGCCCACCTGGGCGCTCAGGGTGAGCGGGTTCGAGGGGCCCAGGCTGCGCTCGTACTCCTCGCAGAGCGTCCTCATCCGGGCGAGCTGCTCCCGGTCCACCTTGCCGAACGGGGCCGGCCGGTGCGCGAACGCCGCGAGCTCGGCGTCCACCAGCGCCACGGCCGCCTCGTAGGCGAGGGGGTGCTGCGCCAGGCCGGCGCGTCCGAAACTGGCGAGGGCCTTCTCCGCCGCCGCCCTGGCCACGCCGGGGCGGCTGGTCAGCCCGTGCAGCAGTGCCTCCTCCAAGTGCCGTTGCGGCAGGTCGGGGACGGTGACCTGGGCCAGCACGGCGGCCGCGGCCGCCAACCGGCCCCGCTGCCGCAGCGCCCGCGCCCGATCGATACGCATCCGGTCGGCCCGACCGGCGGGCATCCCGGGCAGCAGCTCTTCCAGCCGGCACCAGTACGGCTCCGCCTCCGCGTACTCGCCCATGCCGTTGAGCGCGGCGGCGAGCGCGTGCAGGGAGGCCGCCCGCACCTCGTCAGGGTCCTCGCCAGGCGCCGCGCCCGGGAGGCCGGTGGCGCGGGCCGGGCCGGGCGTGGGAGTGGACGGAAGCTCGGTGGCGCAGGCCGGGGCGGACGGGGGGCCGGCGGCATGGGTTGGGTCGGGCGTGGGGGTGGACGAGGGGTCGGCGGCGAGGGTCGGGTCGGCGGGTCGGGGAGGGTCGGATTTCGGGGTGGGCGGTGGGTCGGGGAGGGCGAGACGGGCCAGGTCGGCGGCCGGGGCGTAGTCGGCGACGGTTACGAGGAGCAGGGCGGCGCGGGCGGCGGCGGCGCGGGTGCGTGGGGCGTCGTCGCCGTGGTGTTCGCGCAGCCGGGCCGTGAGGTCCCGTGCGTGCCTGGCTGCGGACACGAGGTTCGACGACCGTTCGTCGAGCGCGGCCAGCCTGGACAGCAGGGTCTCGGCGACGTCGGCGGGTAGGTCCTCCAGGGTGACCAGGTGACGTGCGTGTGCCACGATCTCAGGCCCCGGCTCCGGCGCGGTCAGGTGTTCGGCGACGGCGCGGGCCGCCGCGGGCAGGCAGCCGCGCCGGGCCGGCTCCGGCACGGCGCGCAGCACGCGCGCGTGCACCGACATGCACTCGCCCGCCGCCGCGACGAGGCACCGGCGGGTCAGTGACTCCAGGGCGGGCAGCAGCCGTTCCTGCGTCTCCTGCCTGCTCCAGCCGTGCAGCAGTGCCGCCGCGCGGCTCAGCAGGGCTCGCGGGAGCGGGGCCGGCGCGAGGAACGACGCCAGGCCGAGCACCGTCCAGGCCGGGATGTCCAGCTCGCGCAGGATGTCCGCCAGCACGCTGTCCGCCTTGCCCGCGACCTGGTGGCGGTACTCGGCCAGCGAGATCATGCCGCGGCCCGTCCGCAGTTCCGCGCCCGCCATGCGGAGGTCGTGCGGATGTCCGCTCAGGTCGCGGACGAGCGCGGCGGCCTCGGCCTCCTCCCCGGGCCCGTACGCGTCCCTGAGCAGGGCGAGCCCTTCGGCCTCCGTCAGGCCGCCCAGCCGTACGGGGCCGCCGAGGTCGGTGAAGCGGTCCTCCTGGCAGGTCAGGATCGTGCGTACGTACCGGGATGGGATCAGCAGCTTCCGGACGGTCTCGTCGGAGATCCCGGCGGGAAGCTGGTCGACGATCCACAGCGCTGGCTCCGCCCGCCCCCTGAAATGGGCGGCGACGTGCGGGAGGAGGCGGTCGTCGGGCACGCCGGCGAGTGGGATCCCGGTGGCGACGGCCATGTCGCGCACCAGGCGGCGGTAGTCGAGCAGCAGGTCGGGGCTCGTCTTCTCGGGGTCGAGGGTGAACCAGTGCACGCCGCCGGGGAAGGCGGCGGCGAACTCCTGGGCGTACTGGGCGGCCAGCGTGGTCTTGCCGCTCCCCGGCAGCCCGGAGACCACCGCCACGCCCATGCGAGGCCCCGGCGCGACGAGCGCGGACGTGCCCGCGTGCAGGGCCGAGTGCAGGCGCCACAGCTCGGCGTACCGATGGACGGCCTCGCGGTCGGGCAGCGGCTCGCCCGGCCACCAATGAGGCGGCTCGGCGCTCGCCGCCGCGCCGAGCGGGCCGGACAGCGCCGCCACCCGCTCGGCCACCTCCTCGGCGAAGCGCCGGCGTTCGGGCTCGGAGGCGGGCGGCCTCCGGTACTTCAGGTCGCGTAACTCGACGGGCTCGATGTGGTCCGAGCCGTCCTCGGGGTTGACCACGAGGAGGCGTCCCCGCACCGTACGGCTCCGCTGCGCCAGCAGGAACGCGAACGTCAGCTCAAGCTGGCAGGCCGGTCGCGTCGGATAGGCCCGCGAGTAGTAGGCGAGCAGGACGGCCGACCGCAGCACGCCCTCGGTGATCTTCCTGGTGATGCTCTCGTGATGGCCGATCGACCGTTCGTCGCGGAAGACGCGCAGGGGCCGGCCGCGCACCTTCGCCCCGCGCAGCGCGTCCTCCAGGGCGCGCGCCTGCTCCCGGTCGTCGCCGGCGTAACTGAGGAAGACGTCGTACTCGTCCGGCCCCATGACCGTCCTTTCGGGAAGACTGGTGGACGCCCCGATACGGTGTTCGACTGCTCAGGTAGAGGATTATCCACTTTCGGCGGATCGCTGCCATTCAGGAGGAGAAAAGCCTCCCAAGGGAGGAGGATCTTCCGCCCGGTGACGAAGGGCGCTCCTGCCTCTTGGGAGGCTGCTTTCAGTTCCCGCCGGCGACCGTCCTGAGGGCGATCAGGAGGATGAACAGCGGGATGGTCATACTCGTCCCGAGAACGGCGAGTATGAGGCACAAGCGGACGGTCCGGGCTTTGCTTTCCAGGGCGTCCCGGACCGTCCGTCCGAATTCGGACGCCACGCTCGGCGCGTCATCCTCTTCCTTGTCGTCATTTGTCATGACGAGACAGTCCCGTATGGGCGCCCCGACGTGCAACAACGCGAAAATTATTCAAGCGTGATAATCATCCGCCCGGACTGATAATCGTGATCCGCGGGGATGTGATTCTTGAACATCGCGGCTATTGGAGCCCCGAGCGGACCGAGGTGATGCGGCGGGTGTTGAAGCCGAGCCAGTGCATCCGCCCCACATACCGCGCGTGCTCCACCTTCAGGCAGCGGTCCATGATCACGGTCACGCCGCCGTCCTCGGCGATCCGCGCGCCCTCCTCGTTGATCACGCCGAACTGGCACCAGAGGGCGGCGGCCCGGATCGACACGGTCTCCCGCGCGAGGTCCGGCAGCGCGTCGGGGGCGCGGAAGACGTTCACCAGGTCGACCGGCACCGGCACGTCGAGCAGGCTGGGGTAGCTGGGCTCGCCGAGGATCTCCTTCTCGCGCGGGTTGACCGGGATCACCCGGTAGCCGTGCCGCTTGAGGTAGTAGCCGACGAAATGGCTGGCCCGCAGCTCGTTGCCGGACAGGCCGACGATCGCGATCGTCCTGGTCGAGTGGAGCACCCGCTGGATCGTCAGCGGGTCCTGGTAGCGTCCGAGCTCGGTCATGCCGTCCCCGCCTTCTTCCCGATCGCCGCGCCGACGCGGGCGAAGCCCTGTTCCAGGTCCCAGATGAGGTCCGCGACCGACTCGGTGCCGACCGACAGCCGCACCGTGCCGGGCCCGACGCCGGCCGCCCGCAGCTCGTCGTCGCCGAGCTGGCGGTGCGTCGTGCTGGCCGGGTGGATGACCAGGCTCTTGGCGTCGCCGACGTTCGCCAGGTGCGACCAGAGCGTCAGGCCGCCGATGAGGCCCTGCCCGCCGGCCCGGCCGCCCGCGCAGTCGAAGGAGAACACCGCGCCCGCGCCGCGCGGCAGGTACTTCTCCACCAGGGGCGCGTACTTCGCGCCCGGCAGGCCGGGATAGGTCACGTTGGAGGCCAGCTCGTGCCCGTCGAGGAAGGCCGCGACCGCCCGCGCGTTCTCGACGTGCCGGTCCATCCGCAGCGACAGCGTCTCCAGTCCCTGGAGAAGCAGGAAGGCGTTGAACGGCGACAGCGCCGCGCCGAGGTCGCGCAGGGTCTCGGCGCGCAGCTTCATCAAGTAGCCGTACTCGCCGAACGTCTCGTGGAAACGCAGCCCGTGGTAGGCCGGCGACGGATCGGCGACCACCGGGAAGCGCCCGTTGGACCAGTCGAACGTGCCCGCCTCCACGACCACCCCGCCGATGCTGGTGCCGTGGCCGCCGATGAACTTGGTCGCCGAGTGGACCACGATGTCGGCGCCCCACTCGATCGGCCGGCAGAGGTAGGGCGTCGCGAACGTGTTGTCCACGACGAGCGGCAGCCCGTGCTCGTGCGCGACGGCCGCCACGGTCTCGATGTCGAGCACGTTGCCGGCCGGGTTGCCGATCGTCTCGGCGAAGAACGCCTTGGTGGCGGGCCGCACCGCCTGCCGCCAGGCGTCCGGGTCGTCCGGGTCCACCCACGTCAGCTCCACGCCCATCTTGCGCAGCAGGTGCTTGAGCTGGTTGACGGTCCCGCCGTAGAGGGCCGAGGACGACACGACGTGGTCGCCGGGCTGGAGCAGCGTGAAGAGCGCGGCGGCCTGCGCGGCGATGCCGCTGGCGAAGGCCACCGCGCCACTGCCGCCCTCCAGGTTGGCCACCCGCTCCTCGAACACCGCGACGGTCGGGTTCATGATCCGCGAGTACGTGTTCCCGTACTCCTGGAGGTTGAAGTACGCCGCCGCGGACTCGGGGTCCTCGAAGACGTAGCTGGTGGTCTGGAAGATCGGCACCGCCCGCGCGCCCGTGTTGGGGTCGGGCCGCTGCCCGGCGTGCAGCTGCCGGGTCTCGAAGCCGAACTCGCGGGCCTGTTCGGCCCGGGGGAGGTCGCGGGGGGACTGGTCGGTCACGAGAAGAACCTCTTCCTCGCTGTCATCCGGCTCCGCCGAGGAACCGGCGGATGATGGGAGTCTGCCGCGCCTCTTCGAGCAGGAAGCAGTCGTGCCCGTACGGGGCGTCGATCAGCTCGTACGACACCGGCTTGCCGGCGGCCCGCAGCGCCCGCTCGATCTCCTCCGAGGCCGACGGCGGGTAGAGCCAGTCGGAGCTGAAGGCGATGAGCAGCGTCCGCGCCTCGACGCCGGCCAGCGCCCGCGCGAGCGAGCCGCCGCCGTGCCGCCGGGCGAGGTCGAAGTACGTCAGGGCGCGCGAGAGATAGAGGTAGGTGTTGGCGTCGAAGCGCTTGACGAAGGCGTCGGCCTGGTGGCGCAGATAGCTCTCCACCTCGAACTCCGGCTCGGTGATGGTGTAGCGCAGGTCGTCGGCGTGCTGGAGCCGCCGGCCGAACTTCTCGCTGAGCGCGGGCCCGGACAGGTAGGTGATGTGGCCGACCATGCGCCCGACGCCCATGCCGGCGTCGGGGGCGCGGCCGGTGCCGTAGTAGCGGCCGCCCTGCCAGGCCGGGTCGCGCAGGATCGACTCGCGGGCGATCGCGTTCCAGGCCACGCCCTGCGGGTGGAGTGCGTGCGTGCTGGCGATGGCGACGACGGCGTCCACCTGGCCGGGGTAGCGCACCGCCCATTCGAGCGCCTGCATCCCGCCGAGCGAGCCGCCGGCGACCGCGGCGAGCCGTTCGACGCCGAGGGCGTCGAGGAACGCGCGCTGGGTCCGGACCATGTCGGCGACCGTGATGACCGGGAAGTCCGGCCCGTAAGGCCGGCCCGTCGCCGGGTCCACCGAGGACGGGCCCGTCGTGCCGCGGCAGCCGCCGAGCAGGTTCGTGGAGACGACGAAGAACCGGTCGGTGTCGAACGCCTTGCCGGGGCCGATCATGCCGTCCCACCAGCCGAGCGCCTTGCCGCCCGCGCCGTCGCGCTCCTCGGCGCCGAACCCGTCGCGGGTGCCCGCCTCGGCCGGCGCCGCGGACACGCCCGCCGCGTGGGCGTCGCCGCTGAGGGCGTGGCAGACCAGGATGACGTTGTCGCGCCGGGGCGACAGGGTGCCGTAGGTCTCGTACGCCACCCGGACCGGATGCAGGTCGCGGCCGCAGTCGAGCCGCACGGGCCGGGGCAGGTCGAGGTAGCGGGTCTCGACAGCGCCCACGGAGCCGGCGAGGGTCCTGGCTGGCTGCGACATGGGCTTATGGTAGCCGCCACGCCCGGTGTATGGTCAAATACCTACCGGAATAGCGGGTAGTGAGCGAAGGGCGGAAGGTATGACCACGGTCTCCAACGGCGTGAACGTGCAGGCGCTGCTGGACGCGCGCGAGGCGCTGAAGGACGCGCCCGACGCCGCGCGGTTCGTCTGGCGGGCCTCCAGCACCTGGCGGAACGGCGTGCACAGCACGACGACGGTCAAGGAGTTCTTCGGGCTCGGGGAGGAGCGTTCCCACCGCAGCGAGGCGGTGTTCGACGCCGATCACCCCGAGGTCTTCGCGGCCGAGGACAACGGCATCACGCCGATCGAGTACCTGCTCGTCGGCCTGGCGAGCTGCCTGACGGCCGGCGTCGCCTCCGTCGCCCAGAACCGCGGCATCCAGCTCCGCTCGGTCGAGGCGCGGCTCGAAGGCACCCACGACATCCGCGGCATCCTGGGCGCCGACAGCGACGTGCGCAACGGCTTCGACGACATCAAGGTGACGTTCGAGATCGACGCGGACGCCTCGCGGCAGGACATCGAGGCCCTGGTGGCCCAGTCCCAGAAGCGCTCGGCGGTGTTCGACGCCCTGACGAACCCGACGAACGTCACCGTCGAAGTCGCCTGAGGGCCGAGCCATCACCGAGCGGGTCACGACGGTCGTCATCGGGGCGGGGCACGCGGGCCTCGCCGCCAGCCACTTCCTCACCGCGCGCTCGATCGACCACGTCGTGATCGAGCGCGGCGAGGTGGCCAACTCCTGGCGCCGCGAACGATGGGACTCCTTCCGGCTGCTCACCCCCAACTGGCAGAGCCGCCTGCCGGGCCTCGCCTACGAAGGCCCGGACCCCGACGGCTACATGACCACGAAGGAGGTGACGCAGCTCATCGAGCGCTTCGCCGCGCTCTCCGGCTCGCCCGTACGGACCGGCACGGCCGTCACGTCCGTCCGGCGCGACGGCGACGGCTACCTGGTGACCACCGGCCACGGCGAGATCGCCTGCCGGACGGTGGTCGTCGCGACCGGGGCGTGCAACCTGCCGGCGGTGCCGGCCTTCAGCGAGGCGGTGCCGGCGTCGGTGCGGCAGCTGACGCCGTTCGACTACCGCGAGCCCGGCCGGCTCCCCGAGGGCGGCGTGCTCGTCGTCGGGGCGTCGGCCACCGGCGTGCAACTGGCCGCCGAGCTGCGCGCCTCGGGCCGGCCGGTGACGCTCTCGGTGGGGGAGCACGTCCGCATGCCGCGCACCTACCGGGGGCGCGACGTGCTCTGGTGGATGGACGCCTCCGGCGTGTGGGACCAGCGCCACGACGAGGTCGAGGACCTGGAACGCGCCAGGCGGCTGCCCTCGCCCCAGCTCGTGGGCACGCCCGAGCGCACGACGCTCGACCTCAACGCGCTCACCGCGATGGGCGTCGAGCTCGTGGGCCGCTGGGCGGGCGTGCGGGACGGCCGGGCGCTGTTCTCCGGCGGGCTGCGCAACGTGTTCTCGCTGGCTGACCTCAAACTGGAGCGGCTGCTGGACACGTTCGACACGTGGGCCCGCGAGCACGGCAGGGACGGCGAGGTCGGCCCGCCCGAGCGGTTCGCGCCGACCCGGGTGCCCGAGTCGGCGCGCTGGCAGCTCGACCTGGGCAGCGGGGAGATCCGCACGATCGTGTGGGCCACCGGCTTCCGGCCCGACTACCGCTGGCTCGACGTGCCGGTGCTCGACGCGAAGGGCCGGCTGCGCCACGACGGCGGCGTGGCCGACAGCCCCGGCCTGTACGCGCTGGGCCTGCCCCTGCTGCGCCGGCGCAGGTCCACGTTCATCCACGGCATCGAGGACGACGCCCGCGAGGTCATCGCCCACCTGGCGCGGCACCTGGCCTGAGCGGCGGCGGCGGGGTGGGGGCGCCCTGGAAGAGGGTGTCCTCGGGCCGCAGCGGCACGTTCGCCTCGCGGACGTAGTACGCGGGCCGGGGCGGCGCGAGGCGGTGGACGTAGCGGCCGACCACCGCCACGGCGGCCAGCGTCACCGCCGGCACCAGCAGGTGCGCGCCCGGCAGCCCCAGCGCCGCGGCGACCAGGCCCAGCGCCGCCAGCAGGTAGACGACGTTCAACGGCCGCCAGGAGAACCCGAAGAACAGCTCGAAGGAGTGCCCCGCCAGCCGGGCCAGCCGCAGCTTGGACCGGCCGGCGTCGCGTTCGCGATGACTGACCTCGACCAAGGTGTGCCGCGCCCCCACCAGCGGCACCGCGGCCATGAACCACGGCAGCCGCAGGTCCATGATCGTGCGGGCGACGGGCGTGCGGACGAGCCGGAAGGTGGACGCCCCTCTGGGCATCTCGATGCGGAACACCGCCCGCGCCGCCCAGTGCATCCCGGCCGAGCCGAGCCTGCGCACGAGCGGGTCGCGCCGCCGCACCCGGCGGCCGAAGACGACGTCGTAGCGGCCGCCGGCCGCGCCGTCGAGCAGCCGCCAGATCTGCGACGGCGGGACCTGAAGGTCGGCGTCGCACTGGACGGTCCACGGCTGCCCGGCGTGCCGGAACCCGGCCGCCATGACGGCCTCGATGCCGAAATTGCGGGTGAAGGACAGATAACGCACCCGCGGGTCGGTCTCGGCGAGCGCCCGGATGCGGGGGAGGGAGTCGTCGGTGCTGCCGTCGTCCACGAAGAGGATCTCCAGGTCCTCGATCGCGGCCAGCTCCGCCGTCAGCTCCCGGTAGGCCACCTCGACCTGCGCGCCCTCGTTGAAGCAGGGGACGAGCACGGTCAGTCCGGTCGGTGCGCCAGTCGGTGCGCCCGTCATCGCGCCCTCCACAATGCCAGGCCGAGGACGAGCGGGTTCGCCCCCAGCGCGTACACGGCCCCGGCCGCCCCGGCCAGGGAGATCGCCACCACGCCCAGCCCGGCGACGGCGGCCAGGGCGACGACGACCGCCCTGGCGTTGGCCCGCAGGTTCGTGTGCTCGACCACGAACGTGGCGCCGCTCGCCAGCGCCTGCATCGGCAGCAGGGTGAGGGCGAGCACGGCGAGCGCGACCGGCCCGTCCACCCCCCACGCGGCCAGCACGACCCCGGCGATCAGCAGCCACAGGGCCGCGCCCAGCGCGGCGAGCCCGGCCATGCGCCGGGCGAGCACCCGCGCCCCCGCCACGCCGCCGCCCGCCACGCGCAGCGAGAGCTGCGGCTGGTAGATGCGCTGCACGGTGTAGAGGATCGACAGCGCGAAGCCCCAGCCGAGCGTCACCAGGTAGAGGTCTCCGCTGTGGGCCGCGTACGGGCTCAGCGCCAGCTCCACGAACAGCGCGCCGATCATCGCGTTGTTCATGACGTCGGCCGCGCCCATCAGCAGCACGGTCCCGGCCAGCACGCGGCGCGCCCCCGGCCGGGGCCGCCGCACGCGCGGCAGCCCCGGCAGCAGCGCGACGTTGAGCGCGGTGACCAGCGCCAGCAGCCCGGTCAGGTAGCCGGCGGGCCCGATCCCCGCCAGGAACGCCAGCGCCGCCATCGTGCCCATCCCGACGCCCAGCACGGCGAAGTGCACGGTGTCGCGGGTGTAGTGGCCGAGCGCGCGGTGCAGGGCCACGCCCAGCATGCCGCAGCCCAGCCCCACGTAGTAGGCGACGCCCAGCAGGTAGAGCGTGACCCGCGCGTCCGGGGCGAGCGCCAGCGCGGTCACGGCCGCGAGCGCGGGCGGCAGCGGCACGTAGGCGACCAGCGCGCGCAGCATCCCGGTGAGGTCGTCGCGGGTGCGGCGGGCCCGCGGGATGAGCTTCAGCGCCGCCTTCTCGCCGCCGGACTGCACGACCATGCACAGCCAGCCGACCGCGCCCATCACCGCCGCGTAGGCGTTGAAGTCGGGGCGGTTCCAGGCGAGGGCGAGCAGGGCCGCCGAGCCGTACAGCATGAGACGGAAGACGGCCCGGCCGGCCAGCAGCGTCGTCAGCCGGGACAGGCCGACGCGGTGGGAGACGGCGGTCATCCCGCGTCCAGGTCGGCGATCACGCGCTCGCGCAGCGGGTACGAGCCGTCCCGCAGGTGGGCCCGCAGGGCGTCCTCGACCGCCTCGGCGCCGAAGCGGTCCAGCACGCCGGTCGGCGAGGGCCCTCTCTCCACCTGGAACAGCGCGGCGAAGAACGTCCGCAGCGGGCCGGACTCGAAGCGCTCGGGCAGGGGGAGCAGCTTCCGCACCGCCGCCGGGTCCGGCGCGGCGGCCGGCGGCGCGGCCACCCACGTGGCCTCGCGGCCCGGCCCGGCGAACCAGGCCCGTACGTGCCCCAGCCGCTCGGCCGCCCACGGGTCGTCCGGCGCGAGCCGCACCCGGGCCAGCCGCAGGTCGTAGCAGGTGGCGTGCAGGGCCGCGCACACCTGGGCGAAGGCGACGGGCTTGGCGGGCAGGTCGCCGGCCGGGACCTCGCTGACCTCCGCCAGCAGCCCGGCGGCGCTCTCGTCGGTCCTGGCCCGCTCCACCAGCGCGTCGAACTCCCGGTACCAGCGGGTCATGGCCGCCCGGTCCGGAGGGGAGTCGTCGTCGTTGTCGCGGATCCAGCGGATCATCCGGGCCGGCAGGTACGGCTCCAGCGGATCACCGGCCACGGACCGGGGCACGACCGGCGCCGCCCTGAACACGGCCCCGCAGGAGCGGCACGACCGGCGCCGCCCGCGCAGCCGTACGGGGTGCGGGTCGCCGCACTGCACGCAGCGCACCGCGACGGCCCCCTTCACAGCGGCACCGCCAGGGCGGAGGAGGGCCGCAGCTCGGCGCCCAGGTCGCGCTTGACCTCGGCCTGGCCCTTGCCGAGCACCAGCCCGCGCCTGCCGGACCGGATGGCCCATTCGATCATGCGGACGTACCCGTCGAAGTAGAGGTGCTTGCGGCCGCCCTCCTCGGGCGGGACGGCCCCCCAGCTCAGGCAGACGGGCCAGTCGGGGTGGTCGAGGATGAGCGACAGGCCGAGCAGCCGCCCCCCGTCCCGGTAGGTGAGCGCGACGCTCTCGCCGCTGCCGATCAGCGTCTCCAGGTAGGGCAGGGGGAGCGGCGGGGCGGGCGAGAGCCTGCTGCGGTGCTTGAGGTCGTTCTCGGCGCGCAGGCGGGCGGCCTCGTCCGCGCCGACCAGGTCGCGGGCCGGGCCGACGCGCACCGACAGCTCGGCGGCGAACGTCTTCGCGCGCCTGCGCAGGGAGTCGCGGCGGCGCGGGTCGAGCACGGCGTACCAGTCGTCCAGGCGCGGCCAGGGCAGGGCCAGCCTGGCGAGCGGCGCGGTGGGGATGCGCAGCCGGAGCGGGCCGGGCAGCAGCGCGTCCTCTCCCTCCGACACCTCGCGCCAGACGGTGCTCCGCCAGCCGGGGCCGAGCGCGCGGCGCACCGCGCGGAGGTAGGCGGTCAGGAGCTCGGGGTCGTGCCCGTCCCGCCACCACCAGCCCTTCTGGGAGCGGTTGCCGGGCGCGTGCACGTCCACGACGCCCGCGGGGGAGCGGCGGAGGCCGGCGTACCGGCCCGCGGGGGAGCGCCGGGGGCCGGCGTACCGGCCGCGCCGCAGCCTTGGGGCGCGCAGCGAGGCCGCCACCGCGCCCGCCGCCCGCCCGTCGCGCCGCAGCACGGCCAGCACGACGGGGGCCTGGGCGGCCCAGGCGTAGGCGCGCAGCAGGTCCCAGCGCCAGGTCACCCGCTGCCCCGCGGCCCGGCGTAACTCCTCCCAGTCGCCGGGCTCCGGGTCGTGCCGGGGATCCAGCAGCTCCACCTTCATCCGAGCGCCCACCGGGGCACCGCCACGAGTCTCATGGGGAGGTATTCGAACCCCAGGGAGCGTTTCTCGTCAACGAAGCCGCGTCCGGCGTACAGGCTCTCGGCCTTGCCGGCCACCGCGTGCGCGACGATCCGGGTGTAGCTGTAGAAGAAGAGGTCCTTGCGCCCGCCCTCGGCGGGGGTCAGCGCCGCGAACGGCCCGTACATCGGGGTGACCGGGTGGTCGTAGACGACGGCGAGGCCGATCAGCCGGTCGCCGTCGTGGTAGGAGACGGTCCAGACGTCGTCGCGGGGGATCAGCTCGGCGAAGTAGGCGGCGGGCAGCGACAGGCGGCGGTCGAACGCGGCGGCCGGCCGGGCGAGGAGCCGCCCGGCGAGAGCGGCCGGGCCCTTGGCGGGCGCGGGGCGCGAGGTGATCCTGACGGCCTGGCGCTCGTGGAGGTCGGCGAGCTCGGCGGGGTCGAGGTCGGTGCGCCCGGCGCCGGTCACGACGCGCAGCGTGCCGTCCTGCTCGATCCGCCGGGCCTGGCGGCGCAGCGAGGCGCGGCGGCTGCCGCTCAGCGTGCCGAGCCAGCCGTCGGCGGACGTCCAGCGCAGGGGTAACAGGGTCGTGCCGGGGGAGGGGCGGACGACCGCGCCGCGCCTGGCCACCAGCGGCAGGGCGGGCTCGGTGACCATGCGGTAGACGACCCCGGCCAGCCACGGGCCGAACTCCGCGCGGGCGGCCCGTTCGAAGCCCCTGATGACCGCGCGGCCCTCATCGCCGTCCGGCAGGACCCAGGTGGGGCCGTTGGAGTGGGCGGGCAGGCGTACGTCGAGCAGGAACGGCCCCCGGCCCGACCGGAGCGCGCCGACGGCGCCGACCACGCGCTCACCGTCGCGGGCCACGCACAGCACCGGCCGGGCCCAGGAGCCGTCGAAGGAGGCGCGGATCACGTCGTACGACCAGATCGCCGTGAGCTCCCTGTCGCGACGGAAGTCCTCCCAGCCGGCGGGTTCGGGGTCGCGGCCGGGCTGGAAGAAGTCGAACCTCACCGGTACGTCCTTGACTGACACGTAATACAACGAATCTGCAACAGAGTCATTTGAGATAAACGATCGCAGTATATGTCTGATTTGATCAGCGCCGCGTCCACGATCGGGCGCTCCGCATCATCCGCCCGCGCACCACCGCAGCGCACGGCACTGACCAGGGGAAAGCATGAAAGTAGGCGTCACCGGGGGCAACGGTTTCATCGGACAGTACGTATGCGAGGAGTTAGCCGCCCGCGGCCACACTCCCATCGTCTTCGACCATCGCCAGCGCGGCACGGGCACGTACGAGTTCATGCTCGGCGACATCAGGGACGCCACGGCCATGGTCGAGCTGGCCGCCCACGCCGACGCGATCATCCACCTGGCGGCCGTGCTCGGGACCCAGGAGACGATCGACAACCCGCGCCCCGCCGCCGAGACCAACCTCGTCGGCGGCCTCAACTTCCTCGAAGCCGTCGCCCAGTACGACCTGCCCGGCGTCTACATCTGCGTCGGCAACCACTGGATGGACAACAGCTACTCCATCTCCAAGACCGCCGTCGAGCGCTTCGTGCGCATGTTCAACGCCCACCGGGGCACCCGCGTCAACCAGGTCAGGGTCGTCAACGCCTACGGGCCGCGGCAGATGGCCGCGCCGCCGTTCGCGCCCGGCAAGGTCCGCAAGATCACCCCCGCCGTCGTCTGCCGCGCGCTGTCCGGCATGCCGGTCGAGCTCTACGGGGGCGGCGCCCAGATCTCCGACATGGTCTGGGTCGGCGACGTCGCGCGGGGCCTCGTCTCGGCGCTGGAGACCGCGGCCGAGCAGGGCCCGCTCAAGCACGTCGTCGAGGTCGGCCCCGCCGAGTCCACCAGCATCCGCGCCGTCGCCGAGATGATCATCGACATGTGCGTGGACCGCGGCTACGACCGCGTCCCGATCGTCGACCTGCCCATGCGGCCGGGCGAGACCCCGGAGACCGCCGTCACCGCCGACCCGCAGACGCTGCGCTCGGTCGGCATCGACCCCGCCACGCTCGTCTCGCTGCCCGAGGGCATGGCCAAGACCGTCGACTGGTTCATCGAGAGCCGCGGCACGCACTGGAGCCCGCCGCGATGAGGCGCCTGGTCATCCTGGGCGGCTCGGACGGCACGGTCAGTGCCTTCCGCGCCGCCCGGCGGCTGGGCCTGGCCACCATCTGCGTGGACATGCGGCAGGACGCGCCCGGCGTCGCCGAGGCCGACGAGTTCCTGCACCTCAGCACCCGCGACGTCCCCGCCGTCGCGGCCGCCCTGCGCGACCGCGACGGCCTGGCCGGGCTGCTCGCCCCCGGCAGCGACATCAACCTCCCGTCGCTGGTCGAGCTGGCCCGCCTGCTCGGCCTGCCGTGCGGACTGACGGACGCGACGCTGCGCGCCTCGACGGACAAGCTCTTCTTCCGCGAGGTGTGCGAACGGCTGGGCCTGCCCGGTCCCCGTTACTGCGCAGGCGACGCGGACTCCGCGCTCCGGCCGCCGCTGCCGGTCATCGTCAAGCCCGTGGACTCCGGCAGCTCGCGCGGCATCACGATCTGCCGCGAGCCCGGCGAGCTGCCGGCGGCGATCGCGCACGCCAAGGAGGTCTCCCCGACCGGGCGGGCCCTCATCGAGGAGCTGCTGACCGGCGAGGACCTCTGCGCCGAGGCCATGCTCCAGGACGGCAGGATCGCCCTGCTCGGGCTGAGCAGGCGCGTCACGGCGCCGCCCGCCGTGGTGGCGGTCGGCCACGACATGGCGCCCGCCGACGACGTCCTGGAGAAGGAGGTCGTCCGGCAGCTCGAACGCGTCTGCGCCGACCTCGGCTACCGCGACGGCCCGCTCAACGTCGATCTGTTCGTGGACGGCGGGCAGGTCACCCTCGTCGAGATGGGCGCGCGGATCGGCGGCAACGGGCTGGGCGAGGCCCTCGGGCTCATGCACGGCGTCGACACGGTCGAGGCCACCGTGCGCCTCGCGATCGGCGAGCGTCCCGACCTGACCCCGGCCCGGCGCGTCCCCGCCCACGTACGGGTGCTGCGCGCCCCCGCGGAGGGGACGCTCGTCTCCATCGACGGGCTGGAGTCGCTGCCGGACGGCGCCGAGGTGGTCGTGGTGGCCAAGCCCGGCGACCACGTCGTGCCCTACACCGAGTGCCGGGCCAAGCTGGGGTACGTCGTGGACCGCGAGCCGCCCGACCTCGACGCGCTGATCAGGATAGATGTCCGCTAGCGCGTCGCCGGGCGGGTTCCCCGGCGTCCTGTGGCGGCTGGCCTACCGGCGGGCCGTCCGGACGGCCTTCGCCCGCGTGCCCTTCTACCGGGACCAGTGGGTACGGGCGGGGCGCGAGCTCGCCGAGCCCGAGCCCACGCCCAGCGCGGACCTCGCGGGGCAGTTGCACCGGCTGTGCCCGTTCGGCGCGCCGTACGACGCGGGCGCGGAGCCCAGCCTGTGGATCGGCCCCGCCGCCGACCTGCGGGCCGCACTCCGCACGGCCGGCGTACGCGGGCGGGCGCCCGTGCTGGAGGTGGGTCCCGCGGTGCTCGACCGGCGCGCGCTCGGCCCGTTCCAGCGCTACGGCGTGCTGCTGGCCGCGGGCGCCAAGGTCAGGAACGAGCGGCGTCGGCGCGAGCTCAACGAGCCCGCGCTCCGCCTCGCCGCCGGCGCCGGGCGGGCGGTCCTGGTCGGCGAGCGTGACGCCGTGGCCGAGTTCCTGCCCGCGCTCGCCGGGATCGAGACCCGCGTGCTGATCCGCGCCGGCCTGCGCGGCGACGCGGAGCTGGCTCATGACCCGCATCTCGGTTACTACGCCGCACGCGCCCGGTGCGGCCACCTTCACCTGCTGTGGCGGCGCTTCCACGCGCGGACGACGGCGGACGGCGCGCCGGCCGTCACCGCGCTGCGCAGGCGCAGGCCCGTCCTGGTCGACGTGGTGCCCGACGGCGCCGCCACGCTCGGACGCTGCCCCGTCCACGGCGCCCCGATCCTTGGAGTCCTACCGTGATCAGAGCCAACCTGGTGACGCTCGTGATGGGCGTCGTGGCCGTCGCACTGGCCGGGCTGGTCCGTTTCGTCCTGCCGTACGAGCAGGACATCACCACCCTCTGGGGCTTCCTCGTGAAGCTCACCCCGCAACTGGCCGCCATCGTCGCGGTCGCCTGGCTGGACGTGGAGACGGCCCGCCGGCTACGCCTGCACCTGATCGCCCTTCCCGCGCTCTTCCTGGGGTTCCTGCTGTACTTCGTGCCCGCCACCTTCATCAGGGCGATGGACATCGAGGACGGATCGGGCACCTTCGAGGACCTCTACCTGCACGTCGTGGTGTTCGTGCCGTTCCTCATCGTCGCGCTGCTGGTGGCGTACCGGATCGGCGGCGGGTCGCGGGAGGGCGTGCTGCGTACGGGGGCGGCCATGTCGATCCTGCACGTGTCCGGGCTGGAGGACCTGGTGGCGGTCTCGATGAACCGCCGGCTCGACGGGATCCCCGAGGTGTGGGCGTGGGCGGACCACATCACCGTGCGGATCGGCCATCCGGCCACCAAGGCCGAGGCGTACGCCTTCATCGCCGCGCACGTCGTGGCGGCGCTGCTCGTCCTGTTCCTGCCGCGCAGCCTCTTCCGCCGCCTCTCCCGGCGGCGCGACCGGCAGCCGGCCGCCTGACCGCAGATGGACTATCTCGCGCTGACCGCGCGCTGCGCGCTGGGGCTCGTCTTCCTGGTGGCGGTGATCGGCAAGGTGCGCGGACGGGCGGCGTACGAGGCGTTCCGGCGGTCGGTGCCGGAGCTCGTCCCGCTGCGACGGGGAGCGGCCGTGCTCCCCGCAGTGGTGGTCGCCGCCGAGTGCGCCGTCGTCGTCCTGCTGGCCGTGGAGCGCACGGCGACCGCCGGGCTCGCCCTGGCCGCCGCCGTCCTGCTGGCCTTCTCCGCAGGGATCGGGCGGGCGCTGCGCGCCGGCGTCCGCGCCTCCTGCCGCTGCTTCGGCATGACGCCGTCGCCGCTCGGCCGCCTGCACCTCGTACGCAACCTCGCCCTGGCCGCGCTGGCCGTCGCCGGCGCGGCGGCCGTCCTGGCCGGAGGCCCCGAGCAGCCGCACCCGGCGGGCGTGACGCTGGCGGTCGCGGGCGGCGCGCTGCTCGCCCTCCCGGCCGTGTTCGCCGACGACCTCGCCGCGCTCTTCGCGCCCCCTCCCGGCCGCTGAACCAGGGCTGCACGCTCGCTGCAACAACCTGACAGGCCGCTTGACACCCGCGTCACCGCTATTCAAACGTTTTAGGGACGGAGGCGCGCCTCGGCGGTGATGCGCGGCTCTCTTGCCGTGCCAACACCCCACCGGAGGATGTCATGACAGCGGTCACCCCCTCGTCACCCTCGCCCAGGCGCCGGCACCGGATCGCCGCCGCCCTCGCCGTGCTGCTGGGCGCCGCCGGAGCCGCGGTCGTGCCCGGCGTGACCCCGGCGTCCGCCGCCGCGTGCGGCGACGGCGCCTTCCAGTCGCAGGTCACGGTCAGCGGCAGCACCTGGACCGCCCGCGACAGCGCCGGCGGCACCGTCTACAGCGGCACCGACTTCCGGGCCGCCGTCCAGGCCGGTATCGGCAGCCTCACGGCCGGGCGCACCTCCATCCAGCGGGTCGTGGTGCGCGGCAACGGCACCATGAGCGCCGGCACCCGGATCTCCCTGCCCAGCTACACGTCACTGTCGGTGTGCGGCACCATCAACGTCACCGGCTCGGGCTCCGGCGACTACGCGCCCGTCTACTCCCGCGGCACCACGAACATCGAGGTCCCCTACCTCAACGTCACCGGCACCCCGGTCTACGGCATCTTCCTGCGCAACGTCACCAACGTCTGGCTCGGCCAGCTCGACATGCGGCTCGGCGCGGGCCTCGGCGTACGCATCGACAACCGCGGCGACACCAGCCAGTGGACCCGCAACGTCCGGGTCGACAACGTGTACGTCCAGGAAGCGAGCTCGCACGCCATGGAGACGTACGGCGTGGACGGCCTCACCGTCGGCACCGTGACCGCGCGCGACGTCGGCGAGTCCGGGCTGCTGCTCAACCAGACCGTCAACGCCACGGTCGGCACCGTGGACGCCGACAACGCCGGCGCCGGCACCGGCTACGCCGCCTTCCGCATGGCCAACCGCAACGGCCGGATCGGCAGCTCCTACCCGAACAACATCCGCGTCGGCACGGTCAAGGCGCGCGGCGGCGGCCGGGGCGTCTTCTGCGTCTCCGAGAGCGGCGGCGCCACCATCGACCGGGTGGACATCGCCAACACAGGCAACAACTCGGTCCTGGTGGAGAACTGCTACAACGTCGTCATCGCCGGCGTGTCCGGCACGATCAGCGGGGGCGGCGAGGTCAGGATCGCGGCCCGTACGGAGTTCCCGCCGTCGTCGGGCATCAGGTTCCAGAACTTGACGGTCAGCAACACCAACATCCGCTGGAGCCCCTGCACGGGCAGCAACAACACGATCAGCAACGTCACCCGCAACAACTCCACCCTGACCTGGTGCTGACACGGGCCAACGCGAGCAATGGGCCTATGTATACGTCGCCCAAAAGCCAAGGAAACCAAATTAAAACTCCGGACGAGCTGAGGACCAAGCGGCGGAGGCTTGAATCCTGTCCGGATGTGGTCATGGCTGGAGGGTGATTTCCCGCCCGCTATCAAGTTTCATAGAGACGAACGAAGCGCCGCCGCCTCGATCGTCGACTGGAGGGGATGAAAATGGCCATTCCTGCTGTCATAAACCCTGATCAGTAGGCAGCCACGGTCGGCGATCGACGTCGAGGGCGCATTAACCTTCGAAATCGCGCCCGCCCCGTGATCCTGTCGGCGCTTTCCAGCAAGGCGCTGATAGTCAGAGGCCGATTCATCCCCACCAATTATGGATGCTCCTGGAAGTTCAGGCGCCCACGTCGGCCGATAAAGTTCTGCCCCCGCCGCGAGGGTTGTTATGGCGCCGTCGCCGCCTGCTCCGGCAGGGGCAAATAGCCGTGGTTCGGCAACTCACCACGGGTTTTCTTAGCCGCTATGCCGGTATTCGCCCTTGAGCGTCGACCGGCTCAATGTGGTGACCACGGGCAGGGCCGCGCCGCCCGGCGTGCGTCAGGGCCCTGCCCCCGATTCCCCTACCAAGGAGGTAGCCATGGCTCCTTTCCCGACGCGAGTCCGGCTGATCGTCAAGCATTCGGGCAAGGTGCTGGCCATCGAGAACGCCAGCCTCAAGGACGGTGCCAGCCTGAACCAGTACGACTCCGGCGCCCAGGACAACGAGAAGTTCGAGCTGCGCGACGCCGGCGGCGGCTATGTCCGGATTATCGTCAAGCATTCGGGCAAAGTGCTGGCCATCGAGAACGCCAGCCTCGATTACGGTGCCAGCCTGAACCAGTACGACTTCGGCACCCAGGACAACGAGAAGTTCGAGCTGCGCGACGCCGGCGACGGTTACGTCCGCATCATCGTCAAGCATTCGGGTAAGGTCCTGGCCATCGAGAACGCCAGCCTCGATTACGGTGCCAGCGTGAACCAGTACGACCCCGGCACCCAGGACAACGAGAAGTTCCGGTTGGAGCCCATCAGCGACGCCGGCTGGTAGCTCACAAGGTTCAGCACGTCCGTGCCGTCCGCGCGCCGGACGGCACGGACGGATATCGCACCCGTCTGACCGGCGGTCCCGGCTCCTCACGTGGGGATTCGCCGCACGCCGGCCCGGGTAGCCAGGTCGTATGCCCGACTGGGGAGCGGTCTTCCTGCTCAGCACGCCCGTTGCCGAGATCTTCGTACGCGGGACCGTGACGTTCCTCGCGCTGCTGCTCATGCTGCGCGTCGCCGGGCAGCGCGAGGCCAGCGGCCTCGGCCTCACGGACGTGCTGCTGGTCGTCCTGGTCGCCGAGGCCGCGGCGGGCGGCCTCACCGGGTCGTCGCACTCCGTCGGCGACGGGCTGCTGCTGGTCGCCACGATCCTGGTGTGGAGCGTCGTCGTGGACGCCGTCGCCTACCGCTGGCCGCGCGCGGCCCGGGTGCTGAAGGCCCGGCCGCGCCCGCTCATCAGCGACGGCCGGCTCAACCTCCAGGTGATGCGCCGCGAGTTCATGACCCGCGATGAGGTCCTCACCCAGCTCCGGCTGCACGGGATCCAGGACCTGGACGAGGTCAAGTCCGCCTACCTGGAGCCGAACGGCCTGATCAGCGTCGTGCGCCGCGACCGCGGCGAGGTGGACGAGCCCTAAGGGCGCCCCCAGGTGACCGGCAGCCGGTCCACGCCGTACACCGCCGAGCGGTCGCGGGTCGGCACCTCGGCCGCCGGCACCGCCAGGCGCAGGTCGGGGAAGCGCTCGAAGAGCGCGGTCAGCGCCACCCGGAGCTCGGCCCGCGCGAGATGCTGCCCGAGACACTGGTGGACGCCGTGCCCGAACGCCAGGTGCCCGGTCGCGGAGCGGGACAGGTCCAGCGCGTCCGGGCAGGGGAAGCGCCCCGGATCGCGGTTGGCCACCGGCAGCGCCAGCACCACGGTCTCCCCGGCCGCGATGACCTGCCCGCCGATCTCGACGTCGACCAGCGCGGTCCGCCGTACGTCGAACTGGAGCACCGACAGGTACCTCAGCAGCTCCTCGACCGCCCGCTCCGGGTCGGCCGCCAGCAGGGCCCGCTGGGCCGGTTCGGTCAGCAGCGCGAACGCCCCGAGCGCCAGCATGCTCGACGTCGGCAGGTGACCCGTCGCGAGCAGCACCATCCCGAGGTTGGTGAGCTCCTCGTCGCTCAGCTCGCCGGTGGCCGCCGCGTGCGCCAGCAGCCCGCCCTCCCCAGGGCTCGGAACCTGCCGGGCGAGGACGTCGCGCACCGTCCCCGTGATCGTCATGACTGCCGCGCCGACCTGGTCCGGGCGCGAGTCGAGGTCGTTCATCACCGCCGTGGCCGCCTGCACGCGCTGCCGGTCCTCCACCGGCACGCCCAGCACCTCGCAGATGACGAGCGCCGGGATCGGCATGGCGAACGCGGTCAGAAGGTCGGCGGAGCCCCCGCCGCCCGCCATGCCGTCGAGCGCCTCGGCGGTGTGCCGCCGGATCGCGGGCAGCAGCCCGGCCACCCGCCGGGGCCCGAAGTGGTGGGCGAGCAGGCGGCGGAAGCGCGTGTGCTCGGGCGGGTCCATGTGCGGGAAGATGCCCGGCTCGGCGGGCGTCGGGCGCTCGGTCGCGCGCTCGCCGCCGACCGGCTGGTGCAGCAGCTCACGCCGGGTGCTGAAGCGCGGGTCCGCCAGGATGGCGCGGGTCTCCGCGTACCCGGTGGACACCCAGCCGAGGTGGCCGTCGGGGTAGGCCAGCCTGCTGAGCGGGGGGCGGCGGCGCAGCGCGACGGGCGGGTCGAAGGGGGTGGGCCGGTCGGTTTCCAGGGACTGGGCGGTCTGGCCGTCGCTCATGGGTTGGCCTCCCCTGCGAGCTGTTGATCAAGGCCGAAGGGGATTATGCATGACAAACACGGAAAATTCCACCACTAGGAATTCTTTGATCATCGACTTAACATCGGCATCGGCTGACAGAACAGTCACCTGTCAACCCATCGGCAACAGGACCGCGCACCGGCCGTCGCCGCAGGTCAGCGGCCGGTGATCCGACGATTTCCCCAGCATTCTCACCCCCTCAGCAGAGGTGTGCATGACACAGGTCGCGATAGTCGGTGGTGGACCGATCGGGCTCTTCCTCGCCTGCGAGGTGGCGCTGCACGGTGTGCCGGTGGTGGTGCTCGAACGACTGCCCGAGATGGAGGAACATCCGAAGGCCGAAGGCATCACCGGGCGGGCCATCGACATCCTGGACCGCCGCGGCCTCATGCTCGGGGTGGACGGGACCCCGGCGCAGCCGACGCCCGAGGAGCGCGAACGCATCGCCCAGGGCGAGCGGCGGCCCGACAGCCTGCAGCCCAAGGCGTTCCCCGGCGCGCGGCACTTCGCCACCATGTTCGTGCTCCGCCCGGAATCTCCCGACCTGCTGGTGCCCCAGCAGGTGCTGGAGCGGGAGCTGGCCCGCCGGGCCGCCGAGCTCGGCGTCGAGGTACGGCGCGGCCACACGCTCACCGGCTTCACAGAAGCCGAGGACGGCGACGGCGTACGGCTCGACGTCGAGGGCCCCGCCGGGCCGTACGCGCTGCGGGCCGACTGGCTGGTCGGCTGCGACGGCGGCCGGAGCACGGTCAGGAAGCTGGCCGGCATCCCCTTCCCCGGCACCGACGGCGTCACGACCGGCTACCGCGCCTTCGCCGACATCGACGACCCCGGCTTCCACCTGCCCGGCTGGTTCCGCAAGGACAACGGGCTCCTGGTGTACGAGGAGGGCCCGCCCCGGTTCATCACCCTGGAGTTCATCGGCCGCCCGGCGAACAGGGACGCGCCCATCACACGCGAGGAGTTCCAGGAGTCGCTGCGCCGGCTCAGCGGCACCGACGTGACCGTCACCAAGGTCCACAAGATCAACCGGTTCACGGACAACGAGCGGCAGGCCGCCACCTACCGCCAGGGCCGGGTCCTGCTGGCCGGCGACGCGGCCCACGTCCAGTCGCAGTGGAGCGGGCCCGGCCTGCGGCTCGGCCTCGGCGACGCGATCAACCTCGGCTGGAAGCTGGCCGCCGTCGCCCGCGGCCGGTGCCCCGAGGACCTGCTCGACACCTACACCGCCGAACGCCACCCGGTCGGCGCGCAGACCCTGGAGGTCCAGCGCGCCTCCATCGCGCTCATGCGTCCCGGCCCGCACGTGGACGCGCTGCGCCGGCTGTTCACCCAGCTGCTGCTCGACGAGCACACGAACCGGAACCTGACCGCCCTGATCGACGACCTGCACATCACGTACGACATGGGCGACCCCTCCCTGACCGGCCCGCTGGTCGGCGGCTTCTGCCCCGACCTGCGGCTGAAGAGCGCCGACGGCCCGGCGCGGCTCGCCGAGCTGCAGCGCGGCGGGCGGCCCCTGCTGCTCGACCTCGGCCCGGACCCCGGCCTGCGCGCGCTCGCCGAGCCCTGGGCCGACCGGGTGGACCTGATCAGCGCCGAATGCGCCGAGGCCCCGGCGGACGCCCTGCTGGTCCGCCCGGACGGCTTCGTCGCCTGGAGCACGCCCGCCGGAGGGGCGTCGCTGACCGCCGCGCTCGAACGGTGGTTCGGCCCGCCCGCCTGACCCTCTCGTCACGACCGTCCGACCACGACTCAGCCCCCTGCGGAGGCCGGGATGAGCGATTCCACCCTGACGACCCTGACCACCCTGCCCGCCTCGGCCGCGATCGACGAGGCGATCGAAGCGGTCGAAGCCGCCGGAGCAGTGATCATCGAGGACTTCATCGACCCCGGGACGCTCGCGGGCCTCTGGGCGGACCTGCGCGCCGACCTGGAGCGCACCGCGGATGGCGACGGGCGGCTGGTCGGCGAGAAGACCCGCATCCTGCCCGGCCTGGTCCGCCGCAGCGCGCACTCGGTCACGGTCCTGCGCCAGCCGCACTTCCTCGGCGCGGCCCGGCACTTCCTGCAACGGCCGGTCCGCGCCTGGCTCGGCGAGCAGCGCATCGAGTTCGTCCCGACGATCCAGCTCGGCATCTCGCGGGCGATCCAGATCCAGCCCGGCGTCCCCGTCCAGGGCCTGCACCGGGACGACACCGCGCACCTGCGCACCCACCCCGGCCCGGAGAGCCGCGTCCAGGTCATGATCGCGGCCAGCGAGTTCACCGCGCGCAACGGCGCCACCCGGGTGATCCCCGGCAGCCACCGCTGGGACGACGAGCGGGGGCCGCGCGAGGACGAGGCGGTGCCCGCCGAGATGCGCGCCGGGTCCGCGCTGCTCTGGCTCGGCAGCACCTACCACGGGGCCGGCGCCAACCGCTCGGACGGGCCGCGTACCGGCCTGTCGTACGCCCTGGACCTCGGCAACCTCCGGCAGGAGGAGAACCAGTACCTGTCCATCCCGCTGGACGTGGTCCGCGGCTACCCCGAGGACGTCCAGCGGCTGCTCGGCTACGAGCCCTGCCCGCCGATGTGCGGCCTGTACGAGCTGGACGACCCGATGCTGCTGCTCCGAGGAAAGGCTTGATGCGTACTTCCGGCACGTACCTGCGCAGCATCGGCGTCCACCTGCCGCCCGTGGTCGGCATCGAGACGGCCGTCGCCGAGGGCCGCTACCCGGCCGACGAGGTGGAGCACTTCCAGCTCAGAGGCGCGGCGGTGGCGGGCGACGTGCCCGCGCCCGAGCTCGGCCTGCGCGCCGCCCGGCAGGCGTTCGAACGCTCCGGCGGGCTGTCGCCGCACGACCTCGACCTCCTGCTGTACTGCGACGTCTGGCACCAGGGCCCCGAGGGCTGGGCCCCGCAGTACTACCTCCAGCAGCACCTGACCGGCGGCCACGTCCCGGCCGTCGAGCTGCGGCAGGGCTGCTGCGGCCTGTTCAACGCGCTCCAGCTCGCCGCCGGATACCTGCGTCCCGGCGGCAGCGCGCTGCTCGTCGGCGCCGACAACCACGGCACGCCGCTGGTCGACCGGTGGCGGATGATCGAGGGCACCGTGATGGGCGACGCCGGCTGCGCGCTGCTGCTCACCACCGACACCGGGTTCGCCGAGCTGCTGTCGGTCAACGTCCGCGTGGTGCCGGAGGCCGAGGCCGTCAACGACGGCGGCGTGCCGATGTTCCCGCCGGACGCGACCGTGGGCCGGCCGCTGGACTTCGCCGCGCGCAACCGGGAGTTCCGCAACCGGCTGCTGCACGGCGACGGCGCCCAGGTGATGCTGGCGATCCAGACGGCGATGCTGGAGCTGGCCGACCGCACGCTCAAGGAGGCCGATCTCACGCTCGACGACGTGGCGCGGGTCGCCTTCCCCCACGTACGCCGCGACGACGTGGAGCACCGCGGCGTCAACTGGTTCGGGCTGACCCTGGCCGACACCACCTGGGAGTACGGCGCCGGCGTCGGCCACTTGGGGGTCGGCGACCAGTTCGTGGCCCTCGACCACCTGCTCGCCACCGGCGCGCTGGCCCCGCGCGACCACATGCTGCTCCTCGGGTTCGGCGCCGGCACCACCCTGGCCTGCGCCGTGCTGCGGATCCTGGACATCCCGCCCGAGTACGCCTCCTGAGGAGGGCCGCACCGACCTGTTCCGAACGAGCCAGGAGGCGACATGGAGACGGCGGACATGTACATCAGCGGCGTCGGGTCCTACCTGCCCGGCACCGTGGACGTGGATCACGCGGTGGCGGCCGGCTGGTACCCGGCCGAGGAGGCCGAGCTGCACGGGATCGCCTCGGTCGCGGTGGCCGGCGACGTCCCCGCGCCGGAGATGGCGCTCCGCGCGGCCCGTACGGCGGTGGCGCGCAGCGGCCGCTCGCCCACCGACCTCGACCTGCTCCTCTACACCTCCACCTGGCACCAGGGCCCGGAGGGCTGGCCGCCCCAGGCGTACGTGCAGCGCCACCTGGTCGGCGACGGCGTCCTGTCGACCCAGCTCAAGCAGGGCTGCAACGGCATGTTCGCGGCACTGGAGCTGGCCGCGAGCTACCTGCGGGCCGAGCCGGGACGCCAGGCGGCCCTGCTGGTCGCCGCCGACAACTACGGCACGCCGCTGGCCGACCGCTGGCGGATGCTGCCCGGCGCGATCGCCGGCGACGCGGGCAGCGCCCTCGTGCTCGACACCGAGCCGGGGTTCGCCCGGCTGGCCTCGGTGTGCTCGGTGTCGGTGTCGAAGGCCGAGGAGATGCACCGCTGCGCCGAGCCGCTGTTCCCGCCCGGCGTCACCGAGGGCCGCCCGCTGGACTTCGCCGCCCACAACGACACCTTCCGCCGCCGCGCGGTCGCCGGCGGCGAAGGGACCATGGTGCTGGTCACCCTGGACGAGCGCATGGTCGAGGTGATCGACCGCGCCCTGGCGCAGGCGGGCGTCAAGGCGGCCGACGTGACCAGGCTGACCTGCATGAACACCTCGCAGGAGATCGCCGACCAGATCTGCGAGCACCGGCTGGGCATCCCGGCGTCCCGCTCGACCTGGGACTTCGGCCGCACCATCGGCCACTGCGGGGCGAGCGACCAGGTCCTCGCCCTGGAGCACCTGGTCCGCGGGGGCGACCTCGGACCCGGCGACCACCTGCTGATGTTCGCCTACGGCCCCGGCGTGACCATCTCGGCCGCCGTCGTGGAGATTCTGGAGTCGCCCGCCTGGTCGCGGGCTCGGGGAGGGGACGCGTGACGGATCGACAGTTCGAGGCCATCGCGGTGATCGGGATCGGCTGCCGGCTGCCCGGCGGCGCCGACACGCCGGAGCGGTACTGGAACCTGCTGTGCGAGGGACGCGACACGAGCGGGCCCGCGCCCGCCGACCGCTGGCGCTCCTACGCCGACCGCGGCCCGTCCTACGCGGCGGCGGCCCGCCGCGCGGTGCCGTACGGCCACTTCCTCGACCGGGTGGCGGACTTCGACGCCGAGTTCTTCGGGCTCTCGCCGCGCGAGGCGGAGCTGATGGACCCGCAGCAGCGCCTGGTGATGGAGACCGCGTGGGAGGCGCTGGAGCACGCCGGCACCCCGGCCGGCGCGCTGGCCGGCACGGACGCGGGCGTGTACGTCGGCGTGTGCACCGGCGACTACGGCCACCGGCTGCTCGAGGACCTGCCCGACATCGAGGCGTGGACCGGGATCGGCGCCGCCACCTGCGCGGTCGCCAACCGGGTGTCGTACGCGCTGGACCTGCGCGGCCCCAGCATGGCCGTGGACACGGCGTGCTCGGCGTCCCTCGTCGCCGTGCACCTGGCCGTGCAGGCGCTGCGGTCGGGGGAGACCGACCTGGCGCTGGCCGGCGGCGTCAACCTCATCCTGTCGCCCGGCGAGACGCTGACCCTGGACGCGGCCGGCACCCTCGCGCCGGACGGGCGGAGCAAGTCGTTCGACGCCGCCGCCGACGGCTACGGCCGGGGCGAGGGCGCCGCGGTCGTGGTGCTCAAGCGGCTGAGCGACGCCGTACGGGCCGGGGACGTCGTGCTCGCGACCATCCTCGGCAGCGCCGTCAACCAGGACGGCCACACCGCCGGCATCATGGCGCCGTGCGGCCAGGCGCAGGAGCACGTCATGCGCCGCGCGCTGCGGCAGGCCGGCGTCGAGCCCGGCACGGTCGGCTACGTCGAGGCGCACGGCACCGGCACCGCGGTCGGCGACCCCCTGGAGGCCGCCGCGCTGGCCGCCGTCTACGGGGCAGGCAGGGAACGGCCGTGCCTGATCGGCTCGGCCAAGTCCAACATCGGCCACCTGGAAGGCGCCGCCGGCGTCGCCGGCCTGGTCAAGGCCGTCCTCGCGGTGCAGCGCGGCGAGATCCCGCCGAGCCGGCTGGACACCCCCACCCCGGCCGTGGACTGGGCCGCCGCCGGGCTGCGCGTCGCCGACCGGCCGACGCCCTGGCCCGAGGCGGGGCACCCCCGCCGGGCCGCGGTCTCCGCCTTCGGCTACGGCGGGACGGTCGCCCACGTGGTCCTCGAACAGGGACCACCGGCGCCCGCGCCCGCCGGGGGAGCCGCCGGAAGCCTCTTCCCGGTGTCCGCCGCGACCCGACCGGCCCTGCGCCAGGCCGCGTCCGACCTGGCCGCCGTCGCCGCCGTGGCCGACCCGGCTGGTGCGGCAGGCGCCGCTGGTGCGGCCGATCCGACTGGTGTGGCCGACCCGGTCGGCGCGGCTCGCGCGGCCGGCCGGGTGACGATGGCGGACCTCGGGCACACGCTCGCGCTGCGCCGTACCCACCTGTCGCATCGCGCGGTGGTCGTCGCGGACAACGAGACCGCCCTCGCCGCCGGGCTGCGCAACCTCGCCGCCGGCACCCCGCACGACGCCGTGGCCACCGGACGGCCGCTCGCCGACCCCGGCCCCGGGCCGGTGTTCGTCTTCTCCGGGCACGGCTCGCAGTGGGCCGGGATGGGCCGGGACCTGCTGGCCGCCGAGCCGGCGTTCGCCGCCGTGATAGACGAGCTGGAGCCGGTGTTCGCCGAGGAGATCGGGTTCTCGCCGCGCGAGGCGCTGAGCGGGGGCGAGCTCACCGACGTCGACCTCGTCCAGACCATGATCTTCGCGATGCAGGTCGGCCTCGTCGAGGTCTGGCGCGCGTACGGCGTGCGCCCCCACGCGGTGATCGGCCACTCCGTCGGCGAGATCGCCGCCGCGGTGACGGCCGGCGTGCTGAGCCGCCTCGACGGCGCCCGGCTGATCTGCCGCCGCTCCCGCCTGCTGCGCCGGGTCGCGGGGCGGGGCGCGATGGCCATGGTGCAGCTTCCGTTCGCCGAGGCGGAACGGCGGCTCGAAGGCCATGAGGGCGTGGTCGCCGCGATCGCGTCGTCGCCCGGATCCACGGTCGTCTCCGGCGAGCCCGACGCCGTCGCCGAGGTGCTGACCGGCTGGCTGGAGGAGGGGATCCCGGCCCGCCGGGTCGCCTCGGACGTCGCCTTCCACGGCCCGCAGATGGACCCGCTCATGCCGGACCTGGCCGCCGCCGCGGCCGGCCTGACGCCCGCCGCCCCCGGCATCGCCGTCTACTCGACGGCGCTGGACGACCCGCGCGGGCGGCCCGGCTTCGACGGCGCGTACTGGGCGGCCAACCTGCGCCGCCCGGTACGCCTCGCGGACGCGGTCGGCGCCGCCGCGGCCGACGGCTACCGCGCGTTCATCGAGATCTCCGCGCACCCGGTCGTCACCCACTCGGTGCTGGAGACGCTGGGCGACGGCGGCCACGAGGACGTCTTCGTGGGCGGGTCGCTGCGCCGCAACCGGCCCGGCAGGACCGCCCTGCTCACCGCCGTGGCCGCCGCGCACTGCGCCGGGCTCGACGTGGACTGGCGCCGGCTGCAGCCGTCCGGCGGGCCGGTCACGCTCCCGGCGTACCCGTGGCAGCGGCGCACCCACTGGCGTCCGCCGTCGCCGCCCGACACCGGCGGCCGGGGCCACGAGCCGGACACGCACACGCTGCTCGGCGACCACGTCGATCTCGCCGGGACGGACGTCCGGCTGTGGCGTACCGTCCTCGACGACCACACCCGGCCCTACCCGGGCAGCCATGCGATCGAGGGCGTGGAGATCGTGCCGGCCGCGGTCCTCACGGCGACGTTCCTGGCCGCCGCCGGCGGCGAGGAGCTGTCCGACGTGACGATGTCGGCTCCGCTGCTGACCGCCGACCGCCGCGAGATCCAGGTCGTACGCCAGGGCGCCGAGCTGCGCCTGGCCGCCAGGCTCGCGGGCGAGCAGGACGCCGCCTGGCAGCTCATCGCCACCGCCGCGATCCCCGACGCGCCGGCCGCCCCGCCCGAGCCCCGGCCGCGGCCGCTCGCCCCCGCCGATCCCGGCCTGGTCACCTCCCGGCTGGCCGCGGTCGGCGTACCGGACACGGGGTTCGACTGGAAGGTCGAGGAGCTGCAGATGGGGGACGGCGCGGTGCGCGCCCGCGTCCGCTGCGGCCCGGTCCCGTCCGGCGCCTCGCCGTGGACGCCCGTCCTGGACGCGGCCATGTCGGTCGCGCCGAGCGTGTTCCCCGGCGACCCGCTGCTGCGCATGGTGACCAGGATCGACCGGCTGGTCACCTCGGGCGTGCCGGACGGTCCGGTCACCATCGAGGTGCTGCTCGACGACGAGCAGGCCGACGACACGGCACAGGTACGGATCATCGATGACACCGGCACGGTCGTCGGCAGGCTGACGGGCCTGCGCTACCCGGTGATCGACGCGCCCGCCCCCGCCGGGAGCGGCGGCGCGCAGGGTGAGCGGCCCGCCGACTCGTTCGCCCACCTGGAGCCGGAGGAACTGCGCACGTTCCTGGTCGAGGAGGTCAGCGCGCAGATCGCCAAGGAGATGCGGCTCGCCCCCACCGACCTCGAACCGCACCGGCCGCTCATCGAGCAGGGGCTCGACTCGGTGATGACCGTGGTCGTCCGGCGGCGGCTGGAGCAGCGGTTCCGGTGCTCGCTGCCGGCGACGCTGCTGTGGGCGCAGCCGACCGTCGCCGCCGTCGCCGACTACATCGCCGGGGTGCTCTCCGACCGGGAAGCGGTGCCCGCCACCGCGCCCGGCCGGGAAGCGGTGAGCGCCGCCGCGCCCGGCCGGGAAGCGGCGAGCGCCGCCGCGCCCGACCTGGAAGCGGTGAGCGCCGCCGCGCCCGGCGGGGAAACGGTGAGCACTGCCAGGCCCGGCGGGGGAGCGAGGTGAGCGTCGCCGACCAGGCCCCGGCCCCGGGCCCGACGCCGGCGTTCCCGATGGCGCGGAGCTGCCCGCTCGCGCCACCCGACGAGTACGCCCGACTGCGGGCCACCGCCCCCGTCGTCCGGGCCGCCCTCCCCAACGGCGCCCCGGTCTGGGCGGTCACCCGCCACGCCGAGGCGCGGCAACTCCTCAGCGACCCGCGGATCAGCTCGAACACCGGCCGCCCTGAACGCCCGCGCGGCCCCGACGACGACCGCCCGGACGACGGCTTCTTCGTGGATCTGGACCCGCCGGAGCACACCCGGTTCCGTCGGGTGCTGATCCCGGAGCTCGGCGTCCGCCCTATGAACGCCCTGCGCCCGGCCCTCCAGCGGATCGCCGGCGCGGCGATCGACGAGCTGCTGGCGGCCGGGCCGCCCGCCGACCTAGTCGCCGGGTACGCGCGCCGGGTCCCGGCCCGCGTCCTCTGCGAGCTGTTCGGCGTCCCGCCCGCCGACCACGGCTTCTTCGAGTCGCGGCTGCGGATGTTGTCGGTGACGAGCATGGACCCGAGCGTCGCGGCCGAGGCGTCCAGGGACGTACGCGGCTACCTGCGCGGGCTGATCCACGACGCGGAACGGCAGCCGCGCGACGGCGTCATCAGGCGGCTGGCCGCCCGGCACCTGCCCACCGGCGAGCTGACCGCCGACGAGCTGGTCAACATGGGCTTCCTCATGCTGCTCGCCGGCTACGACTCGCCGGCGAACACGCTCTCCCTGGGCGTGCTCACGCTGCTGCGGCACCCGGAGCAGCTGGCCGCGCTGCGCGCCGACCCCGGCCTGCTGCCGGGCGCGGTCGAGGAGCTGCTGCGCTTCCACTCGGTGCAGGACTGGGTCAGCTTCGACCGGGTCGCGACCGCCGACCTGGAGGTCGGTTCAGCGCGGATCCGGGCCGGCGACCGCCTCACGGTGCTGGCGGCCTCCGCGAACCGGGACGAGCGGGCGTTCGAGCGCCCGGACACGTTCGACATCCGCCGGTCCGCCCACCACCACCTCGCCTTCGGCCACGGGGTGCACCAGTGCGTCGGCGCGAACCTGGCCCGCGCCGAGCTGCGGGCCGCCCTCGGCACGCTGGTGACCCGGCTGCCGGAGCTGCGCCTCGCGGTCGCGTTCGAGGAGGTGCCGTTCGCCTACGACGCCCCGTTCTTCGGGCCGCACGCGGTGCCGGTCACCTGGTAGGGCCCGCCAGGTAGGCGTCCTCGGCCGCGTACGGGAACCAGACGTCGGGGCCGTGCCGTTCGACCAGGTCGGGGAAGACGTCCGGCCAGCCGCCGCCGGCGGCCTCGGCCGCGCGTACGGCGGGCACGGCCCATTCGACGTCCTGGCGCAGCGCGTCGTCGTAGGGGAGCGCGGGGGAGTAGCCGAGTTCGGCGCGGGCCCGCGCGGTGTCGAACACGATCGGCTCGGCCACGTTCCACGGATGGAAGCCCACGCCGTCGGGTCGCGACGGGCCCGCGAAGGTGACGATCTCCGCCTCGTGGCCCATGACGGCGAAGATCCTGGCGGCGATCTCGGCGACGGTCAGCGGATCGTCGGCGATGTTGAGCACCCGGGCCGCGGGCCGCTCGCCGCACAGGCGGATCAGCTCGGCGACGTTCGCGACCGCCGTCGTGGGGAACCGGCTGCCGCCGTCCTGGGCGATCACGACGTACGGCCGCTTGTCCAGCGCCCGCTTGATGAACCACCAGTGGTCCAGCGACGTGCCGTGGGGCCCGTGCAGCACGCCCGTCCGCAGGACGCTGACCGGCAGCTCGGGCGTCGCCAGCAGGACGCGCTCCAGCGCCGCCTTCCCCGCCGGGTAGTCGTGGGCCTCGCGCTCGATCGTCGGCCACGTCTCCGGGATCGGCACCGGCAGGCCGGGAGCGCGGTAGACCGCCCCCGACGAGATGACGACCAGGGAGCCGACCCGGCCCGCCAGCCGGGCGAGCTGCGCGCCGTGGTAGGGGTTGAACGCGACCGTGTCCACGACCAGGTCGTGGCCGTCGAGGGCGGCGAGCAGCGCCTCGGTGTCGGCCCGGTCGATCTGGACGAGCCGCGCCCCGGGCGGCGCGGCGGCGTCCGGGCGGAGCCGGCGCTGACCGAGGGTGACCGCGTAGCCGGCCGCGGCGAGCCGGGCGGCGGTGGCCCGGCCGATCTGGCCCGTGCCGCCGATGATGAAGGCGCTCCGACCGTGAACCGTCACCAGTTGATCTTAACCCGCCCCCGTCCTACCGCCCTCGGCGTCTTTTCTGACCGCGGAGGAGAGGTGGCGGGCGATCCGCCGCATCTGCTCCGTGTAGTGCGCCACGAACTCGGGGGACCGCGCGTCGGCGCCGCAGATGGCGTTGGCCATGTGGGGCAGCAGGACGGGCGCGACGCCGGCGCCGATCATGGCGAGCAGCACGACGGCCGGGTCGAGGTCGTCGGCCAGCTCGCCGCGCTCCTGCCGCTGCCGCAGCTCGGCGACGTCGCGCGCGGCCTGCTCGCGCCGGCCCTCCCGGTCGGGGTCGTGCTCGGGGCCGTCGTAGTGCAGGCCCTCCCAGGCGAGGATGCGGGTGGCGACCGCGTCGCCGGCTCCTTGCCCGACGTAGTCGGCGATGACGTCCGGCAGCGACCGCGCCTCGTTCTCGAAGGCGACCTTCTGTTCCCGCCAGCGCTCGCCGATCGCCCGCAGCAGCCCGTCCCGCCCGCCGAAGTAGTAGGAGATGAGCTGCTTGTTGACGCCCGCCCGCGCCGCGATGGCGGCGACCCGCACCTGCGCCGGCCCCACCGCGGACACTTCGACGATCGCCGCCTCCAGGATGCGGGCCTTGGTGCGCTCCGCGTCCCGCTGCCGCTCCTGCGGCTCAGGCGAACGCCGTGCGCGTCGAGGTGTGCCGGAGGAGCCGGGTGCGGTCGACATGGATCCAGCCTAGCGATCCGCTAATTATCCGTTGGTTGACAGATTCATCCTGTCGGTGATTCTCTCGTGGAGAGCCACGAACCCCCCTGGAGCGTTCAGATGCACGAGCCGACCGGAGCAGTGCGCCTCCACCCTCGACGGTGGCCCGCCCTCATCGTGATCCTCATCGCGGTCTTCATGGACCTCCTGGACGCCACGGTCGTCCTCATCGCGCTGCCCTCCCTCCGGCACGACCTCGGCGCGAGCGAGACCGTGCTGGAGTGGACCGCGGCCGGCTACACCCTCGCCTTCGCCACGCTGCTGATCACCGGCGGCCGGCTCGGCGACCGGTTCGGCCGCAAACGCGTCCTCCTGGCCGGCCTGGTCGTCTTCGTCGTCGCGTCGGTCGCGGCGGGCGCGTCGGTGTCCCCGGCCATGCTGGTCGTCTCCCGCCTCGTGCAGGGCGCCGCGGCGGCGCTGATGATCCCGCAGGTCCTGCCCTTCATCCAGACGGAGTTCTCCGACGAGGAACGGCCGAAGGCCATCGCCGCGTTCGGCATGACGTTCGCCGTCGGCGGCGTCAGCGGGCCGCTGCTCGGCGGCCTGCTGCTCGACGCCGGCCTCTTCGGCTGGGGCTGGCGGACGGTCTTCTTCGTCAACGTGCCGTTCGGGCTCGTCTGCCTGGCCGGCGTGGCCGCCCTGGCGCCGGAGTCCCGGACCGGGGCCGCGCGGAGGTTCGACGTCCTCGGCCTGCTCATCGCCACCGCCGCCCTGGCCGCACTGTTCCACCCGCTGATCGAGGGTCAGGCGCTGGGGCGGCCCGGGTGGATCCTCGCCCTGCCGGTCGCCGCCGTCCTCCTGTTCGCGATGTTCCTCCGGAGGGAACGGACGGCGGTCGGGCGCGGCGCGGACCCCCTGATCAACCCCGCCCTGTTCCGCAGCCGCGCGGTGAGCGGCGGCCTCGCCGTCGCGGTGTTCTTCTTCTGCGGTCCCGCTTACGGGTTCGTCATGACCATCTTCCTCCAGGACTTCGCCGGCTGGACGCCGCTGCGCACCGCGCTGACCCTGCTGGCCTTCGCCGTCGGCGTCGTCTTCGGCTCCGGCGCCGCCACCCGGCTCGCGCCCATGCTCGGCCGCCGCGTCGTCATCGCCGGGCCGCTGGTCATGGCCGCCGGCATCGGGATGGTCGCGGGCGCGGTCCGGCTCGGCGGCACCGAAGTGGGACAGTGGCAGCTCGTCCCGGGGCTCTTCGTCGCGGGCCTCGGCATGGCCGCCGTCGCCACGACGCTGATCACCGTCGTGCTGGCGCACGTCCGCGACGACGACGCCGGCGCCGCGTCCGGCGTCATCAACACCACGATCCAGCTCGGCACCGCGCTCGGGATCGCCGTCATCGGCGCCGTCTTCTTCTCCCTGCTGGACGCCGGTCCGCCCGCCGACGCGACGGTCGCCGCCCTGCTCTGCGTGGCGGCGCTGCTGCTCGTGTCGGCGGCGCTGGGATTCCTGCTGCCGCCTCGGCGGATCACCGATCTTCCTGGAGCCGCTCGAAGACGAGCTGGGGGCGGCGCACCGCGCGCACCCCGTACACCTCGGAGATCAGGCCGGGGGTGAGGACCTCGCCCGGCGGGCCGCCGGCCACGACGCGGCCGGCGTTCATGACGTAGAGGCGGTCGCAGAAGGCGGCGGCCTGGTTGAGGTCGTGCAGCACGGCCAGCGTGGCGATCCCCAGCTCGCGGATCAGGTGCAGGAGTTCGAGCTGGTGGCGGATGTCGAGGTGGCTGGTGGGCTCGTCGAGCAGGAGCAGCCGCGTCTGCTGGGCGAGGGCGCGGGCGAGCAGGACCCGCTGTTTCTCGCCGCCGGACAGGGTGGCGAAGATCCGTCCCGCGGCCCCGCTCAGGCCGACCCGGTCCAGCGCGCGGGCGCACACCGCCGCGTCGGCGGCGGCGTCCGCCTTGTACGGGGTACGGCCCATGGCGACGATCTCCGTCACCGTGAAGTCCAGGTCGGCCGGGATCTCCTGGGCCAGGACGGCGGTACGCCGGGCGGCCTCGCGGGCCGGCAGCCGGTGCACGTCGTCGCCGTCCACGGCGATGAGCCCGGCGGACGGGCGCAGGGCTCGGTAGACGGCGCGGAGCAGGGTGGACTTGCCGCAGCCGTTCGGCCCGACCAGGCCGACCAGCTCGCCGTCGGCCACCTCCAGGCCGGCCTCGCGCACGATCGGGTGCCCGTCCAGCGTGACGGCCACCCCTTTCAGGTCGAGCCTCATCCGACGGTCACCGCCCGGTCCACGGAGCGGCGGCGCAGCAGCCACAGGAAGAACGGCACGCCGAACAGCGCGGTGACGATGCTCAGCGCCAGCTCCTGCGGCGCGTTGACGGTCCGCGCCGCGATGTCCACGAGCTGCAGGAACACGGCCCCGAGCAGCGCCGTCACGGGCAGCACCCGGCGGTGGTCGGCCCCGACGAGCAGGCGCGCCGCGTGCGGCACGATCAGCCCGACGAACGCGATCGCGCCGCTGGTGGCCACCATCACGCCGACCAGCAGCGAGGTCAGCACGAACAGGGTCAGGCGGAAACGGTTGACGTTCACGCCGAGCGAGACGGCCGTCTCCTCCCCGGCGGCCAGCGCGTTCAGCGGACGGTGCTGCACCAGCAGGTACGCCACCCCGACGGCGAGCACCACGGCGGGCAGCGGCAGCAGGTGCCAGCGGGCCCCGCCGAGGCTGCCCATCAGCCAGAAGAGCACCTGCTGCGCGGCCCGCCCGCTCTGCGCGAGTTGCAGCACGAAGCTGTAGGCGGCCTGGAACAGGTACGCCAGCGCCACCCCGGCCAGCACCAGCCGCGACGGCGTGAGCCGCCCGGCCCGCTGCGCCAGCACGTACACCAGCCCGAGGGCCAGCAGCGACCCGGCGAAGGCGGCGGCCGACAACGACAGCCCGCCGAGCGCCGAGGCCCCCAGGATCAGCACGAGCACCGCCCCGAACGACGCCCCCGAGGAGACGCCGAGCAGGAACGGGTCGGCGAGCGGGTTGCGCACCAGCGCCTGCAGCACCGCCCCGACCACCGCCAGCCCGGCCCCGACCAGCAGCGCCAGCAGCGCGCGCGGCAGCCGGAACTCCCAGATGATCTGCTCCTGCACAGGCGTCCACGTACGCGGCACCGCGCCGGGCACCAGCCGGTCGGCCACGATGCCCCACGCCTGCGGCAGGGCGACCGGCACCGCGCCGATGCTCACCGCGAGCCAGGTCGAGGCGACGGCGGCGACGGCGAGCGCGACGACGAGCAGGACGAACCGGCGCGCGCGCCGGTCACGGAGGACGGGCGGCCCGGCCGGCGCCGGGCTCCGCGTGGTGGTGCCGGTCACTGCGCGAAGGCGTCCGGGTGCAGGAACCGGGCGAGGTCGGTGACGGCCAGGAGGTTGCGGTAGCCGGGATGCTGGGCCGCCACGGGCAGGGCGAGGTAGCGCCGGTCCTTCGCCGCGGGGCTGTTCCTGGCGATGGCGAACGCCTCCTCGGCCTTCGCCGGCGAGCTCGGCGTGTCCTCGCCGCGCAGCGTGGCGTAGTCGCTGACCAGCAGCGCCTCCGGCTGGGACGCGCTGACCTCCTCGGCGCTCACCTCGGTGTAGTCGGCCTTGACCCCGGCCAGCACGTTCACGCCGCCCGCCATGGTGATCATCTGGTTCGTGACGCCGGCGCCGCCGTAGGCGTTGACTGGGCCCTTGCCGCCGTCGGTGGCCAGCACCTTGACCGGCGTACGGCCCTCGACCCGCTTCTTGACGCCGGCGAGCTGTCCCTGCAACTCGGTCACCAGCTTCTCCGCCCTTTCGGGGACGCCGAAGATCCGGCCGAGGTTGCGCAGGTCGGTGAAGGTGTCGTCGAGCGTGAACCGCAGCACCTCCTCGGGGCTGCACCAGCCGCCCAGGATGTAGACGGGGGAGCCGGCCGCGTCCAGCTCCTCGACGGTGGCGTAACCGCCGGCGGCGTCGAAGCTCGCCATCGCGTTGTCCAGGACGAAGTCCGCGCCCTGGGCGAGCATGACCTCCTTCTGCGGCAGCATGATCGTCTCGCTGATCTGCGGGATCTTGTCGTACTGCTCCTTCTGTCCCGGCAGGAACGCGCTCTCACCGAAGAACGTGCGCCCGGCGATCCGGTCGCCCAGACCGAGGGCGAGCAGGGTCTCCAGGGCGGGGTGGTAGCCGGTCACCACCTTGGAGGGCGGCCGGTCGAAGGTGAGCTTCCGCCCGCAGTTCTCGACCGTCACCGGGAACCCGGCCTGCGCCGCCTGCCCATTCTGCTGACCGTTCTGTTGGGCGGCCTCCTGGAGGGCCGGCGCCTGCCCGCAGGCGGTCAGTGTCAGAGCCGTCACGAGGACGAGCAGCCTTCTCATGGTGGTCTCCGGGGGCGAGCGGTCGGTCGATCGTGCTGAGAAAACACCACATTCTGCTCATAAATCGCAGTTGCGAGCAACTCGCAATAAACTCCTTCGGGATCATGGCAGGGCCGCCGGCACACGCCGCCGGCACACGCTGCCGCAGCAGGAGGCCGCAGCAGGAGGCCGCAGCAGGAGGCTCCAGTGGGGGCCGCGGTAGGAGGCCTCGACAGGGGCACCGCAGGGAGCCACGGCAGGGGCACCGCAGGAAGCCACGGCAGGGGCACTGCAGGGAGCCTCGGCAGGGGCACTGCAGGGAGCCTCGGCAAGAGGGTTACAGCAGGCGGTCGCGCCGGGCGGCAGCCGCCTGCCGGACTTCGGCGAAGAACGACGCGATGCGGCGCTCCCGCCACCCCTCCTCGTCGAGGTCCTCGACGTCGGGACCCTCCGCGGCGGAGCCCTCTGCGTCAAGATCCTCAGCGTCGAAGGTTCCGGCGTCGTGGACCTCTGCGTCGCGGGCCACTACGTCAGGACCCTCCGCGTCAGAGCCCTCCTTTTGGGAGACATCCGTCTCGTCGCGCTCGGTGGCGTATTCGGCATACAACAGCCAGCAGCCGCGGATCCCACTGAGCAGGTCCTCCAGGAGATCGAGGGCCGGACGAGCGGGATCCAGGGGCGTGAGCCGCAGGCCGAGGGCGTCCAGGCGTGGCTCGCGCTGGTCCTCGCGCCACTGGGCGAGCAGCCGTTCGGCGGCGTTGATCCGCTGCTGGAGCTGCGCGAGGTCGGGAATCTCACCCTCAGCGACCCGCAGAGCCTCGCGAATCAGGGACATCACCGCCTGACGGGGCGAGGCGCCATCGGCCATCAACTCCAGGACGAGGGTGGGCGTCTCGTGAGGAAGCGCCTCGATGGTGTCGGCCTCGACCACGATCTGCGTGGCGGGCAGCCCGGCGTACTCGGCGGTGACGGCGGCCGCCGCGTCCAGCCAGTGCGCGGCGGCGACGGCGGCCGCGGCCGGATCGATCTCGGTGAAGAGCGTCTCAGGACCGAACGGATCGCCGTGCAGCAAATTGTTCGCCTGAGCCACCTGGACGGGGGAGGCGTCCTCACGGGTGAGGGCGACCGCCTGCCGGGCGCGTTCGGCCAGATTGCCCAGCTCGGCCTGCTCGATGGCGGCCAGTTCCGCGGCGACGTCGATGGTGACGCGAGTGGTCAGCTCGGCGGCCCCGAGCGCGTGCAGAGCCCGCCCCACCCGATGCGCGGCCTCCTCGACCCGTACGAAGGACCGTGCCAGGTAGCCGTCCGAGGGCAGGTTCGGGCTGGTCAGCGCGGTCAGAACGACGGCGAAGGCATCACGCTCCGCCTGCCGGCGCTCACCCTCGGACCCGGCCTCCTGACTGCCGGCGGCGCTCGCCGGATGCGTGTAACACCGCCAGCAGACCTCGGAGAGCCGCGTCAGCGCCCTGGCCAGAGCGAGGGCGTCGTGGCTGGACATCCCGGCGGGAAGATCGGCTACGACCGCCGCAGTGTCCCCCACCCCGGTGTTCCAGGAGGCGATGAGGGCGTTGCGGCTGCGATCGACGGCGTACCGGGTCAAGAGGGCTCCTCGCAGGTGAGCATGGACGATGCTGGGACACGCTCAGCATGGAGCATCAGCCCTCACCCGCAACCCAAATCCGCGCGTCCGCCGCGGAGGAGCGACGGCCGGGTAGGGGCCGCGGCCCTCGGGTAGGGTGGCCCGTCATGATCGAACGCCCCTCCTGCCTCACCGACACGGCGAACGCCTACGACGCCGTCGCCGCCCTGTACGCCAGCCTCTTCCAGAACGCGCTCGACGACCAGCCGCTGGACCGCGCGGCGCTGGAGGTGTTCGCCGAGGTCGTACGGACCGGCGGTGGCGGACCGGTCGCCGAGCTCGGCTGCGGCCCCGGATACGTGACGGCGTACCTGCGGAAGCTGGGACTGGACGTCTTCGGCCTCGACCTGTCGCCGGTGATGATCGAGATCGCCCGTGAGGCGTATCCGGAGCTGCGCTTCGAGGTCGGCTCGATGGACGCCCTGGACCTGGCCGACGAAGAGCTGCGGGGCATCGTGTCCTGGTACTCGGTCATCCACGTGCCGCCACAGGAGCTGCCGGCGTACATCAGGGAGTTCCGCCGGGTCCTGGCCCCGGGCGGTCATCTGCTGCTCGGCTTCTTCGAGTCCGAGGACGAGCCGGTGACGCCCTTCGACCACAAGGTGACGACGGCGTACCGGTGGCCGATCGACGAGCTGGCCGCGCTGGCGGGCGCGGCCGGCTTCGCCGAGGTCGGCCGGGTGCTGCGCGAGCCGCACGAGGGGGAGCGGTTCCGCCAGGGCCGCCTGCTGATGCGCCGGAAGTAGCGGCGCATATCTCCCGCCCGAGAGCGCCGGCTGGGCGTCACACGGCGAAGAGGCCCGATAGAGGTCACTCGGCGAGGAGGCCGGTTGGGGGTCACTCGGCGAGGAGGCCGGTTGGGGGTCACACGGCGAGGAGGCCGGGTGGAGGTCACTCGGCGAGGAGGCCGGTTGGGGGTCACTCGGTGAGGAGGCCCGATGGAGGTCACGGCGAGGAGGCCGGTTGGGGGTCACTCGGCGAGGAGGCCGGATGGAGGTCACTCGGCGAGAAGGTCGTCCGGCGTGGACCGGGCGAGGGCGGCGAGGACGGCCAGAGCCCGGGAGAGGGTCTCCGGCGGGGGTGAGGCGAGGCCGAGGCGAACGGCGTTGGGGGCGCTGTTCCGCCCGACCGCGAACGCGGCCCCGGGAGTGACCGCGATGCCGTGCCGCGCGGCGGCCGCCACGAACGTGTCGGCCCGCCACGGCGCCGGCAGCTCCCACCAGCAGTAATAGGAACGCGGATCGCTGCGTACGGCGAAGTCGGCGAGGTGGCTCGCGGCGATCTCCTGGCGCATGGCCGCGTCCTGCTGCTTGGCGTGGGCCACCGCCCGCGCCGTGTCGTCGCTCAGCCACCGGGTGGCCGCCTCCAGTGCGAACCGCATCGGCGTCCACCCGCCCGAGCGCAGCGCCGTCGCGACGGACGCGACGGCGGCGTGCGGCAGGACCGCGAAGCCGAGCGACAGGCCGGGCGCGAGCCGCTTGGACAGGCTGTCGACGAGGACCGTGTGCTCGGGGGCGTACGAGGCAAGGGGCGGCAGGTCGTCGCGGAGGAACGACCAGATCGCGTCCTCGATCGCGAGCAGGTCCAGGCGGGCGAGGACGCTCGCGAGCTCGGCCCTGCGCTCCTCGGGCATGCTGATCGACAGCGGGTTGTGCATGGTCGGCTGGACGTAGACGGCCTTCAGCGGGGCCTTGCGCGCGGCGTTCGCGAGGTCCGCCGGATCGAGGCCCGCCGCGTCGGTCCGCAGCGGGACGAGCGTGACGCCGGCGCGGGCCGCGATGCCCTTGAGCACCGGGTACGTGAGCTCCTCCACCCCGAGCCGCCCGCCGGGAGGAACGAACGCGGAGAGGGCCGCCGCGATCGCCTGACGGCCGTTGCCCGCGAACAGCAGCCGCTCGGGGTCCGGGCGCCAGCGCCCGCGCGCGAGCAGATCGGCGGCCACACCGCGGGCCGAGGCGGTGCCCGCCGCGCCGACCGGCCGCATGACCGACTCCAGCACGTCGGTGCGGAGCAGCGGGTTGATGCCGTCGGCGAGCAGCTTCGCCTGCCCGGGGACGACGGGGTAGTTGAGCTCCAGGTCGATCCGGCTGTCGGCGGGCTCGGCCAGGGCCGGCCCCGGCCGCGGATCGGCGGCCCGGACGAACGTGCCGCGGCCCACCTCTCCCACGGTCAGGCCCCGGCGGGTCAGCTCCTGGTAGACGCGGGCCGCGGTGGAGCCGGCGATGCCGTGCTCGCGCGCGAACGCCCGCTGCGGCGGCAGCCGGTCGCCCGGCCGCAACCGCCCTGCCGCGATGTCCCGGGCGATCAGGTCGGCGACTGCTCTGAAGTCCTCCACCTTGGGCCCACCCAATCCCTTCGTTGCTCCGACTTCAATTTGCCATATTGTACCGAGATTGCGAGGCAGATAGCTTCGTTTCATGGTCGAACAAACCGCGGTGCTCGGCGTGGCATCCATAGGTCTTGGGATGGTGCTGTCACCGGGGCCCAACATGATGTACCTGATATCCCGGAGCACGAGCCAGGGGCGGCGGGCCGGCGTCATCTCCCTGGCCGGGGTCGCCGCCGGGTTCCTCGTCTACCTCGTGGCCGCGAACCTCGGCCTCGCCGTGCTGTTCGCCGCCCTCCCCGGGCTCCTCACCGTCATCCGTGTCGCGGGCGCGCTGTACCTGCTGTGGCTGGCCTGGCAGACGGTCAAGCCCGGCGGGCTGTCCGTCTTCGCGTCCCGGGACGTACCGCCGGAACCGCCGCGCCGGCTGTTCCTCATGGGCCTGATGACCAACCTGCTCAACCCGAAGATCGCGCTGCTCTACGTCGCGGTCATCCCGCAGTTCATCGCCCTTGACCAGGGGAACGTCCTGCTCCAGGGCACCGTGCTCGGCTGTGTGCAGATCGCCGTCGCCCTGCTGGTCAACCTCGCGATCGTGCTGGCCGCCGGCGGCATCGCCGGATTCCTGGCCGCCCGCCCCGCATGGCTCCGGGCGCAACGCCTGGTCATGGGATCCCTCCTCGCCGTACTCGCGGTCACACTCGCCGTCGCGCCGTAGGGGAGCCGTGTCCTGAAGGCGGCTACCGCGCGTCCGGAAGGCGAGGCGTGGCGCCGGCCTGAAGCGGGCCTGCAAGCAGCGCCTCCACCTGACGCCTGAGCGGAAGACGCGCGAGCCGGCGTTCTCCTCCGTACACTGCCGAAAGGTCGCGTACGCCATGAAAGGGTGGTAGGTGTCGGATCCGGAGATTCTCGCGAAAAGCGCCGCACCGGCATCGCGAGGAGCCGCAGAACGGGATCAACAACCAGCTCAGGCGATCCGCGCCCGCGGCGGCACCTGGCTGGCCCTGTCCTGCGCGGTCGCCGTCCTGAGCGCGGGATGCGGTGGCCCGGCGGCGCCCCGCGACACGCCCGTGCGGACCTCCACCTCTCTCAGCGTCACCGCGGCAACGCGCGATCCCTCTCCGATCGCCACGGCCAGGGGCCGGGGCTGGGAGCTTGCGCATGCCGGCGGTCAGCGCGGAACACGGCTGAGGGCGGTCGCAGCCAGCGGACCGCACGATGTGTGGGCGCTCGGCAGCCCCGATGAAGGCGTCGGCCAGGTGCTGCTCCTGCACTTCGACGGCCGGCGTTGGCGCGAGCGCCCGGCACCCGAGGTGACGTGGGACGCCGGCGACCACGAGAGGTTTCCCGCGCTCGTGGCGACGGGGCCGCGCGATGCCTGGGTCTTCGCCGCCACTACCGCTTTGGCCGCGCACCACTGGGACGGCGAGCGCTGGAGCCCGGTCCGGCTGCCGGACATGGACTACGACCCGGGCGAGCGGGCCGGTGCCACGGCCCTCGCGCCCGACGACGTGTGGCTGGTGGTGGGGGATCACGCCGCGCACTGGGACGGGCGGGCATGGACCGTCATGCGCCTGCCCGCCTGGGCGGCGTCGGTGTCGGCCGCGGCGCCCGACCAGGTCTGGGCGGTCGGTGGCACCGGCCGGCCGCTCGCTGAGGGGGGCGCCGGATCACAGGCGGCGATCATGCGCTGGGACGGCCGGTCGTGGCAGCTCGTCCCCGCGCCTGAGGACCGCACGCCGAGCGACGAGATCAACAGCTCGGGCCGGCCGGACGGCAGCATCCCGAGGATCACGCTCACCCAGGTCGTCGCCCACGCACCCGGCAACGTGTGGGCGATCGGCACCCGCGAGGTGTTCGACTACGAGGACGGGAGCAGGGGCACCACGATCACCATGCACTGGGACGGCAGGGCATGGTCGTGGATGCCGGGCTCGCCGACGGTCAGCGCCGCCGGCGCCGACGGCGCGGACGGGATCATCCTGGTCGACTGGGACGCCGACGAAGGCGGCCTCGGCGCGGCCGTCCGGGTGGCGCCCGACGGCAGCCGGACCCAGCTCCCGCCGATGGCGGGGGCGAACCGCGGACGCGAGATCGACGTCTCCGCGGTGACCGCGGTGCCGGGAACGGGGACGGTCTACGCGGTCGGCCTCGTCCACGGCAGGGACTTCGGCCCCATGATCGCCCGCTACCGCTGAGTCCCGCTGGCTTTATGCGTCGGGCGGTCGTTCGGCGGGGAACAGGATCGCGCTGAGGAGGTAGGGCGTGCGGCCTGGCGCGGGTGTGTTGTCCAGCCGGTCGCGCAGCACCGCGAGCAGGTCGGCCGTCATCGCGTTGAGCTCGTCCGGGCTGAGCCACAGGGTGCCCTGCCGATAGGAGACCGAGTCGGCGGCCGGATCGGCGCCGTCGCGGCTCAGGTAGGCGTCGAACTCGGCGATCAGGACGGCCATGGACGCGGCGAATCCCCGGCGGTGGTCGTCGAGGGACATCGCGGCGGCGGCGTCGGCGTCGATGGTGGGCCGGTCTTGACGCAGCCGGTAGCGGCGCTCGACGGCGCCGCGTACCCGCTGCTCGCCGTCCACCTCCAGGAACCCGCCCTCGGTCAGCTGCGCGACCTGCCGGTACAGCGTGATCTTCGGTACGTCGGGCATGCGGGCGCTCATCTGCGTGATCGTCAGCGTGTCCGCTGCGGACAGGGCGTGCACGATGCGCAGCCGCACGGGGTGCAACAGCTGCTCGACAGGGTCCATGGTCGAACGATTTCATGTGCGATACCGTTATCCAAAATGAAAACGGTGAGTCGGAGGTGATCGGCATGCGCGAGATGCCCGGGCGGCTGGTGCCGGTGAACGGCCGGCACGTCTATGTCGAGGAGTCCGGCCAGGGGCAGGACCGGGTGGTCTTCGAGGCGGGCGCCGGCTGCGGCCGGACCTCATGGGACCCGGTGCTGCCGCTGCTGGCCGACAGGGCGCGGCTGGTCGCCTACGACCGCGCCGGGCGCGCCCTGAGCGGCCGCACCCCCCAGCCGCTCAGCGTCGATGACATGGCCGCCGACCTGGTCGCGCTGATCGGGGCCGTCGTCCCGGGCGACTTCGTGCTCGTCGCGCACAGCATGGGCGGCCTGGTCGCCCGCCGTGCCGCCGAGCGCCTCGGACCCCGGCTGCGGGGTCTGCTGCTGGTCGACGTTCTGCCGGAGACCTCTCCGGTGTACGACACCTGGGACCGGACCACCAGGAAGATCGATCGCATGCTGGCGGTGACGCAGCCGCTCACCCGTTTCCGGCCTCTGGCGCGGCTCTTCAGCGGCAACGTCCGGCGCCTGTTCCCCGCCGACACCTACCAGGCCATGCTCGCCGAGGACTTCACCCCCGCCGGGACCTTGCAGACCCGCCGGGAGTTGCAGGCGGTGGCCGCCGCCGTCCCGCGGTTCCGCGCCCGGCCGCCCCAGCTCCCTGGATGCCCGACGATCGTGCTGTCCGCGGCGCACGCCGCCAGAGGGCGGGAGCGCCAGAACGCCGCTGTCCGCGAGCACCAGCGCCGCTACGCCGGGACCTTGCCTGACGGGCGTCACGAGGAAGTCGCCTCGGGGCATCTCGTCCAGGCCGAGCAGCCACATCTCGTCGCCGACCGGATATGCCGGCTCCTCCGCCGCGACTTCTGACCACGCCGATTGACGGCATACAGCGCGCTCACCCAGCTCTGGCAGGGATCGCCAGATGACGGCCCCGCGGGGTCGCAGACGGACGTCAGCCGTCGGCGCTCCTGGACAGGACGACCTTCAGCGCCCCGGTGTCCGCCGCGTCGGAGAACGTCTGGTAGGCCGCCTCCATGTCGTGCAACCCGAACCGGTGGGTGATGAAGGTGGTCGGGTCGAGCCGGCCCGCGGCGACCATGTCGAGCAGGGCCGGGGTGGAGTGGGTGTCCACGAGACCGGTGGTGATGGTCAGGTTGCGGATCCACAGGTCTTCGAGGTGCAGGGTGACGGGCGCGCCGTGCACGCCGACGTTGGCGACGTGCCCGCCGGGCCGGACCAGCCGGGTGCACAGGTCGAAGGTGTCGGGGACGCCGACCGCCTCGATCGCCACGTCCGCGCCAAGCCCGTGGGTGAGCTCGGCCACCGCGGCGGCAGGGTCGTCGCCCGCGCCGACCACGACGTCCGCGCCCAGCCGCTTGGCGGCCTCCAGTCTCGACGCGGCCAGGTCGACGGCGACGATGTGGCTGGGCGTGAACAGTTGCGCGGTCGTGATGGCCGCCAGGCCGATGGGCCCGGCGCCGACCACGACGACGACGTCGCCCGGCCGCACCCGGCCGTTGAGCACGCCGACCTCGTACGAGGTGGGCAGGATGTCGGCGAGCATGAGCGCCGCCTCGCTGCTCACCCCCTCGGGCAGCGCGTACGTGGACGTGTCGGCGAACGGGACGCGGACGTACTCGGCCTGGGTGCCGTCGATGCGGTGGCCGAGGATCCAGCCGCCGCCGCCGAGGCACTGCCCGTACATCCCGGTGCGGCAGTAGCGGCAGCGGCCGCACGCGGTGATGCAGGAGACCAGCACCCGGTCGCCCTGCTCGACGGTGGTGACCGCGTCGCCGGTCGCCATGACGGTGCCGACGGCCTCGTGGCCGAGGATCCGGCCGGGCTCGACGGCGGGGACGTCGCCCTTGAGAATGTGCAGGTCGGTGCCGCAGATCGTGACGGTGTCCACGCGCACGATCGCGTCCGTCGGCTCGACGATCCGCGGATCCGGAGTCTCCTCCCAGGCGCGCCGGCCCGGCCCGTGATAAATCAGCGCCTTCATCAGGACCTCCTTGTCCTTTCCTCCACCATCACCCCTGACGGCGGGGCGGGAGAAGGGACGAAGGTCCTCGTTCGCGCCGCCTCAGGAGGGCGCGTACTGGGCCGCGTACTCCTCCGACGGCGCGATCGGCGTGATCACGTCCACGAGCACGCCGTTCGGATCGGCGACGATGAAGTGGCGCTGGCCGAAGTCCTCGTCGCGCAGCTCCAGCTCCGGCGTCAGGCCCTCGTGGACGACGAGGCGCTCCCACTCGGCGTCGACGTCGGCGACCTCGAAGTTGAGCAGCAGCCCCGCGACCGGCCGGCGGTAGGCCGCGGGCAGCGTCGGGTGCTCGTGGTCGAGCAGGGCGAGCTCGTACGGCCCGCGGCGCAGGCTCACGTACCAGTCGGCCTCGAAGGTCACCTCATAACCGAACAACCGGACGTAGAAGTCCTTCGACGCGGCCAGGTCCGCGGTGCACACCACCGGATACACGCTGCTCAGCTCCATGCGCTCCTCCTCCTCGTTGCGTTCACATACCGTCGGTATGTCGGCGTACGCTATTTGAGATACCGTCGGTATGTCAAAGAGGGGTGGAATGACCAGGACCGAACAGAAGGAGCGGACGCGCCGCGTGCTGCTCGACACGGCGAGGCGCCTGTTCGCAGCCCGGGGTTACGCCGGGGTAGGGCTGGCGGAGCTCGTACGAGAGTCCGGCGTCACCAAAGGCGCCCTCTACCACCACTTCACCGGCAAGACCGACCTCTTCCGCGCCGTACTGGAAGAGGTGCAACGCGAGGTGGCCGGCCGGGTGGCCGAGGCCGCCGAGGCGGAGGACGACCCGTGGGCGCAGCTCAAGGCGGGCTGCGCGGCGTTCGTCGCGGCCGGCGCCGACGCGGAGGTGCAGCGGATCATGCTGATCGACGGCCCCGCGGTGCTCGGCTGGAACGACTGGCGCGCGATCGACGAGGCCACCAGCGTCCGGCACCTGACGGACGCCCTGACCGTGCTCGTCGCGGACGGCACCCTCCCCGCCCAGCCGGTCGCACCGCTGGCCCGGCTGCTGTCGGGAGCGATGAACGAGGCCGCGCTGTGGCTGGCGCAGTCCGCCCCAGCCGACCCGGCCGACACCCAGGCGGCGCTGTCCCGTCTCCTCGACGCCCTGCGTGTTTCGCCCGCCCCGCCCGGATCATGAGCGTCAGACGCGCAAGATGGTGACCTGGTGGCCGGCGGGTGTGGTGGTGTGTTCGAAGTGGCCGCGTTCCTGCCAGGGTGGGGCTTCGGGGCGGCGGTTGAAGATGACCAGGACGCCGGTGGTGAGGGTGAGGCGGTCGAGGTAGTGGTCGAGTTGGGTGAGGCCGGCCTGGGTGGGGTCGGTTTCGCCTGGGCGCCAGACTTTCAGCTCCATGACTTCGCGTTGGAGCTGTCGTTCGCCGTCAGGGGTGGTGTAGGGCCAGCGGATGAGGACGTCGAGGCGCTTGGTGCCGGCGGCGTATTCGCGGTCGAGGTGGCCGCCGCCGTTGACGAGGCGGTGCAGGAAGGCCATCAGGATGATCTGGCAGGCGGCTTCGTGGTAGCCCTCTTGTTGAATGAGGATTTCGCCGTGTTCGCGCCAGAAGGTGACGAACTCCTGGAGCAGGCGTGGCAGGTCGAACCGGCCGTCGGGGAGCACGAAGCTGCGGGGCTCGGCCTTGACGAACCGCTCCGTGCGATCGCCCAGGACCCGTAGCAGGACCTCGCGGTAGATCGGGTTGGCGATCTCCAGATCCCTGGTTCCGCGGATGAGGCCCAGGTCGTGAACGTAGGAGACGTCTTTGTCGAAGGCGGCGTCCGTGTCCGGGTATGTCCCGGCCACGATTGGTTCGATCACTCGTTCCACCCGTGGTTCGTGCAGCCGGGCCACCAGGGAGTCCAGGTGGGTGGCGCGCGCTCGGATGAGCCGCTCCTTGGCCTCCTCCACCCGCTCGCAGGTGATGGCGCCGGTCACTCGCATTTTGGAGATGATCTCGTAGGCGAGGGCGTTGACCAGCCAGGGCTGGCCTTGGGTGAGCTCGAAGGCGCGGTCCACCGCGTCTTTGGTGAACTCCTGGCCGGTGGCCTGGGTGTGCTGGTCGTAGAGCTCGGCGATGTCGTCGGCGGTGAAGTCGCCCAGGCGCAGTGAATCGGCGACGATGTTGAACGGGCTGGCCGGGTTCGACCCGTCGGATGGGCCGCCCGAGGCGACCTTGTAGTCACGTACGTCGCGCAGCCCGCACAGCACCACCGACGCGGGGAACGGAAGTCCTTTGTGCCGTGCGTTGTGGCCGTGGCGGAGCTGGCTGAGGATGCTGACCATGCTGTTGCCCTGCAGGGCGTCGATCTCGTCGAGGAGCAGCACCACCCGGCGCGGGCTGCGGCGGCACCACTCACGCAGCGCCGCACGGAACCGACTGCCCGGGGAGGACTGCGGCCAGGGATCCGGCGGCAGCAGCTCGTCGGGCCATCCCGACTCTTCGGCGGCCTCGCGCAGGGAGTCCAGCAGAAGCGACTCCGCGGCGGGGTAGTCGTCGCCGGCCGCCTTGGCGCTCTCGCAGGAGAACATCAGGGCGGTGATGTCGCCCTCGGCGTTCAGCTCGGAGGCCAGAGTGTCCAGTGTGGTCGTCTTGCCGGTCTGCCGGGGCGCGTGCAGCACGAAGTAGCGATCCATCTCGATGAGCTCGCGCGCCTCGGGAAGCCGCTGCGTGGGGGGCAGCATGTAGTGGCGCTGGGGATCGCACGGACCGGTGGTGTTGAAGTACTTAGCTCGGGGTGGCCGCATGACTGCATTCTGTCACTGATTTCGCTCGGGCCCACCCGTGTGAGCGTGCGCCGCCCGGAGTGCGCCGTCCATCCGGATGACCTCGCCGTTCAGGTAGTCGTGGTGGATGATCGCCAGCGCCAGGTGCGCGTACTCGTCCGGGCGGGCCGGCCGCCGCGGGAACGGGACGCCGGCCACCAGCTCCTCATGGGACTCCACGACGCCCGGGGCGATGGCGTTGACCCGGATGCCGTGCTGGGCGAGGTCGCGCGCCGCGGGCAGGGTCAGCCCGACGACGCCGCTCATGGCCGAGGAGTACGCCGCCTGCCCGACCCGCCCCTCGTACGCGGCGACCGAGGCGGTGTTGACGATCACGCCGCGCTGGCCGTGCTCGTCCGGCTCGGTACGGGCGATCGCCTCGGCGGCCAGCGCGAGCACGTTGAACGTCCCGACGAGGTTGATCTGCACGACCCGCGCGTACAGGTCGAGGTCGTGCACCCCGCCCCCGTCCAGGACGCGCGCCGACGGGGCCATGCCGGCGCAGTTGACGACCGCGCGCAGCGGCAGGCCGGAGGCGGCCGTCGCGACGGCGGCCCGCACCTCCTCGGGGCTGGTGACGTCGGTGGGGAGGTACTCCACCCCCCGCACCGGCTCCGCGGCGTCGATGCTCTGCTCGAGATCGAGGACGAAGACCTCCGCGTCCTCCTTGACCAGCAGCTCGGCGGTCGCGGCGCCGATGCCGGAGGAGGCCCCGCCGGTGACGATGACGGCGGTGTGGGCGACCTGCATCAGTGCTTCTCCCTGCCGAGCGAGGTGATCACGGGTGCGGTGTTCCCGGCGAGCGAGCGGCCGATGACCATGCGCTGGATCTGGTTGGTGCCCTCGAAGATCTGCATGACCTTCGCCTCGCGCATGTAGCGCTCGACCGGGAAGTCGCGGGTGTAGCCGTAGCCGCCGAGCACCTGGACGGCGTCCGTGGTGACCTTCATGGCGTTGTCGGTGGCGACCATCTTGGCGATGGACGCCTCCCGCCCGAACGGCAGGCCGAGGTCCTTCAGCCGGGCGGCGTGCAGCGTCATCGCGCGGGCGGTCTGCACGGCCGCCTCCATGTCGGCCAGCAGGAACGCCAGGCCCTGGTGCTCGATGATCGGCCGGCCGAACGTCGAGCGCTCCCTCGCGTACGTCACCGCGTGGTCGAGCGCCCCCTGGGCCAGGCCGGTGGCGACGGCGGCGATGCCCAGCCGGCCGGAGTCGAGCGCGGCCAGCGCGATGCGCAGTCCGTCGCCCTCCGCGCCGATCCTGCGCTCGGCCGGCACCCATACGCCGTCCAGCCGCATCGTCGCGGTCGGCGAGGCGGTCAGGCCCATCTTGCGCTCGGGCGGGTCGGCGCTCAGCCCTTCGGCGTCGGCCGGGACGAGGAAGCAGGAGATGCCCTTGCGGTCGTCGGAGGTCCGCGCCATCACGGTGTAGAAGTCGGCGCGCCCGCCGTGCGTGGTCCACGCCTTCGCGCCGGTGAGCACGTAGTCGTCGCCGTCGCGTACGGCGCGGGTGGTCATGGCGGCGGGGTCGGAGCCGGCGTGCGGCTCGCTCAGGCAGTACGCGCCGAGCAGGTCGCCGCCGAGCATGCCGGGCAGCCAGGCCCGCCGCTGCTCGTCGGTGCCGAACCCGGCCAGCCCGAAGCAGGACAACACGTGCACGCTGGTGCCGACGGCGACGCCGGACCAGACCCGGGCGACCTCCTCCAGCACCCGCAGGTACACGTCGTAGGGCTGGCCACCGCCACCGTGCTCCTCGGGGTAGGGCAGGCCGAGCACGCCCATCGCGCCGAGCGTGCGGAACACCTCGCGCGGGAACTCCTCGTCCGCCTCGGCCTTCGCGACGCGGGGGGCCAGCTCCCTGTCGGCGAGGTCCCGGACGATCTCGATCAGGTCGGCGCTCTCTTCGCTGGGCATGACGTGCGATGCGGGCATCCAGGCTTCCTTCGGCGGAGTACGGAACTAAGTACCAAAGTATCAGAGACTGTACTGTCCGCCAGCGGGTGCCGTAGAGTCATGCCATGCCATCGCCCGACAGGAGCCGCACCCGGCCCGAGGAGACATTGGCGCAGCTCCGCGAGCTGTTCCTGGCCGAGGGGTTCGCGTCGTTCAACATCGGCGATCTCGCCGAGCGGCTGCGCTGCTCCCGCACCACCCTGTACGCGGTGGCGCCCAGCAAGGAGCAGATCGTGGTGGCCGTCGTCCGCTCGTTCTTCAAGACGGCGACCGAGCGCATCGAGGCCAGGGTCGCCGCCTCCGGCGACCCGGCCCGGCAGCTCGCCGTCTACCTGGAGGCCGTCGCCGCCGAGCTGCAGCCCGCCTCGGCGGCGTTCCTCGCGGACGTGGCCGCCTTCGGCCCGGCCAACGAGGTCTACCAGGAGAACACCCGCTTCGCGGCGGAGCGGGTGCGGAGCCTGGTCGCGGAGGGGGTCAGGGCGGGGGTGCTGCGTTCGGTCCACGCGCCGTTCGTGGGGGCCGCGGTGGCCGAGGTCATGAACTCCATCCAGCGCGGCGCCCTCCAGTCGGCCACCGGGTTCGACGCCGCCCAGGCCTACCGGCACCTCGCCGACCTGGTGCTCGCCGGACTGACCACCGCGCCGGCCGACGAACGTACGGTCACCGGCGGCGCACTGCGCTACGAGGTCGCCGGCGGGGTGGCGACCATCGAGCTCGACCGGCCGGAGCACTCGAACGCACTCGACCTGCCCACGGCGCGGGCGCTCGGCGACGCCGTCGAGGCCGCCGCGGCCGACCCCGGGGTGCGCTGCGTGCTGCTGCTCGGCCGCGGCCGCAACTTCTGCGCAGGCGGCGACGTCACCGCGATGCACGGCGCCGCCGACCGCGCCGGCTACGTGCTGGAGCTGGCCACGACGGCGCACCGCGCGGTGCTGGCCCTCGCCGGGCTGGAGGTCCCCGTCGTGGCCGCCGTCCAGGGTGCGGCGGCGGGCGCCGGGCTGGCGCTCACCCTGGTGGCCGACGTGGTGCTGGCCGGCGAGTCGGCGACGTTCCTGACCGCGTACGCGCAGGCGGGGCTGACCCCGGACTGCGGCACGTCCTGGCTGCTGCCGCAGGTGGTGGGGCTGCGCCGGGCGCTCACCCTGACCTTGACCGACCGCCGGCTGACGGCGGCGGAGGCCGCCGACTGGGGGCTGGTCACCGGCGTCCACCCCGACGACGAGCTCACCGAGGCGGCCAGGCAGGCGGCGGCGCGGATCGCGGCCGGGCCGTTCCCGGCGCTCGGCCGGACCCGGCGCCTGCTCCGGGACGCACCGGCCCGGTCGCTGGCCGACCAGCTCGGCGTCGAGGCGGCGACGATCGCCGAGGCCGCCGCGTCCGCCGCGGCCGGGGCCAGGCTCGACGCGTTCGTGAACGGCAAGCGCAAGGAGAAAGGTGGAAACCCCCGATGAAGGACGGCCCCCTGGCGGGACTGCGCGTGGTGGAACTGGCCGGGCTCGGCCCGGCACCGCACGCGGCCATGGTGCTCGCCGACCTCGGCGCCGACGTGGTCAGGATCGAACGGCCGGCGGGCCGCGGGCTCCAGTTCGGCGCCCCGGGCGCGACCGACGCCGTGCTGCGCGGCCGGCGGCAGATCCACGCCGACCTGAAGTCCGCCGACGGGCGGGCCGTCGTCCTCGGCCTCGCCGAACGCGCTGACGTGCTGATCGAGGGCCTGCGCCCCGGCGTGGTGGAACGGCTCGGCGTGGGCCCAGACGTCTGCCTGGCCCGCAACCCCGGCCTCGTGTACGCCCGGATGACCGGGTGGGGCCAGGACGGGCCGTGGGCCGGCCACGTCGGCCACGACATCAACTACATCGGCCTGACCGGCGCGCTGCACGCCATGGGCCGCGCCGACCAGGCGCCGGCGCCGCCGCTCAACCTGGTCGGCGACTTCGGCGGCGGCTCCATGCTGCTGCTCGTCGGCGTGCTGGCCGCGCTGTTCGAACGCTCCCGCTCCGGCCGGGGCCAGGTGATCGACGCCGCCATGGTCGACGGCACCGCGCTGCTCAGCCAGATGACGCTCGCCCTGCGCGGCATGGGGGCCTGGCGCGACGAACGGGAGGGCAACCTGCTCGACGGCGGCGCGCCCTTCTACGACACCTACGCCTGCGCCGACGGCGGGTTCGTCGCGGTGGGCGCGCTGGAGCCGCACTTCTACGCGGCGCTGCTGGCCGGGCTGGAGCTCGACCCGGCCGAGCTGGGCGAGCAGAACGATCCGGCCAACTGGCCGGCGATGCGCAAGCGGTTCGCCGCCGCGTTCGCGTCCCGGACCCGCGACGAGTGGGCCGGGCACTTCGCCGGCACCGACGCCTGCGTCACCCCGGTGCTCAGCTTCGCCGAGGCCCCCGGCCATCCGCACCTGGCGGCGCGCGGCACGTACGCCGAGGCGGACGGCGTGGTCCAGGCGGCCCCGGCACCCCGGTTCTCCCGCACGCCGGCCGGCCCGGTGGCCCCGGTGCCGCGAACGGCGGCCGAGGCGGCGGACGTGCTGCGCGAGTGGGGCGGCTCGGGGAGCTGACCGTCGCGTCAGGAACCCGAGGGCGTCGGGATCAGCTCGGCCCGGCTGTGGCGGAACCGCCCAGCCGGGCCAGGGCCTCCGCGATCGCCGCCGCCGGGTCCCCGGCCGTCCAGCCGGTGACCGGGACGAGGGACTCCGGCGCGTACACGCCGAGATCGGCGCCGTCGAACCGGACGATCCGGCCGGTCACGTCACGGGTGGCGTCGCTGAGCAGCGCGACCACCACCGGCGCCACATCCCCGGGCGAGCCCAGCACGGGCCGGTCGGGCCGGGTGTCCAGGGCCGCCATGCCGGTCTCGGCCAGCGGCGACACCGCGTTGACCCGGATGCCGGCGGACGCGCAGTCCCGCGCCCAGCCGGCGGTCATCGCGGCCACCGCTCCCTTCGTGGCGCCGTAGGCGCTCATGCCGGGGATGCCGAACCGGGCGCCGGACACGACGGTGACGATCGATCCGCCGGCGCCCCGCCGGACCATCGCCCGCATGGCGTGCACCGCGGCGAACTGCACGCCGAGCACGTTCACCTCGGTGATCCGCCGCAGCCGCGCCTCGTCCTCCTCCCACGGCGGGCCGTGGTGGGTGATCCCGGCGTTGGCGACGAGGCCGTCGAGCCGGCCGAACTCCAGCTCCGCCGTCCCGGCCAGCCGGGCCGCGACCTCCCACGACGTGGCGGAGCCGGGCTCGGCCACCGCGTGCCCGCCGGCGGCGGCGATCTCCGCGGCCACGGCGTGCGCGGCGGCCTCGTCCACGTCGTTGACCACGACCGCGGCGCCGTGGGCGGCGCAGGCGAGCGCGTACGCGCGGCCCAGTCCCCGCCCGGCGCCCGTCACGACGACACAGCGCCCGTCCAGCAGCCCGCACATCACCCGGTCTCCGGGTCGAACAGCTTGACCACCGCGGCCTTGTTGATCTTCCCGGTCGGGTTGGTGGGCAGCGAGCGAACCACCCGCAACAACTCCGGCTGCTTGTGCCGGGCCAACCCCTGCCCGGTCACCGCCCGCCCCACCTCCTCCAGAGTCAGATCCTCCCGCTCCGAGACCACGACCGCCCCGATCCGCTCACCAAGGCGCCCACCAGGAACCGCAACGATCGCCACCGCAGCCACATCGGGATGCCGCACGATGGCCTCCTCGATCTCCCTGGCCGAGAACTTCTCACCGCCCCGGTTGATCACGTCCTTGAGCCGCCCGGTGATCCGCACCTGCCCGTCGCCGCCCAGCGAGCCGAGGTCCCCCGTACGGAACCACCCGTCAGGGGTGAACGCGTGCGCGTTCAGCTCCTCCCGCACGTACCCGAGCATCATCTCCGGGCCGCGCAGCAGCAGCTCGCCCGTCTCGCCCGGCCCTGCGTCCCGGCCCGAGGAGTCCACGACCCGCAGCTCCACGCCGGGCGCGAGCCGGCCGTCGGTCTCCGCCCGGAACTCCAGCGGGTCCAGCTCGTTGGGCAGCGTCGCGGTGGGCAGCTCGGTCATGCCCCACGCCCGGTACGCCGCGATGCCCAGCTCGCCGGCCTGCCGGATGAGGTCCGGCGGCACCGCCGCGCCGCCGCAGCAGTACTGGCGCAGCGGTGAGCGGTCCCGCCCCTCGGCGGCGTACACGCCGAGCAGTTCGCGCAGGAACGGCGTGGCGCCGGCCATGTACGTGGCGCCGGTCCGGTCGGCCAGCTCGGCGCACGCGGCCGGGTCCCACCGTTCCATCAGCACCGCGGTCGCCCCCACCTGGCAGGGGATCATGAAGCCCTGCAGGAGGCCGGTGATGTGCGTGATGGGGGAGGCCATCACCATGCGGTCCCGGAAGGTCAGGCCCCACTCCACGACGGTGGTCCGCAGCTCGTGCCGCAGGCCCGCCACGGAGTGCACCACGCCCTTGGGCTCGGACTCGGTGCCCGAGGTGAACAGCACCAGGCAGGGGTCCTCGGGGGCGGCGGGCTCGATCCCGGACGGCAGCGCGCCGGGGCCCTCGCCGTCCGCCGCCCGCCAGCCCGCCGACCGGCCGGTGGTGAGCAGCCGCGCGGCGGGCTCGTGCCCGAGGTCGCGCAGCGCCTCGTCGAACTCGTCCGGGTAGGCCCGGCGCCGGTCGTCGCCGTACGTGACGACGGCCGCCGGCCGGATCTGGTCCAGCACGGCGCGGATCTCGCGCGGGCCGTACAGCGGCACGATCGGGCTGCTGGTCGCCCCGATCCGCCAGATCGCCGCCGCGACGGCGACGGCGTGCGGGCCGGTGGGCAGCAGCCAGCAGACCGCGTCGCCCGGCCGGACCCCGCCCGCGAGCAGGGTGCGGGCGACCGCGGCGGACGTGGCGGCCAGCTCGGCGAAGCTCGTCTCGCCATGCGCGGTGATGATCGCCGGCCGGTCCGGCCAGCGCGTCGCCCCGTGGTCCAGCAGGTCGCCGATCCGCTCCTCGGTGCGGAAGCCCCGGCGCCGCCAGGCGTCCGTCAGCTCGGGGGCGACCACCCGCGGCCTGCGCCTCCAGTCGGCCGCCCTCATGACGCCGCCCTCATGATGTCGTCCACTTCGGCTCGCGCTTGTCCAGGAAGGCGGCGGGGCCCTCGACGGCGTCCGGATGGTGCCGGTGCCGCCGGATCAGCTCCCAGCCGAGGTCCATGTCGGCGGCGATGAGCCGTTCCTCGAACGAACGCAGCACCCGGCGGCTGAGCCGTACGGCCTCCGGCGAGTTCCGCCCGACCATCGCGGCCAGCTCCATCCCGCGCCCGAGGAGCGCGTCCGGCTCGACGACCTCGGAGACGAGGCCGGCCCGCTCGGCCTGTTCGGCGGACAGCGACTCGTGCCGGCCGAGCAGGACGAGGCGGGTCAGCAGGTCCGGCCGCATCCGCAGCCGGAGCTGCAGCGGCTCCAGCGCGGACACCTGGCCGACGCTGACGTGCGGGTCCAGGAAGCGGGCCGCCGTCGAGGCGAGGCAGATGTCGGCGTCGGCCACGAAGTGCAGGCCGCCTCCCGCGCACACCCCGTTCACGGCGACGATGACCGGGATGCCCAGGCGCGGCCCCGGCAGGAAGTCGAGCTCCTCGGCCGCGGTGTCGCCGACCTTCACCCTCGGCGCCGAGAGCATGGACACGTCGGCCCCGGCGCAGAACGCCCTGCCCGCGCCGGTGAGCAGCACCGCGCGCAGCTCCGGCGCTCCGGCGGCGGCCCGCCACAGGTCCGCGAGCGCGTCCATGAGCTCGTCGTCGAGGGCGTTGGCGGACTGCGGGCGGTTGAGTGTCACGACCAGCGTCCCGCCGACGACCGTGCTGAGCAGCACTCCGTCGGCACGTTCCAGGTCTGCTCCGCCGCTCTTGCTCGACACGGGCGCCTCCCCACGGGCGCCGCGACGCCCTCCTTGACTGTCATCCAAATCATATATACGTTTCGCGCCATGGTGAAGAGAGACGACACATCCCGCGCCGGAACCGGGTCCCCCCATGCATGAGTTTCTCCAGACGGTGCTCGTGCCGGGTCTGGCGGACGGCGCGATCTACGGATTGGTCGCGGTCGGCTTCGCCACGCTGTTCACGACGACCGGCGTCATCAACTTCGCCCACGGGCAGATGGTGATGCTCATGCCCATGTCCGTGCTGGTGGCGGTGGGCGCCGGCCTGCCGGTCTGGCTCGCGTACGTGGCCGCGCTCGCCGTGATGGTGGTGGTGGCGCTGACCGTCGAGTGGACCGCGGTGCGGCCGTTCGTGCAGTCGGGCCAGTCGGCCTCCTGGCTGCTGTCCACCCTCGCGGTCAGCGTGGTCCTGGCCGAGCTGCTGGCCGTCCCCTACAGCGGGGAGTCCCGCAACTTCACGTACGGCGTCAGCAAGCACCGCTTCGACCTGGCCGGCCTGGCGGTCTCGCCCGCCGAGCTGACCGCGGTCGCCGCGCTGTTCGCCGTCGCCGGGCTGCTCCTGCTGTTCTACCGGCGCACCCGCGTCGGGCTGGAGCTGCGCGCGATCGCCGACGACCTCGACGGCGCGGAGGCGATCGGCATCTCCCGCGCCCGCGCCTCGCAGATCGCCACGGTGCTGTCCGCGCTGGTCGCCGCGGTCACCGGGGTGCTGGTGGCCTCCACCCAGCTCGTCACCCCGTCGCTCGGGATGTCGTACACCTTCTACGGCTTCGTCGCCACCGCGATCGGCGGCATGGGCAGCATCGGCGGCGCCGTCGTCGGCGGCCTGGTCATCGGCGTGGTCAGCCAGTTCGCCGGGGTCCACGTCGGCAGCCTCACGGTCAACCTGACGGTGTTCCTGCTGCTGGCCCTGGTCTACGTGGTGCGCCCGCACGGCCTGTTCGGCGCGGCGCCGGTGCGGGCGGTGTGATGTCGTACCGGCTCTCCGACCTGTCCAGGTCCCTGCGCGCCGCCGCGGCCCGCGGCCGCGACGCCACCCCCGCTCCCGTCCGCCGGGTGCTCGCCAGGCCCGCCGCGCACGGCGCGGCGATGCTGGTCGTCGCGACGGCGCTGCTGGCCCTGTGGGGCCCGCTCTCCTACAACGGCTACGTCCTGCAACTGGTGTGCCTGTACGCGGTCGCCACGCTCGGGCTCAACATCACCACCGGCTACGCCGGCGCGCTGTCGCTCGGGCAGGGCGCGTCGTTCGCCATCGGCGCCTACGTCACCGCCGTCCTGGTGGTCTCGTACGGCTGGCCGATCTGGGCGGCGCTGCCGGTCGCCGCGCTCGCCGGGCTCGCCGCAGGCGCGCTGGCCGGGTTCCCGGCCGGCCGGCTCGGCGCGATCGGCCTGGCCATGATGTCGCTCGGCCTGATGCTCGTCGTCAACGACATGCTCATCCAGTTCCAGTCGGTGACCGGCGGCAACAACGGCCTGGCCGGCATCGACGCCCGCCTCTGGTTCGGCGGCGAGCCGGTCTCGACCCCCTGGGTCGTGGCGATCGTGATCGTCGTCGTGGCGAGCGTCAGCTACTGGCTGCACGCCCGCTACCGGACCTCGCGCCTCGGCCGGGCCACCGTCGCGGTCCGCGACGAGCCGATCGGCGCGTCCGCGCTCGGCGTCTCCGGCTACCTCACCAAGGTCGTCGCCTTCGCCGCCGGATCCGCGCTCGGCGCGCTCAGCGGAGGACTGTTCTCCTACCTGTCCGCCTACATCTCGCCGGACGCCTTCTCCTCGAACCTGTCCATCCTGTTCCTGGTCATGGTGGTGCTCGGCGGCAGCGGCTCCCGGCTCGGCCCGGTCGTCGGCGCGGTGCTGCTCGTGCTGATCCCGCTGCGTCTCGACGAGTACCCGCACCTGAACAACCTGCTGTACGGCGCGCTGCTCATCGTGCTCATGCGGCTGCGGCCGCGCGGCCTGTTCAGCCGCACCGCGGCGCCCGCCCCGCAGGCGCTGCGCGACCTGGCCGCCACCCCGGAGGTGGAGGTGCCAGAACGCGCGCCGGGCGAGCCGATCCTGCGGGTCACCGACCTGCGGCGCAGCTTCGGCGGCGTGGACGCGCTCGCCGGGGTGTCGATGGAGTTGCGGCGCGGCGAGATCGTCGGCCTCATCGGGCCGAACGGGTCGGGCAAGACGACGCTGCTCAACGTCGTGTCCGGGCACTACCCGCCGACCGCCGGCCGGATCACCCTGCACGGGACCGACCTCGGCGGCCTCGGCGCCGCCGCCGTCGCCAGGCGCGGCGTGTCCCGTACCTTCCAGACCCCGAAGACGTTCCCCGGCATGAGCATCGAGGAGCACCTGGCGCTCCCGGCCGTCCACGGGGAACGCGACGAGGCGATGCGGGACGCCTGCCGGCGCGGCGCGCTCACCCTGCTGGAGCTCGGCGGCCTCGACCCGCACGACCCGGCCGCCGGCATGCGGGAGAGCAGGGAGATGAGCCACGGCCGGCTCCGTTTCCTGGAGGCCGCCATGGCACTCGGCACCTGTCCGGAGGTCCTCCTCCTGGACGAGCCCGCAGCCGGGCTGTCGGCCACGGAGATCGAAGGATTCGAGCGCGTCGTCAGTGACGTCGCCGCAGCGGGAGTGGCCGTCGTGATCGTCGAACACCATCTGGACATGATCAGCCGCCTGGTCGACCGGGTCGTCGTCCTCGACCTCGGCAAGGTGCTGTGGGAGGGCGCGCCCGGCGACCTGCACGACGTGGACAGCGTCCGCGCCGCGTACATGGGGGTCGCGTGAACGGCGGCCGGCTCAAGGTGGACGCGCTCAGCGTCCGGTACGGCGGCGTCACCGCCGTCGAGGACCTGTCACTCACCGTCGAGCCCGGCACCTGCCTGGCCCTGCTGGGCGCCAACGGCGCGGGCAAGACCTCCACGCTGCGCGGCATCGGCGGGCTGGAGTCCGCCACCGGCGGGATCTGGCTGGACGACCTGCGCCTCGACAACCTCCCGGCGAGCCGGCGGGCCAGGGCCGGGCTCGGCCACGTGCTGGAGGGCCGGCACGTGTTCAAGAGCCTGTCCGTAGCCGAGAACCTCAAGGTCGCGGCCGCCCGCGCCGCCCGCAGGCCCGAGGTCGACCCGCTCGACCTGCTGCCCGAGCTGCGCCCGATGGAGCGGCGCCTCGCGGGCGGCCTGTCCGGCGGCCAGCAGCAGATGCTCGCCATCGCCCGCGCGGTGGCCGGCGGACCCCGCGTGATCATGCTGGACGAGCCCACGAACGGCCTGTCGCCCAAGCTGGTCGGCCGGACCATCGAGATCCTCGCCGACCTGCGGGACGCCGGGTTCGCCGTCCTGCTGGTCGAACAGCGGGTCGAGGTCGCGCAGAAGCTGGAGGCCGACGTCGTGGTGCTGCGGCACGGGCACGTCGCGCACCGGGTGCGCGGCGCCGACCCGGACCTGCCCGACCTGCTGCAGGCCGCCTACCTCTCCTGACCCACCCCCAGCCAAACCCCCCAGGAAGGACACCCCCATGAGGAAACGTGCCACAACGGGCACAGCCGTGGTGTGCGCGGCGCTGCTCGCGCTCGCCGCGTGCGGCGACGGCGGATCCTCCGGCGACGCCGCCGAAGGCACCACCATCAAGATCGGTTTCGTCGGGGCGCTCACCGGCCCGCTCTCCCCGAGCGGCCAGAACTCGCTGGCCGGGCTCAAGGCCGGCGCCGAGTACGTCGAGCAGCACAATCCCGGCACGAAGATCGTGATCGAGCAGCGCGACACCAAGGGCGAGCCGACCGCGGCCGTCGCCGCCACCCGGGCGCTCGCCCAGGACGGCGTGTCCGCGCTCTACTTCACCACCGAGGCGTTCCCGCCCGTCCAGGACGTGCTCAACCAGGTGAAGGTGCCCGGCGACACCGCCGGCGGCATCGGCTCGATCGCCGCCGACGTCGGCGACTCCAAGCGCTACAAGTACGCCTTCAGCACCGGCGCCGGCACCTCCGGCGAGACCTCGATCACGCCGCTGCTGTCGTACGCGGCCTCGGCCGGCAAGACGGTGGCCGTGCTCGACGACTCCTCGGCCTTCGGCACCTCGCAGACCAAGGACACGCTCGCCATCGCGCAGAGCCAGTTCCCCGACGTCAAGATCGTGCACGAGAGCTTCCCGAACACCGCCTCGGACGTGACCGCGCAGCTCACCAAGCTCAAGGACGCGGGCGCCGAGTCGCTCATCGTCTGGTCGTACGGCGCCCCGCTGGTCGCCACCATGTCCAGCCTCAACAAGATCGGCTGGAACCCGCAGATGTCCGCGGTGCTCGGCATCGGCGACCCGGCGACCACCGAGCTCATCCCGGAGGGCATGAAGAAGACCCTCGCCGCCGGGCCCATCGCCAAGACGTTCCTGTCGTCCTCGACCGGCGACTCCTCGATCACGGCGGACTTCGTCAAGCTCTACCTCAAGGCCAAGGGCAAGACCGAGTTCAACGCCCTCGACTCGGTGGGCGCGGTCTCCTTCGACTGGGCGCTCCTGGTGACCCAGGCGGCGCAGCAGGCCAAGTCCACCGAGCCCGACGCGATCAAGAAGGCGCTCGTCTCCGGGGGCACCTTCAAGGGCGCCAACGGCACGTACACCTTCGGTCCCGACAAGCGCATCGGAATCGATGCCGACCAGCTCGGCGTCTTCGTACCCGCTCAGCCGTGCCCGGACGGCAAGTGTGTCGAAGCCGCCGTGAGTGCGGGGGAGTAATGCCCGAGGAGACCTCAGTGGATCTCCGGCTGGGAACGCGGGCGGACGCGTTGCGCGTCCGCCTGCGGGCCCTACTGGCGGAGCTCCTCCCCGACGACTGGACGACGTCGTTCTCGCCGGACCCGGCGGTCCAGTCCGTGGTGACCAGGGTCGTCGAGCGTCTGGCCGAGGAGCAGCTCCTCACGCTCAGCTGGCCCGAGGAGTACGGGGGCGCCGGCACCGACATCTGGCAGCAGGCCGTCCTGCGGGAGGAGATGTGGGCACACTTCGAGCCCCGCGGACCGCAGTACATGGGCCTGAACTGGGTCGGACCGGTGATCATGGAGGTCGGCACGCCGGAGCAGAAGGCGCTGCACCTGCCCGCCATCTCCTCCGGCCGGGCCGTGTGGTGCCAGGGCTTCAGCGAACCCGGCGCCGGCTCCGACCTCGCCTCGCTCCAGCTCGCCGCCGAGCTCCAGGACGGCGAGTGGGTGCTGAACGGCCAGAAGATCTGGACCTCGTACGCGGGACTCGCGCAGTGGTGCTTCCTCGCGGCCCGCACCGGCAGGGGCGCGGCCAAGCACGACGGCATCACCATCTTCCTGGTGCCGATGGACTCGCCCGGCATCCGGGTCGTCCCGATCGACTCGATCATGGGGGAGCAGCACCTCAACGAGGTGTTCTTCGACGACGTACGGGTCGGCCCCGACGCGGTGCTCGGCGAGGCCGGCCGCGGCTGGGACGTCGTCCGGCGGGTCATGAAGCACGAGCGGATCGGCATCTCCCGCTACGCCCGCGACGAGCGGGTGCTCGCCGCCCTCGCCGGCCACCCGTCCCTCGCCGAACCGGCCGCGCTGCACGAGTACGCCCGCGCCCTGGTGCACGCCCGGGTGGCCAGGCTGCTCAACTACCGCGCCGTCGCGCTGAACGACGCCGGCCGGCTCACCGACAGGGAGGCCTCCATCGCGCGGCTGGCCTCCATCCAACTCGACCAGGAGGTGGCCGCGCTGGCTCTCGACCTCTCCGGCGCCGACGCCCTCGTCCCCGACCCGTCGGCCGGCCTGCTCGGCCACGTCGAGGACGTCTTCCGGTACGCCCGCTCCGCGACCATCGCCTCCGGCACCATCGAGGTGCAGCGCATGCTCGTCGCCCGCTCCTCGATCGAGGGGGACCGGCGTGCGTCGTGACTGGCCGCAGGCGGCCGTCGCCTACGAGGAGAGCGTGACCAGGGCCTTCGACGCGCTGGGCGGGGTGGACCTCGCGCGCGCCGCCGAGGCGGACCGGACCCGGCGCGAGGCGCTCGTCGCGCCCGCCCTGGACCGGCTCGACCTGCGCGGCCTCGACCCGTGGGGCGAGGAGGACGAGTCGGCCGCCGTCATGCTGGCGGTCCGGGCGGCGGGCGCCGTCGTGCTGCCCTGGCCGCTCGCGCACGAGCTGGCCGTTCCCGTTGACCTGCGCGCCGAGGTCGGCGGCGTTCACCTGATCTCGGGGAACGCCGAACGGCTCGACCACGCGGACCTGCTGCGCGACGCCGTCGCCGTCGACCTGGACCAGGGCGTCGCCCGCCGGGTCTTGGCCGGGGCGCCGCGCCCCGCGCCGCTGGACCCGTTCGCGTCCGGCGTCGTCCTCGGCGCCGAGGCGCCGGGCGTGGACGCGGCGCGGGTCACGGCGATGCGCCTGCTGCTCGACGCCTTCTGGGTCGCCGGCGCGCTCGCCACCGCCGCCGAACGGGCGGTGACGCACGCCAGGGACCGGCAGCAGTTCGGCAAGCCGATCGGCAAGTTCGGCGAGATCCGCTGGCGCGTCGCGGACCTGTCCCTCGCGCTCGACGGGCTGGAGGAGCTGGCGCTGCACGCGTGGTGGCTGGTCCGGCTGGGTGAGGCGCGCTCGGCCGACCTGCTGGCGCTGCGGGTGCAGATGATCGAGGCGGCGAACACGGTGCTGGCCAACGGGCACCAGGTAATGGGCGCCATGGGCCTGTGCGAGGAGCACGACCTCACCGTGCTCGACCGCCACCTGCAGAGCGTGCTGCACCGGCCGGCCGGGCGGATCGCCTCGACCGGGCTGCTGGCGCGGGCCGTCGCGGCGGAGGGGTTCGACGGCGTCTACCCGGTGGCCGCCTGGCGGTGACGCGCTGAAAGGCCGGCCAGGACCTGGCCGGCCTTTCCGTTCATTCGGTCAGTCGCGGCCGTCCATGCGCGGGTTGCCGTACTCGTCCAGCACCTGGACGGGCGGGGCGTCCTCCGAGGCGACGTACAGCTGCGACGCCTCCAGATGCGCCCGCATGAGCTTGCCGGCCAGCGCCGCGTCCCCCGCCCCGATGGCCCTCTCGATGGCGCCGTGCGCCCGCAGCACCGCGTGCCGCCGGTCCACCGGCGGGTAGCTCGCCTCGTCGGACGCCCTGCGGGCCCACCCCCGCTCCTGGACGCTCCAGACGCTCTCCAGCATCCCGACGACCACCCGCAGCGTCTCGTTGCCGGCCGCGTCCACCAGCCCCTCGTGGAACCTGACCGACGCCCCGGTGAACGCCGGCCCGTCCTCCACGACCTGCGCGGCCTCCTCGTTGAGCTGCCGCAGCCGTACGGCGACCGCCTCGTGGTCGTCGCGGCCCGCCGCGTGCTCCGCGCACAGCGGCTCCAGCAGGTTGCGGGCCGCCGCCAGGTCCCGCATGGGGGTGGCGCGCGCGTGCAGCAGCAGCCCCATGTGGTACGCGGCCGACTCCGGCGCCGGGGCCTTGATGACGGTGCCGCCGCGCTTGCCACGGCGGACCACCACCAGCCCCTCCGTCTCCAGGATGCGGAACGCCTCGCGCAGGCTCGGCCGGCTGACCGGGTACTCCTGGAGCAGCACCGGCTCCGTGGGCAGCTCCGCCCCGTCGGCGAGATCACCTTCCAGGATGCGCAGCCTGAGCTGCGCCGCCAGGGCCTCGGCCACCCGCGGCGTCCGCAACGGCATGCGGCGGGGGCGTGGGGGGATCTCGGACTCGGTCATCAGAGTGTTTCACCGCCGTCGATGAAGATGGTCTGGCCGGTGATGAACGAAGCGAGGTCCCCCGACAGATGGACGGCCAGCGCCCCCAGCTCCCTGGGATCACCGGTGCGCCGCATCGGGATGCGCTCCTTCAGCCAGGCCTGACCTTCTGGACTGTCGTGAAGAGCCTGCGTCATGCTGGTGCGGAAGTGCCCCGGCGCGATGGTGTTGACCGTGACGCCGAAGGCCGCCCACTCCTTGGCGAGCGCCCGGGTGAGCTGGGCGATGGCGCCCTTGGCCACCTGGTAGCTCACCGTGAGGTTCGCCGACCGGGCGACGCTGCTGGACGCGATGTTGATCACCCGGCCGCGCCTCCGCTCCAGCATCCCCGGCACAAATGATCTCACGAGGTGGAGCGACCCGCGGACGTGCGTGTCCAGCACCGAGTCCCACTCCTCGTCGGTCATGGCCACACTCGCCGGCCCCGAGCCCGGCTGCCCCACCTTCTCCCCGGACGCCTCGTCCACGGGCAGCGGGACGACCGGCCGCTTCACCAGGTTGCCGGCGTTGTTGACCACGATGTCGACGCCGCCGACCTCGGCGAGCACCGCGTCGCGCAGCCGGTCGAGGTCGGCGGGGCTGCGGATGTCGGCGGGGAAGGCGTACGCCTGGCCGCCCGCGGCCTTGATCTCGGCCGCGAGGCTCTCCAGCTCCTCCGCGTTGCGGGAGACGCCGCACACCACGGCGCCCGCGCCGGCGAGAGCCGTGGAGATCGCCCGGCCGAGCCCGCGTCCGGCCCCGGACACGACGGCTGTCCTGCCCAGCAGGGGGTGGGTCTCTGTCATGGCGTGCCTTTCGGTAGTCCGAGCGTACGCTCCGCGATGATGTTGCGTTGGATTTCCGACGTGCCGCCGTAGATGGTGGCGGCCAGCGATTCGAGCCGCTCGTCGAAGAGCGCCGGGTCGTCGAACGCCCGCGCCCCGGCGCTCTCCAGCGACAGCAGGGCCGCGCGCTGCACCGACTCCGAGCCGAGCAGCTTGAGTATCGACGACGCGGGGGACGGCAGGCCCGCCTGCCGCTGGGCGGCGGTCCGCAGCCCGGTCAGCCGTACCCCCTCCGCGTCCGCCAGCGACCGGCCCAGCCGGACGAGCTGGTGCTCCGACAGCTCCGGCGCCGTCAGCGTGGGCTCCAGCGCGCGGGTGGTCTCCAGCCAGGTGTTGATCCAGATCATGTCCCGCTCGTGTTCGAGGCTGGACATGGCCACGCCCCAGCCGCCGTGCAGCGGGCCCAGCAGCGCGTCCTCGGGCACCTTCACGTCGTCGAGGAAGACCTCGCAGAAGGACTCGACCGCCGGCCCGGCGGTGCGGATCGGCCGGACCTCCACCCCGGGGCTGCGCAGGTCGAGGACCAGGCAGGAGATGCCGCGGTGCGGCCTCGCCTCCGGATCGGTGCGGACGTACAGCGCGCACCACCGGGCCTCGTCCGCCTGCGTCGTCCACACCTTCTGCCCGTTGACGGTGAACACCCCGTCGGCGAGCGTCGCCGTCGTGCGCAGCGCGGCCAGGTCCGACCCGGCGCCGGGCTCCGACATGCCGAGCGCCCACCACTCGTCCCCGCGCGTCGCCGGCCGCAGCAGCCGCTCCCGCTGGGCGGCGGTGCCGTACGACCTGATGGCCGGCGCCGCGACCCCGGCGCCCTGGATGTTCATCAGCCGCGGCACCCGGCGGCGCGCGCCGGCGAGCTTGACGGCCAGCGCGTCGGGGACGCTCAGGCCGCGCCCGCCCTCACCCCGGTCCCATTCGGGGACCAGCCAGCCCGCGTCGAACGCGGCGGCCTGGTACTCGGTGCGGAGCCGCACGTCGCGGCGGTAGCGCCGGTAGTTCTCCGCGTAGTCCGCGGGCAGGAAGCCGTCGAGGAACGCCTCGAACTCGGAGGTCACGTCCGTCATCGGGAGATCCGCCTTTCGATCCGCGCCGCCGCCAGATAGAGGGCGTCCGGCTCCCCGAGCAGGCCGGCCGTCTGGTGGGCGCGCCGCAGGAACAGGTGACAGTCGGCCTCGAAGGTGACCCCCATGGCACCCATGAGCTGGGTGTACAGCGAGGTGACCCGCACGGCCGTCTCGGCCGCGACCGCGTTGGCCAGCAGACAGTCCTTGGCGGCGAGGCTCAGGGCCGCACCGTAGACGAGACCGCGCGCCCGCTCCACCGCCGTGTAGGCGTCCGCGAGCTGATGCTTGACCGCCTGGAAGCCGCCGACGGCCCGCCCGAACTGCCTGCGCTGGAGCACATGCTCGACGGCCCCGTCCAGAGCGCCCGCGGCGGTCCCGACCAGGTCGGCGGCGACACAGACCCGAGCCCCCGACAGCACCCGCTCCAGATCCCCGAGCGCCAGCTCCCGCCACTCTGCGGCGGCCACGCCCGTCTCGTGCCCGAGCCGGAAGGCCGGGAACGGCCGGGAGGGATCGATCAGGGTCTCCTGCCCCACCGCCTCGACCCCCTCGGCCCCCGGATCGACCACGACGACCCACACCTGCTCCGGACCCTTCACGACCAGGGTGAACGCGGCGGCGCCATGCCCGCCCAGAACGTGCACCCGCTCGACACGGCACCGGCCGCCCCCGTCGACCACCCCCTCGGCGATCCCGAACCCCGCGGGCGCCCGCCGGAAGTCCTCCCGGTGCACGCCGGCCGCGACCTGCGTACGGAACGCCAGCGCCGACGCCAGCAGGGGAGCGGTGAGCAGGGCGCGCCCGGCTTCTTCGAGCATGACGACCAGGTCGATCACCCGGCCGATCCCGCCGAGCTCCTCGGGTATCCCGATGTCGGCGTAGCCGCCGTCCGCGACCGTCTCCCACCCGCCCGGATCGCCGCCGTGGAGCGCGGCCCGCATGACCGCCGGGCCACGCAGCGATCGGAACTGGGCGCGGGCGGTGTCGGCGAGGGCGAGGCTGTCCTCGTCCGGGGCTAGAAGCTGCCAGTCCGTCATCTTTGTCCGGGTTCTCCTCGCTGGAGTGGGATCGCCGTCACGGCCGATCGTACCGGATTTTCGCCTTTACCTGCATATGATTTAGATGTTAAACGCGACGCAGCCCCGCCTCGCGAACCTTGCGGCTGCCGATCAACCGGGAGCGCCCCCAGCCACTTCATGGGATCGGTCGTCCTCGCCCCCGGCCCGGAGCCGGCGCCGAACCGCTCCCAGTGGATCAACGAGCTGCGCCTGATCAACAAGTTCCAGCAGGGCGAACTGCGCTACCAGCTCCTGCCCATGCGAGGCGACCGAGCGGCGTTCAAAGCGGGCGTGGACGGCGCAGTCACATTTTGCCCTCTCCTCGGGGCTCGCGTCCGGTCAGCCGGAACCACACCGTTCCGCGGTTGTCGTCGTCCAGGGTTGGGGGCCCGTACTGCGGGGGTGGTGGTGGACGAGCCGGCGTCGGCCACCTCAACCTGGACGGCCGTACCGATGCGGGCGATCTGGACTGTCACCATGCCGATGGGGGCGCGACTGGAGTCGGAGTGGGTGACGGCGTTGGTGACGACTTCGCTGAGCAGGAGGAACACGTCGTCGAGTACGGGGCACGAGGAACCTGTCACGCTCCGACACGCGGCCCTCCTGCCCGGCCGGCCATCCGTTCCACCGGCGCCGACGGTCCCCGGTTCCTCGCTCCTGGCCGCTCGCTCGGCGGAGGTCAGTCCGGCGGGATCCTCGGTCGCAGGACGGACGCCGGGGTCACCGCGACCGGGCAGCCGGCTTCGGCCAGTGCGCTCTGCGTGACCGGCCCCAGGAGCAGGCACGGACGGGACTCGTTCCCCCGGTTGCCGAGGACGAGCAGCGCGGCGTCCTCGGCGGCGGCGAGCAGCGCGCGCTGCGGGCGTTCCGGCACGAACTCGGTGGTCACCGGCACGCCCGGGCGACGACCGGCCAGGCGCGCCACGACCTCGCGGAAGCGGTCCTCGGCTCCTCTGCGCAGCGCGTGGGAGTCCACGAAGGGCAGCGGATCCGGCCAGGACGACGATCCGCACTCCGTCCAGCAGCACAGCGCCGTCACGGTGCCGAGGCGCAGCGCGGCCTCGTCCAGGGCGAAGTCCAGGGCCGTACGGCAGGCGGGCGAGCCGTCCAGGCCGGCCACGACCCGGACGGCGCCGGCGGCGGGCGGCCGGAGCTCCGGGCGTACGACGACGACCGGGGTGACGCAGTGGGCGGGCACCTGGACGGCCGCCGATCCCACCCGCAGGTCGTCGAACCCGCCCTGCCCGCGCGATCCCAGCACCGTCAGCTCCGCCTCCCGCCCGACCTCCAGGAGCACCGCGGCGGGGGTGCCTCGCGTGAGGAGCCCCCGTACGTCCACCTCGGGGGCGAGCTCGCGCGCACGGTGGACGCCCTCGTCCACGACCCCCTGCGCCACCTGCTCGATCTGCGCCATCATCTCGGCGGAGACGGGCTTGGTGGCGTACGGCCAGTGCAGGGCATGACAGACCAGCACGGGCAGCCTCCGTAGCCGCGCCTCCTCGACCGCCCAGCGCAGCGCGTGCCGGCTCTCGGTCGAGTCGTCGTAGCCGACCAGGACGGGCCGGCCGGCCTGGCCGTCGTTCACCGCCACCTCCGGGAAGGAACCCTCTGGTCCTGCCTGCCCCGGGGCCGGTGGGACCAGCCCACGGGAGGGCAAAGGCTCGGCCCGCCGCGCTGGTATCTGAGCCTGGTGCGCCGGGAAGCCCACGGCGGGCCCGCGTCCGCGTAGCCACGGCACCCGCCGAACCTCGTTGTTTGCCCGTTTTGATACGTTGTTACCAGGTGTGCCGGGAAGTCTGGTCGGCAGGTGATCGACCCGTACCCTCTCACGAGCGGAGACCCATGCCCGGCACCCCGACCCGTAACGCGCCACGCCTGCTCCGCCGGAGCAGCTGGCCCGAGGCGCGCCGCATCGCCGACATCCTGCGCAAGGAGACCATCGGCGGCGCGCTGTTGCTGGCCGCCGCGCTGGCCGCGCTCATCTGGGCCAACTCGCCGTGGGCGCAGACGTACCAGGAGCTGCGGGCGATCGAGGTCGGGCCCGCCGCGCTGCACCTGAACCTCGATCTGGCCACCTGGGCCGCGGACGGCCTGCTGGCGATCTTCTTCTTCGTGGCGGGGCTGGAGCTGAAACGCGAGTTCGTCGCCGGCGACCTGCGCGACCCGTGGCGGGCCGCGGTGCCGGTGGCGGCGGCCTTCGGCGGGGTCGTCGTGCCCGCCCTGGTGTATCTGGCGATCGCGGGTCCGGCCGGGGCGGGAGAGGGGTGGGCGATCCCCACGGCCACCGACATCGCGTTCGCGCTGGCGGTGCTGGCGGTGATCGGCCGCTCCCTGCCGGACGCGCTGCGTACCTTCCTGCTGACCCTGGCCGTGGTGGACGACCTCATCGCCATCGTCGTCATCGCCGTTTTCTACACCTCGCACCTGGCGGTGCTGCCGCTGCTGGGCGCCCTCGTCCCGCTCGCGGTCTTTGGCGCGCTGGTCCAGCGGGGAGTGCGGGCGTGGTGGCTGCTACTGCCGCCGGCGCTCGCCACCTGGGGGCTGGTGCACGCCTCTGGCGTGCACGCCACCGTGGCCGGGGTGCTGCTGGCGCTGACCGTCCCCGTCCTGTCGCGGAAGAACGGACACGGGGCCGGGCCGGCCGAGCACTTCGAACACCGGTTCCGGCCGATCTCGGCGGGGATCGCCGTCCCCGTCTTCGCGTTCTTCTCGGCCGGGGTCGCGCTCGGCGGGCTGAGCGGCCTGGCCGGGACCCTGACTGAGCCGGTCGCCGCCGGGATCGTGGCCGGGCTGCTCGTGGGCAAACCGCTCGGCATCCTGGCCGCGACCTGGCTGGTGGCCCGCTTCACCCGCGCCACCCTGGCCGAGGGCCTGGCCTGGATCGACCTGCTGGGACTGGCCGTCCTGGGCGGCATCGGATTCACCGTGTCGCTGCTGATCGGGGAGCTGGCGTTCGGCGCGGCCGGCGCGGAGCCGGTCAAGGTCGCCGTACTGGCCGGATCGCTCGCCGCCGCGCTCTTCGCGACGGTGATCCTGCGGCTGCGGGCCCGCGCCCACCGGCGCGTCCACGAGGCGGAGAGCGCCGACGCCGACGGCGACGGCGTCCCCGACCTCTACCAGACCTCCTGAACGCCGGCGCGGAGCCTCACTTGGTCCAGACGGACTGGGCTCCGCTGTGGCCCGCCCGCACGATGGCGACGGTGCCGCCCACCCCGCCGACCAGGGCCAGGAGCGCCAGAACGATGATCGCGCCGGCGTGCCACCGCGGTCGCGCGACGGCCCCGTCGGGGGCTGCCGAGCGCCCGCGGTGTCCCCTGAACCGGGTCGCCAGAGAGAGGCCCAGCGCGGCCAGCCAGAGCACGACGACGAACGGCAGCACCTGCTCGCCCTGCTCCTCGTGGGCCTCGATGAGCTCGTTCTCCCCGACCGTGTCCGCCAGCGTCTCGCCGCTGCTGATCGCCAGCGGTACGGCGATCAGCGCGATGGTGGCGACGAACAGCACCGCCGGCCACAGCCGGCGGGCCGCCGCGGGCCAGAACGCCATCATGATGGTGCCGAGCGCCGCGAGCGGCAGGCAGACCACGGCGGCGTGCACGACCAGCGGGTGCAAGGGCAGTCCGAAGAACATGTTCCGTTTCCTGTGGAGTGATCAGGACAGTTCGTCCAGCGCCTGCTGGAAGGCGCGGGCGTGTCCGGCCTCGTCCTCGGCGTCGTTCGAGAAGCGCTCGGCCGCCTGGGTGTCGCCCGCCGCCTCGGCGCGCTTGGCGAAGGTCGGGTACATGGTCTCGGACTCGTAGCGTTCGCCGGCGACGGCCTTGGTGAGGTTGGCGCGCGTGTCGCCGACCAGCCCGGCGAGCTTGGCCTCACCGGCGAAGTGCTCGTGCAGCTCCACGTCGGCGGTGCCGCGGAACAGTTTCGCCACGGCCGGGTTCTCGGCGTGCTCGGCGTACTGCCGGTACTTGGCGTACGCGAAGGCCTCGCCGTGCAGCGCCTTGTCCAGGGCGGTCCTGGTCCGCTGCGCGCGGACCTCGGGTGGCCCCTGCGGGACCTGCTCCGCCTCGGCCTTCGGCGGTTTCGGCAGCGTGCCCTTGCCGGACTCGACGGCGCGCAGCGCGGCGCCGAACGCCCGCGCGTGCCTGCCTTCGTCGCGGGCGACCTCGGAGAAGCGTGCGGCCGCCCGGCTGTCGCTCCCTGCCTTGGCCTCCTTGGCGAAGCCGGGATACATGGTGCGGGACTCGTAGATCTCCCCGGCCTGCGCGGCGCGCAGGTTCTCGGCGTCGCCGTGCACGAGGCCGGCCAGCTCGGCCGATTCCCTGAAGTGCTCGCCCAGCTCGACGTCGGCGGTGCGCTCGAACAGCCGGGCCACCGACGGCAAGTTCTCCCGCTCGGCCTGGGCCGCGTACAGACGGTAGGAGGCGTTGGCGAACGCCTCACCGCGCATCGACTGGTCGAGATCCTTCTGGGTCTGTGGACTGGGCGGGTCCACCGGTGAGGCGGACGCGGTCAGTGCGCCGCCCATGGGCGTGCTCAGTGCGATGGTGAAAGCGCCGGTGATGAGGGCGCGTGCGGACAAGGTGATCATTTCGACCTCCCCGGCCGGGTACGGATACCTACGGCCATCAGGGGAGGGCTTGCCTGGACCGGGTAGTCGATAACGGTCGATACGGCAAAACCAAGTGAAGGATGAGGGCCCGGGCAGGTGGGGGATCGGCGTCAGGGGGACGCATGAAGCGACGCTGTACGAAGACCGCGATGGCCGCCGGAGCAGTCCTGGCCGCCGTCGCCGTGGGTCCCGGGGGCACGGCGACGGCCCAGGCTCCTTCGTGCCAACCTACCTGCCCGGGAGCCGGGCAGCCGCATCCCGTCACCAGCGAGTACGACTACCTGTCGCGGATGGTGCCGCACCACGAGGACGCCATCACGGCGGCCCGTCAGTTGCGGCGTTCCGAGCGGCCCGAGATGCGGCAGCTCGGGCAGTCCATCGTCACGACGCAGACCGCCGAGGTCGGCAACATGAAGGGCTGGCTGGAGCGGTGGTATCCGGGAAGCCCCGCGCCGAGCCCGCGCGCGACCACGATGCCCGATCTGTCAGGGCTTTCCGGGGATCAGCTCGACCAGACGTTCCTGCGGCACATGATCCCGCACCACATGATGGCGATCATGATGTCGCAGCAGCTCCTCATGCACGGCGAGGCGCAGCATGCCGAGGTCGCCGGCTTCGCCCGCAAGGTGCGCGACGACCAGCGGGCGGAGGTCCGGACGATGTGGCGGTACCTGACCCAGTGGTTCGGGGAGCAGAGCCTGCCCTGCTTCCCGCGAGGGCCCGGAATGCCCGATATGACACCGGGGTCGCGCGGGCCGGACTGACCTGTCGTCCCAGGCCGTGGCCTGCGCGGTCACGGCTCCAGGGACTGCGGGACGGAGTCCGTCGGGCCGTCCGGCTGCTGCGTCGTGCCCGCCGCGTCGTAGATCTTCACCCACTTGACGGACGGGAACTGCTTGAGCGTCGGCCTGATCTGGTCGGCCACCGTGAACGCCGCTCCGCCGCCGGTGACCCGGCCCGTCAGGTAGACCCTGGCGATGCCGTTCCTGATGGTGAGCTTGCTGAAGCCGGTGGCCTTGGAGCTGACGAAACGCAGCCCCTGCGCCTTCTCCGCCTGCGTCGGGCCGGCGAACAGCCGTTGCAGCGCGCCGTACGCGGTGGCGGGCGCGGCGACCGGACGTGACACGGCCGTGGCGTGGCGGCCGGCGTTCATGAAGTAGGCGCGGACCGGCACCGTACGGTAGGGGGTCGCGAGGTCGATGACGACGCGGCTCGGCCCGGTCAGCGTGTGGACCCGGAAGGGCACGCGCCTGGCCAGCCCGGCCCCGAAGGTGAGCGTCGCCTCGAAGTCGCCGGTGTTGACCACCTGGACGACGCCGGGCAGCGCGTACGTCCGGCGCACCGGCCCGTACGTCACGTCGCCGCGCCGGTCGTGGCCGGCGGCCTGACCGAAGCGGATCTGCAGCAGCGCGTTTCCCGCGGCGGTCACGGGCTTCCCGGATCCGTCGGCGATCAGCTCGGACACGTACCGGATGTCACGCTGGGCGGGCACGCGGCCCCGGAACTCGAAGACCAGCCGATCCACGCCGTCGTGGTGTGAGGCGCGGACGCCCACCAGGACGGGTGTGGCTGCCGGCCGCTGGACGGCCTGCGCGGGCGCGGCAAGCAGACCCGTGGAGGCGGCGACCATCGCGGTGGCGATGAGGGGGCGGACCGGGAGCATGGCGATCATCTCTTTCCCCGTGAGTGCTCCTGATCTCAGGGTGCACCAAGACGTCACAGGAAGATACCGGCAAATATCAGCCAGGGCGTGCTGCACCAGGTGACCCGCCCGGTCGCGGCGGGCGAGCACTCAACCGCCCGCCCGAGAGGCGCCCAGACGGCTGAGCACGGCGTCGACGTCCACCCCGCCGGCCCGGTTGTAGGGCAGCCTGGCCAGCAGCAGCCCCATGGCGCAGGTGTCGGTGACCGCCGCGAACGTCAGACCCGCCCCGATGAACCCGGCGACCAGCACCATGGCCGGGATCCAGAAACTCGCCACGACCGAGGCGAGCACGATGCTCCCGGCGACGAGCCGGACCTGGCGCTCCAGGGGCCAGCGGGCCCGGCCCCGGTCGACGGGCAAGCCGGAGGCGATCCAGGCGTTCATGCCGCCGTCCAGGACCACGGCGCCGGGCAGCCCGGCGTCGCTGAGCGTCGCGCGGGCACGTTCGGCGCGCCGGCCGGACTGGCAGACGAGCAGCAGCCGGCCGCCCGCGTCGGCGACGATCCGCCGCAGATGCGCGTCGATCTGGTCGAGCGGCAGGTTGACGGCGCCGTCGATGTGCGCCGTGCCGTACTCGGCAGGGGTGCGCACGTCCACGACGAGGACGTCAGGGTCGGCCGCGATCAGCGCGCGAGCGGCGGCGGCGTCAATAGAGGACATCGGTGTTCTCTCCTATTTGATCTTCTCAAGGGCGTCGGCGACGCCCGCCCCGGTGAGCGCGACCGGCCGGTAGCCCTCGCCGGCGAGGTACGCGGCGGCGATGGCGGCGCGGCGGCCGGAGGCGCAGGCGACGAGCACCGGCCGCTCCTGGTCGAGCGCGGCGGGGACGCCCCGGGTGAACAGGTCGGGCAGGAAACGCTCGACCGCGCCCGGCAGTCGTGCCTGCTCCCACTCGCTGGGCATCCGCACGTCCAGGAACTGGGCGTCCGGCCGGCGCAGGAGCCGGACGAAGGCGTCGAGGTCCACGAGCCGGTAGGTCTGTGTGGCGTTCTCGCCCAGATCCCGTACGACGCCCTGGACGGTGTCGACGCCGATCCGGGCGAGCTGGGTGACGGCCTCGGCGATCTCCTGGCCGGGCTCGGCGACCAGCGTGATCGGCTCGCCGCGGGGGAGCAGCCAGCCGGTCCAGCTGCCGAAGTCGTCGTCCATCTCGATGCCGTACGAGCCGGGCAGCATGCCCTCGGCCTGGACGTGACGCGGGCGGAGGTCCACGACCCGGCCGGCGGGCTCGCTGAGCTCGGGCACGCCGGTGGGCGGCATGGGCGGGACGCCGAGCGTGTTGGCCGGGCCCATGTGCCGGTAGAAGGCCGGGACGGGCATCGGATCGGACAGCAGGGCGTCGGCGAACTCCTCCGGATCGTCGATGGCCAGCAGCGGGTTGTCCGTCAGCTCCGTACCGATGGTGGAGGTCAGTCGGCCCGCGCCGGTCGCCGTGCAGAAGGAGCCTTGGCCGTGGGTGGGGTAGAGGGCGGTGCCGGGCGGCAGCGCGGCCAGCCGGCGCAGCGAGAGGTGCTGCAGGCGGGCCAGGGAACGGGCGCGCTCGGGCCCGAGCAGGTCGGGCCGTCCGGCCGAGGCGACCAGCAGGCTGCCGCCGGAGAACAGCGCGACCGGCGCGCCGTCGATGAGCACCAGGTAGCTGGTGTGCTCCGGGGTGTGGCCGGGCGTGTGCACGGGCCGTACGGTCAGGCCGCCGCCGCCGTCGAGGTCCTCCAGGTGGAAGGCGGGCGTGTGCGGGTAGGCGGGGGCCGCGGCGGCGGGCAGCACCAGCTCGGCTCCGGTGCGCTCGGCGGCCTGCCCGGCGCCGGAGACGTAGTCGTTGTGCAGGTGGGTCTCCAGCACGAACCGCAGCTCGACGTCCCGCTCGGCGGCGTCGAGGAAGCGGCCGATGTCGCGCTGCGGATCGACGAGCACCCCGCGGCCGTCGTGGATCAGCAGGTAGGTCTGGTCGCCCAGACCGGGCGTACGGAACGACAGGACGTCCATGGTGTGAAATACCCCCTGGGGTATATGAAGGTCAAAAGGATGCGGCCACGGCATTCCGTGGCCGCGGGGTGTCAGGCGAGCGCCAGGAAGAGCTTCTCCAGCTCCGCGACGCTCATGGGCGGCTCGTCGCCGCGCCGCTCGCTGTCCTGGCAGTGCCTCAGGCCGGTGGCGACGATCTTGAAGCCGGCCCGGTCGAGCGCCTTGGAGACGGCCGCGAGCTGGGTGAGGACCTTCGTGCAGTCCTCGCCCGCCTCGATCATCGCGATGACCCCGGCCAGCTGGCCGTGCGCCCGCTTGAGGCGGGTCAGCGCGTCGCCCACCGTGCTCTCGTTCAGCTCCATGCGCCCACTATACCCCCGGGGGTACCTTGGCCACGTCCCAGGTGACCGGGAGGCTCTTGACCCCGTAGATGTCCGCAACCTCCGGGCGCAGGGGCACCTCCTCGGCCGGCACGGCCAGGCGGAGCGTGGGGAAGCGGTCGAACAGCGCGGGGAAGGCGACGCGCATCTCGACCCGGGCCAGCTGCTGGCCCAGGCACTGGTGGACGCCGTGGCTGAAGGCCAGGTGGCCGCCGTCCCGCCGGCGCAGGTCGAGGGCGTGGGGGTCGGGGAAGCGCTCGGGGTCGCGGTTGGCGGTGTTGAGGGACAGGATGACCATCGTGCCCGCCTCGATGGTCTGGCCGGCCAGCTCGACGTCCTCCAGGGCGACCCGGAAGAACTGCTTGGCGACGGACAGGTAGCGCAGCAGTTCTTCGACGGCCTGGTCGGTGAGGGCGGGGTCGTCGCGGAGGGCGGCGAGCTGGTCGGGGTTCTGGAGCAGGGCGAAGGTGCCCAGGGCCAGCATGTTGGCGGTGGTGTCGAACCCGGCCGACAGCAGGATCAGGGCCATGCCCTGCAGCTCCTCGTCGGTCAGGTCGCTGTCGAGCAGGTCGCTGAGCACGTCGTCGGTCGGGTCGGCGCGCTTGGCGGCCACCAGCTCGGCGAGATATCGCTGAGTGGCGAGGTAGGCGGCCATCACCTCCTCGTCACTGGCCTCGCCGCCGAGGAACTTGTCGACGTTCTCCTGGAAGAAGGCCCGGTCCTCGTACGGCACGCCGAGCAGCTCGCAGATGACGACGGCGGGGATGGGCTTGGCGAAGGCGGTCACCAGGTCGGCCGCCGGTCCGGCCTGCTCCATGGCGTCCAGGTGCTCGGCGGTGATCTGCTCGACGCGCTCGGTCAGCAGCCGCATCCGGCGGACGGTGAACTTGCCGACCAGGGGCTTGCGGTAGCGGCTGTGCTGCGGCTCGTCCATGAGCAGGAACTCGCCGGGCGGGGCCGGGGGGACCTCGATGTCGCCGAAGTCGATGATCGGGTGGTGTTTCATGAGCTCCCTGCGGGAGCTGAACCGGGGGTCGGCCAGGATCGCGCGGGTCAGGTCGTAGCCGGTGACCAGCCAGCCCTGGTGCCCGTCCGGGAAGGGGAAGCGGCTGATCGGGCTCCGCGCGCGGGCCTCGATCAGCTCCTCGGGCGGGTCGAAGGGGCAGCCGGGCCGGCGCGTGGTGGGCATCGCGGCGAGGGTGTGGGGGAAGTCGGCCATGATCTCTCCTCGTTCAAGATATGTCGCGTCTGAGGGCATGCGGGTCCTGCGTCGACGGACGTCTCAGGCGATCCTGCGGCGGTAGGTCCTCATGGCGAAGCCGTACGCGACGGCGAGGATGCCGACGCACCAGGCCAGCGCGACCCAGATGTCGTCGCCCACCGGCTGCCCGGCGAACAGGGCGCGGATGGCGTTGACGATCGAGGTCACCGGCTGGTTCTCGGCGAAGACGCGCAGCGGGCCGGGCATGGTGCCGGTGGGCACGAAGGCCGAGCTGAGGAAGGGCAGGAAGATGAGCGGGTAGGAGAACGCGCTCGCGCCCTCCAGGGACTTGGCGGTGAGGCCGGGGATGACGGCGATCCAGGTCAGCGCCAGGGTGAACAGCGTCAGGATGCCCGCCACCGCCAGCCACGCGAGCACTCCCGCCCCCGAGCGGAAGCCCATGAGCAGGGCCACGAGCATCACGACCACGAGCGAGACCAGGTTGGCGACCAGCGAGGTCAGCACGTGCGCCCACAGCACCGACGATCGCGCGGTCGGCATGGACTGGAAGCGCTCGAAGATGCCGCCCCGCAGGTCCATGAAGAGCCGGTACGCGGTGTAGGCGATGCCGGAGGCGACCGTGATGAGCAGGATGCCGGGCAGCATGTAGTTCACATACGGGGTGCCCGACCCCGTGCTGATCGCGCCGCCGAACACGTAGACGAACATCAGCATCATGGCGACCGGCATGATCGCGGTGGTGATGATGGTGTCGGGGCTGCGCGTGATGTGGCGCAGGGACCGCCCCAGCAGGACGGTGGTGTCGCCGAAGAAATGCCTGGCCATCGTGGCTCCTTATGCCTTCGTGCCGACGAGGGAGAGGAAGACGTCCTCAAGGGTCGGCTGCTTTTCGACGTATTCGACCTTGGCAGGCGGCAGCAGCCGCTTGAGCTCGTCGAGGGTGCCGTTGACGATGATGCGGCCCTCGTGCAGGATCGCGATCCGGTCGGCGAGCTGTTCGGCCTCGTCGAGGTGCTGCGTGGTCAGCAGCACCGTGGTGCCGCCCGCGGCCAGGTCCTTGACGGCCTGCCAGACCTCGATGCGGGCCTGCGGGTCGAGACCCGTGGTGGGCTCGTCGAGGAAGATGACCGGCGGGTCGCCGATCAGGCTCATCGCGATGTCGAGGCGGCGCCGCATGCCACCGGAGTACGTCGCCACCCTCCGCCCGCCCGCCTCCGTCAGCGAGAACCGGCGGAGCAGCTCGTCGGCGATCCCGCCCGGGTCCTTGAGGTGCCGCAGGCGGGCGACCAGCACGAGGTTCTCCCGCCCGCTGAGGATCTCGTCCACGGCGGCGAACTGCCCGGTGAGGCTGATCGACTCGCGCACGTCGGCGGCCTGGGCGACCACGTCGAAGCCGTTGACGCGGGCGGTGCCGGCGTCCGGCTTGAGCAGCGTGGACAGGATCTTCACGGCGGTGGTCTTGCCCGCCCCGTTGGAGCCGAGCAGGGCGAAGATGCTGCCCCGCGCCACGTCGAAGTCGACGCCGCGCAGCACGTGCAGGTCCTTGTAGGACTTCTCCAGGCCGTGCACCTGGATGGCGGGGGGTTGCCGGGTGGTCATCGCTGTGTCCTGTCCTGTTCTGCGGCGCGGTCGACGGCGCTGGTGAAGCGCTCGCGCTCGCGTCTCCTGTACTGGCCGAGGGGGTAGTTGGCCATGAACGCCTCGGCGAACTCGACGGGGTCGTCGCCGAAGAGGTCGCGGATCGGGGTGCCGTCGGCCGCGCCCTGCTCGAACAGGTCGGCCGCGTCCTCGTACATCGTCATCGCGCCGGCCCCGTCGGCCGGTCCGAAGTGCATCAGGTAGCGCTCCAGGGCCTCGACCGCGACGCGGTAGTTGTCGGGCAGCTGCTTGACCCGCGCCTTGTACTGCCGCCAGCGCTTCTTCTCCTCCAGCGATCCGGTGAGGATCTCCAGGTAGTGCAGGTAGCGGCTCTTGGGCTCGCCGGGTTCCGCGGTCATGTCTGCGGGCCTTCCTTGTGAAGTTGTTCGAGCCGTCCGGCGAGGAAGCTCCAGGTCTGCCAGAACTCCTCCAGGTACTCCCGTCCCTGGGCGTTGAGGGAGTAGACCTTGCGCGGCGGCCCCTTCTCCGACGGGGCCTTCCGTACGTCGACCAGGCCGCGCTGCTCGACGCGGACCAGCAGGGCGTAGATGGTGCCCTCGGCGATGTCGGAGAAGCCCTGGTCGCGCAGCCAGGCCGTGATCTCGTAGCCGTAGGCGGGCCGGCGGCCCAGGATCGCCAGGACGATGCCCTCCAGCGTTCCCTTGAGCATCTCCGTCACGAGCTTGCCCACGGAACACCTCCTTCCGGCTACTCGGTATTGCTGACTACTGGTACAAAGTAACACTGACTACCAGTACCTAGCAACACCGAATAGCCGGACCGGGGTCAGGCGCTCGCGTAGCGGCGCAGGTGCTCCGCGGCGGTCTCCAGGTCGGCGGCGGCGGCCGCGCAGGCCGCGAGGTGGGCGGTCACCGACGCGTGCAGCCAGTCCGGCGCCACGCCGGCGGCCCGCAGTCCCGCCTCGATCGCGCGCAGGCGTTCGGCGCAGGCGGCGAGGGCGCGGGCGTCCGCACGCAGGACTTCGGCGTGCGCGGCGATCTCGGCGGACATGGCTCCTCCGTCAGCGCGGCGGCACCGGGACGGCGGCGTCCCGGAGCGCCTGGCGGGTGGTGGCGGACAGGCACAGCAGCGGTCGGGCGCCGTCGAGCCCCAGCTCGCGGAGCCGGTCGGCCAGCGGGTGTGCCGAGCGCGGCGCGACGGCCAGCCGCAGCGACGGCGCCGCGTGCAGCCGGGCCCGGCCGCGGGTCCGTACGCAGGACCGCAGTACGGCGCCGGCCTCGCGGGCGTAGCCGACCAGGCCGGGATCGTTCAGTGGCAGTCCGGGCCCGAGCCGCCCGCGCAGGGTGAGGATCGCATCGGCGGTGACGTGGGCGGCCCGGGCGCCGAGCCGGAGCTCCAGGGGTGTCAGGTACGTCTCGCCGCCCCACAGCCGGGGAGCGAGGGCGTGGACGACCGGGGTGTCGACGGCGGAGCCGACGAGGAAGCTGCCGGAGCGGCGCAGGTCCGCCGCCCGCAGCAGGTCGAAACCGGCCGGGGAACGGCGGAACGGGCCGGGCACGACGACGCCGACCTGCAGCTCCGCGTAGCCGCCCGCCGTGGTGTGCCGGTTCGCGGCGGCGTGCACGGCGACCAGCGCGCGGCCCGCCACCCGTACGGCGGGCCCGAGCCCGGCGCCCTCCAGCAGCCCGGCCGCCACGGCCGGGTGCGCGGCGAAGTACGCCGTGAGCGCGTCGCCGTCACGGCACCTGATCGGCAGCTCGACGGCCCCTTCGGGACCGTCCACGGCGCGGGTGGGCACGGTCAGGAAGGGGAACCCCTCCGGATCGGGCGCGCGGTCGAACAGCAGGTAAGCCTGGGACCGCACGACCCGCCCCCGGAACGGCGTGAGCCGCTCGTCGATGTGCTCGCGAGCCTCGGGCAGGTCGTCGGCGAGGTTGGCGCGGTAGTGGTCGATGCCGTGGCAGAGCGGGAACAGGTGGGTGGCGTCGCCGTAGTCGACGACGTACCAGTCGGGGTGCAGGTCGAAGCAGGTGCCGGCGCCCTGCCCGTCGAGGGTGGGGATGATGTCGTGCTGATTGGTGACGCTGGCCACCCAGGTGCGCGGGTCGGCGGGGCGCTTGAAGTCGACGGGCGAGCCGACGGCGACGGCGTGGGTGACGGTGTGACGGGCGCAGAAGCCGGGGTCCTGCGCCAGGTTCATGATCGCCGCCCCGCCCGCGCTGTGCCCGACGAGCGCCAGCTCCGCGCCCGCGGGCAGCCCGTAGTCGGCGACGGCCTCGGCCAGGGCGCGGCTGTAGGGACTGCCGGCCAGGACGGCGCTGCTGAACGCGCCCAGCAGGTCCTGGGGCGACTCGCCGTCGGGATGTCCCACGCGCATGCCGGGCGCCTGGAGGACGTGCCGGATCACCCCGTCGGGCCCTTCGACGCTCTGGATGAGGGCCCGCCCGTTGGTGCCGAGCACGCTGATGTTGCCGAGGAAGCCGAGCAGCGACCCCCGCGCGCACAGCCGGGCCGACTCGGCCGCGGTCAGCTCGATCCGGCGCGCGGCCCCTTCGCCGGTGTCGAGGACCGCGATGGCCCGGTTGCTCATCCCCGTGATCGGATCGGCGGTGGCGAAGCCCTTGCCGGTCGCGATGAGCCAGGCGGCGGCGTCGTTGAGCGGGTTCTCGTCCAGCAGCGCGCGCAGCGCGAGGACCTCGCCGAAGACCGGGGCGAGCTGGCTGAGCGCGCGCACCGCGCCACGGTCCTTGAGCAGGGCGCGCAGGGCCCGGACGGCCTCCAGGTCCCGGTCGGCGGCGGCCGCGTCGATGAGCCGGGCGATCATGGGGTCGCCGGTCAGCTCGGGGTGGGCGAGCGCCACGGCCGCCACGCGCAGCCGCAGCGACGTGGCCAGCACGCGTACGGCCAGGCTCTCGGCCCCCAGCATCGCGCCGGCCTTGGCGGCCGCGGTTGGCAGCCGGCCGCCGCCGGCGAACGCGCATCCGAGGCCCTGGCTGTTCGTCGTGGCCCGCAGCAGCGCGCGGTAGGCGGGCCGGGCCGCCGAGGGCGCGTGCGGCAGGGCGCGCAGCAGCGCGCCGTCGGTGAGCGCGGCGGTGGCGTGGGCCGCCGCGTCCTGGATGGTGAGCGCGACGTCGACCAGCTCGCGGGCCGCGGCGCGCAACCGCCTGGCGTCCTGCCCGGTCACGGCCGGGTCCGCCGGGACATGCTGACCAGACGGGGGGCCGGGTCCTCCGGCGTGTTGCGGCGCAGCACGTCCGACAGCGTGCGCGTGGCGGCGATGACCCGCATGCCCGTGGGGGAGAACGTGGCGGCGTTGAAGATCCGGGGAGCCAGCAGCGGGTTGGTGAGCGCCTGGGAGAAGGCGTCGATGGCGATGATCTTGGTCAGCAGCGGGGGCAGGATCGCGGCGGGGGAGCCGGGTTCCTCGGCGAACAGCCCGACGTACAGGTCGACGTCGTCCACGCCGCGGTAGAGCTCGCGCAGCGCGCCGCTGACCCGCCGGTCGCCGGAGATCTGCTCGAACGTCCGCACGCGGGGGAAGCGGCAGTGCTCGCGGTAGCTGTTGTACGGGGCCAGGTCGAGCGCCCGCGAGTCGGCGATGCTGGCCACGTCGATCTCGCGCAGGACCGGGTCGGTGTTGAACAGGCCGATGCGGCCGGCCCGCTGGCAGGAGGCGTCCTCGAACAGCCGCCCGAGGCCGGGGCCGGGGATCAGCGCGCTGCCGAAGAAGGTCTCGGCCATCGGCAGCTCGCGCCCGCCCACCGCCAGGTAGGACGGGATGAGGCTGTGCCAGCGGTAGACGAGGTTGAACTCCACCGAGGCCCAGTTCTGCCGGTGCCAGGGCGAGCGGTCCAGCCGCGCCGGCAGCTTCGGGTCCAGGGTGAAGCGGAAGTGGTAGGGGGTGATGTGGTTGATGTACTCCTCGACGACCAGTTTGATCAGCAGCACGATGAGGATGTTGCGGGCCGTCTGGAACAGCCGCTCGTCGTCCCAGCGCGGATGTTCCCGGGCGAGCAGCCGCGCCACCCGGTTGTGCTCGCGCAGGAACAGCACCGTGAGCATGGTGAAGCCGATCTGGCCGTTGCCCCGGTCGCTGCCGGTGGCGAACAGCGTGTCGCGCTGGGCGCCGGAGAGCCGGTCGAAGCGGATGACGCTCAGCGGGGCGAACTCCGGCTTGATCGCGCCGTTCTCGCACAGGTAGGGCGGGAACTCGCCGCCGTTGATCAGCTGGCTCTTGAGCAGCCCGCCCTCGAACGTGCGCAGCGCGGCCGTCGCCGCCTCGTTGAGCCCGTACAGCTGGTTGAGGTCGATGTGGTGGTTGGAGCTGTTCTTGCGCGGGTCGCGCGGGACGTTGGTGTCGCCGCGCAGGAAACCGTCGGTGAACCACTGGGCGAAGTACGCGAAGAGCACCGTCGAGCGCGGGCAGGGGATCATGGACTCGCCACGGGCGAACAGGCCGCCCGCGATCTCGGGAGAGGGCCGGTTCCCCTCGCGGCCGGGGACCGGAGGCAGGTGCCTGCCGCTGTAGGTGCGATCGGTCAGCGAGGCCCACGAGGTGTAGCCGGCCATCGTGCTCAGCGGCTCGGGGCGCGGCGGCATCTCGCGGACCGCGGTGTCGATCAGCGAGGCGTTGATCCGGCTCCGGAGCCCCCGGCTGGTCTGCAGGAGCTCCCACAACGGCCGGCCGTTGGTCAGGGCCAGGAACCTGAGCCGGTTGGCCAGGCCGTCCGTGGCGATGCTGCGTGCTCGGCTGCGCGCCATCGTCAGTCTTCCCGCCCCTCGGCCCCGAGCCCGAGCTCGAAGGCGTCGGGGAAGATCCCGAGCGTCCGTTCGACGCGGCCCGCCGGACGGATGCCGGGGCGTAGCAGCAGCCGGCGTACGGTCTCGGCGATCACCGGCAGGGCCACGTGCACGCCGAGACAGGCGTGATGCCCGGAGCCGAAGAACAGCTGATGGTGGCGGGGGCGGTCGAGGCGGAACTCCTCGGGCTCCGGCACCACGTCCGCGTCGAACATGGCGGAGGCCGGCGCCGCGAGCACGAACGTGCCCGCGGGGATCATCGTGCTGCGCGGGGTCCCGGCGGCCAGGATGTGGTCGCGCTCGCACAGCCGGGGGATCAGCTTGAAGAACGGGCTGAACCGCAGGGCCTCCCAGACGTACGGATCGAACCGCTCGGGGTCCCCGGCGGCGGCCGTGGCCTCGGCGAGCACGTACGGGCGCAGCAGCTGCTCGACCGCCTCGACCATGGCCCCCGGCGCGCTCTCCACGAAGCCCAGCGGCAGCCCCGCCATGTTGGTCACGATGCGGTCGTCGGTCACGCCGGCCCCGGGCGGCAGGGCGGAGCGGACGAGGCGGGCGAAGACGTCGTCGGGAAGGTCACGTCCGTCCCGCAGCGCGGTCCGCTGCTCCGCGAGGCGGTCACGCAGATGGGCGACCAGCTCGGCGCCCGCCGCGACGGACGCGGCCTGGAGGTCGGGATCGCCGAGGAAGTTGGCGAAGCCGTCGGCGACGACGGCCCGCGTCCACCGGCCCAGGGTCTGCGGATCGGGGCCGGGAACGCCGAAGTAGCGCGCGCACACGCCGAGGGCGACGGGACGGAACAGCCCGTGCACCGCTTCGATCCGCCCGTCCGGCCAGGCTGCGTCGAGCAGCTCGTCGGCGAGGCGGCCGGCCAGCTCGCGAACGTCGCCCGCGTCCCGCGGGTCGAGCATGAGCTGCATCAGGCCCTTCTCCCGCCAGTTCATCGGCGTGGCGTCCCTGGCCAGCATGAACGGGGCGCCCAGCGCGGCGTCGAGGCGCGGGCCGAAGGCGCGTACCGAGAAGACCTGCTCGTGGGAGAGCACCTCGACGACGTCGGCGAAGCGGGTCACCACCGTGAAGGCGGGGGTGACGAAGACGGGACGCCGCTCGCGCAGCTCGGCGAACAGGCTCCGCCAGTCGGTGCGCATCCACTCCCGGACCAGGCCGAACGCGGCCATCGGGTCCCTGGCCAGCGCCTCCTCGTATCTCTCCAGATGGCCGCCCGTGGTCGCCTGCTCGACAGAACCCATTCCGTGGACCTTTCCGCCTGGTTTCGGAGCGTACCGTGATGATCACGTTGTGCAATCACAATCTAGATCACCCCTTTTCTTCATGGCAGCCGAGTCCACGGTTTTGCTTCCTCACGGTAATCATCCCGTTACTCTCAGGGCATTGCCGCACGCCATGGGCGTCGCCGTTGAATAAGGAGCCCGCTCGTCCTGAACCGCCCGGGAGGAAACGTGACCTCACCCATGCCGCGGCCGGCCACGGCGGAGACGGTGACGGTCACCACCGGCCGCCGCCTCGCCTATCTGGTCGTCCTGGTGCTCCTGCCCGTGGTGCTGCTGGCCCTCGCGGTGCCGGCCGCCTGGGGCTGGGGCGTCGGCCCTCGCGACCTGGTCATCGCGGTCGTGATGTACCTGGTGAGCATCTTCGGGATCGCCATCGGCTACCACCGCCTCTTCACCCACCGCGCCTTCAAGGCCAACCGGGCGCTCAGGATCGCGCTCATGCTGGCCGGCGGCCTGGCCGTCGAGGGCCCGCTCACGCTGTGGGCCGCCGAGCACCGCCGCCACCACAAGTACGCCGACCGCGAAGGCGACCCGCACTCGCCGTGGCGCTACGGCGACAGCGGCCTCGCGCTGCTGCGCGGCATGCTGCACGCCCACATCGGCTGGTTCTACACGGCCCAGCGCCGCTCCAGCCGCCGGCACTGGGTGCCCGACCTGCTGAACGACCCCGACGTGCGGCGTTTCGACGGCGCCTACCCGGCGGTCGTCCTCCTGTCGTTCGCGCTCCCGGCCGCCGCCGGCGGGCTGTGGTCGATGTCGTGGGCGGGCGCGTGGAGCGCGCTCCTGTGGGGCGGCCTGATCCGCTACGCCGTGGTGCACCACGTCACCTGGTCGGTCAACTCGATCGCCCACACCTTCGGCGACCGCCCGTTCCGCACCAGGGACCGTTCGTCGAACGTGTGGTGGGTGGCGATGCTGACGCTCGGCGAGGGCTGGCACAACTGGCACCACGTGGAGCCGACCTGCGCCCGGCACGGCGTGCTCAGGGGCCAGCTCGACCCCAGCGCGCGGCTGATCCGCTGGTTCGAGCGGGCGGGCTGGGCCCACGGCGTACGCTGGCCGAGCGCCGACCGCCTGACGACCCTCCGCGCCGGCCGCGCTCCCGGCGTCCCGGAGGCGGCCCCGCCGCCGGGCGCCTGGCCGTGACAACCCCGAGCGCGCCTTCTTCCTGGGGTTGCTGCGCGGCCGAGCAGGTGACCGGCTCGACCGGCGTCAGGACTCGATGACGGGCAGGATGAGGCGGCTGGCGCGCAGGCCGTCGTGGAAGACGGTCTGCCGGGCCGGGCGCAGGTCCTCCTCGCGGGCGGTCGCGGGCGGCGTCCACCGCTGGGGGTTGCGGTCGAAACGGGGGAAGTTGGAGCTGGCCACCTGCAGCCGGATGCGGTGACCGGCCTTGAAGACCTGGCTGGTCGAGCCGAGCGGGAAGCGGAAGAGCTCGGGGTCGCCGGGGGTGAGCGGCACCTGCCGGTCGGTGCCGTGCCGGTAGCGGGCGCGCAGAATGCCGTCCACCACGCCGTAGGCGGTGCCGTCGGGGTGGACGTCCACCAGGCGGGCGGTCCAGTCGCAGTCCTCGGCGCTGGAGGCGGCGTGCAGCTCGATCACCACCTCGCCGGTCACCTCCAGGTCGGACTCCAGCGGCGCGCTGGTGTAGACGAGCACGTCCTGACGGCGCTCGACGGCTGACTGCTCCTTCTGTCCGGAGTTGCGGCCGAACAGCACGCCGGGCAGGAACGTCGCGCCGCCCGCCGTCGGCACCGGGTCGGCCGGGTCGGCGAGATAGTGGTCGGCGGGCTCGTCCGGGGACGGCGCGGCGCGGTCGAGGCGGCCGTCGCCGGCGGCCGAGTTCGCGCCGCCGCCGCTGCGCAGGTAGAAGGCGGTGTCCTTGGCGCGGGACAGCGGCCACTCCATCTCCTCGCGCCACGCGTTCGCGCCCATGACGAAGATCTTCACGGGCGGCAGCTCGGCCGGGCGGCCCTCGGCGGCGGCGCGGAAGAACTCCAGGTGCGTGGCGGTCAGGTCGAGCGCGGCCGAGGCGCCGCCGTAGCCGTACCACAGGTCGCCCTGGTAGTCGCCGAGGTTGCCGTGCGCCCAGGGGCCGACGATGAGGTGCTGGTTCTGGCGGGCCCACTCCGACGGCGCCTGGGAGCGGAGGCCCGCGTAGTTGCGCAGGGTGCCGGGCAGGAAGATGTCGTGCCAGCCGCCGATGTGCAGCCCGGCCACGTTCATCCTCCCGTGCGCGCCGCTCGGGTCGATGAGCTGCCAGAACACGTCCCTGTCGGGGTGGCTGAGCCACTCGCGGTAGTACGGAGCCAGCTCGGCCAGCTCGTCGCGGTCCAGCGGCAGCCGGGTGTAGGCGGCGTGCGGGTCGCGCAGGATCTCCAGCAGCGTGGCCTGCGCCCGGTCGCGTTCCGGGCCGGCCGGGCGGCGCAGCAGATCCACCGGGGCCAGCGACTCGGCGATCCACAGCAGCAGGAAGCCGAGCTGGAGGGCGCCGCCGGAGTAGGACCACACGTCGTGGTACTCGGCGGCGGTGAGCTGCGGGGCGATCGCGATCAAACCCTCGGGCGCGGCGCGGGCGGCCAGGAGCTGGGTGGCGCCGATGTAGGAGGCGCCGTACATGCCGACCTGGCCGTCGGAGAACGGCTGCGAACGCACCCAGGCGATGGTGTCCAGGCCGTCCTCGGTCTCGTCGAGGTAGGGGTTGAAGCCGCCGCCCGAGCTGTAGCGGCCCCGGGTGTCCTGGACGACGACGGCGAAGCCGGCCTCGACGGCCTGCAGCGGTTCCAGCCCGACGATGTGCTGGGCCATGAACGACGACGACTTGTCGTACGGCAGCCGCTGCAGCAGCGTCGGCCACGGCCCGCCCTCGGCCGGATGCCACACGTCGGCACGCAGCACCGTGCCGTCGCGCATCGGTACGGCGACCCCGCGCTCGACCCGTACCCCGAAGCTCATCAGCCGTTCCTCCTCATGTACGTCTGGCGCAGGCGGTCCACGGCCACGGCCAGGATGAGCAGCACGCCGGTCGCGACCTGCTGCCAGGACGAGTCCACGTTCAGCAGCGTCAGCCCGTTGCTGAGCACGCCCACGATGAGCAGGCCCACCACCGTGCCGCCGATGGTGCCGGTGCCGCCGGACAGGCTGGTGCCGCCCAGGATGACCGCGGTGACCACGGCCAGCTCCAGGCCCACGCCGGTGTTGGCGGAGCTGGAGCCGAGCTGGGAGGTGACCATCAGCCCGGCCAGCGCCATGCACGCCCCCGACAGCAGGAACCCGGCGAACAGCACCCGGTTGACGCGGATGCCCACCAGCCGGGCCGCGACCGGGTTGGCGCCGATCGCGTAGACTTTGCGGCCGAAGACGGTGAAGCGCATGAGCACGAAGAACACCGCGACGACCACGACCAGCACGATGGCCGGCATCGGGATGCCGAGGAAGGGCCGCGCCGTCGCCCAGTCGAAGCCCTCGATGAAGATGCTCTGCCCCTTGCCGATGACGAGCGTGAGGCCGCGGAAGATGCCGAGCATGCCCAGCGTCGTGATCAGCGCGTTGACCCCGACCACGGTGACGAGGAAACCGTTGAGCAGCCCGATGCCGAGCCCGGCCAGCACCGCCAGCCCCAGCGCCGGCCAGATGCCGAGCACCGGCGCGGCCTGCACCAGCACGATCCCGACGAACGCCACGCCGGACCCGACCGACAGGTCGAACTGGCCGCCGACCATCACCAGCGTGCCGGCCATCGCGAGCACGCCGGTGATCGACACGGCGGTCAGGATGTTCCCCCAGTTGTCCCAGTTCAGGAAATAGGGGGACTTCACGGAGAAGAAGATGACCTCCGCCACGAGGAAGACCAGCAGCGCGAGCGTCTCGGGCGCCCGCCGCCTGGTCTTCGGCCTGGCCGCCTCCGGCGCCGGGGCGGCCTGCGCGGTCAGCGTCTCACTCATCGATCACTCCTCCTGCCGCCCCGGTCAGGGCCTCCACCCCGATGGCGGCTCCGGTGAACTCGGCCACGGTTCTGCCGCGTACCATGACGACCGCGCGGTCCGCCAGCTCGACGACGTCCTCGTAGTCGGAGGTCGCCACCATCACCGCGCTGCCCTGCTCGGCGAGGGCGCGCACGGCCCGGTAGATCTCCTGCCGGGCGCCCACGTCCACGCCCCTGGTCGGCTCGACCAGGACCATGACCTTCGATCCGTGCTCCAGCCAGCGGCCGAGCACCACCTTCTGCTGGTTGCCGCCCGACAGCGTCCAGATCTGCTGGCCGGGGTCGCTGGTGGAGCGGATGCGCAGCTTGTCGTGCCAGCGCCGGTAGGCCGACGCCTCACGGCCGCTGCTCAGGAGACCCGCGCGGGCCAGGCCGCGCCAGCTCGGGGCGGCCAGGTTCTCGGCCACCGAGCGGGAGCGGAACATCGCCTCCCGCTGCCGGTCGCCCGGCAGGCAGCCCACGCCGGCGGCGATGGCGTCGGCCGGGTGGCGGAAGCGGACGGTACGGCCGCCGACGTCCAGCGTGCCCGCCTCCAGCGACCGCATGCCGAAGACGGTCTCGGCCACCTCCGAGGCGCCCGAGCCGACCTTGCCGTACAGGGCGACGATCTCGCCGGGGCGTACGGCGAGGTCGACGCCCTGGTACGCGCCACCGCTCGCCGCGCCCCGCAGGGACACCAGAGGCTCGCCGGCGGGAGCCTCGCGCTCCTCGCCGCGGGTCTGGTGCTGCACGGCGCGGCCGACCATCGCCTCGATGACCAGGTCCTTGCTCACGTCGGCGACCCGCTCGTGCAGCGTGATGTGGCCGTCGCGCAGCACGGCCACCTCGTCGGCGATGCGGAACACCTCGTCCAGCCGGTGGGTGATGTACATGATCGCGACTCCGCGCCGGCGCAGCCCGTCGATCACCTCGAACAGCCGCTCGGTCTCGGCGTCCGACAGCGCCGCGGTGGGCTCGTCGAAGATCAGGCAGCGGCCCTGCCCGGTGAGCGCGCGGGCGATCTCGACGAGCTGCCGCTCGCCGAGCCGCAGGGTGCCCACGGCGGCCTCCAGCGGCAGGTCCACGCCCAGCATGTCGAGCACGTCGCGGGCGCGGGCCCGGCTCTCGCGGCTCCTGACGAGGCCGCCGCGGGCGGGCCAGGCCCCGAGGACGATGTTCTCCGCCACGCTCAGCGGGGGAGCGTCGCTGATCTCCTGGTAGATGAGCTTGATGCCGAGGGCGCGGGCGGCCGCGACGTCCTTGATGCCGGTGGGCGTTCCGTCCAGGGCGATCTCGCCGGCGTCGGCCTGCAGGTCGCCGGCGATGATGCGCACCAGGGTGGACTTGCCCGCGCCGTTCTCGCCGAGCAGCGCCAGCACCGTGCCGGGGGCGACGGCGAGGTCCACTCCGTGCAGGACCTCGACCGCGCCGAACGACTTGCGGATGCCGCGCGCCCGCAGGAAGGGGGGCTGCTCAGCAGGCATAGTCGGGGTAGTTCTGCTTGGCGTTGGCCTTGTTGATCACCAGGTGCGGGACGAGGAGCTGCGCCGGGAGCTTCTCGCCCTTGACGGCCTTGATCAGGTTGGGGACCAGGATCTCGCCGTAACGCTCGGGGAAGTAGGCGACGCTGCCGATCCAGTTGGGGTGCTGGTAGATGACGCAGTTCTTGGGGTTGAAGTTCTGCACGCCCAGGTAGAGGTCGTTCGTACGGTTCTGGGCGCGGGCCGCGGCCAGCGCGCCGAGGATGCCGTCCTCGTTGATGCCGACCAGGATGATGTGGTGCTGGCCGGGCAGCGCCGTGAGGGTGTCGGTCATGAGCTTCTGCGCGACGTCACCGCCCGCGCCGCCGGCGTCCAGCTTGCGCAGGTTCCGCACCTCGCCGCAGACGCTCGCGAAGCCCTGCCGGATGCCGCCCATGCGCTGCTCGTTGACCTCGCCGACCTGCAGCGCCTCCAGCGAGACGAAGGCGTCGTACTTGCAGTCGAACTTCTCCTTGAAGTGCTTGCCGAGCTCGTAGCCGATCAGCTGGCCCGCGTAGGCGTTGGCGGCGCCGACGAACGACGTCTCGCACGGCTTCTGCGAGATGTCCACCGCGAGCACCGGCACGGCCGGTCCCGCGGCGCAGATGCGGGGAGCGGCGTTGGTGTCCGCTTGAAACGTTATGAGACCCTGGGCGCCGCGGGTCTTGAACAGGTTGGCACAGTCCAGAGCCTTCGCCGCGTCCATCTTGGAGTCACAGGTGATCAGCTCCGCGCCGGCCCGTTTCGCCTGCTCCTCGACGCCCTTCTGCACGTCCTGGGGGAACCCGGAGGCGAGCGAGAGCTGGGTGAAGCCGATCGTGATGCCCTTGCCGCTGCCCGGCTCCGCCTGCTGGAACTCCACCACTCCGGCCGGGGGGCTGGGAGGTGCGGCGGTGGTCGTCCCGGTGCCGGCCGACGCGGGCTGTTCCGGGGTGCTCGTGGCGTTGTCGCCGCAGGCGAGAGCCCCGGCGAGGACGAGGGCGAGGGCCGCGCCGAAGCGGCCGGCTCGCTTCCAAGAGCCGTTCACTGTGCCTCCTCAGGCGGCTGGGGGTATGAAACGTTTTAAACCGCCTGGCAGGAGAGGCTAGATTTGCCGTGAAGAGCGCGTCAAGGGTTACAGGAGGATTTCCAGGTCACGAAGAAGTTGCGGGGGGCTGAGGGTCGTTATTACGTTTCAAAGCATCGGCAAGGCGTGTAGTAGGCTTCTGCCGCTCAAGATCCTGTGTTGTCCGATGCGCAGCTGTGAGGGGCCGTGGCGATAGCGAGCATCAAGGAGGTCGCACAGCTGGCCAGCGTGTCGATCGGCACGGTCAGCAACGTGCTGAACCGGCCGCACGCGGTCGCGCCGGCCACCCGGCAGCGGGTGCTCAGCGCCATGAACGAGCTCGGCTTCGTCCGCAACGAGTCCGCCCGCGCGCTGCGCTCCGGCCGCACCCGGACGATGGGGCTCGTCGTCCCCGACGTCACCAACCCCTTCTGCACCGACGTCGCGGCAGGGGTGCAGACCGTGGCCGAGGCCAACGGCATGATGGTCACCCTGTGCAACAGCGACCACGACGGCCCGCGCGAGCGCCGCTACCTCGACCATCTGGAGGAACAACGCGTCCAGGGCATCCTGATCACGCCCGTGGACGGGGAGAACGACCGGCTCGACCAGCTCATCGAGCGCGGCACCCCCGCGGTGCTGCTCGCCCACGTCTCCGCCAACCTGCACCGCTGCGCGGCCGCGGTGGACGACCACCTGGGCGGCAGGATGGCCGCCGAGCACCTGCTCGGGCAGGGACACCGGAAGCTCGCCTTCGTCGGCGGTCCCGGCGGCAGCAGCCAGGTGACCGGACGGCACAAGGGAGCCGCCGCGGCCGTGGCGGACGCCGGCGACGGCGCGACGCTGGAGCTGATCCAGGTGCCCTCGCTCAGCTTCGCCTCGGGGCGGCACGCCGCCGAACACCTGGCCGCCCTGCCCCGGCGCGCCAGGCCCACCGCCCTGTTCTGCGCCAACGACACCCTCGCCCTCGGCATGATGCAGGGCCTGTCCACGCTCGGCCTGCGCGTCCCGGACGACATCGCCCTCATCGGCTACGACGACATCGACTACGCGGCGGCCGCCACCGTACCGCTCAGCTCGATCCGGCAGCCGCGCCGGGAGCTGGGGCGGGTGGCCGCCGAACTCCTGCTTGAGGAGATCGACATCGGCGAACAGCACCGGCACCGGCAGGTGCTGTTCGCCCCGGAGGTGATCGTGCGGGCCTCCACCGTACGCGGCTGATCCGAGAGGAGAGGATGTGCTCGACCCGGAGTTACGCGATGAGCTGCTGGCGCGGCACCGCGTTCCTCAAGCGGGTCATCGACGCGCACGGCTGGCCCGGACACGACCTCGTCGGTGAGCGCGACGCCGTCGCCCGGGGGCAGGCGGCTCCGCGGCACCTCGCGTACCTGGTCGACCGCGTCCGCGTGGGCGAGGGGCGTCCTCAGGTGTACGGCACGCAGTACCGGCAGACCGCCGAAGGCGGGTTCGGCCCGCACCCCGTCGAGGATCCCGGGCACCCTGACGAGCGCCGCGCCGAGGTGGGGATTGAGCCGCACGCCGAGTACGACCGGCACATGCGCCGGTACGAGCAGGGCTGAGAACAGCCGGCGGGGCATGGCGGCTCAGGCGATGGTGAGCGTCGTCAGCCCGGTCGCCCTGGTGAAGCCGGTGGTGAGGCACTGCAGCAACCCCGGCTGCACGAGCGTGACCGTCTGCACCGCGGACGCGCCCTGGAAGCGGCCCTGCGCGACGGTGCCGGTGAACGTGGTGACGACCTGGCCGGCCGCGGCGGTGCTGCTGCCGGTGCCTTCGATGACGCTGCTGTCACCGGTGTTCCACTCGACGACCCGCTGCCCCTCGAACCCGTCGAAGAGGTCGGTGCAGCCGACGAAGATGGTGAACTGCTCCCCGTACGTCCCGCTCGTCACCTGGCCCGTGCCGCCGAGACAGGAGCTGAACCGGCCGCTCACCGTGATCTCGATGTTCTGCGGCGTGAAGGTGACCCCCGGGCTGTACGTGACGGTCTCGCTTCCCTGGCACTGCGTGGGCACGGCTGCTTGGGCGGGACGGACGACCATGACGAGGGCGGCGACGGCCAGGAGGGCCGTCAGGACGCGGATGCTTCGGCTCTGCCGAGAGGAACGTGAGGTCACCGGGGCTCTCCCTGCCGGGGGATGAACGGAACCATTGCGGCTACGAAGACATGACAGCCTTCAACGTCGGCTCCTCGATATGGCCATGAAGGTTGCAGATTCGTACCTTGTCAACACGCTGAGTGATATCTACTGTCTTGGTGGGGGTCCGGGGAGAACCGATGCTTCAGCTGCTCGATCGGCGGGACCAACACCCTGGCCTTCTCGCCGAAGCTGCCGGTTCGACGGCCGTCTCGACGTGGATGCGGGTGGTTGACCCCCAAGCTGTGCTTATGCCATGACGCAGTTGACGTTGAGGCGTTCGGAGCGGCTATGGTGTGGGCCATGCTTCGCAGTGAACTCCTCGTAGTACTTCGCCGGCGCACAGGCCGATAGCGAAGCACGACGACCTGCGCGCCGCCCCAGGCCCACCGCTCCGGTGGGACGGGGCTTTTTTTATGCCCGCGATCGAGCAGCCACTTGAGGAACGAGTCGATGACTGAACGGATGACAGGTGCACAGGCCCTGGTCAGGGCTTTGGAACAGATGGGAGTGGACACCGTGTTCGGGATCCCCGGCGGCAACATCCTGCCCGCCTACGATCCCCTCTACGACTCGGTCAAGGTGCGGCACGTGCTCGTCAGGCACGAGCAGGGCGCCGGGCACGCGGCCGAAGGTTACGCGCAGGCCACCGGCAAGGTCGGCGTGTGCATGGCGACCAGCGGCCCCGGCGCAACGAACCTGGTGACGCCCATCGCCGACGCCTTCATGGACTCGGTGCCGATCGTGGCGATCACGGGGCAGGTGGCCGCGCCGATGATCGGCACGGACTCCTTCCAGGAGGCCGACATCTCCGGCATCACGCTGCCGATCACCAAGCACAACTTCCTGGTGACCGATCCCGGTGACATCGCCCGTACGATCATGGAGGCGTTCCACATCGCCTCCACCGGCCGCCCCGGCCCCGTCCTGGTGGACATCACCAAGGACGCGTTACAGTCCGAGACGGTCTTCTCGTGGCCGCCGGTCATGCGGTTGCCCGGCTACCGGCCGGTCACCAAGCCGCACATCAGGCAGATCCGCGAGGCGGCCAAGCTGATCGCCGAGTCGCGGCGGCCGGTCCTCTACGTGGGCGGCGGTGTCCACAAGGCGCGGGCCTCGGCCGAGTTGCTGCGGTTCGCCGAGCTGACGAACATCCCGGTCGTGACCACGCTGATGGCCCGTGGCACGTTCCCCGACGGGCATCCGCAGCACATGGGCATGCCCGGCATGCACGGCAGTGTCGCGGCCGTGGGCGCGCTTCAGCAGTCCGATCTGATCATCGGCTTGGGTGTGCGGTTCGACGAGCGGGTCACCGGTGACCTGTCGTCGTTCGCGCCGTACGCGAAGGTCGTGCACGCCGACATCGACCCGGCCGAGATCTCCAAGAACCGCCACGCCGACGTGCCGATCGTGGGCGACTGCAAGGAGGTCCTGATCGACCTCATCGCGGCCGTCCAGACAGGCGACTATGACGAGTGGTGGCGGCTGCTCAACGGCTACAAGGAGACCTACCCGCTGGGTTATGAGACGTTCGAGGACGGCTCGCTGGCCCCGCAGTACGTGATGGAGCGGCTGAGCGCGATCGTCGGGCCTGACGCCTACTACGTGGCCGGCGTCGGCCAGCACCAGATGTGGGCCTCGCAGTTCATCGACTACGAGAACCCCGGCACGTTCATCAACTCCGGCGGCGCCGGCACGATGGGCTTCGCCGTCCCGGCCGCGATGGGCGCGAAGATGGGCCGCCCGGAGAGCACGGTCTGGGCCATCGACGGCGACGGCTGCTTCCAGATGACCAACCAGGAGCTCGCCACCTGCGCCCTGGAAGGTGTGCCGATCAAGGTCGCCGTCATCAACAACGGCAACCTCGGCATGGTCCGCCAGTGGCAGACGCTCTTCTACGACCAGCGTTACTCCAACACCGACCTGCGGGCGACGCGCCGCATCCCGGACTTCGTCAAACTGGCGGACGCCTTCGGCTGTGTGGGCCTGCGGTGCGAGCGGCCGGAGGACGTGGACGACGTGATCAGGAAGGCCATGGAGATCAACGACGTCCCCGTCGTGATCGACTTCGTCGTCCACCAGGACGCCCTGGTGTGGCCGATGGTCCCGGCAGGCACCAGCAACGACGACATCAAGATCGCCCGGGACATGGCGCCGAAGTGGGAGAACGACGAGGACGGCTGAGTCGGTCAGGTGGCCTGGATGACCGGCACGCCGAGCGCCCGCACGGCGGCGTTGCCCGGGTCGGCGTCGGTGACGACGCCGGCCACCTCCGTCAGCGGCAGGACGGCGAACCGGGACGCCGCGCCGATCTTCTCCGAGCTGGCCAGCACATAGGTGTCGGCGGCCTGCCGCGCGAGGGCGCGCTTCATCGCGGCCTCGTCGGCGTCGTCCGTGGTCAGCCCGGTCTCGGGATGTACGCCCGTCACGCCGAGCAGGAAGAGGTCGGCGTTGACCGCGCGGGCCGCCTCCACCGCCGCCGCCCCGCAGGCCACCATCGAGTGCTTGAACAAGCGCCCGCCGATCAGGTAGACCTCCACGTCGTGGTGGCCGGCCAGGGCGCCGGCCACCGTCGGGCTGTGGGTGACGACGGTGGCGCGCAGGTCGAGCGGGAGCGCTCGGGCGACCGCGAGGGCCGTGGTGCCGCCGTCCAGGATCGCGGTGCTGCCGGGCTCGACGAGCGTGGCCGCGGCCGCGGCCACGCGCTGCTTGCCGGGAACCTCGACGCCCTGGCGGGTGGCGTAGTCGGCGATCGCGGGGGAGGCGGGCAGCGCGCCGCCGTACACGCGCTGGCACAGACCGGCGGCGGCCAGGTCGCGCAGGTCACGACGGATGCTGTCCTCCGACAGGCCGAGCTCGGCGGCGAGGTCCTTGGCGATGATCCGGCCGTCCCTCTGGAGGCGTGTCAGCAGCAGGTCCCTGCGTTGCGCGGCCAGCATGCACGTTTCTCCTTGTTCATTCCGATTTTTTCCCATTATAGTTCTGCCACGTGATGATTCCTATCGCAAGCCCTCGGTACGTCCCCCTCGGCGTGGCATCGTGACCGCGGGACTCGACACACCGGACCGGCGCGGCCGCACCGGCCTGGACCAGGTGGGACGCGACCTCACCGGCAACCCCCGGGTCCGGGTGCGCGACGTGCGGCTGCTGTCCTGCAACTGGTACGTGCTGCGCACCACCACCTTCGACTACCGGCACGCCGACGGCCGCTGGAGCACGCAGGAACGGGAGACCTACGATCGCGGCAACGGCGCGACGGTCCTGCTGTACGACGTCAGCCGCCGCACCGTCCTGCTGACCCGCCAGTTCCGCTACCCCGCCTACGTCAACGGGCACGCCGACGGCATGCTGCTGGAGACCGCCGCCGGACTGCTCGACGACGAGAGCCCGGAGGAGGCGATCCGCCGCGAGGCCGCGGAGGAGACCGGCCACGCGATCGGCGAGGTCGAGCACGTCTTCACCGTCTACATGAGCCCCGGCTCGGTCACCGAGCGCCTGCACTTCTACGCCGCCCCCTACGACTCCACCACCCGCGCCTCGCGCGGCGGCGGGATCGCCGAGGAGGGCGAGGACATCGAGGTCGTCGAGCTCGGCTTCGACCACGCGCTCCGCCTCGTCCGCGACGGCGGCATCGCCGACGCCAAGACCATCATGCTGCTGCAGTGGGCCGCGCTGCACGGCCCCTTCTCCCCTGAGACGGAGGATCTGTCCCGGTGAACCTTCCCACCCTCCTGCCGCCGGCCGAGCTGCGCACCGAGCGGCTGCTGCTGCGTCCCTGGCGCCCGTCCGACCTGGAGCCCTTCGCCGCGCTCAACGCCGACCCGTCCGTCATGGAACACTTCCCCGCCACGCTCAGCCGCGCCGAGAGCGACGCGTTCGCGGCCGCCAGTGGCGACGCGGTCGCCCGTCAGGGCTGGGGACGCTGGGCGCTGGAGCTCCAGGAGACCGGCGAGTTCATCGGCTTCACCGGGCTGCACCGGCCCGCGTTCGAGGCGCCGTTCCTGCCGGCCGTCGAGATCGCCTGGCGCCTGAGCCGCCGGGCCTGGGGCCACGGGTACGCCACCGAAGCCGCCACCGCCGCGCTCGACTTCGCCTTCGACCGGCTCGGCCTGGAGGAGGTCGTCTCCTTCACCGCGACGGTCAACACGCGCTCCAGCGCCGTCATGGAACGCCTCGGCATGATCCACGACACCGCCGGCGACTTCGACCATCCGGTCCTGCCGCCCGGTCACCGGCTCCGCCGCCATGTGCTGTACCGCCTGAGCGCGGCCCGCTGGCGCGACCGCCGGCCGTACCCGCCTGGTTCAGCGGGGCGGTGACGGCTTCGCCGGGGCCGGCCGCGTGTTCGGCGGAGGAGGGGGGAGGGTGAGGACCGCGCGGACGGCGGTGCGCAGGCGTTCACGGCAGTCCTCCGTGACCACGGGCCTGCCGTCGGCGGTCGGGGCGGTCAGTGCACGGCGGAACAGCGCCGTCGGGAGGTCGACCACGCACACGGTGATCACCTCGACGCCGGCCCCGTCGGCGCGGCCCCAGAGCCCCTGCGACAGGCGGATCAGCAGCGCCACCAGCCGTTTGTCCAGGGCGAACATCGCCTCGGTCAGCTCCTCGGGCACCTCGGGACCGAGGAGCTGGTCGCGGCGTACCGAGATGAGCATGCGGGCCGCGGCGGGCCGGCGGTCGGCGAACACCGCGGGCGTCCCCGCCGCGGCCACCACCGCCTCGGTCGCCGCGCCGGGGCCGCCGGCTTCGTACGCGGCGTCGGCGAGCTCGGTCTGCAGGTCGAGGAACTCTCCCGCGGCCCTCAGCCACAGCCGCCCGAGCAGCACGGGCAGGGAGCCGAACGCGTGATAGATGGCTCCGTTCGACACTCCCGAGGCGGCCGCGAGCCCTCGCACGGTGAACCGCTCGGGGCCGTGGTCGGCCACCAGCCGCTCGGCGACGTCCAGCAACTGATCGAGATCATGGGTGCGCGGCCGGGCCATCCTCGGAGCTTAGCAGAGCACATGCTCCGCAACGCTGCCCCGTACGGCCCCCGACACTGGGAGGGTTGTTCATGTCGTCCGAATCCGTGGAAGTCGTGCTGGTCGTCGTCGACCAGGACGGTGCCGTGCTGTGCGACATGGCCGGCGGCGATCCGGCGCTGCCCCGGGTGCGCTTCGACGCCAGGTGGCCGCCCATGGACAGCGAGCTGACCGATCTCGTCCGTCGCGAGCTCGGGCTGAGCACGGTGGTCCTGGAGCCGTTGGACTTCACGACAGTGGTGCTGCTGGCGGCGGGCGGGGCACGCCCGGCCTGCGCCGACGGGTTCGCCTGGCACGGGCAGGACGCGGTCACCGGGCAGAGCCTCGTCCTCGATCGCCGGGCGGCGCGATCTCGGCCGCCGGTCTCCGACTGGTTCCAGCCGGGGTGGTTCGAGCGAGCCGAGTCCTACATCGACGAGGAGCTCAAGGCCGCCGGTCGCGCCCGGCTCGGTCCGAGCCGGCAGATCAAGCACTGGAGCATGTCCGCCGTGCTCCGCACGCCGACCGACCGTGGGGACCTCTACCTGAAGGCGGTCCTGCCGAGGCTGGCCCGCGAACCGGACATCACGCGCTACCTGGCGTCCTTGCGCATCGCGCCGTTCGCCACCATCACCGCGATGTCACGCGATGATCGCTGGTGGCTCGCCGAGGACTTCGGCGGCGTGGACGGCTGGGCGGTCTCCGTGGAGAAGCGTCGTGCCTGCCTGGCGCAGCTGGCCATGGTGCAGAAAGAGACCATCGGCCGCGTGGACGAGCTGACCGACGCGGGATGTTCCCGGCTCACCCCGGCTGCGCTGGCCGACGCTGTGCGGTCGACCTTGGCCCGTGACGACCTCTGGCGGGCGCCCAAGCGGCCGAGAAATCTGGGCCGGGCGCTGAGCGGCGAGGAGGCCGATCGGCTTCAGGCGCTGACGCCGTATCTCGTCGAGTGCGCCGAGCGCCTGGACGAGGCGGCCGTTCCGGCGACGATCGTCCACCGCGACTTCCACCCGGGCAATGTGGTCGTACGCGAGGACGAGATCCTGTTGCACGACTGGAGCTTCGCCACCATCACGAACCCGTTGTTCGATCTGGCCTCGTGGCTGCTGGACACGTCCGAGCCGGACGCCGCGAGCTACCTCGACGCCTACTTCGCCGCCTGGTCCGGCGCCGTCGCCCCGGAACGGATGCGCAGCGCGTGGCACGTGGCCAAGCCGCTCGCCGCCGTGGTGGAGATGATGAAGCTGATCGAGCTGGCCGGCATCGTCGGACCGGATCACGACTTCAACTGGCTGCCCATGACCTACGGTTGGGCCCGGCGGCTGCTGAACGCGGCCACCGACCCGAGCCTGACCACCAACGGGTGGCAGAAGTAGGGCTCATCGGCCCGGCCTCTGCGATGGGATCGCAACGCGGCGCGAAGTTCTACGCGACATCTTCCGGCTCTCTCTCCGCCGCCAAGGGCCGAAGCGCCAGGACCGCCAGGTCGTCACCGAACGCGACGATCAGCCGGCCGTCCGACGACGCTGCGGCCACGTGCGACACCGCGCCCGGGAGATCCGCCCGCCGCAGCTGCCGGCCACTGTCCAGGTCCCACACTCGGGCCGTGTGATCCTCACCGCCGCTCACCACGACGGGGTGGCCGGCAAATTCCGTCGCCGTCAGGGCCAGCACTGGCGCCGTATGCCCGACGAAGGGCTGCCTGACCGGCTGTCCGCTGTCCAGGTCCCACACGCGGACAGTACGGTCCGTGCCGCCGGTGACCACGACGGGGACGCCGTCGAGTGCGCTGATCGCGATGGCGTTCACCGTTCCGCTGTGACCGGTCTCCGGTCGGCAGACCGGGCGGCCGCTGGACAGCCACCACGCCCGTATCTCGGGCGCGCCGAACCCGTGTCCGGCGGTGACCGCCACGGCGCGGCCTCGAAGCGAGCCGATGACGGCGGCGGTGACGCCGGCGTGCTCATCGCCGCGCCCGGTGATGGCTGTGCCCAGGGAGCCGTCGTCCATGAACCACACCCGCGCTTCGTTGGAGCGTCCGCCCGTCACCACCACGGGACGGCCGCCCAGGTGGCCGGTGACCACCGCGGTGATGCGGCCGTGATGGTCCTGCTCGTAGTGCGGCGTGCTGAAGGCGACGTCCCTGGCCTGACCGCCGGGCAGGCGCAGCAGCCGCGGAGCCGATCGTCGGTTGCGGTTGATCACCGCTACGGGATCGCCGTCGAGGTCGGCCAGGGCGAGCCGGATCTGTCCCGGTCCGGTGGGGATGGGGGGACCCAGGAACGTGCCGTCGGCCAGGTCGATGACGCACAGATGCCCTTCGCCCCGCCCGGGATCATCCTTGTCGCAGGCGTCGTGGTGCGCCGTGACGACGACCTCGCGGCCGCCGACCTCGCCGACGACCAAGCCCGTGACCTCGCCCGGCAGGCGGCGCGGTCGCCCGGCGGCAGGCGCCGCACATGCGGCGGTCAGGTCCCAGGCCCGCACCACCGACGACTGCAGGCCACTGGTGACCGCGACGACACGGCCGTCGGCCTCGGCCACGCTGACCGCGTCAGGTTTCGCGCGGCCCGGTGGCAAGGGCACGCACAGCGGCTCGCCGGTGGCCGCGTCCAGCACACGCACGCGCCCAGCGCGGTCGACCGCGGCCAGGATCGGGCGGCCGCCGAGTTCCCCGTACGCGAGCGATCGGCTGCCGCTCGTCAGGAGGCCCCGCGGCAGCAGCTCGCGGAGGAGCGTCCCGTCGCGCAGATCCCGGACCTCGACCGGACCGTCGTGGCCCCCGCAGACCACGACGGGACGACCGTTGAGGGACAAGGCGAGCAGGCTTTCCGGCTTGCCGGATGTCGTGATCGAGGCCGCGACCTTGCTTGCGGAGAGGGGATCCCACACGTGCAAGCGGCCGTCGTCGTCACCGATGATCGCGATCGACCGGCCGTCCAGGGTCGTCGTGGTGATCGAGACCGCCCTCGTACCGAGGTGCGCCTCGAACGGGGTGCCCAATGGATGACCGTCAAGCAGGTCCCACGCTCTCACCGCCGATCCGCCGGAGATCACGATCGGACGGCCCTCCACCGTGGTGACGGCCAGAGGATCGCTCACGTGCCCGGTGACGATCCGTGCGCCGACGCGCTGCCCGGAGTCGAGGTCCATCACCCACACACTCGCCCGCAGGAGGTCGTCGACGATGCTGTATCCACTGATGACAAGCGATCGGCGACCGTCCAGCACCACGATCTCCAGGGCGTGGACCCCGCCGTCGCCGAACACCGGTCTGCCGACACATCTGCCCGATCCCAGGTCCCAGACCCAGCCCTCACGCCCGCGGGACGCGACGGTCACCACGTCATGACCCGGCGAGCCGCCGGTGGCCATCGCCCGGACCGTCGCCGGCCCCAGTCTTACGTGGCACGGCAGCTCGGCCGACCACAGCAGCGCGCTGTCCAACGACGTGCCCGTCGCCCACTCGACGCGGAACGGAGCCTCCGCGCCGTGCTCGTCCGGCACCTCGGCGAGCCGGTGACCAAGGTCGCCGGCCTGCCATCGGGCGGCGTCCACGGCCAGAACCTGGCGTCGCGCACCGGGCCTCAGTCCACGGTGCCAACCAGCGGACGTACGGTAGACCGCCGCCACCGACCGCGCCTCGGCCCCCTCCGCCCGGGACGCGAGGGCCAGCACCTCGTCCGGGTCGGCATGGATGAGGAAATGCGCGTCGCCCAATACCTCCTCGATGAGATGCCGCCCGCCGCCACGGCCAGGCGAGTGGTGCTCAACCAACGGTGGACCTCTCCGGCAGGCGTGTGCTGCCTCTCACGTGACGGTTCCTGTCATCCGGGCGTGGTGGGCCTCTCAAATGCGTGTTGCCCCACGTGCGATGCCGCTTGTCGCGGAGAATTCCATTGCTGAGAGCGCCGGTCCTGATCTCCGCGCCCTGCTCATGAATCCTCCTGGTCGGGAAGTGACTGGACGGCGAGCACCTACTCCTTCCGACTTGTGCGAAGATCGGGCTCTTCGGCCTTTAATCGCAAGCATCGTATAAGCGGAATAGCCAGCGTTTATTGACTGTCAGTGCGTAGTTCTTGTCGTGGAGCGCAATCGCATGAGGAGGGTGCGGTGTGATCGAGTTGCGCAGCGCGGACGTCCCAGCCGCCGAACGGTTCGGCTGGTGGTGCGACCTGACCGCCCGGCAGCTGATCCCCACCGAGATCAGCAGCGACCACACCGCCGACTTCCACGCCTCGGTGTCGCTCCTGCCGCTCGGGGCCGCCCTGGTGGCGTCACCGCGCTGCGACGGCATGCGGTCGACGCGCACCGCCCGGCTCGTCCGGCGCTCCGATCCGGAGCTGTGGATGCTGACGCTGGTGCGCACAGGGACGATGTGGCTCGAACAGGGCCGTGACCACGCACCGCTGGCGGCCGGCGACATGGTGCTCCACGACACCTCCCGGCCGTTCGACTGCCAGATCCTGCACCGGGCCGGCCAGGCGCGCGTGATCACGCTGTACCTGCCGCAGACGGCGGTGCCGCTGCCCGAGCGGCTGCTGCGCGCCCGGACGGCCCGGCCGTTCTCCTCCCGGCGGGGTCCGGCGGCGCTGCTCGGCCGGTTCCTGGAACAGCTCATGAAGCAGGGGCCGGCCCTGGAACCCGCCGACCGCGCCCGGCTGGAGACGGTCGCGATCGACCTGTCGGCCGTCTTCCTGGCCACGGTGGCCGACGCGGGCCGCACGGTGCCGGCGCAGACCCGCCGGCGGGCGCTGGCGCGGCAGATCAAGGTCTTCGTGCAACGCCACCTCGACCGTCCCGATCTGTCGCCGGCCTCGATCGCCGCGGCCCACCACATCTCGGTGCGCTACCTGCACCACATCTTCCGGCAGGAGGAACAGACCATCGGTGGCTACATCCGCGCGCAACGCCTGGAGCGCTGCCGCGCCGACCTGACCGACGGCCGCCACGCCGGCCGCAGCGTCACCGAGATCGCCGCACGATGGGGATTCGCGGACGCCGCGGCGTTCAACCGGGCATTCCGCTCCGCCTATGGAATGCCGCCGGGCGAATATCGACGACACGCAGCGACCGGAAGCACCTGACGGCGGCCGCCACCGGACGATCACCTCATCCGGCGCGTCATCGCTCCCGCGCCTCAAGGCTGGCCTGGTCGGCGGCGGTACGGCCCGCCGCCCAGCCCTCCCGGTCCCAGGACGTGCGGATCGCGTGCGAGACCAGGTTAGGGAACAGGCGCTCGACCGCCTGCTCCACCTCCTGCTCGCGCGCCGCCAGCACCGGCACCAGGTCGGTGCCACGGCTGGCGCTCTCCCGCGCGACCGCGTCCGCCGTGGCCTCGGCGAGCCGCTCCCCGATCCTGGAGGCGAACGCCGAGAGGAACGACTGGCGGAACGTCTTGTTCCGCGACCGGCCGTTGCCGTGCTTCTTGGTGCCCGAGTTCACCAGCGAGGTCTGCGCCTGCACCAGCAGCGAGGTGAACAGCATCTCCACCCAGGACAGATCCGCCCGGAACCCCATCACGGTGGCGAACCCCAGCTCCTGCGACCAGATCACCCGGCACCGGTTGGCCTCGGCGACCAGGTTGAGCAGCACGGCCTTGGGCTGCTCGTACGGCGCGTCGATGCCGATCCGGATGCCCGCCGGGGCGTCACCGTCGCCCGGCTGCGCGTCCAGCATCGCCGCGTCGATGCTGTACTTGGCCATCAAGCTCTGCGCCGCCGACATGAACGTCTCCGCCTCGGCCTCGTACGCGGTCGACTCCGCCTTGGCGAGCAGCGCCCGCACCCGCGTGAGCGTCTTCTCGCTGACCGCGTGCGCGCGTGCCTGGACCGTACGGCGGGCGGCCCCGGGCGGCGGGCTCAACGTCTCCAGCCGGGGCAGCCCGGTCAGCAAGGCCAGCAGTTCCAGCACGCCGGAGACGGTCACCAGCCGGCCGGCCCGGTCGCGCGCCTGCCGCGCCGCCAGGTAGCCGCCCTTCCACCACACCGCGGCCTCCAGGCGGGCAAGCTGGTCGCGCCAGCGCTCGTCCACGGTGGCCGGCGCGTAGGCCCGCATCTCCCAGGCGATGAGGTCGGCCGCCGCCCGCCCGTGCCAGTCGGTCAGCCGCCTGGCCGCGACCCTGACCACGTCGGCCGGCTGCCAGCCGTTGCGCCACAGCGTCGAGATCGCCCCGGTCACGGCCTCCACCAGCACGCGATCGGCGTCGTCGCGGTCGGCCAGGAAGGCGGCGGCGGCGTCGAAGGCCGCCTGATCCTCGGCGGCAAGAGCCTCCATCGCCGCGCCGATCAGCTCATTGGCCTTGCTCACACGTGCCGCCCACCTCGAAGAAAGTCCGCCAGGACTCTACCGCGACGGAGCCGATGCCGAGGGCGGAGCGGGCGGTCGTACGCCTCGAAGGCGTCGCCGTCCCGCCCGTTGTGGAACAGGCGGGACGGGGGGCAGCACGGGGGATCAGCTCCCGCAGGGGTTGGTCGCGTTGGCGGTGACGATGCCGTCCTTGACGGTGGAGGTGCCGGTGCTGAGGGTGTAGTCGTTGCCGTTGTTGTTGTCCCAGGTGCCTGAGCCGTTGTTGAAGGCGGCCTTGAGGCTGGTGGCGTTGGCGAGGGTGATGGTCTTCTTCTTCCAGCCGGTGCAGGCCGTTTCCATGGGCACTCCTGGGACGGTGGTCCAGGTGCCGTTGATGCCGTAGTGGATGTTGGCCGTGGCCCAGCCCGTCCTGTAGTAGACGGTGGCTTGCTTGTCGTTCGGCCGGGGGGTCGAGCCGGTGTGGAGGGCGACCGCGCTCTTGGCGGGCACGGTGACCGTCGCCCTGCCGCTGGAGTCCACCGTCACGGTGCCGGCGCCCGCCACGTTCGGGTACGTGCCGGCGGGCAGGCCGGTGGTGAAGGCCTGGGTGACGGCGCCGCCCTCGTTGTTGATGGCGACCCAGCCCTTGTCGCCGCGGCTGAAGGCGATCAGGTTGTTCCCGTTGTCGGTCCAGTTGGCGACGCCGGCGCCCTTGACGGCGTTGTAGAAGCCCACCATGCCGGAGACCTGCCGGTCGAAGCAGGTCCACTGACCGTTGGAGCAGTTGACGTCGGTGACGTACCCGCCGCCCGCCGAGGGCGGGCCCGCCTCGCTGTTGTTCCAGGTGTAGGAGGCGTACACCTGAGGGGTGCCGAACGGCCAGGCGAGCATGAAGAGGTTGGCCAGCCTGTACGTGTCGCCGCTCTTGTAGGTGAGCGTGGAGCCGCCCCGCTCGGTGTCGTGGTTGTCGACGAACACCACGGCCTTGTCGCTGGGCACCGACAGACCCCAGCTCTCCCCGAACGTGCGGAGGTTCTTGATCTGGGCGGTGAACTGTTCCCGCAGCTTACGGCCGTAGACGAACTCGTCGACGTCGCCGACGCCGGTGTACTGGCTCGGCTGGACGGCCTCCTGGTCGCCTTGGATGACCTCCTGGTGGATGTAGGGCGACCCGACGAGCTTGGCCTTGATGGCGGCCAGGTCGCCGGGGTTGATGTGCTTGGCGGCGTCGATGCGGAAGCCGGACACGCCGAGCGAGGTCAGCTTGTTCATGTAGCCGGCGATCTTGCCCCGGACGTACTCGGACCCGGTGTTCAGATCCGACAGGCTCACCAGCTCGCAGTTCTGGACCCGCCAGGCGTCGTTGCGGTAGTCGCCCTGGTTGATCTGGCAGGTGGGCTGGTGGAAGTCCTGGGAGGAGTAGAGACCCGGGTAGTCGTACTTGCTGAAGGTGTAGCCGCCGTAGCTGGTGGCGCCCTGGCCGGTCATGTGGTTGATGACCGTGTCCACCTGGACCTTCACGCCGGCGCCTCTGCAGGTGTCGACCATGCGCCTGAACGCGGCCTCGTCGCCGAACTTGCTGGTCAGCTCGTAGCGGGCGGGCTGGTAGATGTCCCACCAGACCGTGCCGCCCTTGGTCATCGAGTCCTGGGGCGGTGACACCTGCACCGCGCCGTACCCGGCCGGGCCGAGCACTTCGGTGCACTCCCTGGCCACCGAGTTCCAGTTCCAGTTCCACAGGTTGGCGATCACGCCGATGTCGGAGGCGGCGTGGGCGGGGGCTTGGTTCAGTACGGGCACGGCGATGCCGCTCGCCGCCGTTAATGCGGCGGCGACGATTGCTTTGTAGAGTTTCATACGGGGATCTCCAGAAACGTGAGGATGGGGTCCCATCAACGGGCTGGGTGGGCCAACACCCGGCCCGTTCTGCTTTCGAGGCTGCTCGTGGCCGTGCCGGCGGCGCTCTGGCATCACGGTGGGGGAGGGGCACCATCAGAACCTCCGCGTTCGGATTTCCTCGGTGTTGCCTGGAAGTTACTCGGCGAGCAAGGGTCGTGCAATACTTTGCAGCCTTTTGCGGGGTAAATGTCGGGGTATGCGTACAATATGGCGATTTATCCTGATATCGCGCTGTAGTTCTTGCGGGCACTTTCCTGGCTCCGAAGGCACGGGAGCAAGGCCGACCTCGCTTCGCTGAGTGAAAGCGGCTTTGCAAGCTTTCAGAATATTGCGCAACGAATACGGTCATGTTGACGGCGCCGGGTCGGCATGTTGTGATCCATCCATGCGTATTTCGTACGCATTTAGTAGGAAATGAGGTGGTTATGGGGTTACTTCAGCGTGCCGCCGCGGTAGTCATGCTCCTGGCGAGCGCGGGAGGCATCCAGGCCGTGCAGAGCGGGCCGGCGCAGGCGGCTCTGCCCACCGCCGCCGTCGTGCTCGGTGACAGCTTCGTCAGCGGGGAGGGGGCGGGGGACTACCTGCCCGTCGTCGACGCCTCCGGCACGGCGCAGGCCTTCCCCGGCTGGTCGGCGGCCAACAGCAACGCCTACTTCTGTCACCGGTCGGCGAACGCCTCGGTGTTCACGGCGTCGCTCCCGGGCATCCAGCAACGTTTCAACCTCGCGTGCTCCGGCGCCCAGCCCGCCGACATCGCCGCCCCCTCCAGCGCCCGGGCCGAGGGCCGCGCCGTCGCCTCGCAGCTCGACCAGCTGCGCGCCGTCGCCCAGACGCACGACATCGACGTCGTGCTCGTCGGCCTCGGCTCCAACAACACCCAGTTCACCTTCGGCGACGTGGCCACGCTGTGCGCCAACCGCTTCATCGCCGACGCCTGGACGGGCTGGTGGGAGTTCTGGGCCTATCTGAAGGGCGAGGTGCCGCAGCAGCCCTGCACCGCCGCGGACCTGGCCACCGACGCCGAGGTCGCCGCCGCCACCGCCGAGACCACCGCGGCCCTGCGCCAGATCCTCGACACCCTCGCCCAGATCGACGCCGACGGCGCCCACCAGGTGATCCTGCAGACCTACACCAACCCGCTGCCGCCCGAGCTCGCCCAGCAGTACCACGAGGAGGACGGCCGCGCCGACACCCGCGACAAGTTCCGCGCCCTCGGCGCCGAGCGCTACGCCGCCGGGTGCCCGATCCACCGGGCGAGCCTCGCCCCCGGGCACGTGTTCTCCCAGAACCTCGGCTCCCTGGTCAGGAACGCGTACACCACGCTGGCAGCCGAACGCCCGGCCGCCGACCTGCGCGTGCTGGACGTCCAGCGGGCTTTCGACGGGGCCAGGCTCTGCGAGAACCCCGGCAGCCCGGCGGGTGCGCTCGCCACGCCGGTCCGGGTGCAGGACGGGCCGTCCGGCACGTTCATCACCAGCCTGTCCGGCTGGGACAAGATCGGCATCCAGCGGGCGGCGAACACCTGCGTCACCTACTTCCAGACCTGCCAGGAGTCGTGGCACCCCAACGCCGCGGGCCACACGGTCCTCGGCCAGTGCCTGGCCGGCGCGGTCGCCGCGGCGCCGCGCACGATCGTCACGTGCGCCCGTAACGCGAACGGCACGCTCACCATCTCCTGACGTCTCCGCGGCTTCGCGTCCGGCTGTACGGAGCCGGACGCGAAGCGGGGCAGGCGGTCGGCTCGGGCTCGTCCCTGCGGGGACGGAATACATGCCATTTTTCCCCAACACTTTCGGGGCTATCGTTTCGGCCATCTCGTGAATCGGGTGCCGGGAACAGGCGGTTTTCGGCACCAATTCATTCCCAAAGGAGGTGGCTTCCGTGCCCGCTGCGTTGTGGAGAACCGCCGGCGCGCTCGTGCTCGCCGTGCCGCTCGCCGTGCCGCTCGTCGGGGCCGTCCCGGGCGCCGCCCGCGCGGCCGACCCGCCGTCGGTGACCATCGACTCCTCGGAGTCGGGGCCCGGCGTCGTACGGCTGGCCGGGCGCTTCACCGGCGCGTACGACGTGTCCCTCGTGGTGAACGGGGAGCGGATCGAGCGGGCCAGGGTCAGCGACCCGGACGCCGACGACACCGGGACCTGGACCCACGACCTCGACGTCGGCGAGATGAACGGCGAGATCGAGCTCTACGCGAAGGCGACGGTCGCGCAGACGCGGTACGGCACCTGGTCGCAGCCGCTCACCCTGCGCGTGGACAACCCCCGGGCCGCGAAGCCGGAGGTGGAGATCACCGAGCCGGCCGACGGGGCGCGCCTCACCCGGCCCACGCCCGTCCGGGTGCGCGTCGCAGGGAAGGACGTGCGCTCGGTACGGGTCCGCGTCAACGGCGGCCCCTGGCAGCGCGCCGCCGGGGCCGCGGGCCGCTACGTCACGCTGGTGAACCCCGCCAGGTACGGCGACGTCATGGCGAGCCTGGAGGCGGAGGCCACCGACGCGCGCGGCCACGTCACCAGGTCGGCCACCCGGTACGTCGCCCTCGGCGCGGCGAAGAAGCGCCGTCCGGAGCCGCACCGGCAGGACCGGGCGATGTGGATCTGGGAGAAGGCGAGCTACAACCTGGTGCTCAACCCGGGCTCGCGCCGCCTGCTGGAGACGGTCCTCCCGCCCGGTTCGACCATGTACCTGGGCGTGGACACGTACATGGGACGGGACATGATCGAGGACGCGCGTCCTGAGCTGCGCGACCTCGTGGCCTGGGCGCACGGCCGGGGCATGAAGGTGCACGCCACCGTGGCCGGCGGGACGCGCCCGCCCTATCTGGGGACGCTCTCCCGCTACCGCGACCGCGCCGTGGGGGAGATGGAGCGCGTCCTCGACTACAACCTGTCGTCGAAGCCGGCCGAGCGGTTCGACGGGATCAACGTCGACATCGAGCCGTACATCCTGCCGTGGTTCACCAGCTCCAAGCCCGACCTGCAGATCCAGTGGCTGGACACGCTCCACGCGATGATCGCGCGGCGCGACGCGTCGGGGCAGCCCCTGCTGTTCGGCCCCGCCGTGCCACGCTGGCTGGACACCTCCGCCTGCTGCACGGACATCACGTACGGCGGGACCACCCGCACCCTGGCCGAGCACGTCCAGGACCTCAGCGACTACATCGCGATCATGGACTACCGCGACCAGGCGGACGGCAGCGCCGGCATCATCGCCCAGGCGGCCGGCGAGCTGGCCTACGCCGAGCGGATCGGCAAGCCGCTCTCCGTGGTCGTCGGGGTGGAGACCCTCGACATCGCGACGAGCGGCGACCCGGCCACCATCACCTTCCGCGAGGAGGGCAGGGACGCGCTGGAGGCGGAGCTGGCGAAGGTCGGCCAGGCGTTCTCGGGCAGCCCGGCCTTCGCCGGGATCGCGCTGCACCACTACGACTCCTACCGCGAGCTGCCCACGGTCTGGGGCCCCTCGGCCCGCTGGCCCGAGCCGCCCGCCGACTCCCGGCCGCCCACGGGCGTGGCCTCGCCGCCGGAGGCGGTCGCGTTCGACCACGCCACGGTCGATCTGACGTACGGGCGGGCGTACGACGACACCGAGGTCGACTTCTACGAGGTGCACCGGTCGACCGAACCCGGCTTCACCCCCGGCCCCGGCACGCTCGCGGGGAAGGCGCGCGGGCTCAGCCACACCGACACCGGCCTGCTGCCCGGCACCACCTACCGGTATCGGATCGTGCCCGTGGACGTGGCCGGGCACCGCGGGCCCGCCTCCGATCCGGTGACCGTGACGACCGCGGCCACCGACCTGCGTCCCATGGTCGTGGAGTCGATGGCGGTGACGCTGGAGGCGGGCGCGGCCAAGGTGCGGCTGCGCGTCGTGGACAAGGAGAGCGGGCAGCCGGTGGCCGCCACCGTGCGCGGGCGCTTCACCTTCTCCGCCGGCCGGTACGTGACGGTGACCGCGGGCGCCGACGGCTGGGCCATCGCGACCTCGGAGGCGCTGAAGCTGCCGACCGGCGAGGTCGGCTTCGCCGGTCACCGCCTCACCGCCCCCGGCCACTACTGGGCCGCCGCCTACGACCGCGACAAGGCCGTCACCGCCCGCTGGTAAGCGGGAATTCATTCCTAATATGACGTGAATAGCGGAGTGAATTCAGGGTTGACATTGCTGCAATATGCCAAGAAGAATCCGGTCATGGAGCCACCTGAAGGAATGAATTCCCTCCCAAGGGGTCGGCGATTCCGCACCCTCGCGGCCCGCCTGCGGCAGGAGATCGTGCAGGGCCGCTATCCGGTCGGAGCCCGGCTGCCGACCGAGTCCGAGCTGGCGCAGACCTACTCGGTCGGGGTCAACACCGTCCGCCGCGCCGTCGACCTCCTGGTCGAGGAGGGGCTCGTCCGGCGCCGGCAGGGGTCGGGCACCTTCGTCACCAGCTCCGTCACCACGGGGGCCAGGCCGCGTCTCATCGGCGCGCTGGTCCCGTCGAACACCTACTACTTCCCGCAGGTCGTCCAGGGCATCGAGCGGGCGGCCTCCGCCGCCGGCGTGCGGCTCGTGCTGGCCTGCTCCAACTACGACCCCGACGTCGAGGCCGGGCAGATCCAGCAGCTCGTCGACGTCGGCGTGGCCGGCCTGCTGCTGGTGCCCAACCTGCACCTCGCCGCCGACCCCGACGCCCACCTGGCCCGCCTGCGCGAGCTGCCCGTGCCGTACGTCCTGGTGGAGCGCCGCCCGGCCGACCCCCGCCCGGCCGACCCGACCTCCTACGTCTGCACCGACGTGCACGGCGGCGGCTACGCGGCCGTCCAGCACCTCAGCGGGCTCGGCCGGGTCCGGATCGGCTACCTCGGCAGGATCGGCACCGCCAGCTCCGAACAGGTCTTCGCCGGATACCGGCAGGCCGTCGCCGACCTCGGGCTTCCGGAGATCCCGGAGGCCGTGGCCCGGCAGCCCGTCTGGACCGGCCCCGACATGCTGGCCTACGCCAACGCGCTGGTCGCCGAGAAGGTGCGCGCGGTGGTGTGCCTCGGCGACCGCGAGGCCACCGCCCTCCTGCCCTACCTGCGCAGGGTCGGCCTCACGGTGCCCGACGACATCGCCGTGGTGGCCTACGACGACGAGGTCGCCGACCTGTCGGAGGTGCCGCTGACCGCGGTCTCGCCGCCGAAGGCCGAGGTGGGCCGCATGGCGACCGAGCTGCTGCTGCGCCGGATCGAGCTCGGCCCTGCCGCGCCGGTCTGCCGGGTCGTCCTGCAGCCCCGCCTGGCCGTGCGCGCCTCCTGCGGAGCCGCCTCCGGCAGCCTGGTCGAGGTCCGCGTCCCTTCCTGACGCCGCCGGGCGTCCCCCTCCCCCCCTCCCCCCTCTCCGTTCCTTTGGAGGACCCAATGAGAGTGCGCGTGCTCGCCGCTGCCGCGGTGGCCGTCCTCACCGTGGCCGGCACGACGTCGTGCGGCGGCTCGGCCGACGACTCCGGCGCCGTCACCCTGAAACTCGGCTTCTACGCCGCCGCCGGCGACCCGGCCGACACGACCATGCGGCAGCTCGTCAAGGAGTTCGAGGCCGCCAACCCGTCGATCAAGGTGCAGCTCGAGGTCGCGCCGTACGTCAAGTTCTTCGAACGGCTCCGCACCCAGATCGCCGGCAACCAGGCGCCGCAGGTGTGGCTGTCGGACGGCGTGCTCGTGCAGGAGTTCGCCGCCCGGGGCGCGCTCGCCGACCTGAGCGACCGGGTGAAGAGCGTCAACGCCGCCGACTACTCCGGCATCGAGCTGAACCGCGACGCCCAGGGCCGGGTCTTCGGCTTCCCGCAGGGCGCCCAGACCCCGGTGCTCTTCTACAACAAGAAGATGTTCGCCGAGGCCAAGGTCGCCGAGCCGACGGCCGAGTGGACCTACGACGACCTCGCCGCGGCGGCCAAGAAGCTGACCAAGGACACCAACGGCGACGGCAAGCCCGACGTCTACGGCTTCCGCGCGTACTCGCCGGGCTTCACCGAGAGCTGGTGGCCCATCGTCAAGGCGTTCGGCGGCGACGTCGTCACCGACGGGGGACGCAAGGTCGTCATCGACAGCCCGCAGTCCACGGCCGGGCTCGACTGGATGCTGCGCGCCATGGGCAAGGACGGCTTCGCCCCCGACTACGTCACCACCGAGGCCATGGGCAAGGGCGTCGTGCACACGCTCTTCGCCACCGGCCGGGTCGCGATGTCGTACGGCATCTACGCCCGCACGCTGCCCGCGCAGAGCGCCGGCGTCGACTTCGGCGTGGCGCCCCTGCCGAAGGGCCCGGCCGGTCGCGGCAACGTCGCGATCGTGAACTCGTGGGTGGTCAGCAAGGCCGCCTCCCCGGCGCAGAACGACGCGGCCTGGAAGTGGATCACCTTCTTCTCCGGCGAGGGCCCGCAGCGCAAGTGGGCCGAGCTCGGCGAGGCGATCCCGATCAACAAGAAGGTCGCCACCACGGCCCTGGCCCCCGACCGCGGCCCGGTCTTCCTGGAGTCGCTCGACGCGGCCACCGACCTCGGCACCAACGCCGTGTGGTCGGAGTACACCGAGGCGCTGGCCAAGCGCATGAACGAGGCGCTGTCGGGCGCGACGCCCGTCGCCGCCGCCCTCCAGTCCGGGCAGAAGGAGGCCCAGGAGGTCATCGACCGCTTCTACGCCGGGAAGACGCAGTGACGCTGCTCGCCAGGCGTACCGAGCGGACGGCCGCCGCCGAGCGGCCGCCCGCCCGGAAGCGGCACGCGGGGGAGCGGCTCTGGGCCTTCGCGTTCGCCTCGCCCTACCTCCTCCACCTGGTCGCGCTGGCCGCCTGGCCGCTGCTGGCCTCGCTGTTCTTCAGCATGACCGAGTACGACCTGATGTCCCCGCCGAGGTTCGTCGGGTTCGGCAACTTCACCCGGCTCTTCGAGGACCCGGTCTTCTGGCGCACGCTCGGCAACACGGCGTACTTCGCGGTGCTGTTCGTGCCCGTCCAGACGGCCCTGGCGCTGGCGCTGGCGATCGCGCTCAACCAGCGGCTGCGCGGCATGGCCCTGTTCCGCGCGGCCTACTTCGTCCCGGTCGTCTCCTCGTGGGTCGTCGTCGCCTACGTCGCCGACGCGGTCTTCAACCCGCAGACGGGCATCGCCAACCAGGTGCTCGGCCTCTTCGGGCTGCCCGCCGAGAACTGGCTGCAGGATCCCGCGCTGGTGATCCCCACGCTCGCGGCGGTCGCGGTGTGGAAGGGCGTCGGCTACATGATGGTGCTCTTCCTGGCGGGCCTGCAGGCCATCCCGGAGGAGCGCTACGAGGCCGCGAAGATCGACGGCGCGTCGGCCTGGAACCGGTTCCGGTACATCACGCTGCCGGGCATCTCCGGCACCACGTTCCTGGTGCTGGTGCTCACCTCCATCGAGACGCTGCAGTCGTTCGAGCAGGTCTTCGTGATGACCGAGGGCGGGCCGCACGGCGCGAGCGAGCTGACCGTGCTCTACCTCTACCGCCAGGGTTTCCAGTTCTTCCAGATGGGCTACGCCTCGGCCATCGCGTGGGTGCTGTTCGTGCTGGTGCTCGCGCTCACCCTGGTGCAGTTCCGGCTCCAGCGCAGGTGGGTGCACTATGCGTAAGACCGTCTCGTACGTCCTGGTCCTCGCGGGCGCCGCGGTCATGCTGCTGCCCTTCGTCGCGGCGCTCGGGAACTCGCTCAAGAGCTTCGCCCAGTACATCCAGGTCCCGCCCGTGTGGATCCCCGACCCCGTCCAGTGGGACAACTACGCGGAGGTGTGGCGGCGCGCCCCGTTCGGGCTCTACCTGGTCAACAGCGTCGTGATCGCCGTGCTCGCGGTCGTCGGGAACGTGCTCACCAGCGCCATGGTCGGGCACGCGCTGGCCAGGATGCGCCTGCCGGGCAAGCAGGCGCTGCTCACCATGGCGCTCGGCACCATGATGCTGCCGACCGTCATCACGATCGTCCCGAACTTCCTGCTGTTCCGCTCGCTGGGCTGGCTGGACTCGCTGCTGCCGCTCATCGTGCCGTACTGGCTGGCCACTCCCATCGGGATCTTCCTGATGCGGCAGACGTTCCTCGGCATCCCCAAGGACTTCGAGGAGGCGGCGGGCCTCGACGGGGCCAACCCCTGGCAGGTGTTCTGGCGCATCCACCTTCCGCTGGCCAAGCCCGCCCTGGCCACGCTCGCGGTCTTCACCTTCACCACGTCGTGGAAGGCCGTGCTGGAGCCCACGATCTACCTCACCTCACCCGAGAACTACACGCTGCCGGTCGGCGTCCTCAGCCTCAAGGGGCAGTTCGTCGGCAACGACCAGCTCGTGACGGCGGCGGCGATGATGAGCCTGCTGCCGATGCTGATCGTGTTCGTGCTGGCCCAGCGTTACTTCGTCCGCGGAACCATGTCCGCGGGTCTCAAGGGCTGACAGGCCCCCTCCCCGTCAGAAAGGAAATCGTGACCACAACATCCGGGCTGCGCCTGGGCGTCATCGGCGCGGGCACCATCGCGGAGTTCCACGTGGCCGCCGCCCGCCAGAGCGCCGGGCAGGTGAAGGTCACCGCGGTGTGCGACGTACGGGCCGAGGCGGCCGAGAAGCTGGCCGCGGAAGCCGGCGCCCGCGTCTTCACCGACCACCGGTCGATGATCGACGCCGGCGGCCTCGACGCGGTCGTGATCACCGTCCCGCACGCGCTGCACGCCCCGATCACCCTCGACGCCGCCGCGGCCGGGCTGCACGTGCTCGTGGAGAAGCCGATCGCCACCACGCGCGAGGACGCCCTCCGCATGATCGAGGCGTGCCGCGCGGCCGGCGTCGTGTTCGCGGTCGGGCACGTCCTGCGCTTCGTCCCGACGCTGCGCGCCGCGGCCGGGTTCCTCGCCTCGGGCGAGCTGGGCCAGGTCGTGGTGGCCTCCGAACGGCGCACCGCCGACTACGGCGACCCCTCGCGTCCCCGCTGGTTCCTCGACGCCGGCATGGCGGGCGGCGGCATCGTGCTCAACGTCGGCACCCACAGCATCGACAAGCTGCAGATGCTCGTCGGCTCGCCGATCGTCGAGGTCACCGCGCACGTCGCCGGGCCCGCCGGCGAGTCGGTGGAGACCGAGGCGGTCGCCCTGGCCCGGCACGCCGACGGCACCCGTTCGACGATCTCCGTCACCGGGACCGGCCTGCCGTTCACCGACGAGGCCGAGATCGTGTGCGGCGAGGGCGCGCTGCGCATCAGCCGCGGCGAGGGCGTCTGGTCCTTCCGCGGCGGCGTGGCCACCCAGGTCGCCGCGCCCGGCAGCGGCGAGATGGCCACGGCGTTCGCCGCGCAGCTCGCCGACTTCGCGCGCGCCTGCGCCGCCCGCACCGCCCCCGAGGTCACCGCCGAGTACGCCCTGTCGGTCCTCGACGTCGCCCTGGCCGTCTACGAGTCCGCCCGCCTGGGCTCCACCGTCACCGTGAAGGGACAGTCATGAACCCGCTCGCGTTCAGCACGCTCGGCATGCCGGGCGCCCCGGCCGAGGAGGTCATCGAAACCGCCTCCCGGTACGGCTGCGCCGCCGTCGAGCTGCGCTGCGCGCAAGGCGAGATCGTCGCGCCGGACACCCCCGCCGCCGAGCTGCGCTCGATCGCCCGGACGTTCGCCGGCGCCGGGATCGAGATCGTCGCCGTGTGCTCCTACACCCGCGTGGCCAGGCCGGACGGCGATCCGGTGGCCGAGGTGCTGCGCCACGTCGAGATCGCCGAAGCGCTCGGCTCGCCGTACGTGCGGGTCTTCGGCGGCGTCGAAGGGCAGGACGACCCGGCCGCCGCCGCGACTCGGAGGCTCGCGGACGTGGCCGGACGGCTGCCGGACAACGGCGTGGACGTGCTGCTGGAGACGCACGACGTGTTCCTGACGGGCGAGGCGATCGCCGGCGTGCTCGCCGGGGTGGGCTCGCCGCGCGTGGGCGCGCTGTGGGACGTGGTCAACCCGTGGCGGGCGGGCGAGAGCGCCGCCGCGACCGCGGACGCGCTGGCGCCGTACCTGCGGCACGTGCAGATCAAGGACGCGGCCTCGCCCGCCGACCTGGCGCCGGTGCTGCCCGGCCAGGGCGCGGTGGGGGTGCCCGGCGTGCTCGCCGAGCTCGGCCGCATCGGGTACGCCGGCCACCTGGCGCTGGAATGGGAGCTCGCCTGGTATCCCGACGCGCCGCCGATCGGCGAGGCCCTGACCGCCTTCCGCAAGGTGCTCGGGCGATGATCCCCCTGGTCGCATCGGCGGCTACGGACCAGGGGCGGTTCCCGCTGGGCCCGGGCACCCGGGTGAGCGGCCCGCGCGCCGATCTCGCACGGGACCTGCTCGGCCTGGACACCCGCGGCGACGGCCTCGGCGAGGTCGTGCTCAAACTGGTGGCCGACCCGTCGCTCGGCGCGGAGGGATACACCCTCACCGTCACCCCGGACCGGGCGGTGATCGCCGCGGCGGGCGCCGCCGGGCTCGGCTGGGGCGTGCAGACGCTGCGCCAGCTCGACGCGCCCGGCGGCGTGCCCTGCGGCACCGTCCGCGACGTGCCCAGGTACGCCTGGCGCGGCGTGATGATCGACGTGGCCCGCTGGTGGCGTCCGGTGTCGTTCCTGCGCGCGTACGTCGACCTGCTGGCGCTGCACAAGTTCAACGTCCTGCACCTGCATCTCACCGACGACCAGGGCTGGCGGTTCGAGGTGCGCGCCCACCCGCGCCTGACCGAGGTCGGGGCCCGTCGCGCCGAGTCCCCGGCCGGGCACGCGCGGGAGGGCAGGTCCGACGGCACCCCGCACGGCGGCTTCTACACCCAGCGGGAGCTGCGCGACCTGGTGGAGTACGCCGCGGCGCGCGGCGTCACCGTGGTCCCCGAGATCGAGTTCCCCGGGCACTCGCAGGCCGCCATCGCGGCCTGCCCGTGGCTCGGCCACCCGTCCGCGGAGCCCGTCCAGGTGCGGACCACGTGGGGCATCTCCTCGCACGTGCTCAACGTGAGCGACCGCGCCGCCGCGTTCGCCCGCGACGTGCTCGACGAGCTGAGCGAGGTCTTCCCCTCCCCGTACGTGCACATCGGCGGGGACGAGGTCCGCGGCGACGCCTGGGCGACCAGCCCGGAGGCGGCGCGGCGGGTGGCCGGCGCCGGGCTCGACGGGCCGGAGGCGCTGCTCGGCTGGTGGGGCCGGCTGCTCGCCGACCACCTGCGCGGGCTCGGCCGCCGCGCCGTGGCCTGGGACGACATGCTCGACCACGACCCGCCCGAGGACATGGTGATCATGGCGTGGCGCGGCGTGGACCGGATCGAGGCGGCCGCGCGGGCGGGCCACGACGTCGTCGCCGCCCCGCACACGCACACCTACCTCGACTACGCCGAGTCCGACGCCCCCGGCGAGCCGGTCAGCATCTCGGGGCCGCTGCCGCTGGAGACCGTGTACGGCTTCGACGCGGGCGACGCCGTCCTCGGCCTGCAGGCGCAGCTCTGGGGCGAGTACCTGCCCACGAAGGAACGCTTCGACTACAACGCCTTCCCCCGGCTGTGCGCCGTCGCCGAGGCGGCCTGGTCCTCCGGCCGGGACCTCGGAGACTTCACCCGGCGGCTGACCGCCCACCTGCCGCTCCTCGACCGGCTGGGTGTGGCGTACCGGCGGCCGTACGACCAAGGAGCGGCACGTGTTCACCTCTGAACGGGAGCTCGACGACCGGCTGGCCACCCCCTCGGCCGCGCTGGTCGCCGACGCCGGCGCGCTGGACGGCGACCTCGTCGTGCTCGGCGCGGGCGGCAAGATGGGGCCGAGCCTGGTCAGGCTGGCCAGGCGCGCGCTGGACGCGGCGGGCCGGGGCTCGGCCCGCGTGTACGCCGTGTCCCGCTGGACCGACGGCCGCGCGGCCCGGGCGCTGGCGGAGGAGGGCGTGGACGTGGTCGCCCACGACCTGAGCGCCGGCGACGACCTCGACGGGCTGCCCGACGCGGCGAACGTCGTGTTCATGGTGGGGGCCAAGTTCGGCACGTCGGCCGCGCCCTACCAGGCGTGGGCGGTCAACGCGGCGCTGCCGGCCGCCGTCGCCCGGCGCTACCGGGACTCGTCGGTCGCGGTGTTCTCCACCGGCAACGTCTACCCGCTGGTGGACGTGGCCTCCGGCGGCAGCGCCGAGGACGACCGGCCGGAACCGGTCGGCGAGTACGCGATGAGCTGCCTCGGCAGGGAACGCGTCTTCGAGCACGCCGCCGCCGCGTACGGCACCCGGGTCTCGATCCTGCGCCTCAACTACGCGGTGGACCTGCGCTACGGCGTGCTCGCCGACCTCGCGGTCACGGTGGCGGCCGGCGAGCCGGTCGACGTCACCACCGGGCACGTCAACGTCGTGTGGCAGGGGTACGCCAACGAGGTCGCGCTGCGCTCGCTGCGGCACGCGCGCGCCCCTGAGCCGTTCACGATCAACCTGACCGGGCCGGAGACCGCGTCGGTCCGGCGCACGGCGACCCGGCTGGCGGCCGCGCTGGGGACCAAGGCGTCCTTCGCCGGCGGCGAGAGCGGCACCGCGCTGCTCAGCGACGCCTCGGTCTGCCACGGCCTGTTCGGCTACCCGGACGTGCCGCTGGACACGCTGATCGGCTGGCAGGCCGGCTGGTTGTCGCGCGGGCTGCCCCTGTCGGGCAAGCCCACCAAGTTCGCGGTACGCGACGGGAGGTTCTGACATGTCGATCGACCTGCTGCGGGAGGGCGCGGTCATCCCCGCCCACCCCCTGGCGCTGACCGCCGCCCGCACGTTCGACGAGCGCCGCCAGCGCGCGCTCACCCGCTACTACCTCGCCTCGGGAGCGGGCGGCGCGGCCGTGGCGGTGCACACGACGCAGTTCGCGATCCGCGAGGCGGGTCTGCTGCGGCCGGTGCTCGAACTCGCCGCCGAGGTCGTGGCCAAGGAGGCCGAGCGGCCCTTCGTCCTGGTCGCGGGGGCGTGCGGCGACACCGCGCAGGCCGTGGCGGAGGCCGAGCTCGCGGCCTCGCTGGGCTACCACGCGGTGCTGCTGTCGCCGAAGGTGCCGGGCGCGGGCGAGCCGGAGCTGCTGGCACGTGCCAGGGCGGTGGGCGAGGTGCTGCCGGTGGTCGGCTTCTACCTCCAGGAGGCGGTGGGCGGGCAGCGGCTCAGCCCGTCGTTCTGGAGGTCGCTGAGCGAGCAGGAGTCGGTGGTGGCGATCAAGATGGCGCCCTTCGACCGGTACCGCACCGTCGACGTGGTCAACGCGGTGGCGGCCTCGGGGCGGGGCGACGACATCGCGCTCTACACCGGCAACGACGACAACATCCTGGCCGACCTGCTCACCCCCGTCGCGGGCCGCCGCGTCGTCGGCGGGCTGCTCGGCCAGTGGGCGGTGTGGACGCGGGCGGCGGTGCTCATGTTCGAGGAGGTGCGCCGGGCCTGGGCCGGGGACGACGACGTCCTGCGGTCCCTGCTGGCCCGCGCCGCCGACCTCACCGACGCCAACGGCGCGGTGTTCGACGTGGCGGGCGGCTTCCACGGCTGCATCGCCGGGGTGCACGAGGTGCTGCGCGGCCAGGGGCTCATGGCCGGCACCTGGTGCCTCGACCCGGACGAGGGGCTGTCGCCGGGGCAGGCGGGGGAGATCGCGCGGGTGCGCGCGGCCTACCCGTGGCTGGTGGACGACGACTTCGTCGCCGCGCACCTGGACGACTGGCTCCGCTGAGCCGGCGAGCCCGGGGTGGGGGATTCCCCGCCCCGGGCTCGTGTTCTCAGATGGCCCAGTGGGCCGTGGACAGGGCGCGGACGGCGTCCTCGTCCACCTCGACGCCGAGGCCGGGCCCGGTGGGCACCAGGGCCGTCCCGCCCGTGACCTTCACCGTCTCGCCGCCGACGTACGCCGAGCGCACGAACTGGCGGCCGTTGAGATCGACCGGGGTGTCCACGCCGAAGGCGGCGAACAGGTGCAGCGAGGCGGCGAACCCCAGGTCGGTGTCCGTCAGCCCCGACCCCATGATGCGCAGCCCGGCGTCCTCGGCGAGCTGGCACAACCTGCGGGAGAGCGTGAGGCCGCCCGACCGCTGCACCTTGGCGATGGCGATGTCCACGGCGTCGAGCTTCACGAACGTGGCCAGGTCGGACGGATGGCGCAGGCTCTCGTCCAGCGCCACCGGCAGCGGGCTGTGGTCGCGCAGCCGGCGCAGCCCGGTGACGTCGTTGGCGGGCAGCGGCTGCTCGAACGCCGACACGTTCAGGTCCGCGAGCCGCCGCGCCATGCGCAGCGCGCCGTCCACCGTGTAGGCCTGGTTCGCGTCCACCCACAGGGGCGCGTCCGGGGCGGCCTCCCTGACCGCCGCGACGACGGACAGGTCCGTCGCCTCGTCGTGCAGGCCCACCTTGACCTTGTACGCGCCGTAGCCGTGCGCCCGCCCCTCCTCGACCGCCTGCCGCACCTCGTCGGCCGTCTGACCGGCCACGATCCAGCCGAGCGTGATCCGGTCGAGGCGGCGCTGGCCCCACAGCACGCCGACGGAGACGCCGAGGGCCCGGCCGAGCAGGTCGTGCAGCGCGATGTCGAGCGCCGACTTGGCGATGGGCGACCCGATCGTCAGCCCCCTGTTGATCACCTTCTCGTAGACCGCGCAGGCGCCGTCCAGGTCCCACGCGGGGCGTCCGACGAGGGCGGGGGCGAGATAGCGGGCGATCGTCGTCGAGATCGACTCCACGGTCTCGTAGGTCCAGGCCGGGGTCGGCGTCGCCTCTCCCCAGCCGGTCACCCCGCCGGCCGTCACCTTGACGAGAACCCGTTCGGCGGGCTTTCCCTCCGTGGTGACGTTTCCGCCGGAGATGCTGAACGACCGGATGGACGGCAGCTCCACGACGAATACCTCGATCCGCTCGACGACCAGCGATTCCATGTTTCTCCAAGCGGCAGGAATTCATGCTCTTTTTATATTTCCAGCATCCCGAATCTAGCACGCCGGAAATAATTCACGAATTAGCGGAATGAATTCATGCGCCCGCTTTCCAGGGCGCCCTGGCCGGCGACAGCCAGCCCGGACGGCCTGCTTTCCCCATATCTCCCTATCATTGGGGCATGAACGATGGGCTTCCGGAACCAGTCGGCCGTGCTGGGTGGCGCGTCTCGCACGACGAGCGTGAAGCGGTGGTGGAGCGGCTGAACACGGCGGCGGCCGAGGGCCGGCTCGACCTCAGCGAGCTGGACGCCCGCCTGGAGCAGGCGCTGAACGCCAAGACGTACGCCGACCTGGCGCCGCTCACCGCCGACCTGCCGCCGGACGTCCCGGTGAACCAGGAGCCGCTGGTCCTCAAGGGCGGCATGCACGGCCTGACCCGCTCGGGACGCTGGGACGTGCCGCCGCGCATCACCGTGTACGGCGGCATGGGCGCCGTCAAGCTCGACTTCACCGAGACCGAATGCCGGCTGCCCGAGGTCCACATCGAGGCGCAGGGCCAGATGGCCGGCGTCACGATCATCATCCCCGACGGCTGGGCCGCGGAGACGTCCCGCATGGAGGGCGGCCTCGGCGGTTTCAAGGACAAGACCACCCCGCAGCGCCTCCCCAGGACCCCGCTGATCCGCCTCTCCGGCACCGGCGGCGCGGGCGGCGTGGTCATCCGGCACCCCAACACCTGGGAACGCAGGAAGCAGCGGCGCCTTCAGGGCCGTTAGGGGCGGCCTTCCCGACCGGGTCGCCGGGCTGGAAGGATGAGTGCCGTGTCCGCCCTTGAACGGGTCTCGCGTGTGGCGCGCGCCGCTGTCTTCGCCGCGGTGTGCGTCGTCGTGTCCGCGGGCGGTCACGTCCTGGCCGGAGGCGTTCCGGCCGCGGTGCCCACGTTGCTCGCCGGCGTGCTGGGGGCCTTCGCCCTCGCCTTCGTGCTCAACGGACGGCCGCGCGGGCCCGAGACCGTCGTCACGGCGACGGCCGCCGCTCAGATCCTGCTGCACGAGCTGTTCACCAGGAGCGCCGGCGTCACCGTGACCGCCGCCGGGCATGCGCACACCGGGACGCCCGGCGCCGGCATGGCCGTGGCGCACCTCGTGATCGCGGTGATGAGCGGATGGTGGCTGTATCGCGGGGAGAGCGCGTTCTGGCTGATGGTCCGGCTCTGGGGGACGGCTCCGCTGCCGAAGCTGCGGCGGTTGCTCGCCGGCGTGGTCGAGCCGTTCGTGACGCCGGTCGCGGTCGTGCTCGTGGCCGGGGCGGGGACGTATCGCGGGCCTGAGCTCGTACGGGCGATCCTGCGGCGCGGGCCGCCCGTGGCCGCGCACGCGCACTGACGCCCGCCCCGGCCCGTTCGCCGGGGTGGAGGCATCGGCCGCCGTGCCGGTGCCGGCTCGCCGCCCTGAGACGACAGCCGGAGTCATGCCCGCTGGAGTGATGTTCCGCCTGCTGCGCACCACGGCCTTCGCCGTGGTGTGCTGCGCGCTGTCCGCGTTCGCCCACCTGCTCGGGGGCGGCAGGGTGACCGCCCTCATGGCGGTGGCGGCTCTGGCGGTCTCCTTCGTCGCCGCCATGCCGGCCACCGGCCGGGAGCGAGGCGGGCCGGCCGTCTTCCTCCTTCTCGCGGGTGTGCAGGTGGCGTTGCACCTGCTGTTCTCGATCGCGCCGCCGGGGCTGCCGGGTGTGCCCGGCGGGCATGCGCACTCCGGGCTCGTACCGGGTGTGGGGATGCTGGTCTCCCACGGTCTGGCGACCCTGATGACGGCGCTCTGGCTGGCGCGGGGTGAGGCGGTGCTCTGGGCGCTGCTGCGGCACCTCGGGGTGCGTGTCATCGTGCTGCTGCCTGGGGCGCACCGCACGCCGTACTGGACGGTGGTCGTCCGCGCCGTCGAGCCCGCGCCTCTCCGCTGCGCGGTGCTGGAGCACGCGCTGAGCGGGCGCGCCCCACCGGCCGGCTGAACCTCTCGTTCCTCCCCTTCACCGGACGGATGCGCTCCGCCCGGCGGTCGTCGTACGCCCGAAACGGGAGTTCTCCATGCCGGAAACACCAGACCAGAGAGTGATCGATGTGAATCCTGTTGTCGCTGATGAACGCGCCGACGACGATCGGCGCCTGACCGCGCTCGCGCTGGCCGCCCGCGACGGCGCCCCGGCGGACGTCGCGGCCTTCACCGAGGCGGTGTACGCCGACGTACGCCGTTTCCTCGCCTACCTGACCGACGTGCAGTCGGCCGACGACCTGACCCAGGAGACGTTCGTCCGGGTCCTGGGGAGCCTGCCGCGCTTCGCCGGGAGATCGTCGGCCAGGGCCTGGTTGTTGTCCATCGCCCGCCGGGTGGTCGTCGACCGCTTCCGGGCCGCGCGGGCCCGGCCCGTGGTGGCGGACCTGGCGGACTGGCAGGCCGCCGTGGAGCGGTGCCAGCCACGTGACCTGCCCGGATCGCAGGACGCGGTGGAGCTGGCCGAACTGCTGGCCGAGGTGCCTCAGGAACGGCGCCGCGCCTTCGTGCTGACCCAGGTCGTGGGCCTGCGGTACGCCGAGGCCGCCGAACTGCTCGGCTGCCCGGTGGGAACGGTGCGCTCCAGGGTGTCCCGGGCCCGGCACCAGCTTTCCGCGTCCTGGCTGGCCGCCTGACCACCCTGTGACGCAGGTCGAGGGAACTTCCGCCTCGATCCGTCCGACGGCTCCGGTGAACCCACAGAACTCGGAGTCCTCAATGACAACACGCACCGCACAACCAGGGCAGGCCGGTCTCGGAACGGAGGCCGTCCAGCTCCTCATCGGCGGCATGACCTGCGCCTCGTGCGCCGCCCGGGTGGAGCGCAAGCTCAACCGGATGGACGGCGTGAGCGCCAGCGTCAACTACGCGACCGAGAAGGCGACGATCGAGGCCGGCGGCGTCCCGGTGGAAGAGCTGATCCGGACGGTCGAGCGCACCGGCTACAGCGCCGAGGTGGTCAGCCCGCGGGCGCCGGCCGCGCCGGAGGACACCGACGACCGGCGCGTGCGGATGCTGGGCCGGCGCATGATCGTCGCCGTCGGGCTGGCCTTCGTGCTGATGGACCTGTCGATGGGCATGGCGTTCGTCCCGGAGTGGCACTTCGCGGGCTGGCAGTGGGTGCTGATCGGCCTGACGCTGCCGATGGTCACCTGGTGCGCCTGGCCGTTCCACCGCAACGCCTTCCGCGCGGCCCGGCACGGCGCCACCTCCATGGACACCCTGATCTCGACCGGCGTCATCACCTCGACCCTCTGGTCGGTGTACGTCATCCTGTTCCCGATCGACGCCGGACCCGCCGGGCCGGGCCTGTGGGCGGCGCTGTCCGCGCCGGACAGCGCGTTCTACCTGGACGTCGCCGCAGGGGTGACGATGTTCGCGCTGGCCGGGCGGTACCTGGAGGCGCGGGCGCGGCGCTCCTCCGGCGCGGTGCTGCGCCGCCTGGCCGAGCTGGGCGCCAAGGACGTCAGCGTGCTGCGCGCCGACGGCAACGAGTACCGCATCGACGTGGCGGACCTGCGCACCGGCGATGTGTTCGTGGTCCGGCCGGGGGAGAGCATCGCCGCCGACGGCCGGATCGAGTCCGGGCAGAGCACCATCGACACCAGCGCCATGACCGGCGAGCCGGTGCCCGTCGAGGTCGGCGAGGGCGACGCGGTGACCGGCGCGACCGTCAACCTCAGCGGGCGTCTGTTCGTCCGCGCCACCCAGGTGGGCGCGGGCACCCAGCTCGCCGCGCTGATCCGGCTCGTCGAGCACGCCCAGGCCGACAAGGCCGCCGTGCAGCGGCTCGCGGACCGGATCTGCGGCTGGTTCGTCCCGGCCGTCTTCGTCCTGTCGGCGCTGACCCTGGCTGTCTGGCTGCTCGCCGGCGGCCAGACCCACCAGGCGGTCACGGCCGCGCTGGCCGTGCTCATCATCGCCTGCCCGTGCGCGCTCGGCCTGGCCATCCCCACCGCCCTGCAGGTCGCCTCCGGCACCGGCGCCAAGCTCGGCGTGTTCATCAAGAGCCATCAGGCCATGGAGTCCGCGCGGGTCATCGACACCGTCGTGCTGGACAAGACCGGCACCCTCACCCAGGGCCGCATGAGCGTCGTGGACCTCGTCGGCGAGGACACCCTGCGCTACGCCGGAGCCGTCGAGGACGCCTCCGAGCACGCCGTCGCCACCGCCATCGCCGCCCACGCCCGCGCCGAGCTCGGCGACCTGCCCGAGGTGGACGATTTCACCGCCCTGGCCGGACTGGGCGCGAAGGGCACCGTCGAGGGCCGGCGCATCCTCATCGGCTCGGCCCGGCTGCTGACCCGGCACGACGTCGCCATCCCCCCTGTCCTCGACGACGCGCGGACCCGCTGGGAGAGCCAGGGCCGCACCGTCGTCCTCGTCGCCGCCGACGGGACGGCCATCGGGGCGCTCGCCCTCGCCGACGCCGTCAAACCCTCCGCCGCCGCCGCGATCGCCCGCCTGCACGCCATGGGACTCCGCACCCTGCTGCTCACCGGCGACAACGCCACCACCGCCCGTGCCGCCGCCGCCCAGGCCGGCATCACCGAGGTCGTCGCCGAAGTGCTGCCCGCCGACAAGGAGGCCACCATCGCGCGGCTCCAGGGCGAGGGCCACCGCGTGGCCATGGTCGGCGACGGCATCAACGACGCCCCGGCGCTCGCCCGCGCCGACCTCGGGCTGGCCGTGGTGGACGGCACCGACGTCGCGCTGGCCGCCGCCGACCTCATCCTGATCCGCGACGACCTCGACGTGGTCCCCACGGCGCTCACCCTGGCCCGCGCCACCCTGCGCACCATCCGCGGCAACCTCGTCTGGGCCTTCGGCTACAACGTGGCCGCCCTCCCACTGGCCGCCACCGGCCTGCTCAACCCCCTCATCGCCGGCGGCGCCATGGCGCTGTCCTCGGTGTTCGTCGTCACCAACAGCCTGCGGCTGCGCCGCTACGCGCCGCCTCCGGCGACCGGCGACTTCCTCACCGCGCACCTCGACGACGAGGACGAGGCGGTGCGCGAGAAGGTCTGACCCGTCACGGCTGAAGTTCCAGGGAACCGGGGCGGGCTTCGCGACGACTGGTCGGACGAGCCCCTTTGTGCCCATGGCCGTGGCCGGAAGCCGGCGGACGTTGGCCTGCCGGCCACTTCCAGGCGAGGGGGCGTCTCGTCACCATGGGGACCCGCGATGCGACACCGAGAACCTGGAGGCAGCATGCGAGCCGACATCCGAGCCGACATCCGAGCCGACATCCGAGCCGACATCGTCGTCTTCGACGGCGCGGACGACCTCGACGTGGTGGGCCCGTACGAGGTGCTGGGCCTGGCCGGCCGCGCCGGGCAGGGCGTCACGGTACGGCTGGTGTCCCTGGACGGGCCGCGGACGGTGACCACGGCGGGCGGTCTGCTCCTGCCCGCGGCCGGCTGGGCGCCGCAGGAGGCCGACGTGCTCATCGTGCCCGGCGGCGGCTACGCCACGAGCGAGACCTCGGGCGTCCGGGCGGAGCTGGACTCGGGCCGGCTGCCCGCCGCGCTCGCCGCGGCGGCCCGGCCCGGCCTGGTGCTCGCGTCCGTGTGCACGGGCGCGATGCTGCTGGGCGCGGGCGGGCTGCTGACCGGCCGGGCCTGCACCACGCACCATCGGGCCGTCGAGGACCTGGTGGCGGCCGGTGGCCGGCCCGTGCAAGCCCGGGTGGTGGACGACGGCGACGTGGTGACCGCCGGTGGCATCACCTCGGGCCTGGACCTGGCGATCTGGCTCGTCGAGCGGCACCGCGGCGCGCAGGCCGCCGCGCTGGTGCAGCAGATCCTGGAGTACGAGCGCCGCGAACCGCTGTGGCGTTCCGGCGACCCGGTCACCTCGGGCGCGGGACGATGAGGCGGCGGATGACGCTCTGCCTGGTCGCGATGCTGCCCCTGGCGGCGACCGGCTGCGGTGGCGACGTCCGGCCGGCGGCCGCCGGTCGGTCCGTCGTGGTCAAGGACTGCGCGGGCAAGGACGTCAGCTTCAGCGCGCCGCCCGCGAAGGTGGTGACCCTCGACGGGTACGCCGCCCAGACGATGGCCCGGCTCGGCCTGACCGGCAAGATCACCGGCACCGGCTACCCGGCCCCGTTCACCGTGGACACCTCCCCTCACCGGGAGGAACTGGCGAAGATCCCGGTCCTGTCCGAGCGGGTGCCGGTCACCGAGGTCGTCGCCGCGCAGCGGCCCGACCTCGTCCTGACCGCCTTCTCCGCCTTCGGCGGGCCACCCGGCAGCCCCAAGGACGCCGACCTCGCCACCATGAACGCCAAGGGACTGGCCGCCTGCCTGCCCGGCGGCGACAGCCCGTCCGGCCCCGCCCTGGCCGACCTCGCGCCCACCTACGACTACATCCGCAAGCTCGGCACCGTCTTCGGCGTCCAGGACCGAGCCGACCGGCTCATCGCCGAGCTGCGCGCCCGCCAGGACGCCGTCAGGACCGGCGGCGCCAGGCCGCGCGTCATGATCGTGCAGGACGCCCCGGTCGCCGGGCAGCCGATCAAGACCTCCGGCACCGGCACGATCGCCCACGCCCTGCTCACGCTGGCGGGCGGCGAGAATCTCTTCCCCGACGTCCACGCGATGCACGCCGACGTCTCACCGGAGCAGGTGGTCAAGCGGGACCCGGAGGTGATCTGGGTGCTCACCGACTACAACTTCGCCAAGGTCAAGGGCCGGGAGCTGGTGGACGAGGTCAGGCGGAACCCCCTGTTGTCCGGGACCACGGCCGTCAAGCGGGGGAGGGTCTTGTCGACCTCGCAGTACCTGGTCTCCTTCCCCAGCCCGCTCAACCTCGACGCGCTGGAACAGCTCGCCGCCGACCTGCGTGCGGGCGGCCGATGACCGCGATCGCCGGCAGGCTGAGCGCGCGGGTCGCCGCTGTGCCGTACCCGGCGCTGGTCGCCCTGCTCACGGCGGCGCTGGCCGTCTCGGTGGTGGCCGCCACCGGGTTCGGGGCGGTCGGCGTGCCCGCGGGAGAGGTCGCCGGCATCCTCGTCCACCACCTGACCGGCGGCGGCGACAGCACGGCCACCGCCGACCTCATCGTCTGGCGGATCCGCTTCCCGCGCGTGCTGCTCAGCGCGGTGGCCGGCGCCGGGCTCGCGCTGGCCGGGGCCGTCGTGCAGGGCGTGGTCCGCAACCCGGTCGCCGACCCGTACCTGCTGGGCCTGTCCCACGGCGCCTCCGTCGGCGCCGTGCTGGTGCTGACCACCGGCACCGCCGTGCTCGGCGCGCTCACCCTGCCGGCGGCGGCGTTCACCGGCGCCGCCGTCGCGATCGGGATCGTGCTGGCGATGTCCACCAGACAGCGCCGGCTGCTGCCGGTGCGGCTCATCCTGGTCGGCGTCGCCTTCGGGCACCTGTTCGCCGGGATCACCTCGTTCGTGCTCGCGCGTACCGACAGCTCCGCCGCGCAGCAGCAGATCATCTTCTGGCTGCTCGGCGGCCTGTCCGGCACGAACTGGGCCACCCTGCCCGTGCCCGCGATCGTCGTCGGCGTGGCCACGGGGCTGCTGCTGGCGCGGGCCCGCCGGCTCAACGCCCTGGTGCTGGGCGAGGAGGCCGGCGCGGCGCTGGGACTGGACGCCAGCCGGCAGCGCTGGTACCTGCTCCTGCTCGTCACGCTGCTGACCGGGACGGTCGTCGCCGTGTCCGGCGGGATCGGTTTCGTCGGCCTGATCGTGCCGCACCTGGCCCGGATGCTGGTCGGCGCCGACCACCGCCGCATGCTGCCCGTCGCGGTGGTGCTCGGCGCGCTCTTCCTGCTGTGGGCCGATGTGGCGGCGCGGATCCTGATCTGTCCCGCCGAGTTGCCCATCGGCGTGCTGACCGCGTTCCTCGGAGTGCCGTGCTTCCTGCTCGTCATGCGGGCGCGCGGCCTGGCCGCCCAGGAGACCTCATGAGACTCGACCTCGACGCCGTATCGGTCACCCTCGGTCGCAGGACCGTGGTCCACGACGTGTCGCTGACCGTCCCCGCGGGCGGATTCGCGGCGCTCGTCGGGCCGAACGGCAGCGGCAAGTCCACCCTGCTCCGCACCGTCTACCGTGCCGTGCGACCGGGGTCGGGCACCGTCCGGCTCGGCGGCCGTGACCTGTGGTCGATGCCGCCCGCGCACGCCGCACGCAGCGTGGGCGTGCTCATGCAGGAGCAGCACACCGGCTTCGAGTTCACCGTCGCCGAGACCGTCGCCCTGGGCCGCACGCCGCACCTGGGCTTCTTCGACCGATTTAGCCGCGAGGACCACGCCGCGGTCGCGGAGGCCCTGGACCGTACCGGCCTGGCCGCGTTCGCCGGGCGCCGCGTCGGGCAGCTCTCCGGCGGGGAGCGCCAGCGGGTCCTGCTCGCCCGCGCCCTGGCCGGCCGGCCCCGGCTGCTCGTCCTGGACGAGCCGACCAACCACCTGGACGTCCGCCACCAGCTCGACCTCCTCGAACTCGTCCGGGACCTGGACGTCACCGTGCTCGCCGCCCTGCACAGCCTCGACCTGGCCGCCACGTACGCCGACACCGTCGCCGTGCTGCGGCAGGGACGGCTCGTGGCGCATGGCCCGGCCGCCGACGTGCTGACACCCGCGACGATCGGGGAGGTGTTCGAGGTGGACGCCACCAGACAGGGCGGCTCGGGGCTCGTGCTGCGGCCCCGCTGCGTCTGCCCGGACCGGCCCTGCCACTGGAGCTGCCGCAACCGCACGGGGACGTTGCTGAGCGATGTCCGCTGACCCGCACCTCGTCGCCGTACTCGCCCTCGACGGGGTGGTCGGCTTCGACCTGTCGATGCCCTGCCAGGTCTTCGGCACCGCCCGCCTGCCCGACGGCGCCTACCCCTACCAGGTGCGCGTCTGCGGGGTGACCCCGTCGGTGAACGCCACCGCCGGCGGCGTCGGCTACTACCGCATCGAGGCGCCCAACGGCCTGGACGGCGCCGAGGACGCCGACACTCTCGTGGTGCCCGGCGTCACCGTCACCCGCCGGGCCCCCGACGCCGTGCTCGACCTGCTGCGCGAGGCCGCGGCCCGCAAGGCGCGGATCGTGTCCATCTGCACCGGCGCGTTCGTGCTCGCCGAGGCGGGCCTGCTGTCCGGGCGGCAGGCCACCACGCACTGGAAGGCGGCGGGCGAGCTGGCCCGCCGCCACCCCGACGTGCGCGTGGACCCCAAGCCCCTCTACGTGGGGGACGGGCGGCTGTTCACCTCGGCGGGCGTGGCCGCCGGGCTCGACCTGTGCCTGCACCTGATCCACCGCGACTTCGGCGCGGCGGTGGCGGCGAGCGCCGCCCGCGCCACCGTCATGGCGCCCAGCCGCGACGGCGACCAGGCCCAGTTCATCCCGCAGCCACCGGCCCCCGCCGCGAGCGGCAGCCTGGCCGCGACCCTGGCCTGGATGCGCGAGCACGCGGCCGAACCGCTCACCCTCGCGGGCATCGCGCGCCACGCCAACCTCAGCGTCCGTACGCTCACGCGCCGCTTCCAGGAGCAGACCGGCACCACGCCCGCGGCCTGGCTCGCCCGCGAGCGGCTGCTGCTGGCACGGCACCTGCTGGAGACCACCGACCTGCCGATCCCCGCCGTCGCCGACCGCAGCGGCCACGGCTCGGCCGGCGCCCTGCGCGCGCACTTCGCCCGCGAGCTGCACACCAGCCCGCACCGCTACCGGCAGTCCTTCCGGCCCCGCCCCTGAAGCCTCCGGCCCCGACGCAAGCGACGACGCCGCGGCGTCGCGTCAAGGGGTCCTGTCAGCGGACGCGTCTGGCGCAGTGGGGGCAGGTCGGCGTGTGACGGAGGGTGGTGCGGCGGTGCACGCGTCGCTTGGCGCTCTCGGCCGGCGCGGCGGGCGGCGGGGGGCCCAGGGACAGGGAGGCGTCCCTGGCCAGGATCGCCGTCTGGAGCCGCCGCAGCTCGGGGGACGGCTCCAGGCCGAGGTCCTCGCTGAGAATGTCCCGCCCGTCGCGATAGACGTCCAGGGCGTCGGCCTGCCGCCCGCTGTGATACAGGGCGATCATGAGCTGGGCGCGGAACTTCTCCCGCAGCGGATGCTCACGGACGAGCTCCGACAGCTCCGCGATCAGATCACCGTGCCTGCGCAGCCGCAGATCGGCCTCGATGCGGTCGGCGAGCGCGGCCAGCCGCTGCTCCTCCAGCCGGGTGGCGTGCTGGCGGAGCAGCGAGATGTCGTTCAGCCCGGACAGCGCGGGTCCTCGCCACATGTCGAGGGCTACCCGCAGCAGGTCGCTGCCCCTTGCATCGTTCCAGGCCGCGATCGCCTGACGCCCCTGTCGTACCAGGTCCTCGAAGCGCCGGGCGTCCACGGCCTCGGACGGCACGCGCAGCTGGTAGCCCGCGGCACGGTGCACGATGGGGGCGCAGTCGCGCAGTGTGCGCCTGAGGCGGTGCAGTTGCAGGCGCAGGCGCGCGCCACCGGCGTCACCCGCCTCGGCGCCCCAGAGGGCGTCGATCAGGACGTCGCTGTGGGCGACCTTGCCGTGATGGCAGAGCAACAGGGCGAGCAGAGTGCGTTGCTGGATCGAGCGGAGGGATAAATGCTCCTCCCCGTCCACGACTTCCAGCGCGCCCAAAATGCCGAACTGCATGGGTCTCCCCCCCGGCTGCATGTGCCCGACTTTTCAGCTGATCAAGCATAAGTCCAACCTGCCCGGCTGTGGGGCCTAGGTCGGGAAACTGAGCTGAAACCGAAGTGAAACGCGAGGTCCGCACACTTTCCCTGGCTGATGGTGTCTATGCCAGGCTTGGGATGCATTCGGGGCTTGTGTGCCGAATGGGGGGATATATGAATATTTTTCCGCGTGTGCGACAGACTATTCGTAGGCCGTCACGTAGTGTGATCGCCATCACGGGAGCGTCTGTCCTGGTGACCGGTCTCTTCGCCGGCGGAGCCGCGGCCGCCGTATCGGGGAGCGACCATGGGCATGCTCACGCCGCCCCCCTCCGCGCCAAGGTCGAGCGCCCGAAGGCGACCAAGCTGGGCCCGCTGCCGAAGGTGAAGACGAAGGGCGGCGTGGCGGTCAAGCGCACCACCACGACGGCGAAGACCACCGCCGCGCTGGCCGCCGCGGCCAGCGACCGGGTGGGCCTGCGCGCGCTCGTCATCGGCGTGGACCAGGACGACTGGGGCGTGGCCACCTGGAAGTCCGTGCTCGACCGGGTCGGCGCTCAGTACGACGTGCTGTTCAGCAAGACCCAGGCCCTCACCGCGTCCGACCTGCTGCGGGCGGACGGCGCGGGAAAGTACAACGCGGTCCTGCTGACCAACGGCTCGCTGCTCCACTTCGACGGCGCCAACTACGTCAGCGGTCTGGACAGCACCGAATGGAACGTTCTATGGGCCTACGAGCGGGACTACAGCGTACGCCAGGTCTCCCTCTACACCGCCTACGGCACCTGGCCGGAGGACTACTGCCTGCGCGCGGGCAGTGAGGGCGGCATCGGCGACACCCCCATCAGCACCGAGCTGACCCCGGCGGGCGCGGGCGTGTTCGACTACCTCAAGACCGGCGTGAACGTGCCGATCTCCCTCTCCTACGCCTACCGCAGCACGATCGCCCCGGGCTGCTCGGCCGAGGCGATCATCACCAGCGGCTCCGACGTGCTCGGCGTCCGCAGCACCTCCACCGACGGCCGCGAGCGCATGGCGCTGACGTTCACCTCCAACCAGTACCTGCCGCAGGCCGACCTGCTGACGTACGGGCTGTTCAGGTGGGCCACCAGGGGCCTGTTCCTGGGCGAGCAGCGCCACTACCTCAACGCCGACGTGGACGACTGGTTCAACTCCACCGACCACCTGTACCCCGACGGCCACGTGGAGAGCGACCCGGGCTACCGGACCACCAGAGCCGACGCGGTGAGCACGTACAACCAGCAGAACGCCTTCACCGCCGGCAACCCGCTCGCCTCGGGCTTCAAGCTGAACCTGGCCTACAACGGCGAGGGCACGACGCTGAACTCCCCCTCGACGTGCTCCACCCCGCCGTTCGGCGCCGACGGGCTCACCAGCTACTCGCGCTGCCGCGCCTCCTCCTTCACCTGGATCAACCACACGTTCTCGCACCCGAAGATGAACTTCACGGACTACGCGACCAGCTACTCCGAGATCCAGGACAACCTCACCAGGGCCGCCGCGCTGGGCCTGAGCGTGGACGCGACCGTGCTGAAGACCGGCGAGTACTCCGGCCTCGGCGTCTACAACCCCGACGTCAACAACGACATCGACCCGCCCACGGACTACGGCCTGGCCGCCTCCAACCCCCACCTGCTGCAGGCCGCCAAGGATCTCGGCGTGAAGTACCTGCACGGCAACATGTCGTTCGGCAGCCACCAGCCGTCCTGCTTCAACTGCGGCATCCACCACCCGCTCGAACCGTCGCTGATGGTGGTGCCCGACTGGCCCACCAACATCGCCTACCACACCACCACGCCGGCCGAGCAGACGCTGTTCTACAACTCCTACTACGGGCCGGACGGCAAGTTCCCCTACTGGCCGGTCAACCAGACCTACAACCAGGTCCTGGAGCACGAGAGCGACGTGGCGCTGCAGCACGTCATGTCGGGTTCGATCTACGCGCACACCTTCCACCAGGGCAACCTGCGTGACTACGGGTCGGGCAAGAGCCTGGTCTTCGACTGGCTGAACGCGGTCATGGCCAAGTACAACGCCTACTACAACGTTCCCGTCATCACCCCCGACTGGGGTGGCATCGCCCACTACGTCGAGGACCGGACCGAGCACTTCGCCGGGCTCGCCGGGGTGGACGCCGTCTACGACCGGGTCGCGGGCACGGTCACGTTCACCTCGAACGCCGCCGCCGCCGTCTTCGCGACCAACGCCGCGGCCCCGGGCGCGACGACGTACGGCACCGACTCCATCGCCCGCCTCACGCTCACCGCGGGCGTGCCCGTCACCGTCACCGCGAGTGTGCGCGCATGAAGGTGACCTTCGTGTCGGAGGGCACGTACCCGTTCGCCATGGGTGGGGTGAGCGTCTGGATGGACCAGCTCATCCGGGGCATGCCCGACTACCGATGGGACGTCGTCACCCTGACGGTGGACGGCAGGGAGCGCTCGGTCTGGGAGCGCCCCCCGAACCTGGAGAAGGTCGTCTCCGTGCCCCTGTGGGCCGGACGACGTCGCCGGCGCCCCTCGCGGGCGCCGGGGCGCGGCTTCGGCGACGTGTACGGGCGCTTCCTGGAGATGGTGCTCACGCCCGCCACCATGGGTGACGGCAGCAAGGAATTCCTGTCGGTGCTGGAGTCGCTGTACCGCTTCGCCGACTGGGGCGGCGACCTCATGAGCGCGATCACGGCCAACGAGTCGCTCTCGCAGCTCATGGACGCCTGGTACTGGAGCAGGAGCGACGCGCTCAACCTGTCCGACGCGGTCATCGCCAGCGACCTGCTGGGCCACATGCTGCGGCCGCTGGCCGAGCCGCCGCCGCAGGCCGACTTGGTGCACGTCTCCATGAACGGGCTCAGCATGCTCGTGGCGATGAGCGCCAAGTGGCGCTACGGCACGCCCGCCGTGCTCTCCGAGCACGGCGTCTACCTGCGGGAACGCTACCTGCAGTACGTCAACGAGCCGGTCCCGCACTCCGTGCGGGTGCTGCTGCTCAGTTTCTTCCGCCGGCTGGCCGGGGCGGCGTACGTCGCGGCCGACCGCATCGCGCCGCACTCGTCGTACAACAGGCGCTGGCAGGTCCGCAACGGCGCCGACCCGAGCCGGATCCGGATCATGTACAACGGCGTGGACCCGAAGGAGTTCCCCGTCGCCACCGGCGAACCCGACGTGCCCACGCTGGTGTTCATGGGCCGGGTGGACCCGCTGAAGGACCTGCACACGCTGATCCGCGCGTTCCAGATCGTCCGTCACAGGATCCCCAACGCCCGGCTGCGGATCTTCGGCGGCGTGCCGGCGGGCAACGAGAGCTACCACGAGAGCTGCGTCGAGCTGATCGAGGAGCTGGGGCTGCAGGGCGCGGCCACGTTCGAGGGCCGGGTCGGCTCTCCGGTGGAGGCCTACCACGCCGGCCAGGTCGTGGCCCTGACCAGCATCTCCGAGGGTTTCCCCTACACCGTGGTCGAGGCCATGGCGTGCGGCAGGCCCTGCGTGGTCACCAACGTCGGCGGCGTGGCCGAGGCGGTGGGCGAGGCCGGGTTCGTGGTGCCGCCGCGCGACTACCGCGCCGCCGCCGAGGCCATGGTGCGCCTGCTGCTCGACGCCCCGCTGCGCCGCCACCTCGGCGCTCTGTCGCACGCCCGCGTGCTGGAGCGCTTCACGCTCCGGCAGTCGCTGGACGACTATCGTTCGGTCTACAGAGAACTCCTGGGGGCCCGGGCATGACCCAGCCGCCGTCGTCACGGGACATCGACGCCCTCATCGACCCCATGGGCACCGGGGTGTTCCGCGCCGTGGAGCCCCTCCAGGTCGCGGCCATGCTGGAGTCCCAGGGGCTCAACGACAAGGTCGCCCGCGAGCTGTACGACCACACCTCCGTGTTCTCCCTGGCCGAGACCGCCTACTCGCACATCAGGTCCAAGGGCGCCCCGCCGCCGGGGTCGACCGGGTTCCTCAAGCGGGCCAGGCCGGTCGCCCAGATCCTGCACGGCCTGCTGTACGCCCTGCCCGCGGCCCTGCTGCCCGCCGCGTCGGGGCTCGTCGGCACGCAGTGGCTGATGCCGGGACTGGTCTTCACCACCGGCCTTGGCTGGGTGATCGGCGGCGCGGCGACGCATCTGGCGTACTCGCTGATCGGGCACGGCCACGTGCGCTCGGCGGGCCGCGTGCTGCGTACCGGGATGCTGGTGGCCGTCCTGGGCGTGGCGATGCTGGCCGGCGTGATCACGGGGCTGCGGGACGGTCCCGTCGAGCTGATCGCCCTGTGCATCATGCAGGTGACCTTCCAGATCGCCTCGGGAATCCTGCTGTTCTACCGGCGCGAGGGCTGGCTCGGGCTGATCATGATGCCGGCCGTCGTCGCCGGGGTCGCCTACATCGTCATCGGCGACAGCGACATCGGCCTGCTGACCCTCGGCGTGGGCTTCGCCTGCATCCTCGCCTGCGTGGCGGGCGCGCTCCGGCTGACCCTCACGAGGAATCCCGCGGGGGACGCCGCCGAGCCGCCGCTGCGCCTGCTGGCCCGCGCGAACGTGCGCGCGCTGCTCCCGTGGGTGCTCTACTCCACGCTGTCGGCGGTGTTCCTGCTGCAGGCCGAGGCCCGGTACGTGCTCGACCGCACCGACATCGCCGTGGCCGGCGCCGGGCTCGTCATCGGCATGGGCATCCTGGAGTACCGGGCGCACGCGTTCGAGGACGAGACCAGGGCGGCGATCCGCCAGGTCCGCTACCCCTCCGACTTCACCCGGCGCGGCCGATGGCTGCTCGCCAAGGGTGTGCTGATCTGCCTGGCGTGGCTGGCGGTGCTGTCCGTGCTGCCGCTGGCCTTCCTGCTGGGCAAGAACGAGCTGACCCACGCCAGCATCGCCATGGCCGCCGCCCACGTGATCGTCGGCGGCGCGTACTTCCTGGCGTTCCTGCTGGGCAACCAGGGCAGAGTCGTGCCCCTCTGCGTGGCACAGGCCGCGGCGCTCGCCGTACACCCCCTCGGCCGTCTTCTCCTGCCCGCAGGGGCGCCGGCGCTGGCCGACGTCCTTCTCTTCGCCGCCGCCGCGTTGCTGTTCCTGCTGATCCTTCTCGTCCTCATGAGCCAGGGCCTCAGGGATGTCAGACAGTACAGCTGATCCTTCGACCGGGAGGCTTTCCATGCACGTCGTCATTCTCGCGGGCGGCAAAGGGGTCCGTCTGCGCCCGTACACCTCCGCGTTGCCCAAGCCCCTGGTGCCGATCGGGGAGGAGTACGCGATCCTCGACATCATCATGCAGCAGCTGGCCGGCCAGGGTTTCACCACGGCCACGCTCGCGGTCGGGCACCTGAGCCCGCTGATCCGCGCCTTCGTCGGCGACGGCTCGCGCTGGGGCATGACGGTGGACTACACCGAGGAGGTCACGCCGCTGTCCACGATCGGGCCGCTGTTCCCGATCAGGGACCGGCTGCCCGAGCACTTCCTGGTGATGAACGGGGACGTCCTCACCACGCTCAACTACGCGGAGCTGCTGACCAGCCACATGGAGACCGGCGCGCCGCTGACCGTGGCCACCTCGCCGCGCGTGGTGAAGATCGATTTCGGGGTGCTGGAGGCGCAGGGCGGCCGCATCGTCGGTTTCAGGGAGAAGCCGCTGCTCAGCTATCTGGTGAGCATGGGCGTCTACGCGCTGTCGCGCGAGACGATCGCGAAGTACCCGGAGGGCATGTCGTTCGGCTTCGACGAGCTGGTGCTCGACCTGCTCGCCCAGGACACCCCGCCCGGCGTGTACGAGTTCGACGGCTACTGGCTCGACATCGGCCGCCCCGACGACTACGACGAGGCGAACGCCCGTTTCGAGGAGATCAGACCGCTGCTGCTGCCGTCGCGGGACAAGGTGCGATGAGCCGTACGGTCCTGTTGTTCGGCGCCACGGGCTTCCTCGGGCGCCAGGTCAGGCACCTGCTGGAGGACGACCCGCGGGTCTCGCGGCTGGCGTGTCCCGGCCGGGCCGACCTCGACCTGCTGACCGCGACGCCGCGGGCCGCGGCCGACCTGCTGCGCGAGCTGCGGCCGTCGATCGTGCTGAACTGCACGGGCAGGATGTCGGGCGGCTACGACGAGCTCCTGCGCGGCAACGCCGGGGTCGCCGCCGTCCTGCTGGAGGCCATCGCCGCCGCCGTCCCCGGCGCCAGGTTCGTCCGCCTGGGCTCGGCCGCCGAATACGGCCCCGCGCCGTACGGTCACGCCCAGCGCGAGGACGACCCCGCCCGGCCCACCAGCGCCTACGGCATCAGCCACCTGGCAGGGACGCTCCTGGTCGAGCAGGCGAGCGAGGTCGACGCGATGTCCCTGCGGATCTTCAACCCGGTCGGCCCCGGCCTGTCGGGGGAGAACGTGCTGGGCCGCGCCCGCGACCTGCTGAGGACCGCCACCGGCCACCTCGACATGGGCCCGCTCGGCGCCATGCGGGACTTCGTGGACGTGCGGGACGTGGCCGACGCCGTGGTCCGCGCCGGGTTCGCGCCGGAACCGGCCGAGCGCGTGATCAACGTGGGCAGCGGCCGTGCCGTCGCCGTACGGGAGGCGGTCGCGCTGCTGACCGCCGAGTCGGGCTTCACGGGGGAGGTGCGCGAGCGCGAGCCCGAAGCCGCCCGCTCGCGGGCCGTGGACTGGAGCCAGGCCGACATCGAGCGGGCCCGGAACGTGCTCGGCTGGCGCCCGCGCATCCCGCTCGCCGACTCGGTGAAGGCGATGCTGTGAGGATCCTGCTCTCCATCGGCCTGGTGCTGGGCTCGCTGGCGTGCTCCGCACCACAGGTCCCCCTGACCGAGGTGCGGAGTTTCACCTACGTCCTGCAGGACTACCCCAAGGGACGCCTCGACGCGATAGCGCGGGCGCCGCACCAGCTGGCGATCATCGACCTCTCGCGCGACGCCACGATCAAGGGCTACTTCACCGCCGCGGAGATCGCCAAGGTGCGTGCCGGCGGCAAGAAGGTCCTGGCCTACTTCGAGATCGGCTCGATCGAGACCTTCCGCACCGAGTACCGCACCCTGCCCAGGGACCTGGTGCTCAACGTCTGGCCCGACTGGCCCGACGAGCGCTTCGTGCGCTACTGGGACCGGCGCTGGTGGGACACGGTCGTCAAACAGCGCGTCGACCAGGCCCTGCGCGCCGGATTCGACGGCGTCTACCTGGACACCCCGCTGGCGTACGAGGAGATCGACCTCAAGCGCACGCCCGGCGAGACCCGCAGGAGCCTCGGCAGGAAGATGACGGACCTGATCGTCCGCATCAGCAAATACGCCAAGGCCCAGCGCCCCGGCTTTCTCGTCGTCCCCCAGAACTCCCCGGAGCTGAGGCTCCACTCCGGCTACGTCCAGGCCATCGACGGCATCGGCATGGAGGAGCTGTTCTTCAAGGCCACGGACGACCCCTGCACCGAGGACTGGTGCGCGGAGAACCTGCGGCACGCCCTCGCCCTGCGCAAGCAGGGCAAGGCCGTGCTCGCCACCGACTACGCCAGACGACCGGTGAACGTCACTGCGGCGTGCGCCCGCTACGGCCGCCACGGCATCGCGGGAAACGCCACCACGGTCGAGCTCGACCGGATCAGTGACCCCTGTTCTAAGAGAGGATCTTGAGATGCCGAAGACAGTCGGCGTGATCGGCATGGGCTACGTGGGCCTGACGCTGACCGCCGCCCTGGCCCGCAAGGGCTACACCGTGTACGGCGTGGACGCCAGCCCCCGGGTGGTCGAGGCGCTGTCCAACGGCCGCATCCACGTGTACGAGCCCGGCGTCGAGGAGGCCTTCGCCGAGCACCTCGGCAGCACCGTCTTCATCTCCGACCGGCTGCCCGAGAACCTGCGGCTCGACGCGGCGATCCTGTCGGTCTCGACGCCCGTGGACCTGTCCACCGGCACGCCCGACCTGCGCAACCTCGCGGACGCCGCCCAGGACGTCGCCGAGCGCTGCGGGCCCGACACCCTGGTCGTCGTGCGCAGCACGGTGCCGATCGGCACCAGCCGGGCCGTCGTGCTGCCCGCGCTGACCGCGCGCTGGGGCAAGGCCAAGCTCGTCATGGCGCCGGAGCGCACCATCCAGGGTCAGGCGCTGCGCGAGCTGGTCGAGCTGCCCCAGGTGATCGGCGGGCTCGACGAGGAGAGCCTGCGGGCCGGCATCGAGGTGTTCAGCGGCCTGGCCGACCAGATCGTGCCCGTCTCCAGCATCGAGACGGCCGAGATGGTCAAGCTGTCCAACAACTGCCACACCGACCTGATCTACGCCTTCGGCAACGAGCTGGCGCTCATCGCCGAGCAGCACGGGCTCGACCCGCTGGAGGTCATCAGGGCCACGAACCTCGACTATCCGCGCCCCGACCTGGCCAAGCCCGGCTACGTGGGCGGCGGCTGCCTGTCCAAGGACCCGTACCTGATGATCGCGAGCACGTCGCGGAGCCCGTACCTGGTGGGCCAGGCGCGCAAGCTCAACGAGCGGCTGCCCGCGCACGTCGCCGAGCGTGTCGTGGAGCTGGTGCGCGAGACGGTCGGCCGGACCGAGGGCGTCAGGCTGTCGGTGCTCGGCTGGGCCTACAAGGGCTGGCCCGCGACCGACGACATGCGCGGCACGCCCATCGCCGACATGATGCCGCTGTTCAGGGCCGCGGGCCTCGTGGTCAGCGGCCATGACCCGCTGGTCTCCGACGAGGTCATCCGCGAGTACGGCGGCGAGCCCGTCAGCCTCGACAAGGCCTTCGCCGACGCCGACGCGATGATCGTGATCAACGACCACCCCGACTACCGCGCCCTTGAGGCCGAGACCATGCTCGGCTCCTCGGACCTGCGCGTCATCTTCGACTCGTGGCGCATCCTCGACGAGGCCGCGGTCATCAGGAACGGCGTACGTTACGCCGGAATCGGCTACGTGGCCAAGGAGGAGACGACGGTATGAAAGTCCTGCTGTTGGGCGGGGCCGGTTTCATCGGGCTGCACCTGGCCCGCAGGCTCCGCACGGACGGCCACGCCGTCACCGTCATCGACGACTTCTCCCGTGGCCGCCGCGACGACGAGCTGACCGCGCTGGACGTCGAGGTGCGCTCGGCCGACCTGACCGATCCGGCCTCCTACGCCGCGATCGAGCCGGGCTGGGACCAGATCTACATGCTGGCCGCGGTCGTCGGCGTGCGCAACGTCGAGAAGGACCCGGCCCGGGTGATCAGGGTCAACACGCTGGCGATGATGCACCTGCTCGACTGGCTGCGCCCGGGCGACAAGCTGTTCTTCGCCTCCACCAGCGAGGCGTACGCGGGCGGCGTGACCACCGGCCTGGTGCCCGTGCCCACGGCCGAGGACGTGCCGCTGGTGATCGAGGACGTGGCCTCGCCGCGCTACACCTACGCCATCAGCAAGATGCTCGGCGAGGCGGCCGTGCTGCACACGGCGCGGGCCAAGGGCTTCGAGGCCGTCATCGGCCGCTTCCACAACGTCTACGGCCCCCGCATGGGCGCCGACCACGTCATCCCCGAGCTGTCGCTGCGCGCGATGCGCGGCGAGGACCCGTTCCGCCTCTACGGCGCGGACCAGAGCAGGGCCTTCTGCTACGTGGACGACGCCGTCGAGGCGATGGTCCGGCTGATGGCCGAGCCGCGCGCCATGGGGCGGATCGTGCACATCGGCAACGACGCCGAGACCAACATCGGCGACCTGGCCAAGCTCGTCCTGCGGATCGCCGAGGTGAGCCCCGCCATCGACGACGTGCCCGCGCCCGCGGGCTCGGTCGCACGCCGCTGCCCCGACCTCACGCTGCTGCGCGAGCTGACCGGGTACGAGCCGCGCGTCGCTCTGGAGGAGGGCGTGCGCAGGACGTTCGCCTGGTACCAGGAATCGTGGAAGCCATGACCAGGGAGCCCATCGCGTTCTACTACGGGGCGGGGGAGCTGGAGCGGCTGTCGAGGTTCGACAAGGTCGTGCTCCAGCCGGACTTCTACAGCAGGCAGGAGCTCGACCTCCTGCGCGAGCGCGGCGTGCAGACGCTGGGCTACCTGTCGCTGACCGAGGACGTCGGCCCGCCGGCGCCGTGGCAGCGTGAGGAGCGCAACCCGGACTGGGGCGGCGCGTTCGTGTACACAGGCCACCCCGGGTGGGTGGCGCATGTGGTGGGCCAGGCCACGAGCGCGATGGCGGGCGGGTTCAGCGGCCTGTTCCTCGACACGTTGAACATCGAGTTCAACTACCCCGAGGACCTGCCGCACCTGCTCTACCTCATCGCGGCCATCAGGGAGGAGGCCAAGCCCGACTACCTGCTCGCCAACCGGGGGTTCGGGCTGCTGCCGCAGCTCGCCGACCTGGTGGACGGCATCCTCTTCGAGTCGTTCTCCGCCCGGTGGGTGGACACCGAGTCGTACGGGCCGTGGCCGGACGACGTGCTCGAAGTGCACGCGGAATACGCCGAGCGGCTGCTCGGCATGGACATCGACGTGTACGCCCTCGATTACGCCGAGGACGAGGAGCTCACCGAGTTCGCCTATCGCAGGGCGCACGAATTCGGCATGCTCTGCTTCGTCACCGACCGGGTGCTGTCGAAGATCTGAGACACGTGTCCCCGGGCCGGTCGGAGCAGGCCCAGCCCGGGGACACCACCGTCAGGTCGCGGACTGGCAGTTGTTGAAGGCGGCTTCGGCCATTCTGGTGGAGTAGTCGTCGTTGAAACCCAGCGAGTGGAACCGCTTGTAAACGGTGTCGAACACGGCATAGCACCCCATGCCGTCATTGAAACTGTCGGGGCTGGCACTGGCCGCGGCGGGCACTGCCGCCAAAGTCGCGCCGGCCACCCCCACTGTCGCGATCAGCATGGTGAGGCGTCTGGTCATGGACGTCATCGCACTCCTCACGGCGGTAAGCGGAGGCGACGCGTCCTCGCGTCGCGATCTCCGTTGTATAGGGGCGCTTCCATCGCGTCTATCCTCCTTCCGGCCGAAGATCGACTCGCGCGACTCTAGGTGAGGAGCGTGTAGTCCTCCAGCGTCGGCGGCCAGAGGGCGTCGTCGCCCGCCATGGCCTCCGGCTCGTACGTGTGCAGCTCCAGCGCCAGGTCGTCGGCGCACCAGTAGGCCGCCTCGCGGTGGGCGTCGCGGCCCTCGCACCACAGCCTGCGCTCCCGATGGATGACGTACACGAAATAGGCGTACGACTCGACGTCGCGGTGGGCGACGCGGGCGGTGTCCAGCTCCTCGTGCGCCTCGTACACCACGCCGGTGCGGCCGTCGAGGAAGAGGTACCAGGTGCCCGGCCCGTCGAGCATGAACAGCGCGCCGAGCTCGTCCGGCAGGCCCGCGCAGGCGCGCAGCTCGTCCACGCTGCCGGGCCAGAACTCGGTCAGGGGCTCGGCGAAGCGGCGATGCTCGCCCGTCCAGCCGGGCTGGTTGAGGCCGTCCACGGGCAGGCCGACCTCGGCCAGGAAGCGGCGGGTGGGCGCGTGCGTGATCGCGGGGTGGATTTCGTCGTCGTGCGGCCGGACGACGCCTTCCGGGCCGTACAGGTCTTCCAGCAGCTCGCGCGTGACCCTGGTCGGCGGGCGGCGGAGCGGGAGCGGGGTGATGGCGTCGGGTTCGCCCGCCAGGCGCTCGTGATGGGCCAGGTGATCGCTGACGTACGCGGGCGGGGACAGCTCGGCCGAGACCGGCCAGCCGCGCATGACGGCGGCCAGCTCCCCGTGCGCCGCCGCCGGCGGGGCGACGGCCTCGGCCAGGGAGGGCAGGCCGATGGCGTACGCGGGCAGGCGCGGCTCGGCCAGGGGCAGCCGGTCCGCGGCCTCCGCCACGCCGCGGGCGGCGGCCTCCGGATCGTCGCGGTGCCGGCCGCAGTGCAGCAACCGCCACGTGTACGGGCCGATCGGGGCGAAGGCGAGGGCCAGCGTGCCGGCGGCGGCGCGGGCCTCCGGCGACAGACCGTCCAGCCAGGCACGCGCCACCCGTACGTCCATCGGCAGGTCAGGGCCCGGGTCGGCGCCCCCGGCCCGGGCGGCGAGCGCGGCGAGCCCCGGCGACGGGTAGACCTGGCCGGCGGTGAACGGTGAGCGCTCCACCCGTTCGGCGTCGTACCAGGCGGTGAAGGCGGCGCGGTCGGTGGCCCGCGGGTCGTCCAGGTCCAGGACGTACGCCGGCGGGCCGAGACCGACCGCGGCGTCCGGGTGACTGAGCTCCACGAGCAGGCGGACGTGCGGGTTGACGGCCAGGGGAAGGACGAGCTCGGCGAACGCGCGCTCGGGATCGTTGCTCCGGTGGGCGTCGGCCACGGTGACGAGCACGGGCCGGTCGAGGGCGGCCAGGTCGGCGCCGTCGAGCTTGAACTGCCCGGCCAGCTCACCCACGGCGTCGTCCACGTCCATGCCGCGCAGGCGCATCGCCGCCTCGCCGGGGCCCGGGTAGCCCGACCAGTCCCAGATGCCGGAGTAGCTGAACCAGGACAGCAGCCGGGTCTTGCCGGCGGCGGGCGAGCCGGTGACCACGCAGATCCGCGGCCCGTAGGGGTCCTCCCGCCAGCGCAGCAGGGCGTCCGCGGCGGGGGCGCGACCGGCGGTGGGCTCGTCGCGGATACCGCGTCCGGGGCGCGCCTCCACCCAGGCGGGCACGGCCGCCAGGTAGTCGGGGACCGCGGGCGGCTCGCCCAGGAGCGCTCGGACGAACGTCGCGATGGCCGCGTGGAACTCGGGCATCGACGCCGCGGTCTCGGCCCAGTCTTCTCGTATCCCCGTCACGCAGGGCTCGTCCTTGTGCCGGACCAGCCTCATGCGGTCGTCGTCGTGATCGTCGGCCAGCTCGCGCAGGTGCTCGAAGAACGCGTCCTGGATCTTCCGCAGCCTGCCGACGTGCTCACGCAGCAGCTGCGCCTCCGGGCGCTCGCCGAGCTCGGCCAGCACACCGTCGAAGTGCGCGATCCGCACGTCCGGCCAGGGCAGGCCGACGACCTGGAACGCGGTGAGGAGGGGGGAGGGGAGATCGCGCGGCACTTCCATGGTGGCGACGAGTTTAGGCCAGGACCGCGACGCCACCCCGGCGCACCCGCCGGCCGGAGCGGCGCGGGACCGATGCGCGGCGACAGGCCGTTGACGGCCTGATGCTACGGTTGGCTCACCGTTGTGATCATAAGGGGACGTATGTTCGGCATTGTCCGCCCGTGTCGGCACGTCCTGTGCAAAGGGCTCTACGCGGACTGGATGGGCCACTTGTGCGGACTCTGCCTGGCCCTCCGCGACGAGCACGGACACCTGTCCCGTCTGGTGACCAACTATGACGGCCTGCTCGTGTCCGTCCTGACCGAGGCTCAGACGTCCGCGCCCACGTCGCGCCGGAAGGCGGGCCCGTGCGCGCTGCGCGGCTTCAAGGGCGCCGACGTGGTGGAGTCCGAGGGGGTACGGCTGGCGGCCTCGGTGTCGCTGCTCCTGGCGGCCGGCAAGGTGAACGACCACGTGGCGGACGGCGACGGCATGTACGCCCGGCGCCCTGTGGCCGCCGGCGCCACCCGCCTGGCGGGCCGCTGGTCCTCCGCCGGTACGGCCACGGCCGGCACGCTGGGCTTCGACCCCACCCCGCTGACGGCGGCGGCCGCCCGCCAGGCCCTCCTGGAACGCGTCCCCGCCCAGAGGCCCCCGGGCAGCGGCGCGGCCCCCGGATTACGAGAGTTGACGGGACCCACCGAGGACGCTGTTGCGGCGGCGTTCGCGCACACGGGGGTGCTCGCGGGCAAGCCGCACAACCGCGAGGCCCTGGAGGCGGCCGGTCGCGGGTTCGGGAGGCTGGCCCACCTGATCGACGCGGTGGAGGACCTGGCCGACGACCGGGCGTCCGGGGCGTACAACCCGCTGGCCGCCACCGGCACCGGCCTGGCCGAGGCGCGCCGCCACTGCGACGCCGCGCACGCCGACCTGCGCGCCGCCGTGGATGCGCTCGACCTGCCTCGCCCGGCCCTGACCCGCGCCCTACTGGTACGGGAAACCGGCAACGCCGTCTCCCGAGCCTTCGCCACCGCCGGATCGCAAACCGCCGCAGGAACGCACGGCCCCGATCACGGCCCCGGTCACTCACCGGGGCATACACCGGGCCACTCACCGGGCCACCCGCCCGGCGATCCCGGCGCACCGCCGGGACGACGGCCGCCGAAGCGGGATCCCGGCGGGCTGCTGTCGCTGGCGTGCGCCGCGTTGACCTGCTGCACCTGCGGCCTGTACCGGCCCGCCTGGGACGAGGACCGCGAAGGCTCCTGCTGCGAGCGCTTCGACTGTTCCGGTTATGAGTGCTGCAGCAACTGCGGCAACTGTTGTTCCTGCTGCTCGGGCGAGGACGGCGGTTGCGGTTGTGGTTGCGACGGCTGCAGCTGCGACTGCTAGCTGCGGTCGACGGCTGCGACTGCTCACTGCCGAGGCCAGGCACCCCGGGGAACGCGGTAGAGGACTCGCGGCACCGTGTGCCTTGCAGCAGATCGAAGCGTTGATCCTCGATCTGTAGCCCCTCGGGTACGGCCAGGTCGCCGAATGCCTCCGTCAGCAGACAGGTACCGGGTTTGCCGCCCCATTGCAGGCTCAGGACAGGAGCCGCCCGGCCAGCGTGGACAACTCCGCCGCGCGGCCGTTGGGTTGCCCCGGCAGTTGCTGACCGAGTGGGGCAGCGCGGTCTATGTGCAACGCCAGGGTGATGCAGCGTGGGAGGAGCGGGGCGGCTGGTCGGAGCGCATGCTGAATCAGACCTATGGGTCCGGTTACGTGCACACTCTCGTGATGCGGCTGGAGCGCGGCAAGGCCGGCGGCCCTGTGCCGGGTCACACCCTGGGCGCGTTGCACCACGTCTATGCGATCAGTGGCCGGCTCCGTACCGGCCCATCGATGACCAGGTCGAGCTGGCGGCCGGCGACTTCGCCCGGTTTCCCGGCGACGTCCCGCACCAGCACGTCTGCCTGACCGACCGCGTCGTCCTGCACGTCACCACGACCATCCCGCAGGCCCGCCAGTTCGGCGCTCCGCGGTGACGAACAGCGAGATCAGAGGCCGGCGACAACCGAGAAACCCCAGGTCGAACGTGGTATTGGTGAGTAGGGCGGGTGGGACTTGAACCCGCGACCCACGGATGATGAGTCGGCTCGATTGGTGCCGCTCGGCGTCGCGGGATGACGTTCTCTATCGCTGCGTCCCAGATCCGGTACTTCACGTCGACGTCTGCTGATGTGGCGTTCGTCGATCCGTGCAGTTGCGGTCGCCGCTGAAGTCGCCGTCGATCTCGTGCTCGCCGAGGCCCGAGACCACCGCGCTGCAGGGCGCGCGCTCACTTCCTGCCTGCGGTGCTGCGGTCGCATCGGCCGCAGCTCACAGCACGGAGCTGTGTTTCGAGCGGGATGGTCCTCCGTCGCCCCTCCTCCGTATAATACTTATTTCAGGTAGACTTTATAGTAAATGGGGCGATCGTGAAGTTCCTCGCCAGCACGCTGTTGTCGAACGATCCGGCGCTGTCGCTGTCCGGGGAGAGCGAGCACGACCGGTTACGCGCTACGGTCGAGCTCGCCGTGTGGGCCGAGCGGGTCGGCTACGACGGCTTCGGCGTGGGGGAGCGGCACAACCCTGCGTTCCTGTCCCCGTCCCCGGCGGTGCTGCTGTCGCACATCGCCGCGCGGACGTCGACCATCCGGCTGTTCACCACGGTGGCCGTGCTGTCGCTCAACGACCCGGTGCGGGTGGCCGAGGACTACGCCATGCTCGATCACCTCAGCGACGGCCGCCTGGAGCTGATCATCGGCAAGGGCAACGACGCGCCGTCACTGAAGCTCTTCGGGGCGCGCGAGGAGGAGCAGTGGGACCGGCTCGCCGAGGCGTACGAGCTGCTGCGGCGGCTGTGGCGTGAGGAGCGGGTCACCTGGTCAGGACGATTCCGCCCGCCTCTCGACGAGGTGACGACCCGGCCGCGCCCTTTCCAGCGGCCCGCCCCCCGCGTGTGGCACGGCTCTGCCTCCAGCCGGCGCTCCACCGAGCTGGCCGCCGCCTTCGGCGACCCGCTGTACTCTGCCAACGGCTTCAAGCCCGCCGCGCACTACCTGGAGCTGGTCCGGCACTATCGGGAGCGGCTGGCACACCACGGCCACGACCCCGCGGCGATCCCCCTGGGGCTGGGCGCCCACTCGCCGGTGATCGCCACCCGCTCCCAGGACGCCTACGAGCTGGCCCGCCCGGCGTTCGAACGCTTCCGCCGGCAACCGGTCGCCGCGAGCAACGGCTTCTCCTACGACAGCCTGGAGGACTTCGTCGCCCGCGGCTCGGCGCTGATCGGCAGTCCCGCGCAGATCACCGACAAGCTGCTCGCCCTGCACGCCGACTTCGGCAACGACCTGTTCGGCGTCGGCTTCGAGGGCTTCTTCTTCACCGACGCCGCCACCACGCGGGGCCACCTGGAGCGCTTCTTCGCCGAGGTGGTGCCGGTCATTCGCGCCGAGCTGCGCTGACCTGCGGGTCAGGCCCGCCACGGCGAGCCGGAACAGCCGCTCCGCCCGGGCGGCGGGATCGGGACGGAGCCTACTCCCGCCACGCAGGCGATCTGCTCCAGGGAGGCGGCGTCGAGATCCTCTCGGCCCGCGGCTACGACATCCTGGGCGACGCCATCGACTTCGGCCGGCAGGTGATCCCCGTGGTCCGCGAGGGGGTCGCCGAACGGGAACGGCAGCGGCCGCCCCGTGCTGCTCCTGTTCAGCAGGCGATGCCGGCCAGGCGCGCTGGGAGAGGCATGCGCTGCCCTCTCGGCACCCCGCCGACGATCACGACGAGCAGGGTGAGCAACTTCGCGCCGGCGGGCAGCCGGTGCAACAGGCTGTCCCCGGGGACGTGGACGCCGAACGTGTTCATCGGGCAGGACCGGCAGGCCGCGGTCGCGCGGGCCGACGCGGGCCGATCGCCACGTCCTCGGCGACGGCCGGCATGATGATCTGCGAGTCGGCGTTGGAGAAGAGGAAGCCGGCCTTCCTGCGTACGGCGCGGGCCTGCTTCTTGGTGCCCAGGCCATCCACCAGGACCCTGGTGTCACCGATCGCCGGATTGGTCGCCGCCGGCTCCCCGCCGCTGCCGCCGGCGGCGCGGACAGCCGCGGTCTGAGCGGCAGCTCGATTATCCTGCCAGGAGCTTTTGGGTGATCTCGTGCAGGCGGGTCGCCTCCGCGGGGTCGAAGGCGCCGGTGTCGGTGGGAACGCGTTCGCCTTCCAGGACCGCGGTCAGTCGCGCGGGCGGATCGTCGAGGTAGGGCAGGATCTGTGCGACCGCCTGTGCGGTGGTCTTGCCGATGGTTCTCAGGCGTTCTATCTGGGCTGCGGTTGCCTGGTCGTATTCGCCGGCGAAGCTGGTGGTGACGACGCCGGGATGGTTGAGCACGTACCGGATGGGTGTGTCGTGGTGGATCCGCGTGAAGCTGACGCCCAGCAGATCGCACAGTTTCGCGCTGTGGCCCAGTGCGCCGGTCCCCGGGTAGTCGCGCCGCAGTTGCAGGTCGTCCCAGCGTACGGGGCCGGTCTGGCCGGCTCCGCCGAAGTTGAGGATGACCGGGTGTGGTGCCCGGCTCAGCGGCCCGACCAGGCCGTGGCTGAGCAGGAACCGGCTGAGGTAGTAGAGCGCGAAGTTGCTCTCGAATCCCTCTGCGGTCTCCACGCGGTTCGAGCGGTGGTACCGCGCGCCGAGCACGAGGACGTCGATGCTCGGGTAGTTTCGGGTGATCCAGGCGAGGGCACGCTCGTTCTCGGTGACGAGACTCAGGTCCGCCTGCAGGAAACGGGCGCGGTCGCCCGCGCCGTGCCCGGTGGCGGCGTCGAGGAAGGCCTGGCCCTTCCCGCGGTCGCGGCCGATGACGAGGACCTGGTGTCCGCGCTCCAGATAGGTGTCGGCCAGCGCCCTGCCGATGCCGTCGTTCCCGCCGGTGATCACTGCTGTGGCCATCAAGCCCCCTCCACTCATTTATTTTGAGAAATCAAAGCATCTGTCGTGGCCGGGCCGCAAGCGGTCCCGTTCGTCCGGGTCAGTGAGGATGGGTGAGACCAAGCGTGGCGCGCATGCCGTCGAGCATGTGCTCCTGCACTCGCAGCAGGACGTCGGCGGCTCGGTCGAGCTCGGCCGGGTCGGTGCCGGAGAGGATGTCCTGGAGCAGGTCGCGCCGCGTGGCGCGGACCTGGGCCACGGCGGCGCGGCCTGCGTCGGTGATGGCGATGAGGCTGACCCTGCGGTCGTTCGGGTCTGGGATCCGTGTGACGAGGCCGTCGGCGCGGAGCCTGCGTAGCTGTAGCGAGACCGTCGACATGTCAATGTTCAGGCACTCGGCGATGTCGGAGACGCGCATCGGTTCGGCGACGTCGAAGTGCTCCAGCAGGCGCAGTTCGCTGCCGGAAAGATCGCACCCCGAGCGACGTGCCACCTCGGCCTTGACGGGCCTGCTCTCACTCCACCGCACCACAGCCGACACCGCTACCTCGAGCCGGGCCAGTGCCGCCCGGTCGGAATGACTCACCATGCCATCGTAGAACGCCGCCTGCGGGGGCACCCTTCGCGCGAATCCCTATTTTACCATGTCGGAATTGCAGGTAATGGTGGGAGGACCGGTACAGGGAGGTCCGATGAGCATCACCGACGAGCTGGTCGCCAACGCCGAGCGCTATGCAGCGTCCTTCCGGCATACGCGGGACCGGCGGGATCCGCCTGACCGGCTACGACTGCGCCACCTCCGTCCCCGGCCTGTACGCGGCCGGCGACGCCGCCACCAGGGAACCGATCTGCGGTGGCTTCACCGGCGGCGGCAGCCACAATGCGGCCTGGGCGATGTCGTCCGGCACCTGGGCGGGGCAGTCCGCGGCCCGTCACGCTCGCGCTCTGGGCGCACGGGCGGCCACGCGAGCCGTGCGCGGGGCGGGCGGCGCCGGATTGCGGCCGACAGGCGGCGACCGCGCAGGGCACCGCGAGATCATCGAGGCGGTCCAGGCCGAGGTGCTGCCGTACGAGAAGAACTACCTGCGCCACGGCGACCGGCTCGCGCCCGCGCTGGCCGCGCTCGACGAGACCTGGAAGCGGGCCAGGCAGGGCCTGCGGGCCGGCGGCCCTGACGCCGCGCGCGCCCGCTCGGCCGCCGCGATGGCGGCCCACGCCCGGTGGATGTACGCCAGCGCGCTGGCCAGGACCGAGAGCCGCGGCATGCACAAGCGCGCCGACCACCCCGGCTCCGATCCCGCCCAGCACCACCGGCTGATCTCCGGCGGGCTCGACGAGATCTGGGTGCTGCCGGAGACCAGGTGGCCCCTGGCGGTGGCGTCATGATCGAGATCGTCCTGCGCGACCGGTGCATCGCCTGCGACAAATGCATCGAGGCCTGTCCGACGGACGTGTTCGTGCGCGGGGACGACGGGGTGCCGCTGATCGCACGGCAGGGCGATTGCCAGACATGCTTCATGTGCGAGGCGTACTGCCCGGTGGACGCCCTCTACGTGGCCCCGGCCGCGCACCCACTCCCGGAGCCACCCGATGTGACGGAACTGACCGAGCGGGGGCTGCTGGGCGGATACCGCCGGCAGATCGGCTGGGGACACGGACGCACCCCGGGCGCCCGGCGGGCGATCGGGCCGGTGCTGCCCGCGACGTCGCAGGCGATCATCTCGTGACGGGGAAGCGCCGGTCGTGCTCGTCACTGGAGCCGCCTCCGGGATCGGGCCGCCGTGCCCGCCGTGCCCGCCCTGCGCGTCCGGGGCGGGCCGTCGTGGCGACCCGGCCAACGTGCCGGAAGCGGGAGATCACTCCGAATCCGGCTTGCGGGCCAGCTCATAGGCGAAACTGACCGTTTCGGTGAGACGGCCGTCGGCCGTGTGACGGCTGAGCACAGCCGTGAGGCCGGCGTCGAACTCGGCGGCGTGGCTGGCGAGCACCGAGGGCGGCAGGAACGAGGTCGATCGGACGTGTCCGGCGAGTTCGGCGATCGTCCAGCGGTGCTCGACGGGGAACTCGTGGCGTCCGGCCGGCTCGAACCCGGCGCGGGACAGCACCTCGTGGTCAGGCAGCCGCCGCCGCGCCTGATCCCAGCCGGACGGGACGCGCTCGGCTGCGCCGAGGGCGTTCTGCCAGGTGCGCAGCATGCCGGCGAGCACCCGCTGCCATTCCCGGGGACCGGCCCAGGGGGAGGTCGACCAGCACAGCGCCAGGCAGCCGCCGGGTCCGAGCCACGCGCGGGCACGTTCGGCGACCTCTTCGCGGCGGAGCCGGTGGAAGGCGTTGCCGATGACGACCAGCTCGAAGCCGCCCGGCTCGGCGCGCAGGTCCTCGGCGCTCGCGGTGATCGCTTGGATGTGGTCCGCGGCGGTGGCGAGCGCCTTGGCGCGGACCACATCGGTCATGCCGGGTTCGGTGTCCACGGCCCAGACCTCTGCGAACAGGCCGCTCAGCGGGAAGGCGAGCTGGCCGGTGCCGCATGCCAGGTCGAGCAGGCGTCCGCGGCCTGACGGGGCTGCCCGGCGGGCCAGGTCGGCCAGCATCGGGCCGGGATAGGGGAGCCGGAACCGGTCGTAATATCCGGCGGTGCCCTGGTACAGGCCGGGCTCGAACCTGACCTCGCTGGTCATGGGATCACCATGGCGCAGTGCCGCCGCGCGTCCTGGCCGGGCTCGACTCCCGGGGCGAAGGGCGGCCTCGCCGATCGGGGGCGGGCCTGACCCGCGGAGTCGTCCGGTGGCCAGGCCTGGCTTCCGCCTGCGTGGCGAGCACGACTTCGCCGGGCTCCTGCTCACCCACGACGACTCCGGCCGCGGAGCCCTGCGCGGGCACCGCTCATGCGCCGAGCTCGATCACGATCTTGCCGCGCGCGTGGCCGCCCTCCACCGTGCGCAACGCCTGGGGTGCCTGCGCAAGGGGGAAGGTCTGGGTGACGAACGGCCGTAGCACCCCCTCCACCGCCAGGTTCGCAACCGCGTCGAGCACCGTCCGGTCACGGGCCCGCCGGACCGGCGAGCCGCCGAGCCGCGCGACCGTCTCCCGATCGGCCGCGGTGATCAGCTTCGACCGATCCGCCAGGACACCGGCCACCTCCTCCAGCGCGCTGCCGCCGACCAGGTCGAAGATCGCATCGACGCCTTCCGGCGCGGCGTCCCGGATCCGGTCCGCGACATCCGGCCCCGGCTCGACGTGGACCGCGCCGAGCGCCTCGACGAAGTCCTTCTTGCCGGCGCCGGCGGTGCCGATCACCCTCACACCGGTGTGCTGCGCGATCTGCGCCGCCGCCACCCCGACCCCGCCCCCGACGCCGGTGATCAGCAAGGTGGCGCCGGGTGGGAGCGCCAGCTGATGCACGCCGTCGTACGCCGTCGCCGCCGCGATGGGGAGTGTCGCCGCGTCCGCGAACGACAGGCCGTCGGGCTTGCGCGCGGTCAGCCCGGCCGGAAGCAGCGCGTACTCGGCGTAGCCGCCGCTGACGGGGTTGCCGAAGACCGCGTCACCGACCGCGAACTCCTCGACGCCGTCCCCGACCTGCTCGACCACCCCTGAGACCTCGCCCCCGAACACGGCCGGGAAGTCCGCGGCCGGGGCGCCCGGCGGACGGTAGCCCGTCCGCCTCTTCCAGTCGACGGGATTGACCCCGGCCGCCCGTACCGCGACCAGGACCTGTCCGGCACCGGGGACCGGCCGTTCGACCTCGGCGAACGCCTCCACTTCCGGGCCGCCGTACTGGGTGAACACATATGCCTTGGGCATCGGACCTCCTACCGTTCGTGCGCCCAGAATAACCAATCAAACAGGTAGGATTCTCGGAATGGCCGTCGAGCGCGTGTCCGGGTGAGCTGTCCTCGGAGGGGACAGCCGTACGAGTGCGCCGGGCGGCCGGGCCGCCGTGCGCGCTCAGAACCCGATCGGCTCACGCACGAGCACGACCGTGGTCCGCTCCGGCAGGGCCTCGCGCTCCACGATGAGGATCTTGCCGATGAACGACGACTGCCCGAACTCCTGGAGGCGCCGGTGCTCGCGCGGCAGGCTGTAGGAGCGGACCCGCCGCAACGCCGTCTCCAGATCCGGCACCACCTTCTGGGCGCCGGCCACCCAGACGACCTTGCGCGCCCCCGACGCGTACGGCGCGAGCTGGCTGCCGCTGGCCGAGGCGATGACCACGTGGCCCTCCTCCGTCACCGCGTGCACGCTGCCCACGACGTACTCGGCCGTGGCGCCGAGGCGGACGACAGCCTGCACGTCTCCCTTGGGGTCCTCGGCCGCGGCCCGGACGGAGGCGAACCGGCCCGACTCGTCGAGATCGGCGGCGATGCCGGACAGCCGGAGAGTCTCGCTGGAGGTGGTGAAGACGCTCTCGTCGCCGGGGATCAGCCCGGTGACGAGAGTGCGGGCCTCGGCGGCGCTGTCCACGACGTGCACGATGAAGCCGTTGTCACGCAGCGCGGCGGTCGCGCGGTCCAGTCGCGCGGCGGGCGCGGGGGCGGCGAACGTCTCGTCGGGCACGACAGTTTGCACGGACATGATGTATCCCCTGAGATGAGAGATGGTTCCGACTGGTAACCGGCACCATTCTGAGAACGCTTAATCCCTACCGGAAGTAGGCACTTTTTCCTGCCTCGGTGAAGTGGAGGGAACCCTTGCACGCCGACAGACCCGCCAGCGGCGCGAGCTCCGTGCTCAAGGCGCGCGACGAGATGACCTGCCAGGTCCGCGACATCCTGAACCGCGTGGGGGACAAGTGGACCCTGTCGGTCGTCAACGAGCTCGGAGCCGGCCCGCGCCGCTTCAACGAGCTCAGGCGCGCCGTCCCCGGTATCAGCCAGCGCATGCTGACCTCCACCCTGCGCCTGCTCGAACGCGATGGGCTGGTCACGCGCAGCGTCCACGCCGAGGTGCCGCCGCGCGTCGACTACGAGCTGACGCCGCTGGGCCGCACGTTGCTCGAGCGGGTCTGGGGACTGGTCGACTGGGCCGTGGAGCACCACGACGACATCGAGGGCGCCCGCGGCCGCTACGATGCCCGGCGTCCGCCCGAAGTGCGGCTCGGCCTGGCCCAGGGCTCGCTGCCCCTCGCCCCGCCCTCGACGAGGTGATCTCCGCGGCACGGGCGGCCAGAGGGACGTGCTGCCGCTGCGGAGCGATGCAGGTGCGACCGCACCCACCACCTGCTGCCTGGACTGTCCGGGCACAATGGGGCTGTGGAACGTCACGAGTTTGGTGCCGCGGTGCGCCAGTTGCGGGAGAGTACGGCGCCTGCGGCTGTCGGGCTGCCGATCGGCCGTCGGCGGGTGCGCGGGTTGCGGCGGGAGGAACTCGGCGAACTCGCGGGGATGTCCGCGGACTACGTACGCCGGCTGGAGCAGGGGCGCAGCCATCCGTCGGCCGGGGTGGTGAACGCCATCGCCCGAGCGTTGCGGGTCGGACGGGCGGAGTACGAGCGGCTCTGCGCGCTGGCCGGTTACGCCGCCGCGGACGGGCAGGTGCCGAACGAGGTCGGTCCGGGTGCGATGCGGCTGCTGGAGCGGTTCACCGACACTCCGATGTTCGTCTCCGACGCGGCGATGAATCTCGTCGCCGTGAACAGTGCGTTCATGGCCCTGGGGCATTGGGAGCTCACCGGGGACCCGTGGGAGTGGAACATCGCCTGGCGTACGTTCTGCGACCCGTTCAGTGGCTTCAAGCAGTCTGCGGAAGACGCGACCGATCATCAGGCGGTCCTGGTCGCCCGCCTGACGAGCGCGCTGTTGCGCTACCCCGCTGACGCGTCGCTTGCCGCGCTGGTGGACGAGATGCGGAGCCGAAGCCGCCTGTTCGACACCTTGTGGCGCGCGCCTCGACCGGTGGCGGCCTACGAAAGCAGCGCCACGTTCATTCATCCGGACGGCGGCTCCGTCACGCTCGTCGGCAACCTGCTCGCCATCCCGGGCGACGATCTGGCGGCTCTGATGCTCACCGCGGCGCCGGGCTCGGCCGATGCGGCGCGTGTGGCTGAGATCGTCGGCGCCGGGGGAGAACCGTCCATCATCAAGGTGGGCCAGTCCGGCCCAGGCTAGTCGCGCCGGATCCTGCGAAATTAGGTGACGTCTCCAGCGACCGCGAATCCAGTGGCTGCCTCCAGGCGGCTTCGGGCACGCGGGGCTGGACGCCTTCGCAACCCGAAGCAGGGCGCAGGGTCACCTCTGCGCCGGGATCGCTTCGCGTTCGAAGCACTCGACGGCGCTCACAGAGGCAGGTTCTGCAATGAAGGCAGTACGTTTCCACGAGTTCGGCGGTCCTGAGGTCCTGCGTCACGAGGACGTGGCCCAGCCCGCCCCCGGAGCCGGTCAGGTCCGGATTCGCGTCGCCGCGACGTCGTTCAACGGCGTCGACGGCAACATCCGCGCGGGATACATGCAGGGCCCGATCCCGGTCGAGCTTCCCCACACTCCCGGCATCGACGTCGCCGGCACGGTCGATGCGCTTGGCGACGACGTGGACGACGTCGCGGTCGGTGACCGGGTCGTCGGCCTCCTGCCGATGACGGAGCCCGGGGCGGCCGCGGAGTACGTGATCGCGCCGGCGGGGATCTTGACGGGGGCGCCCAAGAACATCCCGTTGGCCGACGCGGCGGCGTTGCCGCTGGTGGGCCTGACCGCGTGGCAGGCGCTGTTCGACCACGGCAAGCTGACCGCCGGTCAGCGGGTGCTGATCAACGGCGCCGGTGGAGCGGTCGGCGGATACGCGGTGCAGCTGGCCAAGGAGGTCCGTGCCCACGTCATCGCCACGGCGAGCCGACGTAGCGCCGAGCGGGTCAAGGCCGCAGGCGCCGACGAGGTGATCGACCACACCACCACCGACGTGACGGAGGCGGTGACCGAGCCGGTCGACCTCGTGCTCAACCTCGCGCCGGTCGCCCCGGAACGGCTGGCCGCGCTGGTCACGCTGGTCCGTGACGGCGGCGCCCTCGTCAACACCACCGTCTGGATGCCCGCCCCGTCCGACGAGGAGCGCAGTGTGCGCGGCATCGACCTGTTCGTCCGAAGCGACGCCGACCAGCTCGCCGACCTGGTCGCTCGTATCGGCACCGGTGAGCTGCGCGTCGACGTCGCCCAGCGGGTGGCGCTGGCCGACCTGCCCGCACTCCACGCCCAAGTCGGCGCGGGTGAGCTACCGGGCAAGACCGTCGTCCTCGCGCCCACCGCCTGACCCGCTCACAGGAGAAGCAGTCATGTCTTTGTCTTTGGATCCCGAGATCGCCGAGGCGCTGGCCCCGATGGCTGAGGCGATGGCCGAGGCCACACGACCGGAAGTGGGCGACATCGAAGGGCGTCGCGCCTTCTGGGAACCGATCATCGGTGCCGCGAGCAACGCCCAGCCCATGCCGGCCGACGTCACGATGACCGACCACACCGTGACCGCCGCCGACGGCGCGCGGATCGCGGCGCGCTGGTACGTCAAGGACGGCACGACGTCGGGCTCGGCCGTGGTCTTCTTCCACGGCGGCGGATACATCTTCGGTCACATCGACCTGTTCAACGGTCCGGTCGCCCGTTACGTGGCGGCCTCAGGCGTGCCGATGTTGTCGGTGGAGTATCGCCGCGCGCCGGAGTTCCCGTTCCCGACGCCGCTCGAGGACGCCTATGCCGCGCTGCGCTGGCTGCACGACCACGCTCCCGAACTGGGCGTCGACCAGGACCGGATCGCGGTGATGGGAGACAGCGCCGGCGGCGGCCTGGCGGCGGCGCTGGCGATCCTGACCCGCGAGCGCGGCGGCCCGAAGATCGCCCACCAGATACTGATCATGCCGATGCTCGATGACCGCCCCGCCACCCCCGACCCCTACATCGAGCGGTACGCGTTGTGGTCCTACGACGACAGCCGCACCGCGTGGCCGGCGCTGCTCGGCGGGGCTGCCGGCAGACCCGGTGTCCCGCCCGTCGCCGCTCCGGCCCGGCTCCAGGACGCCACCGGCCTTCCGCCTGCCTACATCGAGGTGGGCCAGCTCGACGTCTTCCGCGATGAGGACCTCGCGTACGCGGCCAAACTGAGCTCCGCGGGCGTCCCGGTGGAGTTTCACCTGCACCCCGGAGCCCCGCACGAGTTCGATTCGATCGCCTTCAAGGCCGACGTCGCTCAACGCGCTACCGCCGACCGCATCCGCGTCCTCAAGTCGCTGTAGAGCCCAGCCGTGCATCGCGGGCTGACAGGAATTGATCAACGCGGTGCACGCCTCCGGTGGTCGCGTGGTCACCCAGCTCATGCACGCCGACGCATCTCCCACCTCGGCAGCATGCCGCACGGCCGGCACCCGCCCGCAGTTTCGTCGAATCAACTCCGGGGGACGCCTCGTCGCCCGGCCGATAGAACCAACCCACCGCACACCCCAGGAGACGATCACGATGATTCCCGACGACGACCCCGCTCGTTCGCTGACCGTGGCGAACCCCGACGACCCCGCCACGACCTACATCTCCCTGGTAGGCAACACCTACGGCATGCTGATCACCGGTGAGCAGACCAACGGCGCGTACTGCCTGATCGACATGCGCGTGCCCGACGGCGGCGGCCCGCCGCCGCACCGGCACGACTTCGAGGAGATGTTCACGATCCTCGAGGGCGAGATCGAATTCACCTTCCGCGGCGAGAAGCACCTCGTGCGGGCCGGGTCCACCATCAACATCCCGGCCAACGCGCCGCACAACTTCCGCAACGTCTCGGGCGCACCGGCCCGGATGCTCTGCATGTGCACGCCGGCCGGGCAGGACGAGTACTTCATGCGCATCGGTGACGCCGTGGCGGGCGTGGACGCGCCTCCGCCGCAGCTGTCGCCGGACGACCTCGCGGAACGCCGCCGCCGCGCGGCAGAGCTGGCCCCGACCTACCGCAGTGAATTTCTGTGACCCCTGCTCACGGTTCGCTCTGTCCGCGATCATCCAGGTCACGCTCGGCGACCGCCTCGACGCCGACTTCACGAAACAGTTCATCACCACGGGCGTTGACAATTCCTGATTCACCACCGTGCAAAGCCACTGGATCAGGACACCACTCCGCCTCCCCGGGCGTCACGTCCTCGACGCGGGCCTGAATCCTCCACACGTCGCAGAGGCCGACGAGCCGAGCCCGCTTTCTGGGAGCCTTACCGTGAAACTTTCAATAGTTTCCAGGCTGAACGACGCGATACGTGCCAGCAAAACGGCATTGGGAGCGCCGCCCGTCACGTCAGAGGAGCGGGCCGCGCCTTGACGGATCTGCACGCCTCATATTTGCTCCGTCGCACCACCACCCATCGGCAGCAGGAACGGGCGCCAGTTCCGCACGGATGAGAGGATTGATCCAGCTCATGTTAACGCTAACCGACGCCCTGGCACCGTCCCTCCGGTGGTGCCACAGGCAGGTGAGTGACGATGCGGCCTAAATCCGTCCTCGCCGCTGTCATCGCGGCGGTGCTTCTCGCGGTGGCCAGCGGTGGTACGGCGCTGAGCAGCAGCGAAACCACGTCACGCGCGGCGAGCGCCGCCGCCGCCACGCCAGGATGCGGCAAGACTCCAACACTCAGAAGTGGCACGCAATCGATCCAGAGCGGCGGCCGGACTCGCTCCTTCATCCTGAGAATTCCCGACAATTACCACAACACCAACCCCTACCGGTTGATCTTCGGGTTCCACTGGAACGGCGGCACCGCCAACGACGTCGACTCAGGCGGCACCAGCGGATTCACCTGGTCTTACTACGGGCTCAGGCAGCTGGCGAACAACACGGCGATCTTCGTCGCCCCCCAGGGGCTGAACAACGGCTGGGCCAATTCCGGCGGGCAGGACCTGACCTTCGTCGACGACATGATCAGGCTCATCGAAGCAGACCTGTGCGTCGACACCACGCAGCTGTTCGCCGGAGGCTTCAGCTACGGCGGCGGCATGAGTTACGCCCTGGCCTGCGCCCGCGCGACGGTCTTCCGCGCGGTCGCGGTCTACTCCGGCGCACAGCTCAGCGGATGCAGCGGCGGCACCCAGCCCATCGCCTACATCGGGCTCCACGGCCTCAGGGACAACGTGCTCAACATCTCGCTGGGCCGGTCGCTGCGCGACACGTTCGTCAGGAACAACGGGTGCACTGCCCAAAATCCGCCCGAACCGGCACAGGGCAGCCTGACGCACGTCGTCACCGCCTACTCGGGATGCCGATCCGGATACCCGGTCGTGTGGGCGGCGTTCGACGGGGGTCACACCCCTGGTCCAGTGGACGGGTCCACCGCTGACGACGGGGCACGTACCTGGACCAAGGCAGTGGTGTGGAACTTCTTCAGTCAGTTCCAAAGCACGAACGACACCACTCCGCCGACCTCTCCGGGCACTCCCGCCGTCTCCGACGTGACCGCCACCAGCGCCACCCTGACCTGGACGGCATCCACCGACCAGGGCGGCTCCGGCCTGGCGGGTTACAACGTCTACCGGGAGCAGGGCGCCACCGACCCGCTGCTCGGCCAGTCCACCACCAACTCGATCACCCTGACCGGGCTGAGCGCCGACACCGAATACCAGGTCTACGTACGGGCACGCGACGGCGCGGGCAACCTGTCGGCCAACTCCGCGTTGGTCACGTTCACCACGACCTCCACCGGCGGCGACACCACGCCACCCACCGCCCCGGGCGGGCTGACCGCCTCTGGCACCACCGCCGGCGGCACCGATCTGTCCTGGACCGCTTCCACTGACGACGTGGAGGTCGCCGGCTATGACATCCTGCGCGCACCCGGGGCCACCGGCGGCACCTTCGCCCAGGTCGGCACCTCGGCCACGACCTCGTACAGCGACACGGGCCTGACCCCGAGCACCACCTACCGTTACCAGGTCCGCGCGCGGGACGCCGCCGGCAACCTCTCGCCGGTGTCCAACACCGTCCAGGTCACCACCAGCGGCACCACCACCGGAGCCTGCTCGGCGACGCCGACCGTGCAGAGCCAGTGGGGCACCGGCTATGTGATCCAGCCGCTGACCATCACCAACACCAGCACCTCGACGATCACCAATTGGACGGTCACGTTCACGCTCCCGGCCGGGCACACGCTGACCGGCTCGTGGAACGCCACCGTCACCACCAGCGGGCAGACCGTCACGGCCAAGAGCGTGAGCCATAACGGCACGCTGGCCCCCGGAGCCGGCACCACCAGCTTCGGCTTCCAGGCCAGCCGCCCCGACGGCAACACGGCCCTGCCATCCGGCTACACCTGCACCGGCGCGTAACCTCGCGACCGGAGATCGGCCCAGCCCTCGGCGAACCTCTCGCTGGGGCTGGGCCGCACCCGTTCTTCCCCGGCCGCGTCACGACGTTCAGCGAACAGCGCGGACGGCCTTCTGGGAGGCAGGAGTCTCAGCTGTAGGAGTAGGACTGCGCGCTGCAGCCGGTGATGTAGGGCCCGGGGTAGACCTGCTGGGTGGAGCAGCCCCAGGTGGCGGTCAGGGTCGTGGCCGAGGAGGGAATGCTGATCGCCGGTCCGTTGGTCCAGCCGACCTGGTCATACTGGTGACCGCCGCTGCAGATGGCCGACACGCTCACCGAGGTGCTGCCGCCGGGCAGGCTGATCGTGAACGACCACGTGTGGTTCGCCGGGTTCGCGACCATCGAGCTGTAGGGCATCGCCACGCCGTACGAAGGAGGCGCGGAGCCGACCGAGACGTACGAGGCGTACCAGTCGCGGGTGTCGCCGGAGTAGTTGACGTTGAGGCAGTCCACCGTGGCGTTGAGCGTCAGGGTTGAGGCGGCGGCGGGATGCTGCATGGTCACGACCATCGCGGCGGTGGTGGCCATCATCACGCCGACCGCCAGTGCCCGGCGGATCGGGTTGCCAGCGATCATGGGGTGCCCTTTCTTCGCGCCGTTGACTGTGGAGATTTCGCCAGAGATGCCGGCCTCGCCGTCCGCCAGGGTCGCCGCCGTGATCGGGGCGAGGCGGACGCGCACGTCGGTGAGGCCGGCCGGGCCGCGCGCCCGAGACGCCGCGGGACATGCCTTCTCGAGGGGAGGATCACACAATGGCCACGGACTGGACAGCCCCATATGAAGGACCGCTCTCCGAAACAAGTGGTGAATCGCGGTTTCCGTACGGCCCGTAAAAGGGCGACGATCTCGCCCCACCGATCGACAGGCTGGTCGCGGACCATGTGACGCCGTGCGATGTGGCGGCCGTACCCGCGTCATCACAGTCGTCCGCGCGGCGGTGTCAGTGAAACTTTCCACACGGGGACGCCTGGCGGCGAGCTGTCGAAGCTCGCCGTCCGAGAGATGGTGAACGCCAGCGAATCGCCGACAGTGGTAGGGGGCGAGACTTGAACCCACGGCCCACGGAGATGAGTCAGGACCCTCGTTCCCGGCCGAGGAAGCACGACAGGAGTCGCCTGAAGTCGTGCGGGTGTTCGAGCGCCGGCACGTGCCCGCATCGGCCGAGCACGTGCAGACGGACGTCGGCCAGGTGCTCGAGCAGGGGCAGGGCCGCCGTCCCGAGCGGGGTGACCCGGTCCTCGGCGCCGTGGACGAGCAGCACGGGCGCGCGCACCCCTGCCAGCGTTCGCGCCGAGAGGGTGAGGTCGTCGGCCCAGCGTGCCCTGGGAGGAGGGAACAACGACGCGAATGCGGCCGCCCCCGCCCGCATCGCGGCCGCACGGGCGGCGACGGCCGACTCGGTCACGAGCGCCTGGTCGAGGACGAGGCGGCTCAACATGTCTCGTGCCCCGAGCGGGTCGGCAGGGGCGGCCCAGATCGCGTCGAGCTCGGCGGACAGCGGCGCCCCGGGGGCGCCCATCGTCGAGACCGCCACGACACGGGTGACCTGCCTGGGACGCGCGGCCGCCAACGCCAGCGCCACGGCGCCGCCCATGGAGTGGCCCACCACGGCGAAGCGCTCGGCACCGAGAGCATCCATCAGGCCCGCGGCCTGCTCCGTCCACAGCCGGAGCCCGCCCCTGGAGCCGGCCGGGATCGGGGTACGGCCGAACCCGGCCTGGTCAGGAGCCACCAGGTGCCAGGACGTGCCCAGCGCCTGTGCCGTCGCCGCCCAGGCGCCGGATCCGGTCGTACCGGGTCCGGAGCCGTGCAGCATCAGCACCGCGGGCCCGGTGCCGCTCTCCAGGACGTGGACGGGGGAGCCGTCGACGGTGACGGTGCGAGATGCCGTCACCGGGACGGGCCGGGTGCGCTCATGCCGATGCGGAGTTGACGGACTTCGAGAAGACCTCCATCATCGCCCTGCCGAATTTCGGCATGTCCGGCCACCCCCTGCAGGAGACGAGGTTGCCGTCCACGACGTCGGGAGCGTCGATGACCGTCGCGCCCGCGTTCTCCATGTCACCGGTGATGGGCGGGAAGCACGCCGTCTTGCGGCCCTTCAGCAGCCCGTACACAGCCGGCACCTGCGCGCCGTGGCACACCAGCGCGATCGGGAGGTTGCGCGCGAAGAAGTGCTCGGTGATGCGCCTGACGTCGGCGTCGACCCGGATCCACTCGGGGGCGCGTCCCCCGGGGATGATGAGGGCGTCATAGCGCTCGACGTCGACCTCGGCCCAGGGCACGTCAACCGGCAGCTTCCGGCCGTTCTTCTCCACATAGGCGTCGGAGTCGGGGTCGAACTCGTGGATGACCAGCTGAACGTCACGCATCGTCCGTGACGAGACGTCAACCTCCCAGCCGCCCTCCTGTACGCGATAGTAGGGATACATGGTGTCGAGCTCCTCGGCGGCGTCGCCGGTCAGCAGCAGCGCTCTGGGCACCTGCTTCTCCTCGCATCTGAGGCGGGTGAGGCGGATCCAATCCGATCCGATCGGGTTGACTTAGCATTCCCCGGCCCGGCCCGCCCGTCAAGCCTCTGCCACCATTCCGTCGGCGCCCTTGGCCTCGTCGAACAACCGCCGGAACCGCTCGCCGGACCGCAGGATGTGCCGGCGCATGGCGTAGGCGGCGGCGTCGGGGTCACGCGCGGCGATCGCGGCCAGGACTTCTTCGTGCTCGGCCATGGCCAGGTGAGTGACCTGGGTGTCGTGGAGAAGCCGGAACAGGTGCACGTGCGTGTGCAGGCGGGCGAGCGCTTCGCGGATGACCTGGTTCTCCGCGCTCAGGGCGACGAGATCGTGAAAAGCGGCGTCGCGCAGCCCGAAGGCGCCATAGGCCATGAGCCCGCCGCCCCCCTCCAGCTCCGCCATCTCATCCAGCAGCCGCCGCAGACCGGCCACCTGCTGCAAGGACGCGCGTTCTGCGGACCTGCGCGCCGCCGCCGGCTCAAGGAGCAGGCGGACCTCGAGCATGTCCTCGAATCGGTGACGGGTGATCTGGGGGGGAATGCGATAGCCGGCGTGCGGCACACGCACGACCAGGCCCTCGGCCTCCATACGGTTCAGAGCGTCCCGGATCGGCGTCTGTGAGACCCCCAGCTCTCGCGCCAGGGCGTCGATCGTGACGCGGGAGCCCGGCTCGATCCGCAGCGACATCATCTGTCCGAGCAGCGTGTCGTACACCTCGTCGGCAAGCCGGCCGCGAGATCTCCCCGGCGGGATTCCGCCTGTCATGGCCCCACGGCGCCGCGCGATCATCGCTTCGTCGTCCATCGTGACGTGAGGTCCTTTCTTGCGTCTTCGGGAACCTGCTGGCATCGCTCGCAGCATGGCGGGATGTTGACGCTCCCACTCGGATCGTATAGGAAAGGTGGCGGACGCCAGCCATCCTTCACCCATCGGGGAATCGCCCGCCATCGCTCCGCTTCGATCAGTTGGAGCTCTTATGAGCATGCTCGACGTCCTCTTCGGTTCGCCATCGGGCCGCACCAGGACCGAAGGACTTCCCGACTGCCTGAAGCCCCATGAAGTCGCGGCGTACTCGTGACGCCGGTCTGCTGATCAGCCCCCGCGACAGCCGGCAACACGCCTGACCAACCCGGCAACTGCTCGGCGAAGCACGCGGCAAGGCTCCACAAATCCCCCCAGAAAGCAGGCAAGAAGATGCGGTATCCGAAGCGAACAGGACGATTGTCGGTTCCCGGTCGAAAGGCGCGGCTGGCTACGGCGGCCATGTTAGTGGCCACGACCGTGGTGGCTTGCGGCGGTCAGGACGGCAGCGCCCCCAAGGCGCCGGCGACCATCCCGGAGCTCACCAAGGATCCGCTGACCCTCAGCTTCATCTGGTTCGACTGGCCCCCCGCCCACGCGCTGGAAGCCTTCGCGAACGCGGAGTACACCAAGGGGCGGCCGAACGTGACCATCAAGGTCAAGACCGTGCCGAACGCGAACTGGCACGACGCGATGTTCACCCAGTTCGCCGCGCACAAGACCGACTTCGACATCCCGATCCTGGACTCGCAGCACATCGGCGAGGCCGTGACGAACGGCAACATCCTCGACATCACCGACTTCGTCAAGAAGAACATCGACGTCAAGGCCTACAACCCGTACCTTCTGGCGGCCTACGGCCAGTTCCCCCAGGCGGAGACCGGCAAGCGTGACGAGAACGCCAGCCTGTACGGACTGCCGCTGCTCGGCGACACCTGGACGATGATCTACCGCAAGGACCTGATCGGCGACAAGCCACCGCAGACCTGGGACGAGATGATCTCGGTCGCCGAGAAGTGCCAGGCGGACAACCCCGGCGTCAGCGGGCTGGCCTTCCACCAGGCCAACGGCTCCGACGCCGCGGCCGTAACCTACAACACGGTCAACGGCGTCTACGGCGGCAACCTCTGGGACCCCAAGACGCGCAAGATCGACGGCGTCCTCAATGACGCCGCGGGCCAGGAGGCGATGGACGTCCTGGTCAACAAGATGAAGCCGCTGACCGCCAAGGGCTCCGGCAACTGGTTCATCGACGAGGTGAACGCGGCGGTCGCCCAGGGCAAGGCCTGCATCGCGTTCAACTGGATCGCCGCGAGCGGCGGCCTGCTCGACCCGAAGCAGTCGACGCTCGGCACCACGCGGGAGCAGATTCTCGACAAGCTGGGCTTCGCCACCCTGCCGAGCCAGAAGACGAACCTGGTGCCTCTCGGCGGCATGGGGATGCACGTGTCGGCCTACTCGCCCGAGGCGAACCAGGCGGAGGCCCTGAACTTCATGAAGTGGTTCGAGCAGGGTGACATCCAGAAGAAGTGGGCCGCGGCCGGCGGCGTGCCCTCGCGTACGGACGCCCTGGAGTCGCCCGAGTTCCTCAACGCCCAGCCGTTCAACCAGGTGTACACCGACTCGGTTCCGCGGATGCGGGACATGTGGAACGTCCCCGAGTACGCGCGCCTCGTCGACATCGAGAACACCAACGTGAACGCGGCCCTCAACGGCGCGAAGGCGCCGAAGGACGCGCTCGACGACATCGCCAAGCAGCAGCAGGCCGTGCTCAACGCCAGCGGCGGCAAGGGCGGCGGCGGACTGTGAGTGACACCGCCCCTCTGACGACCGACCACCCCGGGCGGGTGGCGTCCGCGACGCCGCCCGCACCGGGCCGGTCCCGCCGCTTGAGCGACCGCTGGCTCGCCGTGGCCTTCACCTCTCCCGCGCTGCTGCTGTTGCTCGCCATGTCGGTGTTCCCGTTGCTGTGGGCGTTGTACCTGTCCTTCACCGACTACTCGGCCACTCGCGGGGGCCCCGCCCAGTTCCTCTGGTTCGAGAACTACACCGCCATCCTGACTTCGCCGCAGGTCCACCAGAGGGCCCTGACGACATTGATCTACGTGGTCGGCGCGGTCGCCCTGCAGACCGTGCTCGGTTTCACCATCGCCTACCTGATCTCGCGGCGCATGCACGGACGAGGACTGCTGACCACCCTGTTCCTGGTTCCGATGATGCTGTCGCCGGTCGTGGTCGGGCTGTTCTGGCGATTCATGCTCGACGCGCAGTTCGGCGTGATCAACAGCATGCTCGGCTCGCTCGGCCTGGGGCAGGTGGAGTGGCTCACCCGGCAGCGTACGGCACTGCTCTCCCTTGTCCTGGTCGACACCTGGCAATGGACGCCGTTCATCATGCTCATCGCACTCGCGGGCCTCACCGCGGTTCCCAAGTACCTGTACGAGGCCGCCTCGATCGATCGGGCGTCCGAGTGGTTCCAGTTCCGCACCATCACTCTTCCGCTGGTGTGGCCGCTGCTTCTCATCGCCGTGTTGTTCAGGGCCATCGAGGCCTTCCGGCTGTTCGACCTCGTCTACATCCTCACCAGTGGAGGCCCGGGGGTCTCCACCGAGACGTTGTCGTTCCACGTCTACAAGGTCGCGTTCCTGGGCTTCAACACCGGAACCGCCTCGGCGTACGGGATCCTCATGGTCATCGTCGTCATCGTCCTCACGCAGCTCTACCTGCGCTACTTGAACAAGCTCAAGGAGGACTGATGGCCCTCTCCGTAGACGAGGCCGTGTCCACAGGTCCTGCCGGGGATCACACGCCCCCCTCGCGCCGCTTCGGCGGCCGGGGCCGCGCCGTGCTGGAGGTCGCGCTGCTGACCGTACTGGCCATCGTGATGCTCTTCCCGGTGCTGTGGATGATCGAGACGTCCATCAAGGAGAACCGGGACGTCTACGCCATCCCGGCCAAGTTCTTCGACTTCAAGGTCACCTTGGAGCATTTCAAGGACGTGTTCGTCGCCTCCGGCGGCGGTCGTTCGACCTTGTCCGCCTCGTTCCTCAACTCCGTCCTGGTCGCCGGGGTCTCCACGGCGCTGGCCACCGTGCTGGGGGTCCCGGCGGCCTGGGCCTACTCACGCTTCGCCGTGAAGGCCAAGAAGGACCAGCTGTTCTTCATCCTGTCCACCCGCTTCATGCCGCCCGTGGTGGTCGTGATTCCGATCTTCCTCATGTACCGCCAGGTCGGGCTCATCGACACCAAGCTCGGCCTGATCCTCATCTACACCGCCTTCAACGTCCCGTTCACGATCTGGATGATGAAGGGGTTCGTCGACGAGGTGCCCGCGGAGTACGAGGACGCCGCCATGCTCGACGGCTACACCCGCTTGCAGGCGTTCTGGCGGTTCACCCTTCCCCTGCTCCTGCCCGGCATCGCCGCGACGGCGGTCTTCGCCCTCATCTTCTCGTGGAACGAGTTCGTGTTCGCCATCTTCCTCACCTCCAGCGACGACGTGCGGACGGCCCCGCCCGCCATCGCCGGCCTCATCGGCGGGACCACGGTGGACTGGGGTCTCGTGGCCGCCGCCTCCGTGGTGTTCGCCCTGCCGGTGCTCGTCTTCGCCTACCTGGTGCGCAAGCACCTCGTCGCCGGTGTGACGCTCGGGGCGGTGCGACGCTGATGGCGGGCATCGAGGTGAGCGCCCTGCACAAGCGCTACCCGGACGGGACGGTCGCGGTCGATCACGTGGACCTGTCCATCCGCGACGGCGAGCTGTTCGTGATGCTCGGCCCTTCGGGCTGCGGCAAGACGACCACGCTGCGGGCCGTAGCCGGGCTGGAAAGGCAGACGACGGGCGACATCCGCATCGGCGACACGCTGGTCAACGACCTGCCGCCCGCCGACCGCGACATCGCCATGGTGTTCCAGTTCTACGCTCTCTACCCGCATCTGAGAACCCGCGACAACCTGGCGTTCCCGCTGCGGGCCGAGGGACTGCCCAAGGCGGAGGTGCGCAAGCGGGTCGAGGAGGCCGCCGGGCTGATGCGGCTCGGCCCGCTCCTGGACAGGCGGCCGCACCGGCTGTCCGGCGGGGAGCAGCAGCGCGTCGCGCTCGCCCGCGCCCTGGTGCGACGACCGCGCGCGTTCCTCATGGACGAACCCCTCACCAATCTGGACGCGGAGCTGAGGGCGGACATGCGCACGGAGATCAAGCACCTGCAGGGGGAACTGGGGACGACGATGGTCTACGTCACTCACGACCAGGTCGAGGCGATGTCGCTCGGCCACAGGATCGCCATACTCAACAAGGGCCGCGTCGAGCAGATCGGCACGCCGCTGGAAGTCTACGACCGTCCGGCGAGTCTCTTCTGCGCCGCGTTCATCGGCTCCCCGCCGATGAACCTGATCGAGGTGGAGGTGGCCGACGGGAAGCTGCGCAGTCAGGGCGGGCTGACCCTCACGCCGCCGCCGGGCCTGCCGCGCGACCGTCGCCTGGTCGCGGGCGTCCGGCCGGAGGCGCTGGAAGTCACGGAACCAGGGGCGGAACGTTCGGTCCCGGCCCGCGTGGTCTCGGCGGAGTGGCTGGGCGACGAGATCATCTACGTGGTCGACCACGACGGACAGCGCGACGTACGGGTTCGGATGCCACCGACTGTCCGTTTCACCGCTGACGCACCGGTCGGGCTGCGGCACACCGGCGGGCCACCGCCGGTCTACGACGTGAGCACGGAAGAGCTGGTGGCCTGATGGGAACCGTGGCAGTGCGCGGGCTGTGCAAGTCCTTCGGCAAAGTCCAGGCCCTAAACGGGGTGACGCTGGACATACCGGACGGCTCGTTCTTCGTCGTGCTCGGACCCTCCGGGGCGGGCAAGACGACGACCCTGCGAGCGATCGCCGGCCTCGAGAAGCTGGACGCCGGGTCGGTGCACCTGGACGGGAGGGACGCGACCGGTGACAGCCCGGCCGCACGCGACCTGGCCATGGTCTTCCAGAACTACGCCCTCTACCCGCGACACACGGCGTACGAGAACATCGCCTCGCCGCTGCGGGCACGCCGCTGTTCCTCGAGCGAGATCGCCGCCGCCGTCGAACGGATGTCGAGCCTGCTGCACATCGAACGGCTGCTGCAGCGTCGTCCCGCGCAGTTGTCGGGTGGTGAGATGCAGCGGGTCGCCCTGGCCCGGGCGCTGGTCCGTCACCCGCGCGCGTTCCTCATGGACGAGCCGCTGACGAACCTCGACCTCAAGCTCCGCGTCGAGATGCGCACCGAGCTCACCCGCATCCACCGGAGCCTCGGAGCGACCTTCGTCTACGTGACCAACGACCAGGTCGAGGCGCTGTCCATGGCCGACCAGGTCGCGGTACTCAAGGAGGGAAAGGTGCAACAGGTCGGGACGCCGGCCGAGGTGTACGAGCGGCCGGCCAACCAGTGGGTCGCGGGATTCGTCGGGAGCCCGCCGATCAGCCTGCTCGCCTGCCACGCCGAGGGAGATCGTCTGGTCGGGGCGGAAGGCTGGACGCTGCCGCGGCCCCGCTGGACCACGGCTGAGGACGGTCGTCCGCTGCTGCTGGGCCTGCGCGCTGAGGACCTGTCCGTCGAGCAGCGCGGGGACGCTTCGTTGCCGGGTGAGCTCTACGGCCTTGAACCGCTCGGTGACCGGACGGTGGTCGACGTCCGGGTGGGGACGGAGATCCTCAAGGTCAAGGCACGAACCACCGTCACCGGTACGCCGGGCGAGCGGCTGCTTGTCACGGTCGACCTGGACCGCGCGCACCTGTTCGACGCGGGCACCGGGCTGGCGCTGTCCGCGGCCGGGAGGTAGTCACGCCGAAAATCACCAGGAACATCACAGGAGGCGACGCAATGAGTGACCCGATGAACGTCCTGGCGCCCGAGCACCGGCGGCTCCGGATCGGCGACGCCTGGCGCGACGCTGCCGGCGGAGCCACCTTCGCCGTCGAGGACCCGGCCACCGGCAAGACCATCGCCGAGGTGGCGGACGCCGGCGCCGTTGACGGGCTCGCCGCTCTGGACGCGGCGAGCAAGGCGATGGCGGAGTGGGCGGCGACCCCACCGCGAAAACGGTCGGAGCTGCTGACCGCGACGTACCGGGTGCTGACCGAGCGGTCCGAGGAGGTCGCCCGGCTGATCACGCTCGAGATGGGCAAGCCGCTCGCGGAGGCTCGCGGAGAGGTGGCCTACGGCGCCGAGTTCTTCCGCTGGTTCGCCGAGGAGGCGGTGCGCGTCGAGGGGCGCTACAACACCGCTCCCGCTGGTGGATATCGCATCACCACCGTGCCGAAGCCGGTCGGACCCTGCGTCTTCGTGACACCATGGAACTTTCCGCTGGCCATGGGCGCCCGCAAGATCGCTCCTGCGCTGGCGGCGGGCTGCACGACGATCACCAAGCCGGCGCCCCAGACGCCACTCACCATGCTGTTCCTGGCCCGCGTCATGGAGGAGGCCGGCGTTCCTCCGGGCGTCGTCAACGTCGTGACGACCAGGCGGGCCGGCGAGGTGGTCTCGGCACTGCTGGCCGACCGCCGGACCCGCAAGCTTTCGTTCACCGGGTCGACCGAGGTCGGGCGCGTGCTGCTCCGGCAGGCGGCGGACAACGTGCTGCGCACCTCCATGGAACTGGGCGGCAACGCGGCCTTGATCGTGTGTGCCGACGCGGACCTGGACGTCGCCCTCGACGGTGCCATGGTGGCCAAGATGCGCAACCTGGGGGAGTCCTGCATCGCGGCCAACCGGATCTACGTCGAGGAGCCGGTGCGCGAGGAGTTCACGGCACGCTTCGCCGAGCGGATGGGCGCGCTCTCGGTGGGCCATGGTCTGGACGACGGCGTGGACGTCGGGGCGCTGATCGACGAGGCCTCGGTCACCAAGCTCGACGAGCTCGTCGCCGACGCGGTCGATCGCGGAGCCCGTGTCCTGGTGGGCGGCGAGCGCCCGGATGGGCCGGGCCACTTCTACCCGCCCACGGTCCTCGTCGACGTGCCCGACGACGCGCGGATGCTGGAGGCGGAGATCTTCGGCCCGGTGGCCCCGATCATCTCGTTCACGTCCGACGACGAGGTGATCGCGAAGGCCAACGACACCGAGCACGGCCTGGCCGGATACGTCTTCACCCGTGACCTCCAGCGGGCGCTCCGGTTCGCCGAGGGGCTGGAGACGGGGATGCTCGGCATCAACCGTGGCCTGGTCTCGGACCCGTCAGCTCCGTTCGGAGGGGTGAAGCAGTCCGGGATCGGCAAGGAGGGGTCGCACGAGGGCATCCTCGAGTATCTCGACGTCACCTACGTGGCGATCGACCTACCGTGACCGGCCTGCTGCTCCGGGCGCCCGCCGTGGAGCACCGCGCCCCGCGCGCCCGCGCCACCCGGCAGCCCGCCTCGCCGACGCCGTCCCGGTCGCGCAGGTGACCCGGACGTCCGCCCGGCAGATCACCGCCGACGTTCCAGAGAGGCACTGACATGCTTGAGACCGTCCGCGGACCACGCCAGCTGATCGTGGGCGAAGGGGTCGCGCAGAACATCCCACGAGTGGTGGCCGAGTGTGGCTCGCGAGTCCTCATCGTGACCGACCGGGCCCTGCTGGGGCAGCCGGGTGTGGCCGAGATCGTGGCCGCCGTACGGGAGAAGGTCGCAGTCGTCGGGGTGTTCGCCGACGCGACTCCGGACGTGCCACTCACCGATGTCGCCCTGGCCGTCTCGGCCGCCGCGGAGGTGGACGCCGACGTCCTCCTCGCCATCGGAGGCGGCACGGTGATCGACCTCGCCAAAATCGTCGGCGTCATCCGGTGCCACGGCGGGACGCCGCGCGACTTCTACGGGGAGTCGAAGGTGCCGGGGCCGACGACGCCTCTCGTCGCGGTCCCGACGACATCAGGCACCGGCTCCGAGCTCACGCCCGTCTCGGTGCTGACCGACCCGGACCGCGAGCTGAAGGTGGGGGTCTCCAGCGTCCACCTCGTGCCCGACTTCGCCATCGTCGACCCCGAGCTCACCTACACCTGCCCTGTGACCGTCACCGCCCACTCCGGCATCGACGCGTTCTGCCACGCGGTGGAGAGCTACACCGCGCGACCCCGGGCCCACGGACCGCGCGACCCGGTGGAACAGGTCTTCCTCGGCCGCAACCCGATCACCGATCACTACGCGCTCCTGGCCGCGGAGCGGATCGCCCGCAGCCTGTCCCAGGTCGTCAGGGACGGAGGCGACAAGGACGCGCGCGCGGACATGTCCTACGGGTCCATGCTGGCCGGGCTCGCGTTCTCCCACGCGGGCAACGCGGCTCCGCACGCGCTCCAGTACCCCATCGGCGCGGCCACCCACACACCGCACGGCCTGGGCGTCGGGCTGCTGCTGCCCTACGCGCTGGACGCGGCCAGGGACGCCATCGGCGACCGGTTGGCCATCCTCGCCCGGGTGTGCGGGCTCGACGTGACCGACGCCTCGGACGCCGAGGCCGCGGACACGTTCCTCACCTGGCTCGACGGGCTCCTAGCCGACATCGGCATCCCTGCCACCTTGGCGGACATCGGCGTGGCACGCGCCGACCTCCCACGCTTCGCGGAGATGGCCGGCGGCGTCACCCGCTTGATCCAGAACCATCCAGGCCCGACCGACACCGCCAGCCTGACCGCGATCCTCGAGGCGGCCTGGCTCGGGGACCGGACCCGACTTTTCCTGACTCCGAAGCAGAGATAGTTAAGTTGACACTCCCCGCTTGGGGAAACGATGCAGTTCACCTCTTTGTTGAAGAGCATAGGCAGCAGCGGTCGAAGGAGAACGGCTGATCACTGGCCTCCTGCCAGATGCTCCTCCTGTTCTCGTGCCAGGCACTGGGAACGATCAACCTGAGGATGGCGAGAGCGACAACCTCCTCCGCTCCCGCCTTGAACAGCGCATACGCGGCGCTCTGCATATGCGCGCCGGACACGAACAGGTCGTCCACCAGCAGCACCCGTTCGTCGCGCAGCGCTTGAGCGCCGTTCGGCATTCCCATCAGCCGGAAGGCGTCCGGGTGCGAGTCGCGTCGCCGGAGCACCGCCGCGTGCTCGAAGTTCGTCAGGAGCACCGGCTTGTAGAGCGCCCGTAGCGCGGCGATCCTGTCGATGACCCGCGGCATGATGTGGAACGCCTCCGCAGGGCGATCAAGCCGGGTGCTCGGAATGTGGGTGACCATGGTGAAGGGCCCGCCGGCCACCTGGGTCAGACAGGCTTGGTGAGCGTCGTAGAAGCGGGACAGAGTGGCCGCCATCAAGGTCACCGGGCGCAGCAGGTCCGTGCCGGCGGGGACAGCTTCTCTGCGCGCCACGAGCCGGAACAGCCCGTTGTCATCCCCTTCTTCGACGGCCAGAGAGATCGACACCACCGGCTCCGCATATCTGCGGAACCCGTTCACCGTGCGGGCGCAACTCGAGCAGATTTCGTACGGCTCGCCGTTGGGCTTGTTGTTGGGCCCGGTGCGGCAGATCCGGCAGACTCCGGGACGCACCGATGGAACGTTCCTGAACAGCGGGAGGACGGGGTCGATGACCGTCTCGGCGCGGCCCATGGTCAGAACATGGTCGGTTGGGAGGCCATATCTATGAGATTGACCGCCTGCTGGCAGAAGTCGTCAATGTCCTGGACGGCAGTGATGCCTCCCCGGAAGCCGGCCTGGGCTACCCATGGTTGTTCTTGGTGAAGCTGCTGGGGCACGAAGACAGGCTTGCCGGTCTTCAGGGCATCGGTGACATGTCGCTGGCTGAAGCCGTTGGCGCGGCCGTCGACGACGTAGACGATCGCTGCTGACCCGCAGGTCACCATAGGGGTGAGTGCCGCCGTACGGTCGGTGGCGATGGTCGCGGGCCAGAACGGCGAGACCAGGGCTCCGCGTTCGGCTACCTGGTCGGCGACAGTTGCATAGCGGCCTGACCGCTGAAGCTGATCCATGCCCCTGTCGAGGACTCCCCACGTCCGTCCAGCGTTCTCATGGACGGTGATGCCGAATTCGGTGTGCAGCGGGGCGACCACGGTCAATCCCGCTGCGGAGAGGATACGAGCGGCAGCGGCGGCGTGTTCACGATCGTGTTCGCCGACGACGGCGACGGACCGATGGTCTTCGGGGGCGAGGTGGCCGCGGACCCACAGGAACGGCTGGTAGCTGTTCGTCCAGAACATGTTGCCGGGGTAGTCCTCGTCCAGCACGGTGACGAGGCCGACGCCGCGCGAGCCCATGGATGAGATGAGCTCGCGCGCCCGATCCAGGTCGTCGTGCCGGACCGTGCCGCTGATGGCGGCGGCGTGTGCTTTGTCGTTGTCCTGGAGGCCGTCGAGCTCGCCGTCGAAAAGTTTCCTGGCACTGCCGGCGGCGGCGATGGCTCGGGCGGTGTGGTGCCAGGGCTTGTCATGAGTGGCCATGGTGAGGGCCAAGACTGCGGCCTGCTCGTCGATCGAGGTCATGCTCATCACCGTCTCGAACGTGGGTTCGCTGCGACCGTACGCGCTGACACCGACATTCGCGGCGACAGGATGCGTGGTGTGAGCGCTCATGATGCCGAGCTTCGCCAGGCGGCACACCGCGATCGCCGAAGGAGAACGATGCCGGTTGGGGCTTTGACAGCTGGGAGGGTAGGAGCTCACGACGCGGTCGATCTCGTAGTGGTCGTGGCCGCCGAGCCACAGGTCGGACGAGCGGGCGAGCGGTCATCGGTTCGCGCCTTCTGGATCGGATGCGAGCGTACGTCTGAAGATCGCTTCCGTGGGGTGTCCGGGATGCGCGCCCGGACACCCGGGGATCACTCAGAGCCCGATGTTCGCCTGCGGGCCCGCGTACGTACGCAGCAGCGACGGCACGTCGGCCGCCGGGTCGAGCGTGTAGGAGTAGAACGAGCTCGGAGTGAAGGCCGAGCCGCCGGTCTCCTGCCGGCCGCTGCAGCTCACGCAGATGCTGCCGCTCTGCCGGAGCTGGGCGGCGTCGTCACGGTAGTAAGGGTCCTTGACGTTCTCGTAATAGGAGTTCTCGATCACCATCTTCGTGGCGCCGCGGGCGTAGTTGCCGTAGCCGCTGACGTTCTGCAGATAGTTGTTGTAGAGGTGGGCGTAGGCGACGTTGTCGGTGCTGGGGTTGCGGCTGTTGGTGTTGCGGGTCCAGTTGTGATGGATCGTCATCCGTGAGGTGACGTTCTCGGTCCATCCGATGCCGAACGTCTTGTTGTTCTCGGCCAGGATGTTCCACGACACGGTGAGGTAGCTGGTGTCCTTACGGCTGTCGATCAGGCCGTCGTTCATCCGGGCGATGTGGTTGTGGTCGATCCAGATGTGGTGGGCGGTGTCCATCTGGATGCCGTCGTAGTCGTAGCCGTCGTCGCCCGGGTCGTCGTCGGCCATGCGGGTGTCGCGGATCGTCAGGTTGCGGATGATCACGTTGCTGACGCCGGAGCCGAGGAAGAAGCCGCCGTTGACGATGTGGCCGCTGGTGCCGACGCCGACGATGGTCTTGTTCGAGGCGACCTTGATCTCGGTGCCGTACGGGCTGACGGTGATCGCGCCGTTCACCCTGATCACGTAGGGGGCGCTCGCGGTGGCGTACCTGACCAGGTCGGCATAGGTGGAGACGGTGACCGTGGCGCCGGCCGCGCCGCCGGTGGTGCCGCCGCCGGTGCCCGCGAAGCCGTCGGCGGTGCTCGGCCAGGCCCGGCCGCCGGCGCTCTCGAAGGCCCACTGCTTGTTGCTGTTGGCGGTGCAGGTCTCCTGGATGATCGCGGCCCCGTCGGCGGTGGAGGCGCCCTGGTCGCTCATGCACAGGCCGGTGGCGTTGCTGATCACTTGGTACGTTCCGCTGCCCGAGGCCGCGAACCGCCACAACTGGTTGGCCTTCAGCCCGTCGCCGCAGCCCCACTGCTGTAACCGCAGCCCGGAGGTGGCGGCGCCGTCGGGCACGTCGAGACATCGGCCGCTGTTGACGTTGCGCAGCGTGTAGAGCCCGGACCCGGCCGAGACCACGGTGAACCGCTGCCAGGTGGCGCCGGAGCAGGCCCACTGCTGCAGCTGCGCCCCGTTGTCCATCGAGCCGCCGGCCACGTCCAGGCACTTGCCGCTCTTGGTCACCTTGAGCTGGTACACACCGCCCGCCGCGGGGACGGCGGCCTGCGCGGGAGCGGCCGAGACGGCGATCGCGGACAGGATGGCGAGCATGGTGAGCATTGCACGAAATTTCATGATTCTCCCTTTCCGTTGGCTCAGCCGATGGGGTTCCAGCCGTCCGTCCCGGCCAGGTACTTCTGCGGGGTGTAGCCGGCCGCCTGGGCGTCGCTGAGCTGCGGCCGGTTGGCGTTCGTGCCCGCTCCCGCCCCGGTGTTGCGGTACTCCAGGAACCGGGCGTTCCGCCAGGAGTTCGAGGACATGTCGGTCCACGGCTGGGCGGTCCTGATCGTCGAGCCGAGCGTGGACTCGCGGTAGAGGACCTGGGCGTCGGGGCGCCAGGGGCGGCCGAGCTGGGTGGTGTTCGCGGCGGCGCCGGAGATGCGGGAGCGGTAGAACAGGAAGCCGTAGGTCTTGGTGGCCGCCGTGCTGGCGGCCGTGATCGGCCCGCCCGTGGTGCGCTTCTCGTAGATGTCGCAGTTGTCGAAGACGATGGTGCCGCCGCCGAAGATGAAGTCCACCGTGCCCTCGACGTACGAGCCGGACATGTAGGCCCTGGTCGCGTCGTTGACCAGGAAGGTGTCCTGGTCGCCGAGCAGGCGCACGTTGGTGAAGCGGGCGCGGTCGGCGTTCAGGTTGAGCGCGACCGCCTGGTGGCCGTCGGGGGTCGAGGTCTCGTCGAAGTCGTTGGAGATCGTCAGGTTCGTGGCGGCGAAGTCGTGGCCGTCCACGAACGCGGTGGCGCTGCCCGATGTCCCGTATGCGCCAGCATGGTGGTTGTTAACGATAACAGTCTGGCTCGCCGAAGAACCGAGTCCCTGGAGCGTGACGTACGGCTTGTTGGCGGGCACCCGGACGATCTCCCGGTACGTCCCCGGCGCGATCGTGATCGTCACGCGGCTCGCGTTCCCCGCCGGCACGGCGTCGATCGCGGCCTGCACGGTGCGGTACGTGCCGCTCCCGTCGGCCGCCACCGTGGGCTTGCCCAGAGGCTCGAACGCCCACTGCTTGTTGCTGTTGGCGGTGCAGGTCTCCTGGATGATCGCGGCGCCGGAGGCGGTGGAGGCGCCCTCGTCGCTCATGCACAGGCCGGTGGCGTCGCTGACCACCTGGTACGTCCCGCTGCCCGAGGCCACGAACCGCCAGAGCTGGTTGCTCTTCAGCCCGTCGCCGCAGCCCCACTGCTGCAGCCGCAGCCCGGAGGTGGCCGCGCCGTTCGGCACGTCGAGACAACGGCCGCTGTTGACATTGCGCAGGGTGAAAACCCCCGACGAGTTGGCCGAAACCACGGTGAACTGTTGCCAGGCGTCCCCGGAACAGCTCCACTGCTGCATCAGCGCGCCGTTGTCCTTGGAGCCGCCCACCACGTCCAGGCACTTGCCGCTCTTGGTCACCTTGAGCTGGTACACACCGCCCGCCACCGGCGTAGCGGCTCTGGCCTGCGGCGATGGCGAGAAAACCACTGCCGCGGCGGCCGCGAGCAGGGCGACGCCTGCTGATCTGAGCTTGGGCATCCGCGCTCTCCTTCCTCTCGGGCCAGAGGAAGCACCAGCCTCTTTACGTCTGTCAAGCAAACAAATTCACAGCGGCCGAAAAGCCGTGGTGACGCATGAAACTTTCAGCGCGGCGCGGTGCTGGAGCGCAGCACGAGCGTGGTCGGCAGCTCGACCCGCTGCGGCGCCTCGCCCGACAGCAGCGAGCCCAGCGCGACGGAGCCCAGGTCAGGCCAGGGTTGGCGGACCGTCGTGAGCGCCGGCGCGACGTGCGCGGCGGCCCACGAGTCGTCGAAGCCCACCACGCTCACGTCGTCGGGCACCCGCAGGCCGCGCTCGCTCAGCGCCTGGTAGACCCCGACCGCCATCGCGTCCGAGCAGGTGAAGATCGCCGTGGGCGGTTCGGCGGTGAGCAGTTCGCGGGTGGCCTCCAGGGCGCTCTCCCGCTGGAAGTAGCCGCACACCTCCCAGCGCGGGTCGATCGCCAGCCCGGCCGCGGCCATCGCCTCCCGGTAGCCGGCCAGCCGCTCGATCGCGCACGGCACGCCGGGGCGGCCGGCCACGATCGCGATGCGCTCGTGGCCGAGGGCGATCAGGTGCTCGGTGGCGTCGCGGGCGCCGTCGCGGTTGGCGGCGGCCACGACCGAGAGCCCGGCGGGCGGCTTGCGGCGCGGGTCGACGATCACCGCGGGGATGCCGTGGTCGGTCAGCCAGGCGCGCTGCGTGGCGGTCGGTGACGTACGCACGAGCAGCACGCCGGCGCTGTCCCGCGCGCCGATCCGGTCGAGCCAGGCGGGCGGGGGCTGGCCGTTCTTGGTACGGCCGACCACGGCGGAGACGATCAGGTCCACGCCGAGCCGCCAGGCGGCGTCCTCCACGCCGCCGAGGATGGCCAGCGCGTACGGCGAGTCGAGCCCCTGCAGCATGACGTCCACCATGCTGCCCCGCGTGGGCCGCAGCCGCTGGCGGGGGTAGCCGCGCCGCTCCAGCACCTCGGCGATCAGGCGCCTGGTCTGCTGCGAGACGTCGGATCGGCCGTTCAGCGCCTTGGAAACGGTTGCAACCGAAACCCCTGCCTCACGGGCGATCACCGCCAGTTTCGGTAGCGGGGCGGGGGTGTCGGGGGCCGTCATGCCCCCCACTCTGCTCCGGAGGGCGGGGACAAGGCCAGGCCGAGCCAGCGAAAATTTCGAGATTTCGGCGTTTGCCCTGGTAGTGGCCCTTGGCGGGTACGCATGCCATTGACGTTGCCAGCGTGCTGACGCAACGTTTCCTGCAACCGCTTGCAGGCCGGCACCACGCGAAGGAGTCAGCTACGTGGCCGTCGTCCCGGCGCCCCCGCCCCGCACCAGACCCCGCCGAGCAGGCGCGTCGACCCCGTACTGGCTCATCGCCCCGTCGGTCGTGGCGATGCTGGGGTTCCTCGTCTACCCGATGCTCAGCGTCCTGTACTACAGCCTGCAGCACTACAACGTGACCCAGCCCTGGGACAACGGCTTCGCCGGGCTGGACAACTTCCGCAGGCTGCTGTTCGAGGACCCGATCTTCTGGCAGAGCCTCGGGTTCAGCCTCAAGTGGGTGGCCGTCGAGGTGGTGCTGCAGTTCCTGCTCGGCCTGGCGCTGGCGCTGATCGTCAACGAGAGCTTCATCGGCCGCGCGATCTCGCGGGCGCTGGTCTTCTCGCCGTGGGCGGTCTCCGGCGTGCTGACCACCGCGATCTGGGTGCTGCTCTACAACCCGTTCACCGGCATGTCCCGCTACCTCGCCGACCTCGGCCTGATGGAGTACGGGGCGGCGCCGCTGGCCAACCCGGACACCGTGTTCTGGGCCGCGGTGGTGGCCGAGTTGTGGCGCGGGGTGCCGTTCTTCGCGATCTTGCTGCTGGCCGACCTGCAGTCGGTGTCGAAGGAGTTGTACGAGGCCGCCTCCGTGGACGGCGCCGGCCGGACGCGCCGCTTCGTCCACATCACGCTGCCGCACCTGCGCGACGCGATCATCCTGTCCACGCTGCTGCGCTGCGTGTGGGAGTTCAACAACGTGGATCTGCTCTACACGCTGACCGGCGGCGGCCCCGCCCACCAGACCACCACGCTGCCGCTGTACGTGGCCTCGCTGGCCGCCCAGTCGCACGACTTCGGCTACGCCACCGCGCTGACCACCGTGGCGTTCCTCATCCTGACCTTCTTCTCGATCGCGTACCTGCGCCTGAGCAAGTTCGGAGCGAAGTCATGACCGCGGTCGCCGAACGGCCGGTGGCGGCCCCGCGGCGCCAGAGCCCGCGGACGGCGCCGGGCAACCGGGTGCCGCGCTGGCAGATCTACCTGCCGCTCGCCCTGTACCTGCTGTTCACGCTGGTGCCGTTCTACTGGATGCTGGTCTTCGCCTTCCGCCCGGCCGGTTCGACGGCGATCTTCCCGTGGCCGATCACGCTCCAGCACTTCGACACGGTCTGGAACGGCATGGGGTTCGCCGTCTTCTTCCAGAACAGCCTGATGGTCGGCGTCGCCTCACTGATCGCCACCACGGTGGTGGCGCTGGCCGGCGGCTACGCGCTGGCGCGCTACACCTTCCGCGGCAAGGGCGCGTTCATGGTCGGGATGCTCTGCACGCAGTTCATCCCCGGCGCCCTGATGATCGTCCCGCTGTTCGAGATCTTCCGCACGCTGGACCTGACGAACTCGCTGTGGAGCCTCGTCATCGCCGAGACGGTCTTCCAGCTCCCGCTCTCGCTCATCCTGATCAGCGGCTTCATCCGCAACATCCCGTACGAGCTGGAGCAGGCCGCCTGGGTGGACGGCTGCTCCCGGCTGCGCGGCTTCCTGGCCATCGTGCTGCCCCTGCTGCGGCCCGCGCTGGTCGCGGTCGGCTCGTTCGCCTTCATCCACAGCTGGAACAACTTCCTTTTCGCCCTCATGTTCATCAACGACCAGGAGAAGTTCACCGTGCCCGTGGGCCTGGCCTACAACCTCGGCGAGAACAGCGTCGACTTCGGCGCCCTCGCCGCCGGCGGCGTCGTCGCCGCACTGCCCGTCGTCATCGTCTTCGCCTTCATCCAGCGTTACCTCGTCCAGGGGATGTCCGCCGGGGCGGTGAAGGGATGACCGACCGGACCTACCGCAACCCGGTGCTCAACGCCGACTGGTCCGACCCCGACGTGATCCGCGTCGGCGACGACTTCTACCTGACGGCCTCCACCTTCACCAAGGTGCCCGGGCTGCCGATCCTGCACTCGCGCGACCTGGTCAACTGGACGATCATCGGCCACGCCTACACCCGGGGCCACGACGACGTGCGGCCCGGCTGCGGGGTGTGGGCGCCCTCGCTGCGCCACCACGACGGCCGCTTCTGGATCTTCTGGGGCGACCCCGACGTGGGCGTCTGCTGGGTGAGCGCCGAGGACCCGCGCGGCCCGTGGACCGAGCCGCACATCGTCAAACCGGGCCTCGGGCTCATCGACCCGTGCCCGCTGTGGGACGAGGACGGGCAGGCGTACCTGGTGCACGGCTGGGCCAAGAGCCGCGCCGGCGTCAACAACCGGCTCACCCTGCACCGCATGGCGCCCGACGGCAGCACGGTGCTGGACGAGGGCACGCTGGTCATCGACGCCGACCTGCTGCCGGGCTACCGGACGCTGGAGGGGCCCAAGCTCTACAAGCGCGACGGCATGTACTGGATCTTCGCGCCCGCCGGGGGTGTGGAGCAGGGCTGGCAGTCGGTGTTCAGGGCCGAGTCGATCTTCGGTCCGTACGAGGACCGCATCGTGCTGGAGCAGGGCGGCACCGACGTCAATGGCCCGCACCAGGGCGGCTGGGTGGACACCCCGTCCGGCGAGCACTGGTTCATGCACTTCCAGGACCGCGGTCCCTATGGCCGGGTCGTGCACCTGCAGCCCATGGTCTGGGGCGAGGACGACTGGCCGGTCATGGGCAACGACGGCGAGCCCGTGGCCGAGTACCGGGTTCCGGTGCCCGTCGGTGAGCTGGCCACGCCCGCGACGTCCGACGACTTCGCCGGCCCCGGCCTGGGCCTGCAGTGGAGCTGGCAGGCCAACCCGGACCCCTCCTGGTGGGCGCTGCGGGACGGCACACTGCGGCTGGCCTGCGTGCCGGGGCCCGACGACCTGCGCGCGCGGCCGTCCGTGCTGGGGCAGCGGCTGCCCGGCGTGCCCTGCACGGTCACCGTCACGCTCACGCTGGCGGGCGAGGGCAGGGCGGGGCTGGCCGTGGTCGGCGACACCGCGGCCTTCGTCGGCCTGGAGCGGGGCGCGGAGGGCAAGCTGACCCTGGTCCGCGGCGACACGCAGCCGGTCCCGGTCGAGCAGGACGGCGCCGTCACGATCGGCGCGCGGATCGGCGCGGGCGCCCTGGTCACGTTCCTGGCCGACGGCAGGGAAGTGGGCGCGCCCTTCCAGGCCACCCAGGGCCGCTGGGTGGGGGCGGTGCTCGGCCTGTTCGCCGCGGGGGACGGCACCGGCGAAGCGATCTTCGAGGCGTTCACCGTGGACATCGAAAGGTAGAGGGCACATGAGACGACACGCGCCGCTGGCCGCCATCGTGCTGGCGGCCGTCCTGGCCGGTTGCGGCTCGGGCGGCGGCTCCGAGGACGGCACCACCGAGATCACCTTCTGGGACACCAACGCCGGGCCCGCCCGCACGCCGGTCTGGCAGCACGCCATCGCCCAGTTCGAGAAGGCCAACCCGACCATCAGGGTCAACTATGTGGGCGTGCCGATCGCGCAGGCGTCGCAGAAGCTCGACACGGCCATCGCCGGCGGCGGAACTCCCGACGTGGCCGACATCTCGACCTCCGGGCTCGGCAGCCTGGTGGCACAGAAGGCGCTCGAACCCGTGGACGAGCGCATCGCCAAGAACCCCGCGCTGAACGGCAAGTTCAACGAGGCGCTGCTGACGACGGTCAAGAACGTCGTGCCCGACGGGAAGATGTACATCTACCCGATCTCCACCAACTCCGGCGCGTTCTGGTACCGCAAGGACTGGTTCAAGGAGGCGGGGGTGGAGCCCCCGCGAACCTGGTCGGAGTTCTTCACGGTCGTCGACACGTTCACCGAGCCCGGCAAGAACCGCTTCGGCTTCACCATCCGCGGCGGCGCCGGCTCCGTCGCCCAGATGCTGGAGGTCGTCTACGGCCAGTCGGGCGTCACCGAGTTCTTCGACGCCGCGGGCAAGGCCACGCTGAACGACCCGCGCAACGTGACAGCGCTGGAGAAGTACGCGGGCCTGTACAAGAAGAACACGCCCGAGGGCGACCTGCAGAACGACTACGTCAAGATGGTCGCCCAATTCGACACCGCGGGCAGCATCGCGATCATGCAGCACAACCTGGGCTCCTACCAGGACCACAAGAAGGCACTCGGCGACGAGAAGGTGGGCTCCTTCTCCGTGCCCAAGTCCGACACCGGCCCCCAGACCGTGCTGTCGAACCCGGTCGGCGGCGTCGCCGTCTTCTCCGCCAGTGAGAACAAGGACGCCGCGGCCAAGCTGGCCGAGTTCTTCGCGGCCAAGGAGATGGGCGGCTACCTCGCCGAGCAGACCGGCGTCATCCCGGCCAACACCGACGTGCCGCCCTCGAAGGCCGCGCACATCACCGAGGCGCAGCGGGTGCTGAACGACCCGGCCACCAAGGTCGTGCAGATGCCCTACCACCTGCCGGAGTTCAACCAGATCACCAAGACGTGGGCGGAGCCGCAGTTCCAGAAGGTGCTGCTGGGCCAGACCAGCGCCAAGGCGTTCCTGGACGAGTTCGCCGGCAAGCTGACCGAGGCGCAGGCCGCGTACAAGAAGAGGAACGGCTGATGCACGCTGTCGTCGCACTCGCCGTCGCCGCGGTGACGGCCTCGCACCACGACGGGCTGCTCGACGTCGTCAGGGGCAGCGACCTGGTGACCGTCTCGTGGAGCGTGTTCTCCGAGCACGACGCGGGCCAGCTGCGCGTCACCCTGCACCACAACCTGCTGTCGGGGCTCAACCAGCGGGCGCCGCGCGTACGGCACGGGAAGGTGCACGTCTACAACAACGCGTACGTGGAGGCGCGCGCCGGCGCGGGGAGGATCTCGTGAGGGCGGCGGCGGTCCTGGCCCTGATGGCGGGGCTCCTGCTGGCCCCGGCGCCCGCGCAGGCCGAGCAGCAGCGGGCCGACGGGTTCGCCGGGCTGAGCGCCCTGGGGGTGGACGGCACCACCGGCGGCGCGGCAGGCGAGACCGTGACCGTGGACGACCTGGCCGACCTGGAGCGGTACGCCACGGCCGCCGAGCCGTACGTGATCAAGGTCAGGGGCTCGATCACGATGGAGCCGTACGGCAGGGAGATCGCGGTCGCCTCCGACAAGAGCATCGTCGGCGAGGGCGCGGGCGCCGAGCTGGTGCACGGCGGGTTCTTCCTCAACGGCGTGCACAACGTCATCATCCGCGATCTGACGATCCGCGACAGCTACGTGCCGGGCGACTGGGACGGCAAGACCAAGGACTACGACGGCATCCAGCTGGACGGCGCCCACCACGTCTGGATCGACCACAACCACTTCACCCGCACCGGCGACGGCCTGCTCGACATCCGCAAGGACAGCGACTACGTCACCGTCTCCTGGAACGTCTTCAGCGACCACAACAAGGCCGTCGGCGTCGGCTGGACCCCCAACGTCGTGACCAAGGTGACCTTCCACCACAACTGGATCCGCGGCACCCACCAGCGCAACGCCAGCATCGACAACACCGAGGCCGCGCACTGGTACAACAACTACGTCCAGGACACCGCCATGTACGGGACGATGATCCGCGGCGCCGGCCGGCTGGTCGTGGAGAACAGCTACTACCAGGGCGTCCCCGACCCCGTCGTGGCCAAGGACCCGGCCTCGCAGGTCGTGCAGCGGGGCAACGTGCTGCGCGACTCGCCGGGCCGCTCCGACAGCGCCGGCACCGCGTTCGACCCGTCGGCGTACTACGCCTACACGCTCGACCCCGCCGAGAAGGTGCCCGGCATCGTCAGCCGGGGCGCTGGGCCGGCCGGCGGGGAGCGGCGGGCGCCGCGCCGCATCACGGTGGCGCTCGACGGCACCGGCGACTTCGCCAGCATCCAGGCGGCGGTGGGCGCAGCGCCGCCCGGCGCGGAGATCATCGTCGGGCCCGGCGTCTACCGCGAGATGCCGCGCGTCTGGGCCGGGCGCCGCGACCTGACGATCAGGGGCGCGACCGGCAACGCCGAGGACGTGGTCATCACCTACGACCTGTCCGCCGGGGCGGCGAAGTTCTACGGCGGCACCTGGGGCACCGCCCGGAGCGCCACCCTCGCCGTGCTCGCCGACGGCGTCACCATCCGAGACGTCACGCTCCAGAACGCCACCGACGAGACGGTCAACCCGGGGCCCGCTCCCGCCGCGCGCTCGGCGGGGGACAGGACCGCCTTCGACGGTGCCAGGCTGATCGGCCACGCCGGCGTGCTCCAGGCCGACGGTCGCCGCGCCTACCTGCGCGACTGCTACGCCGAGGGCGACGCGGACATCGTACGCGGCCAGGGCACGACCGTCCTGGACGGCTGCACGATCAGGTCGGCCGGCCCCGGCAACGTGCTGGCCGGCGGCACCGTGCTCGTCAACGGCGGGCGGCTGACCGGCGAGATCGCCCGATCCGTCTCGCTCGGCAGCTCGGGCGCGGCCGTGGTCCGCGACGCCTACCTGGACGCGCACGTCCTGGACGACCCCTGGGCGGGCGAGGGCCGCTTCGCCGAGTACCGCAACACCGGCCCGGGCGCGGCCGTGACGGCCGACCGGCCGCAGCTCACCGACCGGCAGGCGGCCAGGCACACCGTCGAGCGGTATCTGGCGGGCTGGCGCCCCTGAGATGGACGGCCCGGGCCGCGGGAGCCCGCGCCGGTCTTTACCCGCGGCGATCCAGCCTTGTAGCAGTCGTATGATCGTTGGCCCATGGCGGCCTCGGCCGGTATCCCGCCGTCCGCGATCAGAGACCGCGTGGCGGAAGACCGCCGCCCGCATCTCGTCGCGCGGCGTCGGATGGGCCAGGGCGAGCACGTCGGCGAAACGCAGCGGGGCGGCGGGACTGTCATAAGAATGCCGCAGCAAGTAAGAATGACGGCTTCTTGGCGCCTTTCTCGGCAGCGAATATGTACGGTCGAGAACGAGAAATGCCCGGCAGCCGGCGACTGCCGGGCACCTCCACCTGCGGCGAGCGCGACGCCAGCGCGACCGCGATCGACCAGCACCAGCGTGCGCCCATAAGCACCCGCACCTGCGCCAGCGCGTGGCCCATGACCGCTCCACACAGGGTGAAGCGCGCCGGTGACCACACGCACGGTAACTCTATGTTCGGTTTTGAAGACGTTTCCGGCCCTGGCCGATATGGTGGCGCGTTGACGATCGGCCAAGTCCGTAAGCCTTCCGGAGCTTCTCCATGCGTACCGCAGCGGCAATTCTGTCCTTCGTACTCGCCATCACCATCCTGCCCGCACAATCCGCCACGGCGGCCGCGGTTTCCGCCGCGTCGTTGCCGGGCGGCAAGACCACCTTCGTCGTCTCACAGGGTCACCTGAAAGCCGCCTCCCAGCAGAACTGGCTACGCCTGGGCAACTACCGCTTCGCCGCGAACGGCACGGTGAGCGCCTCCATGTACCTGTGGTGGCAGCGTCATCCCCAGGCGAGGCAGCGCACCGGTACCGTCCCCGACTCGAGCTGCAGCACCAAGGCGGGTGGCAAGCAGTCGCGGCCTCGCACCTGCCAGGTGCTGACCGCCGGGGGCTTCACCGGGGCCCCCGACGAGAGCCGCACCGGGACGTACACCATGTCAGGAGACGTGCTCACCATCCGGTGGAAGATCGCCCAGAAGTGGACGGAGCAGTGGTACGTGCGGACCTCGCCTGACGGCAAGCTGGCCCGCCTGGACCTCAAGCAGAGCACCTTGGCCACGAACGGGTACGGCTACGGCAGCAACGCCGCGATCAGCACGCGCCGCGCGATGAGCTCGGTGAAGGCGTTCCCCGGCTCGCTCAGGCAGGACCTGAGGAGCTGGGCGAGCGGTAAGCTCGTCACCTCCGACAACCAGCCGTTCGGCCTGTCCTCCTTCCGCGCCTGCTCCGCCACCACCTCGTGCCTGACCTACCTGCAGCCCTCCTCGAACAGCGCCTGCAAGAAGGAGGGCGGCTGCCCCAAGTACGGTGGCGGAACGAGCGCCGACATCACCTCCATCCAGTACTACCTGACGATGATCTCCAAGTCCGACCGCCGCGACACGCTGTGGCACTGGTGCACCTGCCTGGCGATGGAGCGGGACGAGTTCTGCTACACCGGCAACTCCCATGTCAAACCGCTCATGCAGATCATCGACGACACCGGAGCCTTCCGCGGCTGGGTCGGTGCTGAGGCATCCTTCTCGACCGGCTCCCGAGCGACGGACATGCTGGCGGTCCTGCGCATCTCCGACTTCCGCTGACCGGCCTTGTCCCCGGGTACCAGGGCGATGCCACGTGAAGCGTCCTGGTACACACCTTCGCCCGTGTGGCCCAGCAGGTGGACGAACTGGTCCGTCCACCTCTCCCGGCCGTTGACCGGCTCGCCGGCGTTGTACTCCACCTCCGTGGCGTCGGTGTTGAAGAAGCCGCTCATCGACGGATGCCCGCCCCGGTCCGCGTGGACGAGCTCGCCGTCGCGCAGGACGCTGCACCGGCCCAGATCCGCGCCGTCGTTGTCGATGCTCATGCGGTACACGGCGTCGGGCGCCTGGAAGGCGTACCGGTCGCACAGATCGAGCCGCTGGTCGCCGAGTTGTGGCGCAAGGCTGAGGCCGGTGAAGTGGTTCGACATGTCAGACCCTTCCATCGCTCGCCCGCCGGGTGTTTCTGCAGGTCAAGCGGTGAGTGGGTGCGGGATGGGGGTTCTGTCGCGGTGTGTCGCGGGAGCGGAGTCCGCCAGAGTCGAGATGCCCATCGGCACTTCCATGGTCGGACAGGAGAGGTTGCCTGTTCGTGAGACACATGGGTCAAAAAAGCGTGGGAGGGGGTTCATGGGGCATAGGGGGCATGGTTAGATAGGCGAGGCACCTGAGGCGTGACCGACCGTTACCCTGCGTAACGAAATCCGGCTCGGTGCCTTTGCTCTGGCATGAAGGAAGGGTGACGGCAGGAAACCCACGACCATCACTCACCGCATCTCTCGCGGGCGCCCGGGCTTTCGGCGTCCGGAGCGCCAGGGTGCGTCCATTCGCCATTCCTCGCGTCGTGACCGCGGCGAACCCCGAACACCGTCAGCCGGTCCTGCGACGCATGGCCCACTTGGAGGATTTGTGACAATCTCGCCGTCCCACTATGACCAGGTCGGCGGCGCGCCGGCTGTTCGCGACGTCGTCGACCTTTTCTACGTGCGAGTCCTCGACGACGCCGCCCTCAAGCCCTACTTCGCCGGCATCGACATGCCGAGGCTGAAGCGGCACATGGTGATGCTGCTCTGCTCCGTCCTCGGCGGCCCCGAGCCGTACGAGGGCCGCGACCTGGCAGAGGCGCACCGCGGCATGGGCATCACCGCCGACCACTACGCGAAGGTCGGCGAGATCCTGCTCTCCGTGTTGCAGGGGGCCGGTGTGGGGGACGAGATCCTGCGGCACGTCGAGCTGACCTTGAACAAGGTGGAGTCGTCCATTGTGGCCGGGCCAGTAGAGAGACGGCCGACTGAGTGAACGCGCAAGCTCTCAAGGACAGCTGGCGCCTCGTCGCCCGGTCGGGCGACCAGGTGCCGCTGTTCTTCTACTCAGCCCTGTTCTTGATGAACCCGGAGACGAGGGACCTGTTCCCGGTGGCGATGGCGAGCCAGCGCGACCGGCTCGTCGGCGCGCTCGGGCACATCGTCAGCAACGTCGACCGGGTGGAGGAGCTGGTCCCGTACCTGCAGCAGCTCGGCCGGGACCACCGCAAGTTCGCCGTCGTGACGGAGCACTACCCGGCCGTCGGCAGGGCGCTGCTCGCCACCCTGGAGCACTTCCTGGGCGACCGCTGGACGCCTGCCCTCGCCGAGGACTGGACGAAGGCGTACAGCCTGGTGGCCCAGGTGATGTCGGAAGCGGCCGTGGACGCGTCCAAGACCACCCCGCCCTGGTGGGAAGGCGAGATCATCAGCCACGAGACCCCCGCCCTCGGCATCGCGGTGATCCGGGCCCGGCTGAACTACCAGTACGTCTTCCGTCCCGGCCAGTCGGCGTCGATCTCGCACTCCAGGCGGCCGCGCGTCTGGCGTTTCTACTCCTTCGCCAACGCGCCGCGCCAGGACAACACGATCGACCTGCACGTACGCATGGTCGACGGCGGTGTGCTGAGCGCCGCCCTGGTCATGGGCGCGCGGCGCGGCGACGTACTGCGCGTGGGAGCGCCGGTCGGCGACAAGCTGAAGCTCTCCCCCGACATGCCCGGCGATTTGCTCCTCATCGCGGGCGGCACGGGTCTCGCGCCGCTGAAGGCACTGGTGGAACAGGTGATGTACGAGGGCCCGTCGCGGAAGGTCGACGTCGTCGTCGGCGCCCGGACGTCCCGGGAGCTGTACGACCTCGAGGCGCTGTCCAAGATGGCCGCGGAGCACCCCTGGCTGACCGTCGTCCCAGCCGTCTCCAACGACCCCTACTACCGTGGCGCCCGCGGCAACGCCGTGGACGTCGCGCTGCAGGCATGGCGTGGCCAGCAGGTGTTTGTCTGCGGCTCCACGGAGATGGCTCAGAGCACCGTCGGACGACTGCTGGACGCGGGCGTGCCCTCCGAGCAGATCCACTTCGACGAGTTCACGAGCGACAAAGGCGGGGAGTCATGACGGCAGAGATGTCTTGGGGAGATCACCCGGACCGCGAACGCCAGCCCCTCACCCCGGATCGGATACGCAAGCAGGAGTTCTCGCGCTCACCACTCGGGCGCCGCGGCTACAGCGAGGACGAGGTGCGCTCGTTCCTGTACCGGGTCGCGGAAGACGTGGCGGCCGGCGACAAGGAGAAGGCGGACCTGCGGGCGTACATCGACCGGTTGAAGCAGTGGTACAAGGAGCACGGCATCAGCGCCGAGCCCGCCGCTCCCCAGCAGCAGGCCCTGAGCGTCGATGCGATCAACATCCTCTCCCGCGCCCAGCAGACCGCCGACGTCCAGATCGCGGAGGCTGAGGACTACGCCCGGCGGATCCTCGGGGAGGCCCGCCAGCAGTACGAGATGATCCTGACGGAAGCGCAGCGGCAGGCGGAGGAGGCCGCCGACCAGGCGGTCGGCGCCTACCGCTCGCGCGGCGGCGAGCACGGTGCCGAGGCCGAGGAACTGGAGCGGCAGATCGCCTACCTGCGAACCTTCGCCGACGTCACCCGGGTGCAGCTCCGCGCGGTGCTGGCAGGGCTGGCTGAAGAGGTCGACAAGCTCGGCCATATCCCTGACCAGGACAACCAGGTCCTTCAGAGCTTCTCACACGCCCACCGCTGACCGGCTTACGACAGACTCCGGACGTGCCCTGGCGCGGTTGGCCGACCACCTTCCCGCTGACATCACCGCGGCGCCGGCCAGAAGACACGTTCGGAGAGCATGAAGCGCTACACGGACTCGGGGGAGAGGCACGACGAGCGGGGCCTGAAGCACCGCGACGTGAAGACGACCCGCATCGTGCCGATCCCTCCCGAACTGGTGTCCATCCTCAGGGAGCACATCGAACAGCACGGCGCGGCGTCCATGCCCCGGAAGCCGCCGAGCGCGCCGGGCGCGGGGCGGATGTGCTGCTCAAGGTGTACGCCAAGTGCATCGACGGACAGCGGGAGGTCGCCAACGGCCGGATCTTGGAAGCCCTGTCGCAGTGAGCACGCGGAACGCAGTGGACCCCGGACCCCGACCGGGGTCTTTTGCTATGTGTGACCTGGGAAAACACCCCAAGATCCATTCTGCGTATGTTCCGCGAGGGGCGGCACACGGCTGCTTCCTGCTGCCTGTCCGCGTAACCCAGGTTCCCGCGAAACCCCTGCTCAAGCCAGGGACGCGGTGGTGAGAAGAGTAGGGCGGGTGGGACTTGAACCCACGACCCACGGATTATGAGAATCCTCGTTTGATGTCGCTCAGTGTCGCGGAGTGCTGTTTCGTATTGTCGTGGCCGGAATTATCCCCGTCGTCGTGCCGGCCTGTGCTGACGCGTGCCGTGTTGTATCGCGTACACGCGAGCAACCACCGAGCAACCATACGTTTTTGACCATCGCCATTATGTCCATTCTTCCCCTATCTCGACACCGCTGTGCAGGGTCAGGATTGCGTGACGAGGTCCCAGCTCCACGGCAGATCGAAGGCGTACGAGAAACCACGGAGCAGCCATCGGTAGGTGATGTGCGTCTGCTTGGCAGCAGAACTTGTAGTCGCTTCGAAAGTGATGCAGAGCCTGATTGACGTGCATGGATGTGGTTTTTAGCAGGCGCAGTCATGACCGGCCACACGTGGCGATCGGAGCTCAAACCGTGAGCAAGGCACGCATCCGTCCAGCCGACTCGCTGAATACCGTCAGTCCTCGGCAGCGGGTGATTGTCTCATCCAATCGGGAACGTCCTGGCCGGTGATCTCGCAGAATTTCGCCGCCACCACGGCTGCGTCCCCTGCATGACAGCGACGCAGCAAATCGACGATCATGCCGATGATGCGTTGGGCGTATTCGGGCAACTGCTGTGCAGTGGCAAACGCCGCCGCCAGGGGTGCGACCGCTTCACCGAACCGTGCACATTGCACCAGGGCAAGCCCAAGAACCGTAAGACTTCGGGTGTAATCTGGCAGATGAGCCTCCCGATTTCGCTCGACCAGCTTGCCCATCAAGCGGACGGCTTCCTGGCTGGCGGGGACCGCCTCCGCGCACTGACCTACCTGCGCCAACTGAGCGGCGTATGTGGTCAGCGATCCCGCTAGGTCAGCCAGGTAGGCATGGGGGTTGGCCTGGGCCAACGCCAGGCTGAGGTCGAAGGCCTCCCGGCTGGCCAGGAGGCCTTCCTCACACCGCCTAACCTGCGCCAACCGGTTCGCGTAGTTGGTCAGCGATTTCACAAGGTCAGGCACATAGACGTCCGGATTGGTCCGAGCCAACTCCCGGTAGAAGGTAAGTGCCTGTTCTGATGCTGAAACCGCCGCCTCGCGCCGCCCGATCTCCGCCAGGACGCCTGCATTGTTGACCAACGACATCGCCAGGTTGGGCAGGTAGGCTTCCCGGTTGAGCTTGACCAGGTCGCTGTGTAGGCCGACTGTCTCCTGACTGACTGACACTGCCTCCTCGCAATGGCCTATCTCTGTCAGCAGCCTGGCGTGGTTGTTCAGCGACATTGCCAGGTCAGGTAGGTAGGCGTCGGGGTTTGCCTGGACCAACTCGCGACGCAAATGAACGGCCTCCTGGCTGGTTTGGACCGCCGCCTCACGCCGCCCGATCTGCGAAAGCAGGACAGCGTGATTGTTCAACGCTCCCGCCAGACCAGGCCGGTGGGCCTCCCGATTGAGCTCGACGAGTTTTTCGTAGAGGTCGACGGCCTCCTGGCTGACCGGCAACGCCTCCTCGCACCGCCCGATCTGCGCCAAAAGACCGGCGTGGTTGTTCAGTAACAGCGCCAGTTGGGGCAGGGAAAGGTCGGGGCCGGCCGGAACCAATTCCCGGTAGAGGACGAGCGCCCGCTCCGATACCGACACTGCTTCCCCGCGCCGTCCAACCTGCCCCAGTCGAACGGCGTGCGTGTCCAACGCTGTCGCCAGGCCGGGCAGATACGCCTCCCGGTTGAGTTCGACGAGTTTTTCGTAGAGGTCGACGGCCTCCTGGCTGACCGGCAACGCCTCCTCGCGCCGCCCGACCTCTGCCAGTAGACCCGCGTGATTCTTAAGCGACATGGCCAGGTTTGGCAGGCGGGCATTAGCGTTTATCTGAACCAATTCCCGGTAGAGGATGAGCGCCCGCTCTGATACCGACACCGCTTCCTCGCGCTGCCCAGCATATGTCAATTGGATGGCATGGTTGGCCAGTGCCCTTGCCAGGTCGGGCAGATGCATTTCACGGTTGAGCTCGAGAAGTTTTTCGTAGAGGTCGACGGCCTCCTGACTGACCAGCAACGCCTCCTCGCGCCGCCCAATATCTTTCAACCGATTTGCATGGTTGTTCAGTGACATCGCTAGGTTAGGCAGGTGGATGTCGGGGTTGGCCTGGACCAACTCCTGGTAGAGAGTGAGCGTCTGCTCCGATACCAGCGCCGCCTTCTCTCGCCGCCCGGCCTCGGCCAACCGGTTCGCGTAGTTGCCCATCGATGCCGCCAGGTTGGGCAGGTAGGCATCCCGGTTGGCTTCGACCAGGCGGTGCCAGACTTCGGTGGAGTGCTCATTGGCAGTCAGAGCGCTGGCGCGCAGGCCAGCGTAGCTGAGCCGAACCGCCAGGGCGTCGTAGATGACGGCGCGCTCGGCAGGATCGGTGGTGGTGGCCAGCCGGTGCTTGGACAGCCGAGTGGCAACCGCCGCAATGCCGATGTCCAGATCGACATGCTGACGGGTCGGCAGCACCGACTCGATCTTCTCCAGCAACTCTGGATTGATGCCCTCCATGTTGGCGAGGGTGGCCAGGGCGGCACCTCCGGCATGTAGGGCCAGATGAGGGTAGGTGGCCACCAGTCGATATAGGCGGTGGGCCAGGTGAGGCCAGCGATCGGCGGCCTCGATCAGAGTGATCATTCCGTGGCGGACCCAGCCAGGCATGCTGTCGTGCTCCCCGAACCGATCGTCAGCATGATCGCCAGGTGAGCGAGGCGGGGCCAGCAGGCGTGCGGGGGCGTCATCGGCCCAAGGGTCAACAGGATAATCGTAAGAGTGGCCGGGGGTGGCCAAGGCTAGGAAGTCCTCGCCTAGCCGGTCGGGATACAGCGGCTCCAGCACCATGGCCTGACCCACATCATGTGCCGGCGCGGCATCCTGCCGAATGTGCCCCGGCTTGCCAGAGCCCAGGGGTGGATAGCACCTCGCGTGATCTTTCAGGAGTTGCCCGGGATGTTCGGAAGATTCGATCTTGGCTCGCGTCAGGGCTGCCAGTCCGTCGTCATAGCGGAGCCGGCCGGTCACCGTGGCGGTATAGACGAGCTGCCCCATCGCATCGGGAGAGGTCAGCAGCCGATCTTCGGCCGAAAGGACGAACATCGTCCTCCAGCGATCGCGTTCCCGGTCCAGCAACAACTTCGACACTGCCACTGGGTCGACCGGCCCCGTCTGGCCCTCACCGCAGGCCAGCACCGCGGCGAGAGCGGCCATGTGCACGGTCAACACCAGCTGGTAGGACTCGTGCCGCTCCAACGCCGCCGGCGGGTCAACGCGCTTGGCACCGGGTATCTCCAGCAGCTCGGCGAATCTGTCACGAGCAGCGGCGAACAAGGTGCCTCGGTCGATGCCCGTCTCTTGCTCCAACGGTTTCAGCTCGTACCGAGTGGCCGTTAGATTCAACTCGCGGTCGATGCGATACTTCAGGCCTTGCCACCAAGTGCCGGCCGAGCGGGCCAGCAGCAGTACCCGCACCGGCAGCGCGGCACGGATCCGGGTGTCGGCCAGCAGTGACAACAGGTCAACGGTGTCCCACCGCTCAGCGTAATCCACAACCACCAACAGCCCAGTCGCCTCGTCGAGGGCGGGAATCTGGAATATCTCAGGTGCAGAGCGGTCCCGGCGCTGGTGGGCAGCCAGCGCCACCCAGCCCTGGTGCTGCCACAAGTCGGCCAGGTGACCAGCCAGCCTGGTCTTGCCCTGCCCGCCCGGCCCATGAACGAGCCGGATCGCGACCCTGCCGTGAGCAGGTCCATCCCGCCATTCCCGGAAATCGGCCAAGGCACCCGGTCGGTCGACAAAGTCGGTCAACCCGTTCGCTGCCCGCAGCAGCACACTGGGCCGCGCCCGCGCCTCCCGCGCGACCAGCGGCTGCGCCTGCAGCGGCCATGCCGTCAGCTGGTAGGACTCTGCCCCCTGGTACACGACTTGGTTACCAGCGGCCTGGTAGATGCGCGCAAACCCGGATGCGTCCGCGCGCTGCCTCACCTTTCGGCGGCCGCCGCTCAGACGACTCACCGCTCGTTGATAATTTGATCGCGGCCAGCCTGATAAACCCGGCCTGTCCCCTCAGCCGAAGCCCGTTGATGAACGTTGTGCGCCCCATCCGTGTCAGAGCTGCCTTTGGCTCCGTCATCAGTGGCCTTCGCGGGCTGCTCGGGATGTGTCGAGGACCGTGATTGCATTCCCCCACCGCCTCGTTTGTCGGCGACCAGACCATACCCTGACATCGTCAGCCCAGCCACCGCGACGAACAGCCCGATCACACTGGCCAGCTTGTCAGCATCATCCAATCCCACCCGGTTGAAGTAGATACCCAGCCCTACCAGGGCCGCCATCGCGAGCACGGCCCCACCCCCTATCAACACACGTCTACGCATGGTGGCCATCCTCGATAATTCGGCAAGATCGCGCGGAGCTAGTACACCCGAACGCATGGAGTACGTAATATCCTCCCGGAGCTGACCGGACCTTGTCCCCAGGAGTGTGGATTTGCCACGCTATAATCGACAATCGCCTGGCGCAGGCCGGCGTGCTGACCCTGGCCGGCAAGAGCTACCAAAGCGCCGAAGGCCCGATCGCCACGCCGTACAAGGACCGTAACAAACCCGCCTCCCAGAAAGCGGCCAATCGCTCCCGAGCCCGGCTCCGCGGACCAGGCGAACGCGCCAACGGCCTGTTCAAAAGCTGGCGCATCCTCCGCAAACTCCGCTGCTGCCCGCACAAGGCGGGCCAGCTCTGCGAGCGATCGCTGTCCTGCAGAACTACGAGCTCACCCGAGGATGAAAAGGGCTCAGTGAACAGTCCTACGAGCGGGAACAGCATCGTCTCCCTGAGTCACGCGATCAGCTTAGGCAGCTGCCAGGATAAGCGCGTTCGGGTGGACGTGATTACAACAAGGTTGGGGCTTCCGGGGATTCGCCAGCCGGGGCTTTGCGAGCGCTGGCGGGAACCGGCAAGACGCCCGCTCGCTCGAGGTCGGTGATGGGAATGAGGGGACTGTTGCAGATCTTCTCCAGCAGGGTGGTTTGGTCGGGTTCCAGCTCCACGCACAGCGTGAGTACGTGGAGGAGTTGCAGCAGCTCTGTGGTGAACTCAGCGGGCCATTCTTCGCTGCGGATGTTGTCGAGGGGAGAGGACTTTCGGCCTGCCGGGTTCTTCTTGCGGTAGCCGAACCACTTCTTGACGATCTTCATCCCGGACACCTCGTACGCCCACACTTCAGGGCGGACAGGGGAGATGCGGCCGGCGCCGACGTGCAGGGTCGTAGTTTCGGGGTCGTAGGAGATGTCATCGGGCATCTCTTCAGCCGTTCCGGGGATAGCTACTTGTGACTTTGCACGGTGGGCCGGATCCGGTCTTGGGGGTCCTGCGGGACGGCCCTCGGCCGAGTCCACGAAGCGCTCGCCGTAGGTGTGCAGCCAGATGACGCGTTTCCCTAGGTGTACGGCGCGGTTCCACAACTCTGGGTCAGCTGTGAGCGGTACCCGAACACCCGGGGTGCGGAGTTCCTGGGCGAAGCGAGTCGTATATCCGCTGTGGGCGGTCACCGCCGCGACGTATGCCAGCACGTCGGGCGCCGTGACAGATAGGCCGAGACGGTGGGAAAGTAGGCGTGTCAGGCCGGGAGCGAGGTTGGGCGAGCCGGCAGCGCGATCACGGTAGAGCGGAAGTACTCGCCCACCCCGGCCGTTGGTGTGGTGCATGTCCGGCACGTAGGCGGTGAATACCAGACCGGGACCAGTTTCGATGGCATGTGCATGCTGTTCTGTCGCGAATACCTGGGTGTCACTCGCCACCTGCCAGAGTTCAGGGCGGGGGCGTTCCTGAACCCGATTATCCGGGATCACCCATTGACGGTCGAAGGACCGATAGCCGACACGCACCGGGACGGGGCAGGGGCCGGACTCATCCTTGATCGTTCCGACGTGGAGAGGGAAACTGCTGATCGGCTGGATCCGGCTGTCCAGCCTACGGGCGTCGCTTTCCTTGAACAGGGTGGCTTTGTCGCCGGCAGACGCTGCGATCAGGCGTTCCCAACGGTCTCGCAAGATCTCCGGGTTCGGGTCGTACACCCAAGTCCGATTTGGCTTGACTCCAGGAGCTTGCCAGGGCATCAGATCTCCGAGCGCCGGGTAGCTACGCCAATCTTTCCCTCCGGCGGGCTGGAGTCGATCCGACCAGCCGGTTGCACAGTCGGCCCAGCCGGATCCGCCGATATCTAGCTCTGCCAGGCGAGCGAACTTCTCGGAGCGGCGCCCTGCCAGGCTCATGTGATGGATTAGCGCGGGTGTCTCCCGGTTGCCCGTGCCGTATCGGGCGAAGATTCCGATGCAGAGCGGCTGCTGAACGCCAGGGAAGACGCGAGTCGACGCGTCGGGTTGGTGTCCCTCCGGTGAGAGGTCGATGATCCATCCCTCGTCGGCTGTCCGGCGGAGGTACTCGCGCATTCCAGCGAAGCCAGGGCCGGTTGTGTAGCCCGAGGTCGTGATGAACGCCACGATGCCCGCGGGCTGGTCCGGGTGGGCGTCGAAGACCTTCCACGTCGCCCACCGCCAGAAGTAGACATACATGTTGGACAGCACATACTCGTATCGGCCGAGCCCGGTGGCCTTGAAGTCCAGCAGCGGCGTGCCGACGCCGGAGTTTCTGGCGCCCTGCTCGATCCAGCCGCCCAGCCCTTTGGCGCGTTCCCGGTACGGCGGGTTGCCGATGACGACTTGGACCCGGGTCTCGCGCTTGACCCGGTTGGCCTCGCGGCGAGACCGCACGATCGGCTCGTACATCGAGCCCAGGTCAAGGTGCGTGTCGTCGAAGGGGCTGTCGAGAGTGTCGGCGACGTAGAGCTTCTGGTCCTTCTCGGCGACCTCGGCTCCATGCTCCGTTTTGAGGGCCTGATTCAGCCGGAGTTCGGCGACGGCGTAGGGGCCGGCCTGTCGCTCCAGTCCGATCAGGCGTCCGAAGAGCTTCTTCAGCTGGGCGGGAACCGCGCCCTTGCCTTCCTCCTTCTCCACAGTCCGAGCCACGCTGTTGACGATGTTGAGCAGGTAGGTTCCCGTGCCCATCGCCGGGTCCACGGCTACGACGTCGTCTGCTGCGAAGCCGCCTTCCCGCCTGAACCGGTTGCGCAGGATGTCATCGACGAAGCGGACCATGAACGAGACGACCTCGTTCGGTGTGTAGTACGAGCCGCTTTCCTTACGGAGGTCGGAGTCGTAGGCCTCAAGGAAGTGCTCATATAGATGAAGGTAGGAGTCCGCCGAGCCGTCGCTGATTCGATCCCAGTCCACCGCTCCGATGACCCGCTTGAGCGTCTCGGCGACGACGCTGCGGCCCTCCACAGCGTCATGGGTCAGTACGGCTAGCGCCTTGCCCATGAGCGAGTGGTTCTTGCCGAGGTGTGCGGCGATCTGGCCGAGGCTGCGGCCCTCGAAGGCGATGCCGTCCACCCGCGCTAGCAACATGGCGAACGTCACCGTCTGCGCGTATGCGTCGGCGAACTCCTCGTGGGTGAGGCCGGGGAACAGCAGTTTGCGCCAGTCCGTGGTGAGCTCGGTGAAGATCTTCTGCTTCTCCTCGCCCCGCAGTTCACGGCCAATGGTTTCGAGCACTTCCGTCCGCAGTAGCTTGCACAATCCGGCCACAGCGCGAACGAGTTGGCGGATGTTGCGCGGAGGATTCGGCTTCCACAGAAGGAAATCGGAAACGACGCGGGCGAACTCCCCGTCACTGGGAACGAGCTTGCTACCTGCCGTACGGACGTCACCGTTAAACCGGGCCACCTGCCCGATCAACTCGCCATCGCGATAGAGCGCCCAAAGAGCGCCGTCGGTATAGAGGACGTTCGGCAGCAGACGCAGCTTCTCCCATTGCGTCTTCTCGTGTTTGTTCGGGGTCCAGGTCGTCGGCACGCCGCGTCCAGGAGCTTTGAGTTCGACATAGCCCACCCGGGCACCGGCCACGTCCACGGCATAATCCGGACGTACACCGAGTGTGGCCAGGGACATCTCACCGATCATGGCCACGTCGACACCGAGAGCTGCGGCTATGTCCTCGAACAGCCGCTCTAACGGCGCACGGAGTTGATCCTCGGGCTGCCCACCGCCGTTCAACTTGATGGCGGCGGATTTGCCGAAGCGCGTCACCGCTTCAGCGGCCTTGTCCAGCAGCGGCTTAGGGGGATTCGTCGCGGCCATGTACACCCGTTCGATGTGAATTTGTTGCGCCAGACCGGTCTCTTGAGTATCGCGTGATTGGGTCTGACAGTTTCACACGTTCCAGACCCTATTTACGGAAAGCGGTGACCCTAAAAGCCGATCTCTGCTGTATACGATCCCGAAGCCCCTGCCGCAGCCTGGCGGCAGGGCTTCGTTCTACCTTGCCCGAACCGACTAGCCGCACAGCTCTATTCGGTATCATGTTCGACTGTCAGGCGGATCTTCGGGGCTCCGTCGCGAACAAGGTGGATCTATGGACATCCTCAGTCACGTCATCACGCCGTACACCCATCCCGAGCGATGGACAGAGGATGAGAAGGCGCTCTTCGACGAAGGAAGATGCTGCTGGGTCATTGCGAGCGGACGTGGGCGAATCGAGTACTGTTGCGAGCCCAGTGAGGAGGGGGCGTCCTTCGGCTACTGCCTAGAGCACACTGATCGTCTTTTCGAGAACCACCACTGCACTGGCACCTCACCTGCCGATGACGTCATCCGGCTCGATCGTAGTCGTGTTGGGGCTCGCCTTACGTAGACGATCCCCAGTCGCTCAGAGTGCGGCACGATGATCATTCGTGGTTTTGGCGTCACGAATGCTCCGCGGCGCTGCGACGGGCTTTCGATGGGCGATCGAGCCGAGAACGCCGTAACCTTCGCCTTCGCCATCGGATCACCGTTCTCGAACGGCAGCTCAGCGTCGGCGCAGGGTGGGATTCGCTCCTGACTGACCGAGCCTTCCTCGCCGACTGCCGATGTCGCCTGTCTTGAGGCGTATTTCGAGATCGCCTTGGTCACACCCTCTGAGGGTGAGGTGGTATCCATCAGGGATCAAACCGCCCCGACGGGTGGCCTGGGCCACCTCCCGCCGCAGGCGGCGGGTTACCTCGTCCGGGTCGCTGATCCGCAAGATGCCGCCTGCGTTAATGAGCTGACTGAGAAAGTCTTTGGGGTCAATGGCCGATTCATTCGTATCCGGCTGGTTGGCTTTCGTCGCTGGGAGGTGGTTCCCGCTCTCCAGGTAGAGCCGGCCGGATTCCGTCAGGGCGGCGCTCCAGAAGCCCTTCCTTCGGGTTATGACAGCAAGCTTCCGGTCCTGCAGAGCGTTGGCGATCGGCGCCAAGCGTGTTTCTCGTGATGTCACGGGCTTCACGTTCAATCCGATGCGGACGAGGATCGACAGCTCACGCTCGTCAAGTGCACTCGGAGGCTGCATGCTGCACACCTGAGACGGGTGGTTCCACAACAGAATCTGCGGATTCGCGGAATGAGGGGTTCGATCGCTTCCGGTGTTCGAACTGTGGGAACGCTGGCTGGAGATGGGGGTCGCTCGGTCAGGAACGCGCTCGCCTGCTCGAGGTGAGCAGAGAAGGCGACCGTTGGGCGCCACTCCGTCCCCTCGCCCATCTGGGCGGTGATATCCAACACCGGAGGGCCCGGAGTCCGGCCCTCAAGCAGGATGACCGGTATCTGCTGAGCTACGCGAGACCACGCAACGGGCTACCGGGCTTTGCGAATGGTCCGCAGATCACGGCGGCTTGCGCAGGTGTGAGCAGACCAGGAATCGCGTCCTGGTAGAGGTCCATCAATCGGGCATGGGCCCATCGCTCAAGTTCGTCATCGGGTTGCCCAGGCGGAGCCAGCTGCAGTGCGTTGAGCTGGTGGGCGGCGACCCGGGTGTGGACACCGGCGCGGATCCATGCGAGCGACTCAGGTGTGTTCGCGCCTGAACGCAACGGCGAGTGGGAGCAGGTCCAGCGTTCTGATGGCTTCGGCCGGCAGTGCCCAGGGCCCCTCGGGCTCATGTTCCTGGCCGAGCATGATGATGGGCTTGAGCGCTCCAGCGATGAGTGAAGCCCGAAGTGGAAAGCGTCACTAGTGACGGTGATTGTGCGGCGGAAGCGGGTCTTGCTGCGCGCCGCGCTTGACGCCTGGGCCATCGCGGGGGTGGGGAGGACGCCGTCGTCGGTGAGCGCGGCGACCTGCTGCGGACATGAACTGGGGTAGGCGGATTTTCCAATCACGCGCCAGTTTGGATGGTCGATGTCTGGGACCCCAGGTTGCTATGCGAATTTTATTCGCATTGGCCTGCCAAGCTGGCTCTATTCATCTGACAGTTGACGCTAACGGAACGCCTACGTACGATCGGTTGTGATGTTCACCTCGGGCGATGTCTCCTCGTGCGCTGCAATGCGCGAGCTGAAATGACGATTGTCGTCCATTGGTGTATGCGCATCCGACGACGTCCAGCTATCGACCACGACCCCCTCGAAAGTGGTGATTAGCCATGTCTCCTGAGGCCTCAGAGCATTTCGCCGCCCTCGATTCCGTCATCGAATCCACCATCGCCCCCCAGGCCGCCGAAATCGACCGGACCGGTGCGTTCCCCCGAGCGAGTATCGACGCCTTGGCCAAGGCGGGCCTGCTCGGCCTGATCAGTGCCGAGGAGGTGGGCGGTAAGGGAGCCGGGATGGCCGAGGCCGCTCACGTCGTCGAGCGACTCGCCGGCGCCTGCGGTTCGACGGCGATGATCGTCCTGATGCACTACGCGGCGACCGCCTTGGTGGAGGCTCATGGAAGCCCGCGAGCGCGCCAGGAGATCGCCCGCAACGAGCACCTGACAACGCTGGCCTTCTCGGAAGCCGGGTCGCGCAGTCACTTCTGGGCTCCGCTCGGCACGGCGACGCGTGACGGCGGGCGGGTGCGACTCGACTCCGACAAGAGTTGGGTGACGGCCGCTGGCGAGGCCGACAGTTACGTGTGGTCGAGCCGGCCCATCGACGCCGAGGGGCCGATGAGCATCTGGCTGGTGCCCAGCCGTACCGAGGGGCTCGAGGTGCGCGGGCCGTTCGACGGGTTCGGGTTGCGGGGCAACGCGTCCAACCCGATCAAGGGCCAGGGCATCACCGTCGAGACGGAGGCGCTGCTCGGCGCGGACGGCAAGGGGCTCGACCAGGCTCTGCAGACGGGACTGCCGTACTTCCTGGTGCTCAACGCGTCGTTCTCCATCGGGCTCATGGAGGCCCTCCTCGGGGCGGCGCGCGAGCATCTGCTGCGCACGCGACTGGAGCATCTCGACCAGACGCTCGCCGATCAGCCGTTGCAGCGGGCGAGGTTCGCGCGAGTGCGGACGCTGGCCGACACGGCCCGGGCCTTCCGCGACGACACCCTGGCCGCGCTGGGCACGGGACGGGAGGACGCGACGCTGCGCGTGCTGCAGGTCAAGGCCGTGGCGGGCGAGGCGGCGGCCGAGGTGGCCGACGAGGTGATGCGGCTCTGCGGCGGCTCGGCCTTCCGCAAGTCGACCGGCGTCGAGCGGCTGTTCCGCGACGCCCTGGCTGCCCGTGTCATGGCGCCAACCACTGAGGCGCTCCACGACTTCGTCGGCCGGGCCACTCTCGGCCTGCCGCTCTTCTAGGAGGCCACCATGACTCTGCTGATGGGCGCCGTCGCCTATGACCCGAAGGTGGTCACCATATGGGGAGGCTTCCGTTCCTGGCTGAACGAGCACGGCTGTCCCTTCGACTTCGTCCTCTATTCCAACTACGAACGGCAGGCGGAAGACCTCGCCTCAGGCCGGATCGACGCGGCGTGGAACTCGCCGCTGTCCTGGATCCGCAGCCGCAGGCTGGCCGAGGCGAACGGCCGCACGCTGACCCCGCTGGTGATGCGGGACACCGACCGTGATCTCACCTCGGTCATCGTGGTCCTGGCCGACTCGCCGTACAAAGACCTGGCCGACCTCAGAGGAGAGACGATCGCGGTGGGCGCCGTGGACTCGCCGCAGGCGACGCTGCTGCCCGGGTCCTTCCTCGCCGAGCACGGGCTGCGGGAAGGCGCCGAGGTCGAGTTGCGGCGTTTCGACGTGGGCGTCGGCCTGCACGGTGACCACATCGGCGGCGAACGCGACGCCGCCAGGGCGCTCGCCGCGGGGAAGGTCGCCGCCGCCTGCATGATCGACAGCAACCATCTGCTGTTCGGCAAGGAGGGCACGCTCAGCGCGGGCAGCACGCGCGTCCTCGCCCAGACGCCGCCGTACGACCACTGCAACATGAGCGTCGGCGACACCGTCCCCGAGCAGACCAAGCGGAACTTCGGCGAGTTGCTGCTGTCGATGTCCTATGTCGATCCCCAGGTGCGACCGCTGTTCGACCTGGAGGGACTGACGAGCTGGCGGCCAGGCCGCGTCAGCGGATACGGCGCGCTGGAGCGAGCCGTCGACGAGACGGGCTTCTACAGCGCGGAAGGCGCCGTCACCGCGCAGGGATACCGACCGTGACCGGGACCGCGCGGTCGCTGCTCGACCTCGGGGATCTCGGGTTCGAGCAGGGAGCGCATCTGCTGGTGCAACGGGCGCTGGAAACGCTGCCGCCGGGTGCCGAACTGGCCGTCGCCGGTCTCGATCCCGCGCTGGTCGTGCACCTGGAGGCGTGGTGCCGGGGCAAGGGCCACCGGGCGCTGCGGGCGGAGGAGAACGACGAGGGCGTCAGAGCGACGGTGACGCGCGGGCGGACCGACCTCGACCGCTGGGCTCGCGCGGAGCGGGCGGGGCGGCCGGAGCCCGGGGGCATCGTCGCCAGCCCCGACCCGAGCTGGGGGCTGGCCGCCCGAGGCGCGCTCGTGGAGCCCGGCGGCCCTCCGCTCAACGCCGATCTCGTGGAACGCGACCTGGTGTGGGCGGAGCTGGCGCCCAGCCTGTACGCGCACGCCGCCTCAGCCCAGTGGGATCCGGCGACCGCGATCGGATGGGACGCGGAGGTCGCGCTCGCGCCCGAGATCGAGCGCGCGGTCGTGCAGATCATGACCTTCCTGGTCGAGAACGAGCAGGCGGCTCTGGTGGTGCCGGCGCGGCTGCTGGCCCGCATCCATCCGCATTTCCGCGAGGTGCTGCAACTGCTCGCCGTACAGGCGGCCGACGAGGCCAGGCACGTCGAGATCTTCACCCGCCGGGCGCTGCTCAGCGGCGGGGAGATGGGGACCTCGTCGGTCAGCGGGCGGGAGTCGCTGGCGACGCTGCTGACGGAGCCGGACTTCTCTCTGGCTTCGTTCCTGCTGTCCGTGCTCGGCGAGGGGAGCTTCCTCAACCTGCTGACCTTCATCGACAGGAACGCGCCCGACCCGGTCACCCGCCAGGTCGCCAGGATGGCCAGGCAGGACGAGGCCAGGCACGTGGCGTTCGGCGTGGCGCATCTGCAGCACCAGGGGAAGGTGGATCCGACGCTGCTGGGGCGGCTGCGTGGCGCGGTCGAGCAGCGGCACCAGACGCTCGTCTCCAGCGCAGGACTGAACCAGGACGTGTTCGACGCCCTGGTGCTGCTGGCGGCGGGGGAGTGGAGCCCGTCGGGGATCAGGCGCGGCTACGCCGCCGTCCAGGAGTTGCAGGAGGAGATGGACCAGGGACGCCAGCATCGGCTCGTGCGGCTGGGCTTCCCCGCCGACGAGGCGGCGGAGCTGTCGGCCCTGCACACCCGCAACTTCATGTGATCGGCGGCAGCCGCTCTTCCAGCAGGGCGTACTGGGCGGGGTTGGTGGTGAGGGCGAGGGCCCGTTCGTCGCTCTCCCGCGCCTCGTCCGTACGGCCCAGCGCCCGGAGCGCTTCGGCGCGCGTGGCATGGAGGAGCGGATAGCGCCGCAACGCGTCGGTGAGCGCGTCGAGCTCCGCCAGCGCGGCCTCCGGCCCCAGGACGTAGCGCACGGCGATCGCGCGGTGGAGCCGGGTGACCGGTGACGGTGCGGTGCGGAGCAGCAGGTCGTACAGGACAAGGATCTGCGCCCAGTCGGTCTCCTCGAAGCTCGGCGCCTCGGTGTGACAGGCGACGATCGCGGCCTGGAGCTGGTAGGGCCCCGGGCTGTGGTGAGCGCGGGCGGCGTGCCTCAGCAGGGCGGCGGCGTCGTCGATGGCGTCGCGATCCCAGCGGGTGCGGTCCTGGCGCTGGAGGAGGACGAGACGTCCCTGCTCGTCGAAGCGGGCGGCGGCGCGGGCCCGGTGCAGGCGGATGAGGGCGAGCAGCCCGGCCACTTCCGGCTCTTTGGGGAGGAGTCCGTGCAGGAGCGTGGCGAGCCATTCCGCGTCGTCGACGAGGTCGCGGGCGTGGGCGCGCTCGGGCGTACTGGACAGGTAGCCCTCGTTGAAGAGCAGGTAGATGACGGCGAGGACGGCGTCGAGCCGCTCGGGGAGCTCGTGGTCGGGCGGGACGCGGTAGGGGATGCCGGCCGCGCCGATCTTGCGTTTGGCGCGGGTGAGGCGCTGGGCGACGGTGGTCTCGGGGACGACGAAGGCGGCGGCGATCTGCGCGGTGCTGAGGCCGCACACCACCCTCAGGGTGAGGGCGATCTGGGCTTCGCGGGCGAGGGCGGGGTGGCAGCAGGTGAAGATGAGCCGCAGCCGCCCGTCGGGTTCGTGGAATCCGGGGCCACGCACCTGCTGGAGCTTGTGGCGGTAGGTCGACTCGCGGCGGAGCAGGTCGAGCCCGCGCCGCCGGGCGACGGTGAACAACCAGGCGTCGGGACGGCAGGGCACTCCCTCCTCCGGCCAGCGGCGCAGGGCGGTCTCGACGGCGTCCTGTACGAGGTCTTCCGCCGTGGCGAAGTCGCCGAGCAGGGACACGAGCGCGGCCGCGAGCCGTCCGCCGTGCTCGCGCACGGCGCGGTCGAGCGCATCCCTGCTCAGCTGCTCGTTCAAGCCCCCGACTCCTCTGTGTGACCGGCCGGTCACTCACTTTACGCGGTCGGTACGGCGGAGCCGGAGTACGGCAGGCGCCTCATGGCGCGCAAGCGCGCCGTACCGGCCGACGACTCCATCTCCAGGCTCCGAGCTCGTCCCGTGCTTTCCCGGGATGCGGCTCGCCGTACCCGTGGAGTCACCGCGCAGGTACGAGGGCAGGCTCACCGGCGGCCTGGCGGAGCCGCCGGTGGAATGGTGAGATCAGGGTCTCCGCATCGCCGCGACCTGGGTAGCCAGCAGACGGGCCGCATGCCGTACGTCCGCCTCGGTCGTCGAGCGGCCGAGTGACAGCCGCACCGCCGAGCGCGCCCGCTCGTCCGGCAGGCCCATCGCGGTCAGCACTGCCGACGGCGCGTCGACGCCCTCGTGACAGGCCGAACCCGTGGAGGCGGCGAGCTCCGGGATCGCGGCGAGCAGCTCGCGCGACCTGACGCCGGGAAAGCTGACGTTGAGCGTGCCGGGCAGTCGGTGCGCAGGATCGCCGTTGAGCAGCACCCCGCCGGGCACGAGCGCGTCGAGCTCGCGGTGGAGCAGGTCGCGCAGCTCCGCCAGCCTGGCCATGTCGGCGGCCAGCTCCGTACGGGCGATCTCCGCGGCCATGCCGAGCGCCGCGATGAAGGCGACGTTCTCGGTGCCCGCGCGCAGGCCGCCCTCTTGGCCGCCGCCGACGACGAGCGGGCGCAACCGCAGGCCGGACCGTACGTAGAGCGCGCCGACGCCCTTGGGCGCGTAGAACTTGTGGCCGACGACCGTCAGCAGGTCGACGCCGAGCCGGCGCACGTCCACCGGAACCTTGCCCACCGTCTGCGCGGCGTCGGTGTGGAAGGGCACGCCGCGCCGCCGCGCGGCGGCGGCCAGGTCAGCTATCGGCTGGAGGGTGCCGGTCTCGCTGTTGGCGTGCGCGATCGACACCAGCGCCGTGCGGTCGGTGAGCGCCGCGTCGAGGGCGGAGGGCGCGACGCGCCCGAGCCCGTCCACCGGCAGTGACACCACGTCATAGCCTCGGCAGGCCTCCAGGATCGCGGGATGCTCCGTCGGCTGCGTCACCACCTGACCGCCGCCGGGCACGAGCCCGCGCACGGCGAGGGTGTCGGCCTCCGAGCCGCCGCCGGTGAAGACGATCTCCTCGGGCTCGGCGCCGATCAGCGCGGCGACCTGCGCGCGGCCGGCGGCCACCGCCTCGCGCGGGCGCCTGCCGTACGCGTGCGTGCTGGACGGGTTCCCGAAGTGCTCGCCGAGGTACGGCAGAGCTGCCTCCAGCACGCGCGGGTCGACGGGTGTGGTGGCGTTGTGGTCGAGGTAGACGGGCGTCACGCGCTTCTTCTCCGATGTGTCTCGTCCATGCGCAGGGCCACGATCAGTCCGGAGGCGGCGGTGAGGGCCGCGACCGTCCAGATGGCCTGGGGGATGCCGAACAGGTCGGCGACCACCCCGGCGACGAGCGCCCCGACCGCGAAGCCGCTGTCGCGCCACAGCCGGTAGACGCCGACCGCGCGGGCGCGCCAGGAGGGGTGGGCGACGTCGCCGATGGCGGCCAGCAGTGTGGGGTAGACCATCGCCGTTCCGGCTCCCAGCAGGGCGAGCGCGGCGGCCCACCAGAGGAAGCCGCCCGCGAAGGCAATGACCGCGAGGGCCAGGCCTTGAGCGAGCATGCCCCAGACGATCAGCCCCTTGCGCCCCCACCGATCCGACAGAGCCCCGGTGGCGAGCTGGCCGAGGCCCCAGACGGCGAGGTACAGGGCGGACAGGAAGCCGATCTGCCCGAGCGGCAGCCCGCGCGTCACGAACATGATCGGCAGCAGCCCCCAGGCGAGCCCGTCGTTGAGGTTGTTGACCATCCCGGCCTGGCTGACCGACGACAGGGTGCGGTCCTTGAAGCTGGTCAGCAGGAAGATCTGCCGGGTGCTGGACAGGTTGACCGTCGATCCGGCTTCGAGCCGGGCGTGGTCGTGCGTCTCCTTCACGACCGCCGCGGACAGCCCGAGTCCGAGTGCGGCGTACGCGGCTCCGAGCAGGAACGGGGCCGGGCGCAGGCCGTACCTCTCAGCCAGGTAGCCGGTGGCGACGGTGGTGAGCGCGACGGCGAGGTAGCCTGCGGCCTCGTTGAGCCCCATGGCCAGGCCGCGGCGTTCGGGGCCGGCCAGGTCGATCTTCATGATGACCGTGGTGGACCAGGTCAGCCCCTGGTTGACGCCGAGCAGCACGTTGGCGGCGATGACCCAGCCCCAGTTCGGCGCCCAGATGAGCAGGAGCGGGACAGGCAGCCCTGCCAGCCACCCCGCAATGAGCACGGGCTTGCGTCCGTAGCGGTCGGACAGCGTTCCGGCGAAGAAGTTGGTGGCCGCCTTGACCAGGCCGAACGTCAGGATGAAGGTCAGCGTGCCGGTCGCGGCGGTCAGGCCGAACGCTTGCTCGGCCAGCAGTGGCAGCGTCACCCGCTCCTGGCCGAGCATGCCGCCGACCAGGGCGTTGACGGCGACGAGCAGCGTGAACTGAGCGAGGTTGGCGCGCAGGCCCAGCCGCGGCGTCTGGGTCATCGCCCGGCTTCCAGGGCGCGGCCGGTGGCGGCGCTCCAGTCGGCGGGACCTCCGTCGAGCACGCCGACCTGCCGGTGCCCGGCGCGGGCGAGCAGGCTCGCGCCCGTCATAGCCCGCTCGCCGTGCCCGCACATGACGACGGTCGGCTCGTCGGACAGCATCGGCTCGGCGAGCGCGCCGAGCTCGATGTTCAGCGCGCCGGGTAGGTGGCCGGAGCCGAACTCGCCCGCCTGCCGGACGTCAAGGATCCTGCCGCGCGCCGCGCCGGGAGCGACCAGCGGAATGCTCGCCAGAGGGCCGTCCCACGCCTCGGCGAGCTCACCGGCGAGCTTTTCCTGGCCGATCTTGAGCGCCTGCCAGAGGATCTCGGCGGCGTCCTGGCCGGGATCGCGCACGATGACATACGGCGTCGCCGCGTCGACCAGCCAGCCGAGCCAGGTGGCGAACTGGCCGCGCAACGGGATCGACAGCGCGCCGGGGATGTGGCCGCGCGCGAACTCCTCTTTGGGCCGTACGTCGACCACGACGGCTCCGCCGTCCAGCAGAGATCTGGTCCGCGCGGCGGTGAGCGGGGTGAGCCCGGGGGCGGCGAGCGGGGCCGGGCCGCGCCGGTTGGCCTCGGCCAGCCGCAGGAAGTACGGCGGGCAGCTGCCGAGCCCGGCGAGCAGTTCCTTGACGAAGGACTCCTCGTCGGGGGCCTGAAGGAGCGGGTTGGCCGCCTTCTCCGCGCCGATGGTGGACACCCGTTCGGCTCGGGCCCCGGCCAGGCAGAACGAGCCGGCCCCATGCGTGGGCAAGACCGGGGTCGCGTCCGGCAGGGCGGCCAGGCGGCGCAGTGAGGCGTACTGGGCGCGGGCCAGCGGTTCCGTCCGGTCGGCTCCGAAGAGGTCGGTGCGGGCGGCGCCGCCGACGATCAGCGATCCGCCGGTGAACACGCCCAGCACCTTCGCGCCTTCCAGCAGGAGGAAGGCCAGGTGTTCGCCGGTGTGACCGGGAGTGGCCCAGGCGCGCAGCGTAAGCCCGCCGAGGTCGATCTCGTCGCCGTCGTGCAGCCCTTGGTGGTCGAAGAGCCGCTCTCCTGCGGCGGAGGCGAGGACGCGGGCCCCCTCGTCGTGCGCGAGCTGGAGCGAACCGGACAGGAAGTCGGCGTGCAGGTGGGTGTCGGCCGCGAACACGACCCGCAGGCCGCGCCGGTGCGCCTGAGCGCGCAGCGCCCGCAGGTCGCGGGTGGCGTCGACAGCCAGAGCCCGCCCGTTGCCGAGGTCGACGAGGTAGGAGCTGTTGCCGAGCCCTTCATCCGGGAGGGTGATGATCATGTCGCTCTGCACCTAAGTACAATATTCCATAAATTTATGGAATACAAGAGGCATCGGCTGGCCGGCCTCCAGCAAGGAACGGGGAACCATGGTGGACGGCGTCGCGGGCGTCCGCCGAGGCGCTGGTGGCCGGACTCCGTTCTGCCGGGCCTGGCGATTCGCCTCGCCACCAGGGATGGCCTCGCTGTAACCGCTGACGCTACTGCCCTTCTTGGCCGCCTTCCACGGGCAGTCCGTCGACGTACCACTCGAGCATGCCGTCGGCCAGGCGCTTGGCTGGGATTCCGTCGTGCTTGAGCATCCTGACGGCCTCAGGCGCGAAGACGCAGTAGGCCCCTCTGCAGTAAGCCACGACCTCGCGGCCCGGAGGGAGTTCGCCGAGGCGGTCGGGGAGTTCGTCGATCGGGATGCAGACGGCGCCGGGGATGTGTCCGGCGTCGTACTCCTCCTGGGGGCGCACGTCCAGGATGGTGACGACCTGCCCGGCGGCGACGCGTTCGAGGAGCTCCTCGCGGGTGACCTCTTCGGTGTGCTCGCCGAGGTAGGCGGCGACGGCCGCCTGGACGTCGGCCAGGTGCCCGGTGGCGACGTTGCGCAGGCGGGCGTAGAGCTCGATGACGTCTCGACCGGCCAGGCGGTAGAGAACCCTGGTGCCGTCCCGCCGGGTGACCACGAGCCCGCCGTGCTTGAGGGTCTGGAGGTGGGCCGAGGTGCTCGTCAGTCCAAGTCCGGCCGCTTGCGACAGTTGTTCGACGCTGCGCTCGCCCTGAGCCAGCAGGTCAACCAGCTCCAGGCGCTTGCCGTGACCGAGAGCCTTCCCTACTCGGGCAATCTGGTCGAAAAGGGAGGCTTTTCTGACAGGATTTCTGGCCATATACTCCTCCATGGAGCAATGGAATAATGGATCTGTGGAGGATTGTAGCGTCCTAGGCCCCTTCTGTCTTCGCCCGTGCTGATCTTCCTGTGGAACTGAGCGAACAGCGTGCCGACCAGGCGCGCCATGTCTGGGCCTCACGAGCGCCTGACTCGCGAGGCAGGTGTCCGAGCTGACGGGAGTGCTGCCCATGGCCAAGACCGTGATCATTCTGGGAGCCGGAGTCGGCGGCCTGAGCGTCGCCGCAAAGCTCCGCGAGTCCCTGCCAGAACAGGACAGGATCATCCTCATCGACGAGCGGTTCGAGGGCGTGCTCGGCCTGTCGCTGCTGTGGGTCCTCCGCGGCTGGCGGACTCCTGACGAGGTGGTCTACCGGCCCGCCCCTGCGGTCCTGCCGGGAGTGGACCTGGTGAAGGCCACGGTCAAGCTCGTCGACCCCGAACGGAAACGTGTGGTCACCACCGAAGAAGAGTTCGCCGGGGACGCGCTGGTGATCGCCCTGGGCGCGGAGCTCGCTCCGTCGGCTACGCCCGGACTGGAGGAGGCGCTCGACGGGGCGTGGGCGGGAGAGTTTTTCACCCTCCATGGCGCGGCAGCCCTGGGCGAGCGGGCGCGCAAGCTCGGAGAGGGACGGCTCGGCGTCGTCGTCGCCGGGACGCCGTTCAAGTGCCCCGCCGCGCCCTTCGAGGGAGCGCTGCTGCTGGCCGACCTGCTCGGCGAGACCGGAGCACGTGAACGCGTCCGCGTGGACGCCTACACCCCCGACCCGCTCCCCATGCCGGTCGCGGGCCCCGCGATCGGTGAGGCCCTGGTCGGCATGCTGACGGCCTACGGCATCGGCTTCCACGGTGGGCGGGTCACCGAGGCGTTCGACGGGTCTACCGGCGAGATCGTCTTCGCCGACGGCGGCCGTGAGCGGTTCGACCTGGTCGCCGTGGTGCCTCCGCACCGTCCTCCCGCGGCGGTGCGTGCCGCCGGGCTCGGCCCGTCCGGCTGGATCGCGGTCGACAGGAGAACGCTGGCGACCTCCGCTCCCGGCGTGTGGGCCATCGGCGACGTGACGCTGCTGACACTCCCCAACGGCAAGCCGCTGCCCAAGGCCGCCGTCTTCGCCGAGGGCGCCGCCGACGTCGTGGCACACGGCGTGCTGCGCCACCTCGGGCTTCCCGCGCCCGAGCCGTGGTTCGACGGGCTCGGCTCCTGCTACATCGAGGTCGGCGGCCGGATGTCGGCGAAGGGAGAGGGACGCTTCTTCGACGAGCCCGCTCCCACGGTCACGCTCCACGAACCCTCCCTGGCCTTTCATGACGAGAAGGCCGCCCAGGAGGCCGTCTGGCTCAAGCGCTGGAACGAACGGTGACGGAATGGTGACGGACAAGTACGGAGAAGGAAGGCACAGCCCGGATGTCCGCTGACAGCGCGAACGCAGTTCTGGCCGAATTCGCCCGGGTGGCCAAGGCGATGGCCAACCCCGCGCGGCTCCACCTGCTCGACCTGCTCTCCCAGGCGGAACGCAGTGTCGACGACCTGGCCGGCACCGCGAAGATGCCCATCGGCAACACCTCCGCCCAGCTCAAGGTGTTACGCGACGCGGGCCTGGTGTGCAGCAGGAGGGAAGGCACCCGGATCTTCTACCGGCTGGCGGGTGAGGACGTGGCGCTGCTCTACGCGAACCTGCGCAGAGTGTCCAAGAAGCGCGCCCTCGAACCGGACACGGTGCGCGCCTGGTCGCTCATGGACACCCCCGAGGCGGTGATGACCAGAGAGGAACTCCTGCGTCGCAGGGGCGACGGCCGGACGATGCTGATCGACGTGCGGCCGGTCGTCGAGTACGGCACGGCGCACATCCCCGGCGCTGTGTCGATCCCCTTGGAGGACCTGCGCGAACGGATGGCCGAGATCCCGGTCGGGGTCGAGGTGGTCACCTACTGCCGCAGCTCTCACTGCCTGCTCGCGATGGAGGCCGTGTGGCTGCTGCGCTCGCACGGCAGGTGCGCGCGGCCGCTGGAAGAGGGCATGCTGGAGTGGCGCCTCCAACGGCTGCCCTGCGAGGCCGGGAGACCGCCGATCAGGAGGCCGCGTCCGGTGCGTCACGCCGAACACAGGGAGGAACTCGTGCGCGCGGCCAGGTAGGACGCGATCACCGCGGCTTCCGACAGTTGACGCTTACGCAAGGCGCGCATACGCTCCCCATATCGCGATCTGCGGCGCTCAGGCCTTGACCGGGCGCGCCGCTAACTAGGATGAGCGCCATGAGCGGAGACGTTGACGAGGTGCTGCGGGCGATCGCCGAGCCCCGGCGGCGTGCGATCCTGCGCCTCGTCGCCGCGGAGGAGCTCCCCGCCGGCCGGATCGCGGAGCACTTCGAGGTGACGAGGTCGGCCGTCTCCCAGCATCTCCAGGTGCTCAAGGACGCCGGTCTGATCATCGAGCGCCGCGACGGCACCAAACGAATCTATCGGGCCAGCGAAGACGCCCTGCAGCAGCTTCGCGAGGTCGTCGAGTCGCTGTGGCAGGAGAGCATGACCAGGGTCCGTGCGTCCATCGAGGGCGACGAGGCGGGAACACGCGATGAGAAGGCGGCCGGGTGACCGATCTGGCACACTTGGTGAGGTAATTTCGCCGCCTGCAGGGATCACGTCGATGAATACCCCCATTGAGGCCGGAATTGAACCCATCCGGCACGCGGTCATTGTTGAAGCCGATCAAAGTCGCACTTTCGGAACTTTCACCAAGAAGCTCGCCACCTGGTGGCCGATCGACTCGTTTTCGATGGAGCCGGGAAAGGTGCGGGACGTTTGCCTGGAAGAATGGGTGGGCGGCCGGATCTATGAAGTGCTCGACGACGGCAGGGAAAACGACTGGGGCCATATCCTCACCTGGGAACCGCCCCGCCTGGTCGTCTTCACGTGGGAGGTCATAGAAGGCCCGGTCTTCACCGAGGTCGAACTGCTCTTCAAGGAGCTCGGCCCGGCGCTGACGCGTGTCGAGATGACGCATCGGGGCTGGGAGAACCTCGCCCCCCTGCTGAGCGACGCCTACCTGGCCCATCGGAGCGGCTGGCCGCTCATCCTGGGCAGGTTGGAGGCCGCGCTGCGCGCCTGACGTGACCTCGGCTCCGCCCCCGGCAGAACTGCCGGGGGCGGAGCCTTTTGTGCGCATGGTAATGCGGCCGTCACGGCGCATTATTCAAAAGATCCTTTCAGGATTGGTATCCCCTGGATGGCTGCCATTCCGAGGAAAACGCCGGTTGACACCTTTTGAACGCTGTTGTTTGGTGCCCTTTGTAACGCTCTTTCTCGCGTAAAAGAGGCACCTGCAGATGCGGACTATCGGTTCATGGATGCGGCGTCCCCTGCTTCTCGGCCCGGGCGATCTCGACATGGCCAAGCGGGGCTTCCACCAGGGGGCGGCGGACGTGCGCCCGAAGCTCGAAGCGGTCGTGCGCGCCTTCGCCACCGGGTACAACGCGGTGGTCCAGGGCGGCCCGGAACGGCTCAGCCCCGCCGACACCGACCCCGTCTTGTACGGCTTCGCCGTCGAAGGCGCCGCGATGAGCTCCGCCCTCCTCGACCTCCTCACCCTCAGCGGCGGACGGCGGGTGGCGCGTCTGCACCGTTGCACCGATGACCGCTACACGCACCTCATCCACGTCGGCGTCGGCTGGGCCTACGCCCGCCTGCGCCTGACCCCCTGGACCGGCGTACGCGCGCACACCCGGATCCTGCGCTGGCTCGCCTGGGACGGCTGGGGCTTCCACGAGGCGTTCTTCCGTCCCGGCGCCGTCTTCCACGGAGCGGTGGAACGTGCCGCCCGCACGGCGGCCCGGCCGATTCGCGACCAGGGCGTCGGCCGGGCGCTGTGGTTCTACGCCGGCGCCGACCCCGCCCGCGTCAGCGAGGTGATCGACGGCTTCGCCTCCTCCCGCCGCGCCGATCTGTGGGCAGGCATCGGGCTTGCCGCCTGCTACACGGGCGCGCAGTCGTCTGCAGGCTTGGAACGGCTGGTCCAGGCTTGCGGACACCACCGGCCCCACCTGGCCCAGGGCGCCGCCTTCGCCGCCAAAGCCCGTCACCTGTCCGGTCATGTCCCGCAGAGCTGCGCCGACGCGGTGACCCACCTGACCGGAGCCACCGTCGCGCAGGCCGCCGCCTGGACCGATGACGCGCTCGCGAAACTCGCGGACAAACCGGACACCCCGGCCATCTACGAGCGCTGGCGCGAGCAGATCCGCCGTTCCTGGTCCCTTCACCCGGGAGGTGTCGCACGATGACCAGACGTCTCCGCTCCCGCGTGGCCCAGCTCGTGGCCCTCGCGCTCGTCGTCGTCGGCTGGCAGCTCAGCCGGCTCCCCGAGGTCTCCTCCGCCACCGCGTCGGCGCTCGCAAAGGAGTTCTCCTTCCAGCGCAGCCCGCTCAACACCGATGTCACCACGCGCTCCATCCGGGAGGTCGCCCCCGTCTACCGGAAGATCGACCACTGGATCTCCTCGCTCGGCGCCGCCGTGGCGCTGGCCGACCTCGACGCCAACGGCCGCGCCGACGACCTGTGCCTGGTCGACCCGCGCGACGAGTCGGTGCGGCTCATGGCCGTCCCGGGCACGGGGGAGCGCTTCTCCGGCTTCGAGCTGCGGCCGGGCGGCCTGCCGTACGACAGGACCATGGCCCCTATGGGCTGCGTGCCGGGGGACTACGACGAGGACGGCCGCCAGGACCTGCTCGTCTACTTCTGGGGCCGCTCACCGGTGCTCTACCTCAGGCAGGGGCCGGAGCTCGCGGCGTCGTCCTTCGCCGTCGAGGAGCTCGTCCAGCCGTACCAGGTCTGGAACACCAACGCCGTCACCCTCGGGGACTTCGACGGCGACGGCCACACCGACATCGCGCTCGGCAACTACTTCCCCGACCGGGCCAGGGTCCTCGACCCTACCGCGATCCAGGACGAGCTCCAGATGCAGGACTCCATGTCGGCCGCCTACAACGGCGGCAAGAACCGGCTCCTGCTGTGGCGCGGCGGCACCGCCCCCGGCACCCGGTACGGCGACGCCGCCTCCGCCTTCACCCCCGACATGGCCGACGGCTGGACCCTCGCACTCGGCGCCCAGGACCTCGACGGAGACGGCCTTCCAGAGCTGTACGTCGCCAACGACTTCGGCCCCGACCGGCTGCTGCGCAACCTCTCGACCGCGGGCAAGCCGCGCTTCCAGATCGTCGAAGGCGTCCGCCACTTCGACACGCCCAAGTCGAAGACACTCGGCCGCGACTCCTTCAAGGGCATGGGCATCGCCTTCTCCGACCTCAACCACGACGGCGCCCCCGACATGGTCGTCAGCAACATCACCGAGAACTTCGCGCTCCACGAGAGCAACTTCGCCTGGATCAGCCGCGGCCGCGCGGTCTTCGACGGCGCCACCGCGCGCTACGACGATCGCAGCGAGCCCATGGGGATCTCCAGATCCGGCTGGGGCTGGGACATGAAGATCGGCGACTTCGCGGGCGACGGCCGCACCCAGATCCTCCAGGCCACCGGCTTCATCAAGGGCGAGACCAACCGCTGGCCCGAACTGCAGGAACTTGCCATGACCAACGACGAGCTCCTCTGGAACCCGTCGATGTGGCCCCGCTTCGGCCGGACCGACGACCTGTCGGGGGACAACCCCAACCGCTTCTTCGTCCAGGGACCCGGCGGACGCCATACCGACCTGTCCGCAGAGCTCGGCGTCGACGAACGCGGACCCAGCCGCGGCTTCGCCCTCGGCGACACCGACCGCGACGGCCGCCTCGACTTCGCCGTCGCCAACCAGTGGCGGCAGTCCGCCTACTTCCACAACACTCGGGCCGCCGACCGCCCGTACCTGGGTCTCGCCCTCGTACGGCCGGCGGGCTCGTGCGCCGCCCCGTCCACGGCCACCACGCCCGCCATCGGTGCGAGCGTCCAGGTGCGCTCCGGCGCGGCCGGGCTCGCCACCACCCAGCTCTACCCGGCGGGCGGCCACGCCGGCGTCTCCGCACCGGAAGTCCTGCTGAGCCTGGCGGCCGGCAGCACGACCGCCGAGATCACCGTGCGCTGGCGCGACACCTGCGGCAAGCAGCGCAGCGCCGACGTGCGGCTCGCGCCCGGCTGGTACACCCTGCAGCTCAACTCCGACGGATCAGCACGGGAGATCACCCGATGACAGGCAAGCCCGACCCGCGCACCAGCGCCCTGCGCAGGTTCGCCGTCTCCATCACCGCGTTCAACATCCTCGGACACACCGTCCTCGGGTTCGAGCAGGCCTTCGCCACCCCGATCGCCGCCCTCGCCGTCGCCTACCTCGCCGAACTGGCGCTGGAGAAGATCGACGCGACCGCCACGGGCCGGCCGGTCAAGTACGCGGGCGGCGGGTTCCGCGGCCTCGTCGACTTCCTCCTGCCCGCGCACATCAGCGGCCTGGCCTGCGCGATGCTCCTCTACGCCAACGACCGGCTCGTGCCCGTGATGTTCGCGGTCGTCGTGGCGATCGCCAGCAAGTACCTCATCAGGGTGCGGCTGCGCGGCGCTTACAAGCACGTGCTCAACCCGTCGAACTTCGGGATCGTCGTCGTCCTGCTGGCCTTCCCCTGGGTGGGGATCGCCCCGCCGTACCACTTCACCGAGTGGGTGAGCGGGCCGGTCGACTGGGGGCTGCCCCTCGTCATCCTCGCCTCGGGGACGATGCTCAATGCGATGCTGACCAAGAAGGTGCCGCTCATCCTCGGCTGGGCCGGCGCGTTCGCGGCGCAGGCGGTGATCCGCACCGCGATCGACGGCACGGCCACGGTCACCGCCCTCACCGTCATGACCGGAACCGCCTTCATCCTCTTCACCAACTACATGATCACCGACCCGGGGACGACACCGATGAAGCCGGGACGCCAGGTGCTCTTCGGCGTCGCCGCCGCGGCCACCTACGGCCTCCTGGTCCACCTGCACATCTCCTTCGGATTGTTCTTCGCCCTGGTCATCGTCTGCGCCGTCCGCGGCGTGGCCCTGGCCACGCTCTCGCTGCGGCAGCAGCGGCAGACCACCGCCTCCGAGCCCGAGCCCGCGCTGAGCGGCGGACCGCTCGCCGCGAACAGGACGTGATCCACCATGCTCCACCCCATCGCCATCGTGGGCGCCTCGTGCCGGTATCCGGACGCGGATGACCTCGACCGCCTGTGGGAACTGGTGATGTCCGGGCGACGCGCCTTCAGGCCGCTGCCTCCGGGGCGGCTCAACCTCGACGACTACCGCGCTCCGTCCGTGCCGGAGACCGACAGCACCTACGCGCGCCACGCCGCCGTCCTAGAAGGCTGGGCGTTCGACCGGGCCAGGTTCAGGGTTCCTGGCCCCGTACACCGCGTCACCGACACCGCCCACTGGCTGGCGCTGGAGGTCGCGGCCGACGCACTCGCCTCGGCGGGGTTCGCCGACGGCAAGGGACTCGACCGCGACCGGGTCGGCGTCGTCATCGGCAACACCATGAACGGCGAGTTCGCCAGGGCGGGCGGGCTCCGGCTGCGCTGGCCGTACGTCCGCAGGCTGCTCCAGCAGGCGCTGGGGGAGGAGGGGTGGGAGGCGGAACGGCAGGCCGCGTTCGTGGCCGCGTTCGAGCGGGCTTTCAAAGCGCCCTTTCCAGAGCCGAACGACGAGAGCCTGGCGGGCGGCCTCGCCAACACCATCGCCGGGCGCATCTGCAACCACTACGACTTCCACGGCGGCGGCTACACCGTCGACGGCGCCTGCTCCTCCTCGCTGCTCGCGGTGGTCACCGCGGCCCGCGCGCTGCGGGCGGGGGAGATCGATGTCGCGGTCGCCGGTGGAGTCGACCTGAGCCTCGACCCCTTCGAGCTCGTCGGCTTCGCCCGCACCGGCGCGCTCGCCCGTGACGCGATGCGCGTCTACGACGCCGACCCCACAGGCTTCTGGCCGGGAGAGGGCTGCGGGATGGTCATCCTGATGCGGGCCGACGACGCGCTCGCCTCGGGCCGCCACCCGCTCGCGCTGATCAACGGCTGGGGCGTGTCGTCGGACGGCATGGGCGGCATCACCAGGCCCGAGCGCGCGGGCCAGCTCCTGGCGATACGGCGGGCCTACGAGCAGGCCGGTTACGGCGCGGAGACCGTCGCCTGCTTCGAGGGCCACGGCACCGGGACCGCCGTCGGCGACGCCGTCGAGATTGCCGCGCTGATCGAGGCCCAGCGCGGCAGGCGTACCACGGGCCCCGCCGCGCTGGGGTCGATCAAGGCCAACATCGGCCACACCAAAGCTGCCGCCGGAGTGGCCGGGCTGCTCAAGGCCGTCCTGGCGCTCCAGCGGCAGGTGATCCCGCCGACGACCGGCTGCGACACGCCGCACGGTCTGCTCGGCGAGCCCGGCGCGCCGCTGCGGATCGTGCGCACCGCCGAGCCCTGGCCCGAAGACCAGCCGTTGCGGGCCGGGGTCAGCGCCATGGGGTTCGGCGGGATCAACACCCACCTCACGCTGGAGAGCGCCGCGCCCAGAAGGCGACGGAGCCTCACCGCCGTGGAACGGGTGCTCGCGGCTCCGGCGCCTGACGCCGAGGTGTTCGTGTTCGCCTCCGACGACCGCGACGAGCTGGCCGCCGAGCTGGCGCGGATCGAGCGGCTGGCCGGGCAGATCTCCTTTGCCGAGCACGCCGACCTCGCCGCTGAGCTGGCCGAGCGTGCGGCGGGACCGTTCAGGCGCTTCCGCGTCGCCCTCGTGGCCGCCGACGCGGGCCAGCTCGCGCGCCGCGCGGCGACAGCAGGACGGCTGCTGGCGGGCGACGAACGGGTCGACTTCCGCATCGCCTCCGGCATCGCCCTCGGCATCGGCACCCCCGGCCGCGTGGGCCTGCTCTTCCCCGGCCAGGGCGCGCCCCTGCCAAGCCGGGTCCCCCGCGTCCCCGGCCAGGGCGCCGCCCATTCCGGGCAGCTCGCCGTTCTCATGGCCGAGCTTCCCGATCCTGCCGCTCGGGTGCCGGATACGGCGGTGGCGCAGCCGCTGATCGTTGCCGCTGCTCTCGCCGGGCTGCGCTGGCTCGACGCGCTCGGGGTCGTCGCCGGTGGCGCCGCCGGGCACAGCCTCGGTGAGATCGCCGCGCTCGCCTGGGCGGGGGTGCTCGGCCACGACGCCGCCGTGGACCTCGCCTCCGCCCGTGGCCGCATCATGTCCGAGTACGGCGCGCCCGGCACCGGCATGCTCTCCCTGCTCGCCTCGCACGAGGCCGCGAGCGCGCTGGTCACCGGCACGAGCCTCGTGGTGGCCGCCGACCACGGGCACGCCTCGGTCGTCGCCGGACCCCTGGAAGAGCTCGACCGCCTGGCCGGCCGCTGCGACGAGGCGGGCATCCGGCATCGCCGCCTCGACGTGAGCCACGCCTTCCACTCGCCCGCCTTCGCCGCCGCCGAGCCGGTGTTCCGCGGGCACCTCGCGGACGTCCCGTTCGCGGAGCCGAGAGGCACCGTCCACTCGACGATCACCGGAGCCCCGCTCAAGCCGGGCGACGACGTCGCGGCCATGCTCACCGCCCAGCTCACCGCGCCGGTCCTCTACCGGCAGGCGGTCGAGTCCCTCGCCGGATCCGTCGACCTGCTCCTAGAGGTCGGGCCCGGCCACACCCTGTCCGGCCTCACCGGCGAAATGACCGGCAAGCCCGTCCTGTCCATGGAGATCGGCGGGGAGTCGGACGTGCCGTTGTGCGGAGTGGCCGCCGCCCTGCACGCGCTCGGTGCCGCCACCGACCTGCGCCCGCTGTTCGAAGGCCGCTTCCATCGTCCCTTCGACCTCCAGCGCGAGCGGGTCTTCCTGGAGAGCCCGTGCGAGCAGGCGCCGGTGCTGCCCGCCGTACCGCGGCAGCTTCCCGAGGAGGAGTCCCAAACCGCCGTGACCCATGGGCATCCGGCGTCCGCAGTACGAGATCTCGTCGCGGTCGCATTGGAACTCCCGGCCGAGGCAATCGACGACGGTGACCGGCTGCTGAGCGACCTGCACCTCAACTCGCTGCGGGTGGTTCAGCTCGCCGCGCAGGCCGCCGCCTCGTGCGGGCGGGCCGTCCCGGTCGAGCCGCTCGTCCTGGCCGACGTGACGGTCACGGACCTCATCGCCTACATCGAGGCGCTGCCCGAGGCGGACGCCGACGCCGACGCGGGCTTCCCCGGCGTCGCCCCCTGGCACCGGCTGCTGCGCAGGCGGCTCAGCCCTGCCGCCGTGGCGGGCGAGACCGTCGACCTCACCTGGCGGGTCGGCGGCGGCGGCCCGCTGCGCGCGGAGATCGAGCCGTCGCTCCACCTGGGCGAGGCCGAGGCCGAGGCCGAGCTGTACTTCCTGCCCGAGGACCCGGACGACGACGCCGTCGCTGGGCTCGTCGCCGCCGCGCGGAGCGCCGTGGATCTGCACCGTCCACTCACCGTTGTCGACCACGGTGACACCGCCTCCGGCTTCCTCGCCGGCATCTGCCAGGAGCATCCGGGGCAGGCCATGCGCTGGATCGGCGTCTCCGGGGCCGGCGCGGCGCCTGCCGTACGGGGGCTCCTGCGCCGCCCCGCCTCGGGCTTCAGCGAACTCGTGGTCGCCACCGGCGAGGTGAACGACGTCTCCTACGAGCCCTTGCCCACCCCCGCCGCCGGCTCGCCGATCGGGCCCGACGACGTCGTCCTCGTCACCGGCGGTGGCAAGGGCATCGGCTTTCAGACCGCCCTGTCACTCGGCCGCGCCACCGGAGCCTTCCTCGTGCTGCTCGGCAGGAGCGACCCCGCCGCCGACGAGGAGCTCGCCGCCAACTTGGCGGCGCTCGACGGGGTACGGCACGCCTACGCCCGCGCCGACGTCACCGACCGCGCGGCCCTGCGCGCGGCGCTGGCACGGGCGACCGCCGTCTCGGGACCGGTCACCGTCGTCGTGCACAGCAGCGGGATCAACGAGCCGCGGCGCTTCCTCGACCTGGGCGACGACGACTACGCCCGGCACAGCGCGCCCAAACACGAGGCCCTGCGTCACCTGCTCGACCTCCTCGACCTCGGCTGCCTGCGCGTGCTGGTGACTTACGGGTCGGTGATCGGCCGGTTCGGCCTTCCGGGCGAGGCCCACTACGCGCTCGCCAACGGCCGCCTGCGCGAGCTCGCCCGCGTGCTGGCCGCCCGGCTCCCCGACTGCGTGGTGCGCAACATCGACTGGACCGCCTGGTCCGGCGCGGGCATGGGCGAGCGGCTCGACGTGCTCGACGGCCTCATGCGCGCCGGCGTCGTGCCGCTCCCCGTCGAGCGCGGCCTCGACCTGCTCCACGAGGCACTCAGCGGACCGCCCGGCACCTGGAACGTGCTGGCCACCGGCCGGCTGCCTCAGCTCCAGTCGGCCCCGGGGCCCGGACCGGAGTCGGGTTTCGCCAGGATCCCGGTCTTCGTCCCCGGCGTCGAGGCCGTCGCGGAGGTCGACCTCGACCCGGTCCGCGACGGCTACCTGGCCGACCACCTGATCGACGGGCTGCGCGTCCTGCCCGCCGTCGTCGCGATGGAACTGATGGCGCGCACGGCCGAACTGCTCACCGGCGAGCGCCCCGCCCATCTCGCCGACTGCGCCTTCGACCGCCCCGTGATCGTGCCCGAGGAGGGGCGGACCCTGCGCGTCTGCGCCCTGGCCCGGGGAGAGGACGCCGTCGAGGTGGTCGTCCGCAGTGACGAGACCGGATATGCGGTCGACCACTTCTCGGCGCGGGTCATGCGCACCCCGGGCGGCCCCGGCCTCACCGTTCCGAGCGGGCCGAGGGCCGAACAGCCCCTGCACGGGGGACGGCAGCTCTACGGCCCGACCTTCTTCCACGGGCCGCTGTTCCAGCGCCTGCGGCACTACGAGCACTTGGAGGCCACGGCGTGCGTCGCCGTCCTCGACACCGACCGGCGATGGGACCCCGCCGAACGGCTCGTGCTCGGCGACCCCACCGTCAACGACGCGGCCATCCACGTCCTGCAGGCATGCGTCCCCAACCGGCGGCTGCTCCCGGTGGCCTGCGAGGCGTTCGCCCTGCACTCCTCCGCCGAGACACCCGAGCTCGTGCTCTCCGCGGCCGAACGGCACAGGCGCGGCACCGACCATGTCTACGACGTGATCGTCCGCGACCGGCGCGGATGGCCGGTGATGAGCTGGCGCGGCCTGTGCCTGCGCGACATCGGGCCACTGGAGCCGCCCGCGTGGCCCGCCGTCCTCGTCGGGCCCTACCTGCAGCGCAGCATCGAGGCGCTGCTGCCGGACAGCCCCGTGCAGGTCGGCGTCACCCCCAAGACCGGTGGCCGCACCGCGGGCCGCGGCTCCGAGACCGACCGGGGCGTACGGCGGAGCCACCTCGACCGGTGGGTCCTGCGCGTTACCGGCCCCGCCGCCCTCGCCTGCGACTGGGAGTGGGTGGAGCCCGGCATCGAGATCCATCCGCAGGCGCTCGCGGCGGCCAGGCAGATCGCCGAGCTGACCGGCGAGCCGTCCGAGCACACCGCCGCCCGCCTCTGGACGGTCAGGGAATGCCTGTCCAAGCACGGCCACGCCCTGTCGCAGGCCCCGCTGACCGTCCAGGGCGCCTACGAACAGGGCTGGCTGCTCCTCAGAAGCGGGTTCACGCAGCTCGCCTGCAGCGTCCTGCAGGTCGAAGGGGAATCCAGGCCGATCGCCGTCTCCGTCATGGTGAAGGGAGGATCATGAGGCGGACCTTCGCCTACGAGCACACGGTGACTTTCGTCGACACGAATCTCGTCGGCAATGTGTACTTCGCCAACTACCTGATCTGGCAGGGCGCGTGCCGTGAGCGCTTCCTGGCCGAGCACGCGCCGGGCGTCATCGAGCGACTGGCCGCCGACCTCGCGCTGGTGACGGTGTCGTGCTCGTGCGAGTTCTTCGCCGAACTGGTGGCCTTCGACCGCGTGTCGGTCAGGATGAGCCTGCGCGGTGTCGAGTTCAACCGGATCGCGATGGGCTTCGACTACGTGCGGCTCAACACCGGGCCGGGCCAGCTCGTCGCCCGCGGCGCGCAGACGGTCGCCTGCATGAAGCGGGTCGACGGCGAACTGGTCTCCGTCGACGTGCCGGACGACCTGCTCAGGGCGCTCGACGCCTACGCCGTCCACCCAGGCCGGCGCTGATATGGGACGCTTCGCCGTGGGTGTGGTGGGCTGCGGCTCCATGGGGTCGGCGCTCGCCGAGGCGCTCATTCTCGGCGGGCAGCGGGTCCTGCTCGCCGGAGGGCTGGGGCGCACGGCCGCCGCGCTCGCCGCGACGCTGCCCGGCGCGCACGCCGTCCCGCCCGAGGTCCTGGCCCGCGACAGCGCGATCGTCTTCCTCGCGACCAGGCTCCCGGTCAGTCGCCGCGAGGTGGCGCCGCTCCTGCGCGGTCCTCTCGAAGGCACCGTCGTCGTCGACCTGTCCAACCCCGAGCCCGCCGACCTGCGCGACCCGGAGTACGACTCGGCGGGGGAACTGGTCGCCGAGCTGTTCCCCCGCAGTTCCGTCGTCAAGGCGCTCAACTGCGTGTCCGCCAGACGCCTGCGCGCGCTCGCCCACGGAGCCCCCGCGCCGACCGTCCCCATCGCCGGGAACGACCCCGCGGCCAAGCAATGCGTCTCCTACCTCCTCGAACGCCTCGGATTCGACGTCGCCGACGCCGGACCGCTGCACACCAGCAAGTGGATCGAAGGCCTGGCCGCACTGCTGCGCACGTTGGCCGAGCAGGAAGGGCTGGGCGACGCGGTGGGGTTCCGCCTCCTCCGCGCCGACATGACCGCCAATGATCAGACAGGAGTGAGACGGTGACCGATCTCCACGCACCCCCCATCGCGCCGGGCCGTACCGCACGTGGCAGGCGGGTCCTGGCCTTCAGCGCGCTCGCCGGATTCGCGTTGACGGTGATCTGGTCGGCGCCCTTCGTCGACAAGGTCATCGGCGACAATGTCACCGGAGCCGTGATCGGGCATGACCCGAAGGCCGCCATCGCCGGGCCTCTCGCGGGCGTGCTGTTCGCCTTCGCCAGCGGCCTGGGCGGCACGTTCACCGCCTGCAACATCGCCGCGCTCGGCGCGGTCGCCCCGCTGCTCGGCGAGCCGCGGCCGCTCAGGAGCAGGCTCATGCTGGCGCTGCCGCCGCTCGCGTGGCTGGTCGCCGGGATGGCCGTGGTGTCGGCGCTCTACGGCGTGATCGTCGCGCTGTTCGGCACGAACATGCCCCAGTACTCGACGGCAAGCGCCGCCGCGGGCGCTCTGCCCCCGCGTCTCGTGCAGTCGATGGTGGTGTTCGGGATCATCGGGCTCGTGCTGATCTACCTCGGGCTGGCGGCGCTCGGCATCGTCAAGGACCCGCTGGAGGCGGCTGAGCGGCGCTTCCCGTACGCGCGCACCGCCTTCATGGGGGTGATCATCGGCGCCTTCCTGGTCGGCCGTCCCTTCGGGCTCTACCGGCAACTCTTCCGGGACGTCGCGGACAGCGGCCATCCGATGTACGGGGCGGTGGCCTTCGTGCTGCAGTCGCTCGGGAACATCGTGGTGCTCTCGCTGATCTTCCTGGTGCTGACGGCGGCGCTGGGCAGCCGGGTGCAGCGCTGGCTGGCGGCCGAGCCGGGACGCGCCGCGCTGCTGACCGCCTCGGCCTTCCTGGTCGCCGGTGTCTTCACCTTCCTCTACTGGGACGTCCGGCTGTTGGCCAGGACAGGCGTGATCTGGTATCCGACCCTGTGGTAGACCGCTTCATGACCGTCAAATTGCCCTCGCCGTGCCCGGTCGTCCTCGTGGGACTGGGCGCGGCCGGGAAGTCCACCTGGACGGAGGCGCACGGCCGCTCGCCGGCCCCCGGCACGTCGCCGAGCTCGTCAAGACGTGGCGGGGGCCGGGGCGGTCCTCAGCCGAAGAGGCCCGCGGGCTGGGTCTGGGGGTTGAATTCCCTATAGCGCGTCAGCCCCGCGCTCCGGGTGCGCGGGTCCCCGAGCTCCAGGACGTCGAGCCCAAGCTGGGTGTCGGCCACGTAGATGAAGCCGTTGTAGTAGTAGGCCGACCAGGCGCCGCCGAGGATGAGCTGAGTGGGGGAGAGCGGCCCGCGGTCGAAGTGGGCGATCTCGCGCGGTCGCCGCGGATCGGTGAACTCCCACACCGACACGCCGCCCTGGTACCACGCCTGGACCATGATGTCCCGGCCGAGCACGGGCATGATCGATCCGTAGTGGGCGACGCAGTTCTCGGTCTGGCCTTGCTCGCGCGGAAGCTTGTAGTAACCCCGTTTGACCAGCGTGCGCTGGTCGCCGTACCCCGTGATCGAGTAGATCGCGTTCGCGCCCCTGGTGGCTCCCGTCGCGGCGGTGCAGGTGGGGGCGAAGCCCCCGCCGAGCTCGTCGCCGAACACCACCGTGTCGCCGCGCTGGTTGAAGACGGCCGAGTGCCAGAAGGCGAAGTTCTCGGTGTCCTGGACGCGGGTGATGACGCGCGGGCGGAGCGGGTCGGCGATGTCCATGAGCAGGCCGTCGCCCATGCAGGCGCCCGCCATGAGGTTCTTGGCCGGGTAGGCGGTCAGGTCGTGGCAGCCCGTGGTGGGATACCAGGTGCTGCCGGTGCCGCCCGGGTTGCCGCCGTCGGGGAAGAGCACGGGCTCGGCGACGATCGCGGCCTGCTCCGGCCGGCCGAGCGGCACCTCGATGATCGAGATCTTGTCGTGGGGCGCGGCACACCCGTTGGTCTCCTGGCCGATCAGGTAGGAGGAGACGTAGAGGAAGACGCTGCCGCGATGGCGGCCCCTGCCGGGGACGAGCGTGTTGGTATGGGAGCCGCAGGGCGTCGCGATCGACCGCACGTAGCGCGGGTTCGCGGGATCGCCGATGTCGAAGATCTTGATGCCCTCCCATCCGCCGGCGGGGGAGGGCGTGCTGGCGCAGGAGTCGTCGCTACGCGGCTCGTCGGTCGACAGGAAGAGCAGCGAGCCGGAGACCGACACGTCGTTCTGCGCGCCCGGGCACAGGACCCGCGCCGCGGTCTTCGGCCGGCGCGGGTCGCCGATGTCGTAGACGGTGAAGCCGGCGAAGTTGCCCGCGATCGCGTGACGGCCGGTGAAGGCCAGGTCGGTGGTCGGAGTGGACATGCCGTCGAACGGCGGCTGTTTGGGCACGTTCGCGAGGTGGCGGATGTTGGCGCTCATCGAGGGCGGCTCCGGCGGCGCGGTCGCCATGGCGGTGGTCAGTGCCAGGAGTACGGCGGCTGACAGGGCGATGGGTCTTCTCGACATGACTCCAGTGGATTACTTTATAAATATATAGTCAATGCTCTCGCCCTGAAATGACAGTTGACGCTTTCGAAAGCTTTGGCTTACGTTTAGAGCGCGCAGCGGCCCGGAGCGCTGCCGTCCTCACCATCTGTCTGGTCTGGAGTCGCCATGACGGTCAATGACAGTTCTTCCTCGGGGTTCTCGCCGGAACGGCAACGCTGGACCCTGATCCTCGCCTCTTTCGCCTCCTTCATGGTCGGCCTGGACGTGCTCGTGGTCACGACCGCCCTGCCGACGCTCCACGAGGAGCTCGCTGCCGGTGTGGCGGGTCTCGGCTGGACCGTGAGCGCCTACGAGCTGGGCTTCGCCGCCTTCATCCTCACCGGCGCGGCGCTCGGCGACCGGTTCGGGCGGCGCACGCTGTTCGTCATCGGCATCGGGCTCTTCACCCTCAGCTCGGCGCTGTGCGCGCTCAGCACCTCCATCGACGTTCTGATCGCCGCCCGATCGCTGCAGGGCATCGGCGGCGGCATCGCGATCGCGCTCGCTCTCGCCGTCATCACCGACGCCACTCCGCCCGAGGCGCGCGGCGCCGCCTTCGGCGTCTGGGGCGCCATCTCCGGTGTGGCCGTGGCCGCGGGACCGCTCGTGGGCGGCCTCGTCATCCAGGGCCTGGCCTGGCAGTGGATCTTCTGGCTGAACGTCCCCGTCGGCGTGATCCTCATCGTGCTGAGCCTGATGAAGATCAGTGAGACGCACGGTGTGCGGCGCTCGATCGACCTGCTCGGGCTGGTGCTGGCCACGCTCGGCGTCTTCGGCGTCGCCCAGTCGCTCATCCGCGGCGGCGAGGCCGGCTGGACCTCGCCCACCATCCTCGCCGGCTTCATCGGCGGCGCCATCGCGCTGATCCTCTTCGTCGTCTGGCAGGCCAAAGCCTCCAGTCCGATGATGCCGCTCGCCATCTTCCGCAACCGCGGCTTCACCGGCGGCTGCCTGTCCGGCTTCGTCCTCGCCGCCGCCCTGTACGGCAACGGCTTCGTCTTCGCCCAGTACCTCCAGCTCGTGGAGGGCAACGACCCGCTCGGGGTCGGCATCAGGCTGCTGCCCTGGGTGGCGCTTGCGCTGTTCATCTCGCCCATCGCGGGCAAGCTCGCCGACAGCATGGGCGAGCGCCCGCTGGTCATCCTCGGACTGCTCCTGCACGGCGGCGGCTTCCTCGCCATCGCGCTGATGGCCTCGGCCGGAACCGGCTACGGTCCGATGATCGCCCCGCTGCTCGCCGCGGGCGTGGGCGTCGCCATCGCCTTCCCCACGGTCGCCTCGGCCGTCATGCGCTCGGTCAGCCCCATGGAGGCCGGTGTGGCGGCTGGCGTGAGCAACACGATCCGGCAGGTCGGCGCCGTCTTCGGCGTGGCCATGGTGGCGGCGATCTTCACCGCGCAGGGCGGATACGGATCCAACGCGACCTTCGTGGCGGGCTTCACCCCCGCCACGATCGCGCTTGCCGTCCTCACCCTCGCCGGCGTGCTGGCCGCGGCCGTCATCCGCAAGCCCGCACCGCACGCCATGCCCGCCTCCCCCGACATGCAGCCGGGCGGCGCGGCCTCCTGACCGGAGTGCCCCCAGGAGCCGCTACGCCCCCGTCCCGGCTCCCGGGACGCTCCCCGAGACGTCCGGTCCCCCGTGGGCCGGACCCACCGAAGAACCCGTCACGCAGGAAGGAATCATCATGGGCAAGCCCATCGCCTGGTTCGACCTCACCTCCAAGAACGCCGCCACCTCGCGCGCGTTCTACTCCGAGATCTTCGGCTGGAAGATCGACGTCGACCCGCAGATGAACTACGGCATGGTCGACACAGGAGCGGGAGAGGGCATCCCCGGCGGCATCGGCGAGGGTGACAGTGCCTCGCTGGTCATGTACATCGTCGTCGACGACGCCGAGGCGACCCTGAAGGCCATCGAGGCGCAGGGCGGCGAGCGCGTCACCCCGCCATACGAGATCCCGGGCATCGGCACGATGGCCACCTTCAAGGACCCGGACGGCCTGCAGGTCGGCCTGTGGCAGCGCTGAACCGCCACCGGCATGCACCGGGGTGAGACGGACGGGGAACCGGGCGGAGCGGAACTCGACGTCGTCCTCCGGGCGATAGCCGAGCCGACCCGCCGGGCGATCCTCCATCTCATCGCCGCCACCGAACGGCCGGCCGGGGAGATCGCGGAGCACTTCGCGGTCACCCGGTCGGCGGTGTCGCAACATCTCAAGGTCCTGCGGGAGGCCCACCTCGTCACCGAGCGCCGACAGGGCACCCGGCGGCTCTACCGCGCCAGCCCGGCGACGATCTCCAAACTGCGCGAGTTCGTCGAAGACATCTGGCAGGCAGGCTTCGACCTGGCGAAACAGGCGGCGGAAGGACCGCATGACAGCGGACGACCGGCATCGCCCTCGCGGGTTCTCCCTCCCGGCGGCCCCCCGTCGTACGGCGGAGCCGGCGTGAGCGGCGATGCCGGCCCCGGCGACCAGGACCCCGGCGCGGGACGCGGCCGGGGTCCGAACAAGGAGCGAGCATGGTGGAGCGTCTGGGCGCCCGCGCCAGGCAGGTCCTCGTCCTGGCCGAGGAAGAGGCCAGGATGTTCAACCACAACACGATCGGGACGGAGCACATCCTCCTCGGCCTGGTGCAGGCGGGCGGGATCGCCGGAGACCTGCTCACCGATCTGGACATCGACCTTGAGGCCGTCCACAGCGAGGTGGAGAAGGTCGTGGGCCGCGGCCAGGTTTTCTCCGCCGGGAGCATGAACCTGAGCTCCCGCGCCGCCGCCCTTCTCGGCCGTTCCAGCGAGGAAGCCGCCCGGCTGGGGCAGGACGAGATCGACGGCGAGCACATCCTGCTCGGCATGCTGAGCGATGAGGAGGATCCTGGCACGCTCGCCCTGAAAGGGCTGGGCGTGGAGACGGACCTGCTCAGAGGCAGGATCCTGGCGGCGCTCGACCGGTCGGCGCGGCCCGGGGGAAGGCCGGACCGGCCCGTGCGCCCCGTGGACGTCCTGCTGGGACGCTTCGGCCGCGACCTGACCGACGCGGCGCGGGCGGGCGAGTTCGACCCGGTGCTCGGCCGGGAGTCCGAACTCGACCGGCTGGTCCAGGTGCTCCTGCGCAGGACGAAGAACAGCCCGCTGCTCCTGGGCGGGCCAGGCGTGGGCAAGACCGCGCTGGTGGAGGCGCTGGCCTGCCGGATCGCCGAGGGCCAGGTGCCCGACGGGCTCCGTGAGGTGCGCCTGTACGCGCTCGACCTCGGCTCCCTGCTGGCCGGAGCGAGCCGCCGGGGCGTCTTCGAGGAACGGTTGAAGACGGTGCTCACCGAGGCGCGCGACGACGGTGAGATCGTCCTGTTCCTGGACGAGGTGCACGCCCTGGTCGGAGCGGGCGACAGCAGCGGCGGCCTCGACGCGTCCGCCCTGGTGAAGCCGCTCCTGGAGCGAGGCGAGCTGAGGCTCATCGGCGCGACGACCCCGGAGGAGTATCGCTCCCGGATCGCGGGCGACGCCGCGCTCGGCCGCCGCTTCCAGGTGGTGGCGATCGAGCCCCCGACCGTCGCGGGCACGATCGAGATGCTCGAAGGACTGCGACCGCGCTACGAGAGCCACCACGGCGTGACGATCACGGACGCCGCGCTGGTCGCCGCCACCCGCCTGACCGACCGGCACGTGCGCGGCCGCCTGCTGCCCGACAAGGCCGTGGACGCCGTCGACGAGGCCTGCGCGCTGGCCCGCATCAGAGGGACCGCGCGGGAGGTGACCGAGGATCTCGTGCGCGAGGTCGTGGCCGCGACCGCGGGTGTCCCGCTCGAACGCCTCGGCGAGGACGACCTGCGCAGGCTGCGCGACCTGGAGACCGAGCTGCGCCGCCGCGTCGTCGGCCAGGATGCCGCGATCGCCTCGGTCAGCGCGGCCATCCGGCGTTCCCGCGCCGGAGTCGCCGACCCCGACCGGCCGATCGGCTCGTTCCTGTTCGCCGGTCCCTCAGGAGTCGGGAAGTCGCTGCTGGCCAAGGCGCTCGCGGAGGTGCTGTCCGGCAGTGAGGACGCGCTCGTCCAGATCGACATGGGCGAATACGCCGAGAGCCACGCCGTCTCCAGCCTCGTCGGCGCGCCGCCCGGATACGAGGGCTTCGAAGCGGGCGGGCTGCTCACCCGCGCCGTGGAGCGCTCGTCCGGCGTGGTGCTCTTCGACGAGATCGAGAAGGCCCACCCGGCCGTCCTCGACATCCTCCTCCAGATCCTCGAAGAGGGCAGGATCGGCTCGGGCGACGGGCGGACGACGAGCTTCACCGGCTCCGTCGTCATCATGACCACCAACCTCGGTACGGCGGAGGCCGGCGCCCCCCGCGGTTTCGCCTCGGAGCGGCACGAGGACAGGCGGGCCGCGATCACCGGTGAGCTGAGGCGGAGTCTGCGACCCGAGCTGCTCAACCGCGTCGACGAGGTCGTGGTGTTTTCCGCCCTCGGCGCCGCCGAACTGCTCGCCGTACTGGATCTGGAGGTCAACGCGCTGGCCGACCGGTTCCTGCGCGGCGCGGGCGCGATCCTCGACGTCACGCCGCAGGCCAGGCGGTGCCTACTCGCGTCGTGCCACGATCCGGGTCTGGGGGCGCGTCCGTTGCGGCGCGTGGTGCAGCGGGAGCTGGACGACCTGCTGTCGTCCGTGCTGATCCAGAACGCCGTCCGCGCGGGACAGCGGGTGAGCGTCACCTCGGAGGACGGGGTGACGCTCAAGTTGACTATCACCTAGTGACGGGCACCCGGCGAACTCCGGTCGTCAGCCGGTGACGGGCGTCTCGCCGAGCTCCGCGAGCTGTCCCAGGGTGGTCAGCCCGAGCGCGCTCGCCATCCTGGTCACCCAGTTGAACTGGCAGGCGGTCCACACCGCCTCCAGGAGCTGGCCGTCGCTCCATCCGGCCGCACGCGCGTCGGCGAAGTCGTCGTCGGTGATCCGGTACGCCTGGTGGGTGACCTGGGCCGCCAGCCTGAGCAGGATCCTGGTGGCTTCGGGCAACGGCATGTCGTCGATCTCCGCGTGCCGGAGGCTGGCCTCCATCCGCTCGTCCGCTCCGACCAGCCGCAGGAACAGCACGTGCGCGTCCACGCAGTACGCGCACGAGACCTCGCGCGCGACGAAGGCCGCGATGAGCTCCTTGACGTCGCGCTCCAGCAGCCCGGCGCCGAAGACCGAGCGGTAGCCGTCCCAGAACACCTGGAGGAACTCCGGCCGGGTGCTCACCAGCTTGAACACGTCGGGGACGAGACCGAGGCCGAAGTGCTCGCGCATCTCGGCATACAGGGTGGCGGTCACACCTTCCGCCCGGCTCTCATTGATCACGGGCAGGCGGACGCTTTCAGGCTCCATGCGCTCTCCTCGTGGACCGAGTGGCTATTCTCATGGTCTATGTATAATTAAAGTACGGCATGGAGCGAGGAGGCTACCATGGGCCATGCGCGCCGGCTTTACGGGCAGTACTGCGGACTCGCGTCGGCGTTGGACGTCATCGGTGAACGCTGGACGCTCCTCATCATCAGAGAGCTGCTGCTCGGCCCGAAGCGCTACGGCGAGTTCCTCGCCGAGCTCCCCGGCATCGGCACCAACCTGCTCGCCGAGCGGCTCAAGACGCTGACCGAACTGGGCGTCATCGCCAAGCCCGAGTCGCGCGACCAGGGCTACGAGCTGACCGAGCTGGGCCGCGAGCTGCGCGAGCCGGTCCTGCGGCTGGCCCGCTGGGGCATGGCCTTCCTGGGGTCGCCCGAGGAGAACCTGGAGGTCCGGCCGCACTGGGGCTTCCTCGCGGTGCAGGCGATGATCGACCCCGCTCTCGCCTCCGACATCGACGAGGCTTACGAGTTCCACGTCGACGACATCGTCTTCCACATCGACGTCGTCGGCAGGCGGCCGATCGCCATGGAGGGGCCGTATCCGGGCGTCGCCGCGGTCGTGGCCCGCACCGACGCGCAGACGTTCGTGGAGATCGGGGCCAAGCGGCTGACTCCCTTCGAGGCGCTCGCCTCCGGCCGGCTCTCCCTCACGGGGGACACCGACGCGGTGATCAGGTCCAGCGTGCTGCTCGGGCTGATGCCGGCTCCTGCGCCTGTTCGCTGAGGACTACTTTTTTCTTCAGCAATTAATGCCCTTGCGGTGAAGAATCGCCAGGCAATACGCGCTTCGCCACGCCTTTCCCGGCATTGACTATATATCTCTAAAGTTGTCTACTTTGAGGAGATGGTGCACATCCGCTTCGAGGAGTGAACATGCCTCACATCGCCATGCCCCCCGAGCTCGCACCCGGCACTCCCGGTCTTTTCCAGTACCGGCCCGAGACCGGCCGTCACCTGGGCGAGCTGGCCGAGACGCTGCTGCGCAACCCCCACTCCATGAGCCGGGGCGACCGCGAGCTCATCGCGGCCTACGTCTCGGCGCAGAACGACTGCCGCTTCTGTAGCTCCGCCCACGCGGAGATCAGCGCCGCCCAGATCAGCGGCGGGCGCGCGCTCGTCGACAAGGTGCTCGACGACCTGGATAGCGCCCCCATCCCGCCCAAGCTCAAGACGCTCATCGTGATCGCCGGAGCGGTCACGAAGGGCGGCCACGAGGTCACCGACGCTATGGTCGACGCCGCCCGCCAGGCCGGGGCGACCGACACCGAGATCCACGACACCGTGCTCATCGCGGCGGCCTTCGCCATGTTCAACCGCTACTGCGACGGCCTGGCAGCCATCGTGCCCGACGATCCCGCCGCCTACGTCGGGATGGCGCAGATGATCATCAATGACGGCTATCGCATGTGCGCCACCGGCCACTAGGAGATCCACCCCGCGGTCGCCCGGCGTGCCCGCCGCGGCGACCGTCCTCCTTCCAGCGTTCGGACGCCCACCAGGAAAGGGCCGCCATGAGCCACACCACCTCCTCAAGCATCCGGCTGACCTCCCTCTCGCCGGGGGCCGGGTGCGCGTGCAAGCTGCCCCAGGCCTCACTCGAACAGCTCATGGGCTCCTTCAACGGCCACCAGAGCGGCGGCCCCCTGCCCGGCCTCCTCGTCGGGCTGGCCGAAGGCGACGACGCCGCCGTCATCAGGATCGGCCAGGGACAGGCGCTGATTCTCACCACCGACTTCTTCACCCCCATCGTCGACGACCCCTACGACTGGGGGCGCATCGCCGCCGCCAACGCCCTCTCCGACGTCTACGCGATGGGCGGCAAGCCTGTCGTCGCGCTCAACCTGGCCGCCTGGCCGGGGGACGACCTGCCGCTCAGCATGCTGGCCGGCGTGATGAGCGGCGCCGCGGCGACCGCCGCGGCCGCCGGATGCGCGGTCGTGGGCGGTCACACCATCAGCGACCCCGTGCCCAAGTACGGCATGGCCGTCCTCGGCATGGCCGACCCGGCGAGGCTGCTGACCATCGACCGCGCCATGCCGGGCGACGAGCTCGTCCTGACCAAACCCGTCGGCACGGGCGTCGTCGTCACCGCGCTCAAGCGGGGCGCCGCCGACCAGGCCGCCGTGGACGAGGCGGTCGCCTGCATGGTGACGCTCAACGACGTGGCCGCCGAGGTGGCCGTCTCGATGGGCGTGCGCGCGGCCACCGACGTGACCGGCTTCGGACTCCTCGGCCACCTGCGCCGGATGGCACGGGCCAGCGGTGTGGCGGCGGAGATCGACGCCGACCGGGTGCCCCTGCTTCCCGAGGCGCGCGAACTCGCCGCGACGGGCCACGTGCCTGGGGGAACGCGGGCCAACATCGACTTCCTCCAGCCCTGGGTCACGATGAGCGTGGCGGTCGACGAGGAGGTGGCGGTGCTCCTGCACGACGCGCAGACCTCGGGCGGACTGCTCCTGGCGGTCCGCGACGAGACCGACGACGTCGTGGCCAAGCTCCAGGACCGCGGGGTCGCCGCCGCCGTCATCGGCCAGATCGTCGAGGGCGAACCCGGCACGATCGACGTCCGGGCCGGTGTGTGAGGCATGGACCCCACACACCAGGCCGGCCGCACCGGGCAGGCCGAGCGGGGCTCCCGGCGAACGGGCGGCGAGCCGGATCGCGCGGGTGATCCCCGGAGGGCGCTCCCCAAGGTGGACAGCCTCCTGGCCCATCCCCGACTCGTCGAGCGGCTCGGCGTCTGGGGGCGTCCGCTGCTGACCACGATGGCCCGCCGGGCGCTCGACGAAGCCCGCGCCTCGCTCGCCGGAGGAGGGCAGCCCCCGCCGCTGGACGCGCTCGCCGGCGCGGTGTCGGACGCGCTCGACCGCCTCACGAGCGGCCGCGTCCGCGCCGTCGTCAACGCCACCGGCGTCGTCCTGCACACCAACCTCGGCCGAGCCCCGCTCTCCGCCCAGGCACTGGAGGCGGTCAAGGCCGCCGCAGGGTACTCCACCGTCGAGTTCGACCTCACGACCGGTGAGCGCGGCAAACGCGGGAGCACGGTGAGCGCCCTCCTGAGGGAGCTCACCGGCGCGGAGGCCGCGCTCGCGGTCAACAACGCCGCGGCCGCCCTCATGCTCATCCTGGGCGCGTTCGCCCGAGACCGCGAGGTGATCGTGTCGCGCGGCGAACTGGTCGAGATCGGCGGCGAGTTCCGCATCCCCTCCATCCTCGAAGCCGCGGGCGCGAACCTGGTCGAGGTGGGCGCCACCAACAGGACCCACCTGGCCGACTACGCTTCGGCGATCGGGAAGCGAACGGCGCTCATCCTGGTCGTGCACCCGAGCAACTACCGGATCGAGGGCTTCACCGCCCAGCCCGCCCTCGCCGACCTCGTCGAGCTGGCCGGGGCCCACAGGCTGCCGCTCGTCCACGACCTCGGATCGGGGCTGCTGCGCGGCCGTCTCGGCGACGAGCCGGCGCTCGACGAGAGCCTCTCGGCCGGGGTGGACCTGGCCGTCTTCTCCGGCGACAAGCTCTTCGGCGGGCCTCAGGCGGGGCTCGTCGTCGGACGGGGCGAGCTTGTGGCGAGGCTCGCCCGGCATCCGATCGCGCGTGCCGTACGGATCGACAAGCTGACGCTCGCCGCGCTCGAGGCGACGCTGCTGACGCACCTGTCGGGCCGTCCGGACGACCTGCCGGTGCTGCGCATGCTCGCCGTACCGCTCGACGAGCTCCGCCGCAGGGCGGAGCGGCTGGCCACGGGGCTGGGGGAGCGGGCGAAGGTACGCGAGGGGACGGGCGTCGTCGGCGGCGGCAGCCTGCCGACCGAGCGGCTGCCGTCGGTCGTGGTGGAGATCACGCCCCTCGGGCTGACCGAGACGGCCGTGGTCAGCGGGCTGCGCGCCGCCGACCCGCCGGTCATCGTCAGAGCGGAACGCGGACGGGTGCTCGTAGACCTGCGGACGGTGCCGCCCGAGCAGGACGACCTGGTCCTGCGGAGCCTTCAGGAGATCATGAGCGCCCGGTGACACGGCGGGTGGCGGCGTCCACCCGCTCCGTGTGCCCCAGCTCGTCGAGGTGCTCCAGCAGCGGGATGACGACGCGGCGCGAGGTGTCGAGCGCGCTCCTCGCCTCGCTGGCGGTGAAGGGCTGGCGCAGCCCCGCGAGGATCTCGACCGCCTTTCGCTCCGTTTCGCGCGGCAGCACCACGCCTTCGGCGAGGCGGATGAGCATGCCCGCCCTGACCCCGGCGGCCACCGCCTTGCCGGTCAACCCGAGCTCGCCCAGCCGGGCGCTCTCGGGCGCGCGGAAGGGGTGCGTGGCGAGCTCGGCCCGCAGCCGGTCGACGGCGGCGAGCACGCCGGCGGGCAGCAGGGGAGCGGCGTCCTCGACGAGCACCCGGCCCCCGTCGATCCGCAGCGGCGCGCGGACGAGCGCCTCCACCAGCCGCTTGTCGGGCAGGCCGAGCGCCTGCCTGGCCACCTCCACGGACAGGCCGGGCCGCAGCGGATCGCGCTCGGCCCCGCTCCTGGCGAGCTGCTCGAGCTGGTCGCCCAGCGCGGCCCAGTGCGCAGGGTCGACGAGCCAGGTCCCCGCGACCAGGTCGCTCTCGGCGGACCGTCCCATGAGAGCGAGCTCTGCCTCGCGCAGGAAGCGGTGGCGGCGCACGAGGTTCTCACTCGTCGGTACGGCAGGCCACGAGCTCAGCTCACGGGCGGCGCGAGCGGCGGAGCCGCGCTTGACGAGGGAGGGAGGACGCACGTCCAGGACGGTGACGCCGGCGACGGCCCGCGACCCCGGATCCCGCAGGATCGCCCGGTCGCCCACGTGCAGCGGGACCGGGCGGGTCAGCGTCAGCCTGGCGATGTCCTCGCCCAGCCGCCGCAGACGGCCGACGATCGAGGCCGAGCCGATGTGCAGCACACACTCGCGGCCGATGGTCCCGTTCGAGGGCCTGAGCCTGATGTCGACGACCTGCGTCGCCGTCCACCGCTCAGGTGTCACGAGGGCCACGCCCCTGGAGACGTCGGAGAGCTCCACGCCTTTGAGGTTGAGCGCCACGCGCGCGACGCCGGTGACGGAGTCGACCTGGCGCTTCAGTGACTGCAAGCCGCGCACGCGCACCCGCCTGCCCGTACCGCCGAGCAGCAGCTCGTCGCCGACGGAGAGCGTCCCCTGCGGAAGCGTGCCGGTGACGACGGTGCCGAGTCCCTTGACGGTGAAGGCGCGGTCGATCCACAGCCGCACCGGCGCCTCGGGCGAGGGAACGGGCAGGGCGGCGGACAGCCGGTCGAGCGCGGCCACGAGGGCGTCGATGCCCTGACCGGTCACGCTGCTGACGGCGACCGCCTCGGCGTGCTGCAGGCTCGTCCCGTCGAGTTCGAGGCGGGCCTCCTCCTCGGCCAGTTCGGGGTCGGCGCGGTCGGCACGTGTGACGACCAGCAGGCCGTGCTCCACCCCGAGCGCGTCGATCACGGCCAGGTGCTCGGCCGACTGGGGCATCCAGCCCTCGTCGGCGGCGACGACCATCATCACCGCAGGGACCGGGCCGATCCCGGCCAGCATGTTGCCGACGAAGCGCTCGTGACCGGGGACGTCCACCAGGGCGAGCGAGCGGCCCGACGGAAGGGTCCGCCAGGCGAAGCCGAGATCGATGGTCAGCCCCCGGCGGCGCTCCTCGGCCCATCGGTCGGGTTCCATGCCGGTCAGGACCCTCACCAGGGTCGACTTGCCGTGGTCAACGTGGCCTGCGGTCGCGACGACGTGCATGCGTGCTTCCCATCGCTGAGCTGAGCGGAGGCGAACGGGAATCGAACCCGCCGGCGGCGTGAACGCCGCCCCATCGGTTTTGTAGACCGGGAGGGCCACCAGGCACCCAACGCCTCCACGCATGACGCTAGGGATATTGATAGCCGTCGGTCAAGCGTCGATTTCCCCATTAGGCGATGAACTGGCTATTCAAAAGCTCTTTGATTCACGCGAACGCAGAACAAGCCGTTTGTCTTGACTATATGAATTTAAAGCGCTCAACTGTGAACATCGACGCTGGATGGTGTCCTGATCCGCTGCCCAGGTTGGGAGAGAAACATGACCGTCGCAGATCGCGCTCTGACGACATCACCCGATGTCGGCCTCCTGCTCAAGGAGTACCGAGAGCAGTTCATCCCCGCCGCCGTCGACTACCTCGAAAGGAGGATCAGCGCCAACGAGCTCCGCCGCCGGTGGAAGCCCCACTACCTGGGCACCTTCCACGCCTACGACCTCACGGTGGAGCAGGCGTGGCGCGCCTCCAGCGGCTCGACCGGCCGGCTGGAGGCCGGAGGCCCCCCGGCCGACCCGGCCCACGAGATTCCGCTCGCTCACTTCCCGGTGAGCGTCGCGTACAACAACCTCGATCGCCTGATCGAGGTGCTGGCGATCGAACTCGGCGACCACACCGTGGACACGACGAGGCTTCGCGAGCGCACGGTGGACTTCGCGCACGTCATCGAGTCGCTCGATGTGCTCATGGCGTCACTCGACACCTGACGGGTGCCGCTACGGCAGACCGCACGAATCGCTCTCACTCGAAAGGTTTGAACTGTGAGCGAACCTTACGGATTCCTTCAGAAACTCCACGACAGGGGGCTCGCGACCGACTTCGACGCCGCGACCCTCTCGTCCGCGGAGGTCGTGAAGGGCCACGCGTCGGCCTGGGGAGGACCGGGGAATCTCTACCCGATCCGCCCCTATACGCTGACGCCCTCGGCCCTCGAGACCTTCATCGTCCGCGAGCGCATCCACGTGCGCATCGACGGCCTCGGTGAGGACATCGTCGACCTCCACGGCATGGCGATCTACCGTCGCCACGACCCGCACTCCGCGACCGAGATGGACTGGTCGAGCTCCACGATCACGGCGCAGTTCCTGTCGCTGCAGGTCACGGGGCACAGCGAACTCTTCGGCCAGGTCAAGGTCTCGAACACGCCCAGCAAGTCGGAGGGCGCGCGGGTCAAGCCCGCTCCGGACACGGGTGATGGGACCACGATGCCCATCAAGGACTGTATCACCATGATCTATCCTCGGTTCGAGGTGGAGCAGCTCGGCACGACCGTCGACACCGGCGACCAGGTGGTCCGTCTGGAGTCGCGGGTCGCGATGGTTCCCCCCATCGGCGACGTGTCGCGTACGTCGCGGTCGTACGCCCTGTACGACAGCGAAGGCCGTCAGCTCGGCGAGTTGCTCGCCGCTGACATCGAGATCGGGAACCTCCTGCACCACGTTCCCATCGCCAGCGCGGTGGTGCCCGCCGAGCTCGCCAGAATCCTGGCGTAAGCACCGAGACGATGAGTGACGTGCGCGTTGAAGAGCCGGCCCGCGCGAACTACCGAGCGGGCCGGCTCGGCTCCTACGCCTTCAGCGTGGAGGCCGCGATCGGCCAGAACCCGATGCGCTACCTCTTCGCCCGCCGGTTCCAGGACCGGGGATGGAGCGCCACAACCTCGATCTTCGTCATGAAGCCGGACGTGCTCTTCGGCACGTACGTGTGGATCGAGGAGCGCCTCGACCCGGCGGCGTGCCGGATCCACACCTATCTGCCGACGATGAAGCGCCCGATCCAGGTCATGGACCGGCTGATGTTCGACTGCCTGCCGCTCACGGACATCGGCTACCTCGACCTCATGGCCTGGCCCCACCCCGCGCTGCGGCGGGCCGAGGCCGACGCGTGCCCTCCGATCGACGGGCGCACCCGCGCCGAGCGCCGCTGCTTCGAAGGGGCGGGGGCTTTGGCGGGCGTGCACGTGACCGAACTGCTCACGCCTCGTCACGGCCTCGTGGTGACCAGGCTGGTGAGCCAGAAAGGGCAGGTGCTCAGGCGCTGGGACGCCCTCGAACTCGGCGCGGCTTCGGAGGACAGGCTGCCGCGCAGGGTCAGGGTCGAACGGTTGCAGAGCGGCCATCGGACGGATTTCGCCAGGACCAGCGGCATCGTGCCGCTCCCTGGCGACGCCTTCGACGCGCCGCCGGAACTGCTGCGCGACCTGGTGGAGGAAAGCCTGCGCGTCGGGGCCTCCTGAGCGTCGGCGGGCGGGGAGATCGCTGGACGGGGTCTCGTACGGGCGGGAGCCCGTGCACCGGAGGGAGTGAGCGGAGTGGCCGTGTTCCTACGGGTCTGTGTCCGCATGGTGCAGCTCATCGTGCTGAGCGCGCTCGCGGCCCCGTCGCTGCTGGCCGCAGCCCTGGCCGGCCGCCGGCCGCGTAACCGTCTCGCCGCCGGCGTCGCCCGCCTGCTCGAACGCTTCGGCGGCGCCTTCATCAAGGCGGGCCAGCTCCTGGCGACCAGGGCCGACCTGGTCGGAGTCCCCCTGGCCGAGGCGCTCGGCCGGCTGCACGACGAGGTGCGGCCGATGACCGAGGCGCAGGCGAGGGCGACGGTCGCCGCCTCGTTCGCCGAGGCGCCCGCCTTCATCGTGGCCGCGGTCTCGGCACCGCCGGTCGCGAGCGGCTCGATCGCCTGCGTCTACCAGGCTCGCATGGGGGAGAGGGACCTCGCCGTGAAGGTCCGCAGGCCGGGCATCGCCGCCGCCTTCGCGGCGGACATCGCCATCGTCACCTCCATGGCCAGGGCGCTCTCACGTCTTCCCTGGTTGAGACGGGTGCCGATGGCGGAGATCGCCGAACAGCTCGGCGCCTCCCTGATGGGCCAGCTCGACTTCGCCAAGGAACTGCGCCACCTCGGGCGGCTGCGCGACGACCTCGCGGACGTGACGGGGGTCGTCGTGCCCTCGGCGGTGGAGGAGCTGTCGGCGGGCGGCGTCATCACCATGGAGTTCGTGGACGGGCTCGACCGGCGAACGGCAGGCGAGCTGACGGACGGCGCGCGGCAGGCGTGCGTGGTCCGTCTCGTGGGCGCGGTCTACCGGCTGCTTTTCGTGACCGGCTTCATTCACGTCGACCTGCATCAGGGAAACGTCTATTTCCGCCGGGACGGATCGGTGGTCGTGCTCGACGCGGGATTCATGTTCCAGCTCGGCGAAACGACGAGAGAGCGCTTCACGCAGTTCTTCTCCGGGATGATTCGCGGTGACGGCGAATTCTGCGCGAATATTCTGTTGTCGACCGTCAGGCGGATGGAGCCCGACGCCGATCTGGAGTCGTTCCGCAAGGAGGCGGCGGCTCTGGTGGAGCGCAGCGCGGGCGCCGTGGCGGGCGACTTCGAGCTCGCCGCCTTCGCCGTCGAGCTCTTCGACCTGCAGCGCAGGAACCGGCTGTTCGCCGAGCCCGAGTTCGTGTTTCCGCTGCTCAGCCTGCTGTCGCTGGAGGGCGCCGTCAGGCGCTGGTATCCGTCGATGGACTTCCAGATCGAGGCCGCGCCGTACGTGATGCACGGGCTGCTGCTGGCAGATCCGGCCGTCACCTAGCGGAGGTTTCTGTCACGGACGGGGGATTGTCAGCCGGGGGTTGACAGGCCGACTATCTCCGGAGAATATGACTACATATTTCTCAAGTAAATGCGCTTCTGGTGATTGTTTAGGAATCAATATTTACGCTGGGAGTTTCGCATGACCGCGCCCGAATTTCCGCAGAATTCCCTCCAGATGCGCGGTCCTCTCGCCGTTCTCTGCCTGGCGGTCTTCGTCGTCATGGTCGACAGCACCATCGTCCAGGTGATGGTGCCCGACCTCGTGGCCATGGCCGGGGGCAGCCTCGAACAGGCCCTGTGGGCGGTCAACGGATTCGTCCTCGTCTACGCCTCTCTGCTTGTCACCGCCGGTCGGCTCGGCGGACGCTACGGGCCGCGCGCGCTCCTCCTCGCCGGCCTCGCCCTCTTCGGCCTCGCCTCGCTCGCCTGCGGCCTGGCCGCAGAACCGTGGCAGGTGATCGCCGCCAGGCTGGCGCAGGGCGCCGGCGGCGCGATGATCGTCCCGCAGAGCCTGACGATCATCGCCAACGCCTTCCCCCGCGACCGCAGGGGCATGGCGCTGGGCGTCGTCAGCACCACCATGGCGCTCGCGGCCGTCGTGGGACCGCTCGGCGGCGGCCTCATCGTCAGCACGTGGGGATGGCGCTGGGCCTTCCTGGCCAACGTGCCGATCTGTGCCGTGGCGATCCTCCTGGTGTGCGCCCTCGTCCCGGTGGCTCCGCCGTACCGGAGCTCGGCCCTCGACCTCGTGGGCGTGGCCCTGGTCATCGGAGCCCTGGCCGCCCTCACCTACGCCCTGATCGGTACGGCAGGCAATCCGGCGGCCTTCGCCGTGGGCGGCATCCTCACGCTCGTGCTGTTCGCGTGGTGGGAGCGCCGCCACACGCACCCGCTGACACCGCCACGCCTGTTCCGCGACCGCGCCTTCGTCCTGGCGGGCTGGCTGGGCTGCGCCCAGTTCCTCGTCCTGTCCGGCCTGATGCTCGTCATCAGCCTGCACGTCAGGAACGTGCTCGGTGGCAGCGCACTGGACACCGCCCTGGCCTTCCTCCCCATGGCGATCGCCGCGGGCATCCTGTCGCCGCTCGCGGGGGCGATCACCGACCGGACGGGCGGCAGGACCGTCCTCACCTCCGGGATGCTCGCCATGGCGGCGGGCGTGGCGGGCTTCGCCGCCCTGGCCGTGCGACCCGCTCCGCTCCTGGTGCTGGCGATCCCCCTGGCCGTCGTCGGCTGCGGCGTGGGCCTGGTCATGGCCCCCGCGAGCGCGGAAGCCGTCAGCACGCTCCCCCCAGACCTGGTGCCGGTCGCCTCCGGCGTGCTCAACACAGGACGCCAGGTCGCGGCCCTGCTCGGGGTCGCCGTCGCGGGAGGCGCGCTGCGGGCGGGCTCCATGCTCGCCCTGACCCTGCTGGCGGGCGTCGCCGTGCTCGCGGCGGCGAGCGGGCTGCTGCTGAGAAGCCGATCCCGCGTACTGACCACCTGACCGATCCACCAGCCATCACCGAGGAGGACGACGTGCGCCATTGCCTGACCGACCGCCAGCGCTCGATGCTGGCGCTCGCCGAGAAGGTCGCTCCGGCCCTGGCCGAACGGGCCGCCGGACACGACAGGGACAACACCTTTCCCCACGACGGCTACGCGGACCTGCGGGAAGCCGGGCTCCTGCGCCTGACAGTGCCGGAGGAACTGGGCGGGCTCGGCGCCGACCAGCAGGAGCTGCTGCTGGTCCTGGAGCACCTCGCCGCGGCCGACGGGGCCACCGCGCTGTCCTACGCCATGCACGCGGCGCCGCTCGGCTCGTGGGCCCTCACCTGGCGTCGCACCGGCGCCCCGCCGCTGGAACAGGCGTTGCGCCTGGCCGGCATGGGCCGCCTCGTCCTCGCCGCGATCGCCAGCGAGGTCGGCACGCCCAACCTGTTCACCGACGCCAAGACCACGGCGACCCGGGTGCCCGGCGGGTACGTGCTCGACGGCCGCAAGAACTTCGGCACCAACAGCGCCGCCGCGACCATGTGGGCGAGCACCGCCCGCTTCGAGGACCCCGACCTCGGACCCCGGCTGCTGATCCTGCTCGTCGACCCCTCAGGCGACGGGATCACCATCGAGCAGACCTGGGACACCCTCGGCATGCGCGCCACCCAGAGCAACGACATCGTCTTCGCCGGGCACTTCGTTCCCGACCAGGCGGTCGTCCAGTCCATCCCGATCGGCCACCTCGACGCGCAGGTGCTGGAGACGATCATCTGCTGGACCGCTCCCAGCTTCGGTGCGGTCTACACCGGCATCGCCGCCGGAGCCCTCGCCTGGAGCGTCGAGCAGGTCAAACAGCGTGACCAGCAGCACGATCCGCGCATCCAGGACGCCATCGCCGATGCCGAGACCGCGATCGAGGTCAACCGCAGCGTGCTCGCCCGGCACGCCGCCGAGGTCATGTCTGGAAATCTGGTGACACAGTTCGGTGTCCAGGAGGGCTTCGCACGCTGTGCCCTGGTCAAGAACGTCTGCACGAACAACGCCGCCGCCGTCATGACCCGCCTGGTCGACGTCGTGGGCGGCGGCGCGATCAGCAGGCGCCTGCCGTTCGAGCGCATGTGGCGCGACGTCCAGGCGGGGCTGGTCATGCCGATCAACAACAGGACGGGCCGCGAACTGCTCGGCGCCTGCGCGCTCGGCGTCGAGACGGCCCCCGTCGTCCCCCACCCGTTCCTCGACGCGGGAGCCGGGCGAGCATGAGGCGACCATCCGCGACCCTCCCCGTGCTGCTCTCCGTCGTGCTGCTCTCCGTCGTGCTGGGCCTCGCAGGTTGCGGCGGCTCGCAGAACAGCGGCGGCGGGCTGCCCTCGCCGCTGCGCGTCGGCGTCATCCCCAACATCTCCCCGGACAGTCAGCGGGCGCAGTACGAACCCTTCCGCGCCTACCTGGCCGACCGCCTCAAGACGGACGTCGAGCTCTTCGTCGCCACCAACTACGCGGGCGTCGTCGCCGCGCTCGTGGCGGGCAAGCTCGACGTCGCCTACCTCGGCGGGCTGACGATGGTCCAGGCCGAGGCCCAGACCAAGCTCGTCCCCCTTGTCACCGAGGTCGACCGCGAGACCGGCACCCCTGAGTACCTGTCGGCGATCGTGGTCAAGGACGCCTCACCGTACAAGAGCACGAAGGACGTGGTCGGCGCGGGCGGCCGGTTCGCCTTCGGCGACGTCAGCTCCACCTCGGGCAGTCTCTATCCCCGGGTGATGATCACCGACGCCGGAGCCCGCTGCGACACCGGCGACCTGACCCGCTGCCCGCCGCTCGCCTCGGTCGCCTTCACCGGCGGCCACGACGCGGCCGCCCAGGCGGTGCTGTCAGGGACGGTCGACGCCGCCGGCCTCGAACTGAGGATCCTGCACCGCCTGGAGAAGCAGGGGAGCGTGCCGCAGGGAGCGCTCCGCGTGGTGGAGACACGACAGGTCATGGGCTACCCCTGGGTCGCGAGCGACAGGCTGGCCCAGCCGGTACGGCAGGCCGTGACCGACGCCTTCCTGGCGATCAAGGACCCGAAGCTGCTCGACCTCATGCGCGCCAAGCGCTACGTGGCCGTCTCCGACGCCGACTACCAGGAGGTCAGGCAACAGGCCGCGCGCCTGGGGCTGCTGACCGCCCTCAAGGGACAGTGATGCTGCACAGCGCCGCGGAGATCGTCGTCTCGGACGTGAGCGTCATCCTTGGCGGTCGCACCGTCCTGGCGGACGTCACACTGAAGGTCGAGGCGGGCGAACGCCTGGCCCTGCTCGGACCGTCGGGCGCGGGTAAGACCACCCTGCTCAGAACCATCGTCGGCGCGGTGGCTCCCACCAGCGGCCGGGTCAGCGTCGACGAGGCCGACCCCTTCGGACCGCGCCGCGAGATCACCCGGCTGCGCCGGACGATCGGCTGCGTACGGCAGCGCGACGACCTGGTGCCGGGACTGAGCGCCAGAGCCAACATCCTGGCCGGGATCGCGCACCGCTGGAGCCCGGCCGACTGGGTGACGATCGTCTGCGGCCGGGTCCCGCGCAGGTTCGTGCCGAGGCTCCTCGACCTGGCCGCCCTGCACGACATCACCCCGCTGCTGCCGCAACGGGTCGAGCACCTGTCGGGCGGCGAGCGCCAGCGGGTCGCCCTCGCGCGCGCCCTGTTCGGCGAGCCGCGCCTGATCCTGGCCGACGAGTGCACCTCCGGGCTCGACCCCGTCCGCGCGGCCGTCGCCCTGCGGCATCTGCGCGCCAGCGGCTCGACGGTCGTGGCCACCACCCACGACCTCAACGTCGCCGGATGCTGCGACCGGGTCGTGGCCCTGCGCGACGGGCGGATCGTCTACGACGGGCCGCCGCCCGCCACCGAGGAGGTCGAGCGTATCTACGGAACGGCAGGACGAGAGGACATGGTGACCGGGCGATGGACGATCTGAACCCGCGACGCGGCTGGGGACGCCTGGCCGTCCTCGCCGTCGTGGCCTTGCTCGTGGGCTGGTCGTTCGCGGGAACGGACGTCGGGCCTGCCTCGCTGATCCAGGGGAGGGAGGGCGCGCTCCAACTGCTCTCCGGGCTCTTCCCGCCCGACCTCGACGGCGACCTGCTGTCCAGGGTGCTGGCCGCCACCGTCGAGACGCTGCAGATGTCGGTCGCGGCCCTGGTGCTCGGCGTGCTGATCGGCCTGCCGCTGGCGCTCCTCATGGCGGGTAACGTCCAGGCCCCCGCCGGAGTCGCGATGGCGGCCAGGACCGTCGCCACGCTGCTGCGGAGCGTGCACGAACTGCTCTGGGCGCTGCTGTTCGTCGCCACCGTCGGCCTCGGACCGGCGGCGGGGGTGTACGCGATCGCGCTGCACTCGGCGGGCGTGCTGGGGAAGCTGTGCTCCGAGCAACTGGAGGCGGTGGACCGCGGCCCCGTGGAGGCCATGCGGATCACCGGCGGCAGCAGGACCAGCACGGCGCTGCTCGGCATCCTGCCGCAGGCGCGGGCCAACCTCGCCTCCCAGGTGCTCTACCAGTGGGAGTGCAACATCCGCAGCTCCGTGGTCATCGGCTTCGTCGGGGCCGGCGGCATAGGCCAGGCCCTCGGCATCGCCCTGCACCTGTTCCGCTACCAGGAGCTCGCCACCCTGGTCGCCTCCGTCGTGGTCCTCGTCATCGGCGTCGACAGGATCTCGAAGGTCTTCCGGAGCCGCATGGGCGCGGCCTCTGGGCGCACGAGCGACCGTAGGTCGCGTCCCCACCGATCGCTCCTTGAAGGGAGTCCACGATGAAGTTCCTCTTCGTCATGCACGACGCGCCGTACGGCAGCGAACGGACCTACAACGGCATCAGATGGGCCCGCCAGATGCTGGAGGAGGACGGCAACGAGGTCAAGGTGTTCCTCTTCGGCGACTCGGTGTCGTCGGCCGTGGCGGGACAGAAGACGCCCGACGGCTACTACAACATGGGCAACATGATCAAGAGCCTGGTGGCGCGCACTGCCGAGGTCGGCTGCTGCGGCGCCTGCCTGGACGCCCGCGGCATCAAGGAGGACGGCGTCACACCGGGCGCGCGGCGTTCGTCGATGAAGGAACTGGCCCAGTGGACCGCCTGGGCCGACCGCACGATCAACGTCTGAACGCCTGAACGCCACCGGCCGGGCGCCCGTGAGGGCGCCCGGCCGGTGCGTTGTCAGGCCAGCCCGGCCATCGCCTTCACGGCCCTGTCGACTTCCTGCGGGCTGGTCACGATGCTCGGACCGAACCGCACGAACGACTCGCGGTACGGTGTGGCCGCCGCGGAGACCCCCTGCTCGCCCAGGCGTTTCACGACCGCCTCCGGCTCCATGCCGTCGACGGCGCAGCACACGATCCCCGCTGAGACGTCGGCCGCTCTCGGAGTGACCAGCCGCACGTGCCGCAGCGCCGCCAGCCCCTCCTTGAGCTGGTCGGCCTGCGTGCGCACCCGTTCGGCGACGCGGGCGAGCCCGATGCTCCGGTGGAAGTCCACCGCCGCGGCGAGCGCCCACCGGTGCTCGAAGCTGTGGTAGCCGCCGGGCGTGCCGAGCTGGCCAGGCGGTCCGGCGGGCGGCTTGGCGGCGAACCAGCCCATGAAGGCCGGCATCGAGAAGCTCGGGATGACCGGATCCACCCGCTCCCAGCCCGCCGCGTTGCCCCAGACGAACCCGGTGCCGCGCGGGCCGAACAGCCACTTGTGCCCCGAGGACATGAACAGGTCGCAGCCGAGGTCGGCCATGGTGCTGTTCTCGGCGGCGAAGCCGTGCACGCCGTCGACGCACAGCACGATCCTGTCCGCTTGGTCGCGGCTCGCGTTGATCCGGGCGACCGCGTCGGCGATCGCCTTCACCGGCAGCTTCACGCCCGTGCTCGAGTGGACCCACGTCATCGCGAGCACCTGGGTGCGATCGGTGATCGCGTCGGTCACGGCCGCGGCCATCGCAGCGGCCGACGCCTTGGCCGGGTCCTCGTAGACGCGGACGGTCACCTGCTTGGCGCCCGTGGCCGCCGTGCGGAGGCGCAGCGCCTCGTAGGTGGAGTAGAACTCGTGGTCGGTCGTGACGATCTCGTCGCCCTCCTTGAGGCGCAGGCCACCGTAGACCAGGCCGATGCCCATGGTCGCGCTGTCGGTGAGGGCGATCTCGTCGGGGCGTCCACCGAGGTAGCCGGCCAGGGCCCGCCGTACCTTGTCGCTGCGTTCGAAGTCCTGCATGCCCATGCCGTACTGCTGGGGGAAGCTGTCGAGGCTGGCGCGCAGCTCCTCGACGGCGACGCGGACCGGAGCGGGGTGCGAGGCGAGCATGAAGGCGGAGAAGTGGGCGGTGTCACGGGTGAGCTGGAACTGATCCCTGACGGACTGCCAGTCGCCCGGGTCGAAGGGGGCAGGGGCCTTCGCGGACTTGGGCGCGGGCTGCGGGGCGGCCGCCGTGCAGCCCGCGGCGAGCACCCCGGCCGACGCCAGGAGTAATGACCGCCGATCAAAAGCTCTTTTGATAGTTGGATCGTTCTGCGCAGCCATGGTGCCTCCTATTTCAGAGGTGATCGGCGAGCCCTTGCTATATATTTCTCAAGCTTATCATTGGACCTCTTGTCGCCAAAGGGCGCGGGTTTTCGGTGATTCTCGCAAGGGGATGGGTTTCGTTCGTCTCGGTCACAGAGGTGTGCAGCTGAGATTCATGCTGGTCTTTCGCGACGCGGCCGGCCTCGCCCCGAGTGGATGGTTGGCGCTTACGTCGCGCTGACGTGGCGTGGCATCGGTGCTCGCTCAAGCCCATTCATGGCACGACGACGATGCGAGGGCGGAAGCCGCACTTCGTCGACGGCAGGCCGTCGTTCTCGCGGGGAGCCCGCACGGGGGGCGCGGTGGAGATCCGGGCCGCCTATCGATAGGCGACACTTTCGTTAGTGTCAACTGTCAGAAGCTTGGGGCGAACGCGCGATATTCCATGACATTTCCACATAGGAGAAAGTTGGGGGCGATGTCACGATGAGGCCGCGGCGCGCCGGTGCCTGCTCCCGGCGCGGCCCGAAGCCGCTTCCCACGTCATTCCCGGAGGCCCCCGTGACCACTCTGGCGATCCCCGGCCAGTGGATGTCGGCCGCGAACACCGGCCGGCACAAGCTGATGCTCAACCTCTACATGCTGATCGTGATCGGGCACTGGGCCGAGCACATCGCCCAGGCGATCCAGGTGTACGTCCTCGGCTGGCCACTGCCGGAGGCGCGCGGCGTCCTCGGCATCCCTTTCCCCTGGCTCGTCACCTCGGAATGGATGCACTACGGCTACGCGCTGCTCATGCTCATCGGCCTCATCGTGCTGCGTCATGGCATGGTCGGCCGGGCCAGGACCTGGTGGAACATCTCCCTCGGCATCCAGGTCTGGCACCACCTGGAGCACCTGCTCCTGCTGCTGCAGGCGCTCACCGGCAACAACCTGTTCGGGCGGCCGGTCCCGACCAGTCTCATCCAGCTCCTCATACCGCGACTGGAACTGCACCTGTTCTACAACGCCCTGGTCTTCGTGCCGATGGTCGTCGCGGTCTATTTCCACCTCCGTCCGAACGCCGCCGAGCGCGCGGCGATGGGTTGCTCCTGCGCGGCGCCCACGAAGGCGTGACTCCCGTGGCGGTCAGGCGCCGTCCGTCGGGCGTGCACCTGGTGATGGCCCTGATGTCCCTCTTCCTGCTCTACCTGTCGGTCCCGAACATTGCACCCGTCCTGAGGGCGGCCACCGCCGACGGCGCCGCGGGCTGGTTCACTCCCGTACGGCTGGCCTGCGTTCATCACCCGGGGCACGAGCAGTGCACCTGGATGGGCGGCTTCCAGGCGGACTCGGGGGCGGCGCCGCGCGCCGACGTCGCCCTGTACGGCAGCGACCGCGAGTCGAACCGAGTAGGGGAGCGGACCCGCGCGGTCGACGTCGGCCGCCCCTATCAGGTGTACGGTCCGGGCGGCTCGCGCGAATGGATCGCGATCGGGCTCATGCTGCTGGCCGGCGTGGGCCTCCTGGCCTACGCGACCGTCAGTCACGTCCGGCCGAGGACGCGCCCGGCGCGGCCGCCCGCTCATGACCAGGAGCCCGGCCTGGACGAGGGGCCCGGCCTGGACAAGGGGGTGGCGCGCGGCTGATCGGGGTGATCCGGGCCGCCTCCTCCCGGCGGCGGGCGCCAGGAGGGGGCGAGCGCTCAGGCGACCGGCCGGATCTCCACGATCGGGCAGGCGGGCCACGAGCGCGCGACGCGCAACGCCTCGTCCAGATCGGGCACGTCGATCTCGACGAAGCCGCTCACCACCTCCTTGCCCTCCACGAACGGCCCATCGGTGACCACCGGGTCGCCCGCGCCCAGCCGTAGCGTGCTGGCGGTCTCGGCCGGCGCCAGATGCGCGTGATGGATGATCAGGTCGGCGTGGTCGGCGAACCACTGCCCCACCTTCGCGTAGGCGGCCTGCGCCTCCGCCTGGTCCATGGCGGCTAGCGCAGCGGCGTACTCCTCGTTCTCGATGAACATCAGCACGTACTTCATCGTCGTCCCCTCCTGATGGGTATGGTCTTTCACCAGGTAGACGAACGGCGGACCTGCGAATACGACACCCTTCGGTTGCCTGCGGGCGGCGAGAGCTCATACACTATTCCACAAAGTTGTGGAGGAGCTTTATGGGTGACAAGACGCCGTTGTATGAAACCTTCGCCCAGGTGGCCAAGGCACTGGCCAGTGCGAAGCGGCTGGAGCTCCTCGACCTGCTGGCCCAGAGTGAACGCTCCGTCGAGGTCCTGGCCGGTGCCGCCGGGCTCGGGCTGACGAGCGCCTCCAACCACCTGCAGGTCTTGAAGCAGGCGGGCATCGTGGCCACGCGCAAGGAGGGGACGAAAGTCTTCTACCGCCTGGCGGGAGACGACGTCGCCGACCTGTGGATGCGGCTGCGCGGCGTCGCCTCGGAGCACTTGGCGGAGGTCGACCGGGCGCGCACCGCCTACCTCGGACCCGCGGACACCGAGCAACTGACCCGCGCCGAGCTGCTGCGCAGGATCCAGGAAGGCGATGTCACCGTCATCGACGTGCGCCCGCGCGAGGAGTACGCCGCCGGACACATCCCCGGCGCGCTGTCCGTCCCCGTGGACGAGCTCCTCGACCGGCTGACCGAACTGCCGGAGGACGGCACGATCGTGGCGTACTGCCGGGGCGAGTACTGCGTGTTCGCGCATGACGCCGTAAGGGCGCTGGTCGCACAGGGGCGGCGCGCCGTACGCCTGGAAGACGGCATGCTGGAGTGGCGTCTCGCCGACCTGCCCGTGGCCACTGGCGCGTGATCCCTCCGCGGGACCTCGTGGTCGACCCGGCGGCGCCGATCGACCTGCCGGCGTGGTGCCACTGAGGAGGAACGCCTATCTGGGGGACTCCGGGCAACCGATCCCGCAAGCCCATGGCGGATCAAGGGGGCCGGTCGCCGCCGTCGTCGACGAGCGGGCGCCAGCGGATCCTTGTCGGAAGTCTGCCCCGACCATGCTGATCTTGCTGATCCAGCAGGTCGCAGGCGCCCAGACCGCCCGGCTGATCACGCTGCCGAACCAAACCTGAGACGCCACCATCACCTGAACCACCGAACCCAGGCAGGCCCGCCGATTCTTCGGCGGGCCTGATTCTTTGGACGAGGTTTGACGGTGCACAAGGCCACGCTGACCGGCGACGCTGCGCAGACCTTCTGGCTTGATCTTCTGACTGTCGTCATTGAGGTTTGAGCTGACGTTAGCCGCCTAAATGATCTACCGCGATACACGGTCCGTACACAAGAGCAACTGTCGAGCAACCAATCACGATCAAAAACGAGCTCAGAGGCCGACGTGAACCGAGAAACCCCAGGTAAACCGCGGTGTTGGTGAGTAGGGCGGGTGGGACTTGAACCCACGACCCACGGATTATGAGTCCGATGCTCTGACCGGCTGAGCTACCGCCCCTGGATTCAGTTGTGTGGCCGTGGCGTGGTCCTGAGTGGATCATGCTGAGCCTGGTGCATGGCTAAGGCTAGAGCATCAGGACCGGTTGTGGGTGCCATGGGCCGGTGGGAGAGAGGTCTTCGCGGACATCATTCCATGTTCCGGGGGCGGTGGCGATCATCGGGAGGGGCTGATGTGCAGGTCGGGTGCAAGACGTAGGGCGGGCGGTATGCGGGTCAGGGGGTGGTGCCGTAGGAGGGGTTGCGGGTGAGCCAGTCGCTGTATGTCGGGCTGCGGCCGATGGCGTCCCGGTGGGCCTCCTTGGCCTGGGTGAGGACCCAGGCGGCGTCCGCCGCCGTCGGGTGGTGGCCGAGGAGTTGCCGCCAGCGCAGCGGGGCGCCGGCCAGCGGCACCATGACCAGGCCCTGCGCGGGCTGGTGGGTGGCCTGGCAGAGGACCACGGCGCGGCCCACCTGGGCCAGGTGGGTGCAGGTCGGCACGTCCGTCTCGTAGATCGTTCCCGGGGTGAAGCCGGCGCGTGCGCAGGCCATCGCGAAGCAGTCGGCGAAGCAGCCGTCCCCCGGCGTCCCCGCCCAGTGCTCGTCGGCGAGGTCGGCCAGCTCCACCTCCTTCTCCTTGGCGGCGGGGTGGTTCTCGGAGACGAGGCAGAAGACGGGGTCGAGGCTGATGGTGTCCCAGACGAGCGCGCCGGTGGGGGTGCCGGAGTCGCCGCAGGCGCCGGTCAGCACGTAGTCGAGGCGGCCGAGCTCGACCATGCTGATCAGCTCGTGGCTCGACCAGGACGTGTACGTCGAGACGGGCCGCTCCGCCGCGAGCCGGTCCACCAGCCCGCCGAGTATCGGGCCGTTGGTGGCGCCGATGCGGTAGCCGGGGGTCGGGGTGTGGGCGAAGCGTACGGCCTCGTCCTGCAGTTCCTTGGCCGCCGGGAGGAGCACCCGCGCGCGGGCGAGTACGAGTTCGCCGAGCCTTGTGGGCCGGGCGCCGTGGCGGTCGCGCTCGAACAGGGCGCCGCCGAGCACCCGTTCGATGCGCTTGAGCTGGGCGGTCAGGGCCGGTTGTGCCAGCCCGAGCGTCAACGCGGCCTTGCTCACGCTTCCCGCGTCCGCGACCGCGCGGACGATCCTGAGGTGCCGGAGCTCGAGGTCCATAACGGGAAGGTAAAGCGGCGGCATCTTACAGACAATGCCTAAATGTCAGGAATTGTGACAGATATTGTCGGAGGACTCCGGGGTAGAGGGGACCCCATGACGACGATGGGAATAGATCCGGCCCAGCTCAGCGACGACGACCTGATCCGCGAGCTGCGCCAGCTCCACACCACCCGGAGCGACACGTTCTTCCACGGCTCCGACGACGCCCTGTCCCACCACACCTCCCGTACGAACGAGCTGGAGTCCGAGTACCTGCGCAGGTACCCGGACCGGGAGGTGGATCCCGAGCGGCTGCGCGAGGGGGCGAGGCAGCGATCATGACCGAGGGCCACGACGTCCAGGAGCTGTCCGACGTCGACATCCACGTGTACGAGGCCGTCGCCTCCCTCGCGGTCGAGACGGGCGGCGCCGGGCTCGACACGCTGGTGCACACCTCCGGCCTGGAGGAGGACGAGCTGCGGGCGAGCCTGGCGACGCTCATCGAGGAGGGGTACGTCGTCCCCCGGGGCGACGGGTACGGGCTGGGGCCCCACACCTTCGAGGTCGAGTACTGAGATCAGCGGCCCGGGCCCGTTCAGATGCGGCGGGCCCGGGCCCAGGCCACGAACAGCCCGCCGAAGACGGCCATGGCCAGCCCGGTCCAGAGGTTCACCGCCTCGCCCACCACGCCGGCGACGATCAGGATCACGCCGTAGACCAGGAACAGCCCGCCGATCACCATGCGGATGTCGCTCACAGAATCACCCCGTACATCACGGCGGCCAGCACGACCGCGCCCACGCCCAGCACGACCGGCGACCGGTACCACTTGCGGTCACCGGCCAGCGCGTCGTCCTCCAGGTCCACCGCGCTGAGCCCCCATACGAGCCCGCGCAGCTCCTCCTCCGGTTTCTGCGTGGTGACCAGCGTGACCACCACGGACACCAGCACGTCCACGGCGAAGGCGATGCCCGCGCCCCAGAAGCTGGCGTTCAGCTCGGTGCCGAAGTCGATCACCCCGGCCTTGTAGAGCACGTACGACGCGAACGCCGCCAGCGTCCCGGACAGCAGCCCCCAGAAACCGGCCCACGGCGTCATCCGCCGCCAGAACAGGCCGACCACGAACGTGGCGAACAGCGGCGCGTTGAAGAACGAGAACAGCGCCTGCAGGTAGTTCATGATGTTGGAGTAGCCGGCCGCGATGAACGCCGTCCCGACGCCGAGCGCGACGCCGGCCACCGTCGCGATCCTGCCCACCTTGAGGTAGTGCCGGTCGTCGCGGCCGGGACGTACGTGCGCCGCCCAGATGTCGTTGGCGAAGACGGTGTTGAAGCCGCTGATGTTGGCCGCCATGCCCGCCATGAACGAGGCCAGCAGCCCGGTCACCGCGATCCCGAGCACGCCGTTCGGCAGCAGGTCCCGCATGAGCAGCGGGATCGAGTAGTTGTACGCCTGCCCCTTGCCGAGGTCGCTGAAGAGCACCAGCGCGATCATGCCGGGCAGCACCGTCACCAGCGGGATGAAGATCTTCGGGAACGCGGCCACGATCGGCGTCAGCCGGGCCGCGTTCGTGTTCCTGGCCGACAGGGCCCGCTGGATCTCGGCGAAGTTCGTCGTCCAGTAGCCGAACGACAGCACGAAGCCGAGCCCGAACACGATGCCGATCCAGTGCGCCTGCATCGGGTTCTGGCCCGCGGTGTCGGCCCAGGTGTGCAGGCCGGGCTCGCCGAGCGGACCCTGGCGGATCTTGTCGGCCAGCCCGCTGAACCCGCCCACCTTGATCAGGCCGAGCACGGTCAGGGGGATCAGCCCGGCGAGGATGACGAAGAACTGCAGCACCTCGTTGTAGATGGCCGAGGAGAGACCGCCCAGGGTGATGTACGACAGCACGATCACCGCCGACACCACCACCGACACCGGCAGCGGCCAGCCCAGCAGCAGCTCCATCACCAGCGCCAGCGCGTACAGGTTCACCCCGGCGATGAGGATCTGCGCCACCGCGAACGTGATCGCGTTCAGCAGCTGCGTCGCGCCGTTGAACCGCCTGCGCAGGAACTCGGGGACGCTCCGCACCTTGGAACGGTAGTAGAAGGGCATCATCACGATGCCGAGGAACACCATCGCCGGGACCGCGCCGATCCAGTAGTAGTGCACGGTCATCGCGCCGTACTGGGCGCCGTTGGCCGCCATGCCCAGGATCTCGATCGCGCCCAGGTTGGCCGAGACGAAGGCGAGGCCGGTGATCCACGCCGGCAGGCCGCGTCCGGCCAGGAAGAAGTCCAGGCTGGAGCTGATCCGTTTGCGGGCCGCGATGCCGATGGCGAGCACGGTCACGAAGTAGAGGGCGATGAGCACATAGTCGAGGAGGTTCACATCGAGCCGCACGGCGAGACCCGCTACCCCGGAAAGCACGGCACTCACGCCCGTCCGCGCGGTGGACCACATGACCAGGGCCGACCTACTGTCGAAGGGTGGAGGACGTCGCCGAACTGAGCCCCGCGCGGGCGCGGGAGCGCTTCCGCGCCGGCGAGCGGGCGCCCACCGCCGGCTGGTGCCGGGGCTGGACGCAGGCCAACCTCATCGCCGTGCCGGCGGCGCTCCGTTACGACCTGCTGCTGTTCGCCCACCACAACCCGCGCGCCTGCCCGGTGCTCGACGTGGGGGAGCCGGGCGCGTGGTCGACCGCGCTGTTCGGCGGCGACCTGCGTACCGACCTGCCGGGCTACCGGCTCTACCGCGACGGACGGCCGGTCGCCGACCTCGGCGAGGTGACGGCCGAGTGGCGCGAGGACCTGGTGCCGTTCCTCATCGGGTGCAGTTTCACGTTCGAGCGGGCGCTGCTCGCGGCGGGGGTGCCCGTACGGCATCTGGAGCTGGGGACGAACGTGCCGATGTACGTCACGAACGTCCCCTGCCGGTCGGCCGGCCGCCTGTCGGGGCCGCTGGTGGTGTCGATGCGGCCGGTGCCCGAGGAGCTGGTGGGGACCGCCGTCGAGGTGAGCGGCCGCTACCCGCGCGTGCACGGCGCGCCCGTGCACGTGGGCGACCCCGCCGGGCTCGGCATCGGCGACCTCGCCCGGCCGGACTTCGGCGACCCGGCCGAGGTACGCGAGGGTGAGGTGCCGCTGTTCTGGGCGTGCGGGGTGACGCCGCAGGCGGCCGTCATGGCGAGCGGCGTCGAGTACGCGATCGGCCACCTGCCGGGGCACATGGCGATCCTGGACGCGCGGGACGACGACTACCGCGTGGGCTGACGGCGGCTACCGGGTCGGCGGACGGATGCCCGCCGCGGTGAGCTGGTCGGCGACCGGCCGCGCGCCGGGCCGGTTGTCGATCTCCAGGTGTGGCACCGCCGGCGGCTCGTCCACGCGGATGTCGCGCAGGTAGCGGGCGAAGTCCGCCAGCTTGCCCGCGTCCCTGGCGTGGCCACGGGCCGTGAGACGGGCGCGCAGCGTCGGGCCGTCGGAACGCACCCACAGCAGCCGCACCGGCGCGCCGCCCAGCTCCGCCACCCACTCCGCCCACCGCTCCGCGTCGTGCACCTGCGTGGTGAACGGGCCGTCGAGCAGCACCGGGCAGCCGTGGCCGCGGATCTGGCGGGCCAGCCGGGTCAGGCCGGCGTACTCGAAGCGCTTGACGTGCTCGTCGTACCAGGGGCCCTCGCGCTCGCCGCCGGGACGGCCGTGCGCGCGCAGGACCTCGGCCACGAAGTCGCCGTAGACGGTGTCCTTGTCGAGCAGGGCGGGCACGGGGGACAGGCGGGCGAGCAGCTCGGCGGCCACCGTGGACTTGCCCGCGCCCGGTGGCCCGCTGATCACCCACACCGCGCTCATGGGGATCAACCTACGGGATACGCGGATTCGCGTACGCCGGAGCCTCGTCACGGCGGACGACCCGGCCCCGGCGCGGCGGACAGACTCGGCGACCATGCTGACCGTCTTCGCCAGGGCGTTCCGGATTCCGGAGCTGCGCAGGAAGCTGCTGTTCACGCTCGCGATCGTCGCGCTGTTCCGGCTGGGGCAGGTGGTGCCCGCGCCCGGGGTGGACGTGGCGGTGATGCGCGCGTGCGCCGGGTCGGCCTCCGGAGGGCTGTTCGACCTGGCGCAGATGCTCAGCGGGGGTGCGATGCTGCAGCTGTCGGTGTTCGCGCTCGGCGTCATGCCGTACGTCACCGCCAGCATCGTCATGCAACTGCTCGCCGTGGTGGTGCCGCGATTGGAAGCGCTCAGGAAGGAGGGGCAGAACGGGCAGGCGAGGATCACCCAGTACACCCGCTACCTGACCGTCGCCCTCGCCGTGCTGAACGCCGGCACGGTCGTCGCGCTCGCCCGCGGCGGCGGGCTCCTGCCCGGCTGCCCGCGGCCGCTGCTGCGGGACGACGGGCTGCTGCCGTCGGCCGTCCTCGTCGTGACCATGGTGGCCGGGGCGTGCGTGGTCATGTGGCTGGGCGAGCTGATCACCGGCCGGGGGGTCGGGAACGGCATGTCGCTGCTGATGTTCACGCAGGTCGTGGCCGTCTTCCCCGGGTACATGTCGAAGATCTTCGTGCTGACGCCGGCCGGGGCCGTGGTGATGGTGGTGGCCGGGCTGTTCCTGGTGGCGGCCGTGATCTTCGTCGAGCAGGCGCAGCGCCGGGTCCCGATCCGGTACGCGCGGCCCGTCGGGCGGCGGGCGTACGGCGGGGGCGGCTCGTACATCCCGCTCAAGGTCAACCAGGCGGGGATCGTCCCGGTCATCTTCACCTCGTCGCTGCTCTACCTGCCCGCGCTGGCGGCACCGCTGCTCGGCGACGGGGCGCAGGGGTGGGTGGAGCGCAACCTCGCCGCAGGGGCACACCCGCTCTACATGAGCGTGTACGCGCTGCTCGTCGCCGCCTTCGCCTACTTCTACGTGTCGATCACCTTCAACCCGGACGAGGTGGCCGACGGCATCCGGCGGCACGGCGGGTTCGTGCCGGGGCTGCGGCCGGGGAGGCCCACGGCGCGGCACCTGGCGTACGTGCTGTCCCGGCTGACCGCGGCCGGGGCCGTCTACCTGGCGGTGCTCGCGCTGCTGCCGCTGGTGGCGTTCGCGGTCCTGCGGGACCCCGGCACGCAGCAGAACTTCCCGTTCGGCGGGACCAGTGTGCTGATCATGGTGGGGGTCGGGCTGGAGACCGTGAAGCAGATCGAGGCCCAGCTCCAGCAGCGCGACTACGAGGGGTTCCTGCGCAAGCCGGTCAAGCCGGTCAAGCCGGCGGCAGCGTGAGCCCGGCGCGCATCGCGAACACGACGAGCTGCGCCCGGTCACGGGCCCGCAGCTTCACCATGGCCCGGCTGACGTGGGTGCGGACCGTGTCGGGGCTGATCACCAGCTCCTTCGCGATCTCCTCGTTCGACCGGCCGGTCGCCACCCAGGCCGCCAGCTCCCGCTCGCGCGGGGTGAGCGTGGCGATGCCCTCGACCGGCTCCGTGCCGTGCCGGCCGAACAGCCCGATGACCTTCCTGGTGATCGCCGGGGACAGCAGCGCCTCCCCGGCGGCGACCACCCGTACGGCGTTGACCAGCTCGTCGGGGGCGCTGTCCTTGAGCACGAAGCCGCTGGCGCCGGCCTGGAGGGCGGCGAAGACGTACTCGTCGACGGCGAACGTCGTGACGACCACGATCCTGGTGCCGCGCAGCTCCGGGTCCTCCGCCATCGCGCGCAGCGCGGCCAGGCCGTCCATGCCGGGCATGCGGATGTCGAGCAGCAGCACGTCGGGGCGCGTCCTGCGGACCAGGGCCAGGGCCGCCGCGCCGTCCACGGCCTCGCCGACGCACTCCATGCCCGGCTCCCGCTCCAGGAGCGCCCGCAGGCCCATCCGGACGACGGCCTGATCGTCGGCGATCGCGACCCGGATGTCCGCGACGCCCGCTCCGTGCTCGGTCATGCCTGTCCCCGATCCGGCGGGTGGGGGAAGCGGGCGGTCACCTGGAAGCCGCCGCCCTCGCGCGGGCCGGCGGCGAACTGGCCGCCCGCCTCGGTGACGCGGGCGCGCATGCCCCGCAGGCCGCGCCCCTCTTCGGCCGGTCCGGCGCCGGGGCCGCGGTCGGCGATCTCCAGGACGTACGCGGTGGGGGCTTCGGTCATCCGGACCAGGGCGCGGGTCGGGCCCGCGTGGCGCAGCACGTTGGTGAGGGACTCGCGGACCACCCGGTAGACGGTGTCGCGGAGCTGCGGGGGGACGGGAAGGCCAGCGGGCTCGACGTCCACCGGCAGGCCCGCGGCGCGTACGCCGTCGATCAGGGCCGCCAGGTCGCCCGCGGGCGGGTCGATGCCGTCGAGCGCGGCGCGGAGCTGGGCCAGCGCGGCCGTGCTCGTCTCCTTGATCGCCCGCAGGGACGCCCGCGTCTGCTCGGGGTCGTCGTCGAGGGTCACGAGCGCGAGCCCGGCCTGCATGGCGATCGCCGCCAGGCCGTGCCCGGCGGCGTCATGCACCTCCCCGGAGATCCGCGCCCGCTCGGCCGCGATCGCCCACTCGGCAGTGCCCTCCGCCGCAAGCACGGTGGGGAGCCGCGGGGCGGAGACGGCGGGGAGCCCCCACGCGGCCCGCGCGACGCCGGCGGACAGGGGCGCGGTGCCGGTGGCGAGGGTTTCCAGCCGGGGCGGCTCGGCGTCGGCGGCGGCAGCGGCGGCTGCCGCCCTGGCCTGGGCGAGGCCGGAGAAGGACCACGGAACCGCCAGCCAGCCCGCCCACGCCAGCATCACGACGACCGGAATGTCACCCGCCCGCCGCAACCGCGTCAGCGCGGACAACGGCCTCCGCAGCCGCCCGCCGCCGCGCTGGTGCACGTTCCCGTGCGTGTGCTCAGTCTCCATCCCCCACCCGGCCCGAGGCTCGCGTAGCCCAGATCCTAATGGCCCGCGACACGGCCGGAGCCGCCATGGATAGCTTCTACGACGTGACGCACGCAAAGGTGAAATACAACGACTACGACGGGTTCGCCCGTTCGTACGCCAGCGACAACGAGATCAGCCCCTACAACGACCTCTACGAACGCCCGGCGATCCTGTCCCTGGCCGGCGAGGTCGCCGGGCTGCGCGTGCTGGACGCCGGCTGCGGCGCGGGGGCGCATGCCGCCGAGCTGATCGCCCGTGGCGCCGCCGTCACGGGCGTCGACCTCAGCGTCGGCCTGCTCGCCCTCGCGCGCGAGCGGCTCGGCCCCGGCGTGCCCCTGCTCCAGGCCGACCTGAGCCGCCCGCTCCCCTTCCCTGGCGGCGCGTTCGACCTGGTGCTGTCATCGCTGGTCATGCACTACCTGGAGGAGTGGGAGCCGACCTTGCGCGAGTTCGCCAGGGTGCTCGCGCCCGGCGGCCGGGTGGTGCTGTCCACCCACCACCCCTTCATGGACATGCGGATCAGCGGCAGCGACGACTACCTCGGCACGTACGCGTACACGGACGCCTGGGAGCGCGGCGGCCGGACGATGGCCATGCGGTTCTGGCACCGTCCGCTGCGGGCCATGCTGGCGGCGTTCCGGGACGCGGGGCTCACGGTCGAGGACATCGTCGAGCCCGACCCCCTGCCCGAGGCGGCCGAGATCGCCCCCGACGCCTACCGCGGCCTCTCCCGCAGGGCCCAGTTCCTGCTGTTCGCGCTGAGGGCGTGAACGCGGTCAGGCGGAGCCGGAGGTCAGCCAGCGGAGGGGGTTGTCGCGGGTGATGAGGCGGATCGTGTCCTCGGCGGTGCCCGCCTCGCGCAGGCGCGGCAGCAGGGCGTGGAACAGGTGGGCGTACCCGTGGCCGTCGTACTTGCGGAGCTGGGCGACCCGGCTGAGGCCCGTGCTGAGCAGCAGGCGCTCGGCGTGGCCGTCCTCGATGAGGGCGAGCGCGATCCTGGCCGCCTGGTCGGCGCCGAGGCCGAGGGCGGCGAGGCTCACGTACGCGCCCGCTTCGGCGATCTTGCGGGCGGCGCCCAGGTCGGTGCCCGCGTACCCGACGGCCACTCGCGCCGCCGGCAGGCCGCGGCCGAGAAGGATCTCCAGCAGGGCCGGGGCGTTGCGCCCGTGCGTGGCGACGGGCAGCCGGGACTGGAGCGCGGCGTGCGCGGCGGCGATCAGGCACCGCTCCTCGCGCGGCGTCGGCTCGGGGCCCCAGGAGCCGATCTCGCCGATGACGCCGGGGAAGACGCCGGTGCCGTCGAGGCCGCTGGAGATCTCGTGCATGAGCCGCCGGGTGAGCTCCTCGACGCCTTCCTCGCGTACGCCCGCGAACGGCTCGGCGAACAGCCCGGTCGAGGCGATGACCGGCACCCGGGCGCCCGCCGCGACGCGGGCCAGGGACGCGGCGTCGCGGCCCATGCCCATGCAGGTCAGGTCCACCACGAGCCCGAGCTCGTCGGACTGGCGCAGCTCGCGCAGCTCGGCGGTGACGGCCTGTTCCTCGTCGAGCCAGCGGTGCGGGTCGGAGTCGACGCCCACGCCCCAGCGCAGGTCGGTGCGCAGGTGCTCATGGGGGAGTACGGCGCCGGTGACGGCCGCCGCTCGTACGGGGCCGGTGACGGTACGGAGCAGGACTTCGGGCATAGGAGACATTAACCGATATTTGCCGGAAGAAGCTGATCAGCGGCGGGATCAAGCCGGAAATTTTACGGTTTGTCGTGTTTAGTGCACTGCTAGTCGTTTGCAAGTGAATCACGGCGCCGGACCCGTATCCTGAATGGCAGACCGACTGCCCGGGGGAATCTGTGCCGACCCAGAACACCGACACCGGCGAAGCCGACCTGATCAAGGACGCGGCCGCCGCCCGTTCCGACATGCCCGAACGCCGCGGCGGCCTGCACGGCTGGCTGGACGGCATCCGGGCCACCCGCACCGGCGCGATGACGCTGAAGATCGTGGTCGGCGTCATCGGGACGATCATGGTCGTGGGCGGGCTCATCATGGTGCCCTTCCCCGGCCCCGGCTGGCTCGTGGTCTTCGCGGGCCTCGCCGTGCTGGCCACGGAGTTCCACTGGGCGCACAAGCTGCTGGAGTTCGGCAAGCGCACGCTGCACGCCTGGACGCAGTGGTACAAGCGCCAGGGCTGGACCGTCCGCATCGTCGTGCTGCTCGTCACCGTGGCCTCGGCCGCCGTGATCGTCTACTTCGGGCTGCGCACGATCGGCGTCGACGTGATCGAGCTGGCCCAGCGCTTCGTCTGAGCTCCGGATCAGAGGTAGAGGCCGGTGCCGTGGTCGGTCTCCTGGGTGGCCACCGCGTGCAGGTCGCGCTCGCGCATCACGAGATAGACCTGGGCGTGCACCTCGACCTCGAACTGGTCCTCCGGGTTGAACAGCACCTTGTCGCCGACCTTGACCGCGCGGACGTTCGTCCCGACGCCGCACACCTCGCCCCACGCCAGCCGGTTGGCCAGCTTGACCGTGGCCGGGATGACGATGCCTGAGCCGCTGCGCCGTTCCTCCGCCTCCGCCTCCAGCTTGATCATGACCCGGTCGTGCAGCATCTGAATCTCGAACTTGGGCTGTTCCACGGCTCAAGTCTATGAGCAGCCGCCCCCGCGAACGCCTTCCGGAAGCCGATCAGGGCAGGGCGAGCTCGGCGAAGACCGGGCGGTGGTCGGTGCGGCCGAGCGAGAGCACCGCGAAGTCGCGCACCGCCATCCGCCCGTCGGCCAGCACGTGATCGATCGCCACCCCTGGCAGCCGCTGCTGCGACCCCTCCTGCGGCCAGGTGGCGGTGAGCCCCCGGCCCATCACGTCGGCCGCGTCCCGGTAGCCGGACGCGAGCAGCTCGCGCATCGGCAGATGGTCGAGCGTGGCGTTGAAGTCCCCGGCCAGCACCCGCAGCGCGCCGCCCCCGCGCGGCAGCGCGTCCAGCCCGTCCTCCCAGCAGGGCTGGCGGCCGTACCGTTTGGGCGCGCACGGGTGCACCGAGACGATCTCCACCCGGTCGCCGCCGGGATGCCGCAGCCACGCCCTGGCCTGCCCGAACCCGCCCAGCGAGATCGCCCGTCCGGCGGTGAGGGGGTGCCGGGCGTACACGGCGGACCCGCCGACGCCCTCGCGGGCCCGCGTCACCGCGTACGGCAGCGCCTCGCGCACCCCCGCCTCCTCCAGCCGCCGCATCGCGCCGGGCGTGAACTCCTGGAGGGTCAGCACGTCCGGCCGCAGCCGCCGGACCAGGCCCATCAGCTCCGCCGTGTCGGCCCGCCCCACCAGCAGGTTGGCGGCCAGCACGCGCAGCGCGGGCCCGCCGGCCGCCGGGTTGCCGTCGGACAGCGCGCGCGGCAGCACCGCCGCGCCCAGCACCACCAGCGCCCAGAACGCCGCCCCGACCGCGACCGGCCGGCGCAGCGCCAGCGCGAGCAGCCCGCCCAGCGCCGCCGCCCCGGCCGCGTACGGCGTGTACGCCACCACCGGCACCCACGGCCAGTCCGGCTCGAACCCGCTCACCCGCACCGCGGCCCACAGGACGAAGGGCGTCACCGCGATCCAGCTCATCCACGTCCGCACGACCTGTATCGCCATGAGGCCCGCGAGGGGTTCACTGCCCTAGGGTGTGCTCCATGCACGACGTGGAAGCCAGGGTCCTCGACGCCATCGACGAGGCCGAGACCGTCAGCCTGCTCGCCGAGACCGTACGCGTCCCCAGCGTCACCGGCACCGACGCCGAGTCCGAGCTGCAGCACCGCTTCGCCCGCCTGCTCGACGAGGCGGGCATGGACGTGGACGTGTGGAAGCTCGACCTGCCCGGCCTCACCGCCAGGCCCGGCTTCCCGGGCACCGAGGCCCCGCGCTCCGAGGGCTACGGCGTCGCCGCCGTGACCCCGGGCGAGGGCCCGCCGGCGCTGGCGCTCCAGGGCCACGTGGACGTCGTGCCCACCGGCGACCTGGCCAAGTGGGCGGGCAGCGACCCGTTCTCCGCCCGGATCGAGGGCGACGTGCTGTACGGCCGGGGCGCCTGCGACATGAAGGCCGGCCTGGTCGCCAACCTGGCCGTGGCGCGGGCCGTGCGCCGGGCGGGGGTGCGGCTGGCCAGGCCGCTCGCGGTGCACTGCGTGATCAGCGAGGAGGACGGCGGGCTCGGCGCGTTCGCCACCCTGGCGCGCGGCCACACCGCCGAGGCGGCGGTCATCACCGAGCCGACCAGCGGCGCGGTCATCACGGCGAACGCGGGCGCGCTGACCTTCCGGCTGGAGATCGCCGGCCGGGCCGCGCACGGCGCGACCCGCTACGAGGGGGTCAACGCGGTCGAGGCGTTCTGGCCGGTGTTCGAGGCGATCAGGCGGCTGGAGGCCGAGCGCAACCGGGACGCGCACGAGCTGTTCGGCGGCAACCCGATGCCCTACCCGATCGAGATCGGCGTCGTCCGCGCGGGCGACTGGGCCAGCACCGTGCCCGACCTGCTGGTCGCCGAGGGCCGGCTGGGCGTGCGGCTGGACGAGGACCCGGCGGCGGCGCGGGCGGCGTTCGAGGAGGCGGTCGCCGGGGTCGCGCACCCGTGGCTGCGGGACAACCCGCCCGCGGTGACCTGGCCGGGCGGCCAGTTCGCCAGCGGGCGGCTGCCGGCCGGGCACGAGCTGCTCGGCCAGGTCGCGGGGGTGGTCGCCGACGTGACCGGCGCGCGCCCGGCGGAGTCGGCCGCCCCCTACGGCAGCGACCTGCGCCTGTACGCGGCCGGCGGCATCCCGACCCTGCACTACGGCCCCGGGGACGTACGGTACGCGCACGCCCCCAGGGAGCAGGTGGACCTGGGCGAGCTGCGCGCGGTCACGCGGGCACTGGCACTGCTCGTGGTGCGCCGCTGCGGAGCACTTTGACCAGCGCGGGCGGTTTCATCAGCGCCGGCGGCGGGTCGTACAGATGCGCCACCCGCAGGAACCGCCTGGCCAGCTCGGGATCGTGCGCCGCGGCGGCGAGGAAGCGCCCCAGATAGGCGTTGACCATCCGCACCCGCGGCGACGGCTCGCCCGCGACCACGGGCAGCTTCAGGTCGCCGCCGACGGTGATCTCCCAGGGGGCGTCCACGATCCGCGCGATCCGCCGGAAGAACGCCCGCGGCGTCAGCTCCGCCTCCAGCAGGACCTTCGCCTCCAGTGCGGCCACCGTCATGCCCTGCCCGTAGAGCGGGTTGAACGCGCACACGGCGTCGCCGGTCACCAGCAGCCCCTCGGGGAAGCGGGCCAGCCGCTCGTAGCGCCGCCGGATGCCGGCCGGGGTGTGGTAGGCCCGCGGCTCCCCGACCGGCTCGGCGGTCGCGAGCAGGTGCCGCAGGTCGGGGGCGGGCAGCGTGTCCGCGAACGCGGTGAACTCCGGCAGGGCGGGGCCGGGGGCGTCGCCGTAGCCGCCCATCGTGACGATCCAGCGGTCGCCCTCCAGCGCCAGCGCCACGCCGAACCGCGGGCGCTCCGGCGTGGGGCCGATGATGACGAGCAGGTCGCCGTCGAGGTCGCCGGGGCGGCGGCGGAACTCGCGGGTGCTGTAGCGCAGGTCGAGGGCCATGCGCTCCTCGTGGGGCGGCCGGTAGCCCAGCTCGCCGAGCCAGTGCGGGGTGCGCGAGCCCCGGCCGGAGGCGTCCACGACGAGGTCGGCGGGCAGCGGCTCGCCGCCGGCCAGCCGTACGCCGGTGACCCGGCCCTCCTTGGCGAGCAGGCCGGTGACCGCGCGGCCGTCCGCATCCGGATCCCCGGCATGGCCGCGACCCGGCGTCTCACCTGGCCTTCGAGCAGCGGCCGGCTCACCAGCAGGCCGTTCAGCACGCCGCCGGCGCCGCGGGCCAGCCGGTGCCCGTCGTGGATGTTGCGGCCCTGGTTCATGGCGTCGCACGGCAGTGCGCCCCGCGCGATCAGCTCGGCCGAGATGCCGGGCAGCAGTTCGTTCATGGTCGCGCAGCCCCTGGAGAGCAGGCCGTGGGCGTGGCGGCTCTGCGCGGTGCCCTTGCGATGGGCGTCCGCTGCGGGCAGCGTGTCCCGGTCGAGCACCGTGACCTTGGCGAACAGGCGGTGCAGTGCGGCGGCGGAGAGCAGTCCCGCCATGCTGGCGCCGATGACGACGGCGTGGTCCATGAGTCTTCCCCCTGGGATCGTGTGGACGTCGGCAGAAGGGTCGCCCGTGCGGCGGCACCGTTCCACGTCTTTTGGTGCGTTCCGCGACGTTCCATCCAGAAGGGAAGCCCGGCTCCGGTCAGCCGGCGGGGGCGGACACGCGGCGGCGCGCCTCCGGCACGATGAGCGGGGTGCCCGACTGCGGATCGACGATGATCTCGCAGCGCAGGTCGAAGACCTCGTGGACCAGCTCGGGGGTGACGATCTCGCCGGGATCGCCCTGCGCCACGACCCGGCCGGCGCGCATGACGATGAGGTGGGTCGCGTACCGGCACGCCTGGTTCAGGTCGTGCAGCACCGCCACCATCGTGCGGCCCTCCTCGTGCAGGTCGGCGCAGAGGTCGAGCACCTCGATCTGGTGGGAGATGTCCAGGAACGTGGTCGGCTCGTCCAGCAGCAGGATCGGCGTCTCCTGCGCCAGCGCCATGGCCAGCCACACCCGCTGCCGCTGCCCGCCGGACAGCTCGTCCACGATGCGGTCGGCCAGCTCGGCGACGTCCGTGGCGCGCATCGCCTCGGTGACGGCCACCTCGTCGGCCTTCGACCACTGCCGCATGAGCTTCTGGTGCGGGTAGCGGCCCCGGGCCACCAGGTCGGCCACGGTGATGCCGTCCGGCACGATCGAGGTCTGCGGCAGCAGCCCGAGCCGGCGCGCGACCTCCTTCGACGGCAGCGAGGTGATCACGCCGCCGTCCAGGTGGACGGCGCCCGCCTTGGGCTTGAGCATCCGGGCCAGCGCGCGCAGCAGGGTGGACTTGCCGCACGCGTTCGGGCCGATGATCACGGTGAAGGACTCGTCGGGGATCGCCACGCTGAGGTCCGTGGCCACGACCCGCTGGTCGTAGGCGAGGGTGAGGCCGGTGCCGGACAGGCGTACATCGGGCATCAGTGGCGGTCCTTTCGCAGAAGCAGGGCGAGGTACGTGCCGCCGATGGCGGCGGTCAGCACCCCGACGGGTAGCTGGGTGGGCGCGAGCAGCCGCTGGGCGGCGAGGTCGGCGCCGGTCAGCAGCACGGCGCCCATCAGCGCCGAGGCGCCCAAGGTGACGCCGGGGGAGCGGGTGATCCGCCGGGCGAGCTGCGGCGCGGCCAGCGCGACGAAGATGACCGGGCCGGCCGCGGCGGTCGCCACGCCGGACAGCAGCACGCCGGCCGCGATCGCGACCGCGCGCACCGGCTCGACCCTGATGCCCATGGCCTTGGCCGCGTCGTCGCCCATCTCCAGCATGCGCATCGGGCGGGACAGGGCCACGCACACCGGCACCAGCACGGCCAGCGCCAGCCCCACCGGCCTCGCGTGCTCCCAGCCGCGCCCGCCGAGGCTGCCGGTCAGCCAGGCCCCGGCGGTGGCCGCGTCGTTGATGTTGGCCCGGGTCAGCAGGTAGGAGTTGACCGCGAGCAGCAGCGCGTTGGCCCCGATGCCGACGAGGACCAGCCGGTAGCCCTGCACGCCGCCGCGGAAGGCCAGCCCGTACACGAGGGCGGCGGTCAGCACGCACCCGGCCAGCGCGCCGCCCGCGATCGTCATGGCCGAGCCGCCCGCGATCACCGCGAGGATGCCGCCGGTCGAGGCCCCGGCGGTGAAGCCGATGAAGTCGGGGCTGCCGAGCGGGTTCCTGGTGAGCGACTGGAAGATCGCGCCGCTCAGCCCGAACGCCGCCCCGACCAGCAGCCCGGTCACCACGCGCGGCGCGCGCAGCTTGCTCACGATGAGCTCGGCGACGGGCGTGCCCTCGCCGAACAGCGCCTTGACGATGTCGGCCGCGGGCACGGCCAGCTCGCCCGTGGACAGCGCGGCCACGGTGACCCCGAAACCGACCAGGATCAGGCAGACACCCACGACCAGGGCGCGGGGCGCGAGCCGTACCGAAAAGGGGCCGACGCGGACGTTCACAGCGCGGCCACCCGCCTGCGCCGGGCCAGCAGGATGAAGATCGGCGCGCCGATCACCGCCCACACGATTCCCACCTGCACCTCTCCCGGCCGGGCGATGAGCCGGCCTGCCACGTCCGCCCCGAGCAGCAGCACCGGAGCGGCCAGCGCCGAGTACGGCAGCACCCACCGCTGGTCCGGCCCCACCAGGGCGCGCACCGCGTGCGGCACGATGAGCCCCACGAACCACAGCGGCCCGGCCGCCGCGGTCGCCGCCCCGCACAGCAGCGTGACGGCCACGCCGGTCAGCGCGCGGGTGCGGCCGATGGAGACGCCGAGCGCGCGGCCCGCGTCGTCGCCCAGCGCGAGCGCGTTGAGCGGCCGGGCCAGCGCCAGGCCGAGCACCAGCCCCGCGATCATGAACGGCGCCAGCCGGACCAGCACGTCGGAGGTCTGCCCGGCCAGCGACCCGGTCAGCCAGAACCGCATCCGGTCGAAGGTCTGCTGGTCCATGCGCAGGATCGCCGACGACAGCGCGGTGGCGACCATGCCGAGCGCGACGCCGGCCAGCGTGAGCCGGACCGGCCCGGACCCGGACCGCCCGCTGGAGGCCAGGCCGTAGACCATGACCGCGGCCAGCGCGGCCCCGCCGAAGGCGAACCACACGTAGACCGCCGGGTCGGTGAGCCCGAACACCCCGAGCGCCAGCGTGACGCCGAGCGCCGCGCCCTCGTTGACGCCCAGCAGGCCGGGGTCGGCGAGCGGGTTGCGGGTCAGGCTCTGCATGAGCGCGCCCGCCAGGCCGAGCGTGGCGCCCACGCCGAGGCCGAGCAGGGTGCGCGGCACGCGCAGCTCGCGGATGACCGTGTGGTCGTTGGAGCCGTCAGGGGCCAGGAAGGCGTCGATCACCGTGGAGAACGGCACCGCCCGCGCCCCGAGCGCGATGCTCGCCAGCACCATGAGGGCCAGTGCGGCCACGACGACCACGAGCCCGGCGACCAGCACCGGGGGCCGCGCCCACGCGGGCCTCGCGACGGACGCGTCCGTCTCGGCCTCCGGGTCCGGGCCCGGCGCCGCGCGCCTCGCCGTCGTGTTCTCAGCCGGGCGCACCCGACCCCCTTCCGTCACGGTCAAACTTAGGCAAGGCTAATCTAATGGCTCGGTAACCAGGCAAGCCTAACCTTAGAGGAGACGTACATGTCGGGACCGGTACTGGCGCGCAGGGGCTTCCTGTCGGCCACGGCAGGACTCGCGGCGGCCCTGACACTGGCGGCGTGCGGCGGCGACGGCGGCACGACGGCGGCCCCCTCGGGCTCGGCCGTGCCCTCGGGCTCCGCGGCCGCGCAGGGCTGGAGCTTCACCGACGACCGGGACAAGAAGCTCGACCTGCCCAAGGTCCCCGCCAGGGTCGTCGCCCAGGTCGGCTCCGCCGCCGCCCTGTGGGACTTCGGCGTGCGCCCCGTCGGCGTCTTCGGCCCGCACAAGCTCAAGGACGGCAGCAAGGACCCGCAGGTCGGCAACGTCGACATCACCCAGGTCCAGGGCCTCGGCAACGTCTGGGACGAGTTCAACGTCGAGCAGTACATCGCCCTGCAGCCCGACCTCCTGGTCAGCAACATGTACGTCAAGGGCACCCTCTGGTACGTGCCCGAGAAGTCCAAGGACACCATCGAGCAGGTCGCCCCCACGGTCGGCATCATGCTCACCGGCAAGAGCGCCACCGAGGTCATCTCCCGCTACGAGGAGCTGGCCAAGTCGCTCGGCGCGGACATGGCCGGCGTGCCCGAGGCGAAGGCCCGCATGGAGGCCGCGACCAAGGAGCTCGCCCAGTTCAAGGACCTCAAGATTCTCATGGTCTCGGGCGGCGCGGACGCGTTCTGGATCGTCAACCCGCCGGAGTACCCGGACATCAAGCACCTCACGGCGGCCGGACTCGACGTCGTCACCCCGGAGAAGGTGGACGAGGGCGGCTTCTTCCAGACCCTGAGCTGGGAGAACGCCGACGAGTACGAGGCCGACGTCATCCTCTACGACACCCGTACGCAGGCGCTGAAGCCGGAGGAGATGATGAAGAAGCCCACCTTCGCCAAGCTCCCCGCCGTCAAGGCCGGCCAGCTCTACCCGTGGAGCGCCGAGACCCCCTTCAGCTACCAGGGCTACGCGACCTTCCTGGAGGAGCTGGTCGCGAACCTGAAGAAGGCCAAGCCGCTCGGCTAGAACGCGCCGCGCACCTCGACGATCTCGGCGAGGGGGAACTCCAGGTAGTCGCCCGCCTCCTCGCACCAGGCGTCGAGGGCGCCGCCCTTCAGCTCGCCGTGGCTGATCGTGGCGGTCAGGCCGTCGGTGAGGGTGATCCCGGCCCGCACCCCCCGGTCGACCACGAACCCGAGCAGCGACTGCTGGGCCGTCGGCAGCCGGGTGGCCATGCGGCCGATCACCGCCCACGTCCGGCCGCCCCTTTCGGCCCCGGCCCGCCCGGCCGCCATGAGCCTGCGGGCGTGCTCGCGCGGGTCGGGCGGCGGCTCGGCCAGCAGGTGGGGCGGGGTCTCCAGGCCGGGGTCCGACAGCTCGGCCACCTGGCCGCCGGGCAGCAGGATGAGCTTGCCCGCGCCGGGTTCGGCGCCGCCGGCCAGCTCGGCGGGACGGGTGCGGCGGATGGTGATCTCGCCGGTGTCGGAGACGGGCACCGGCGCGTAGCCGGCCTCGCGCAGCGCCGCCAGCGTGCGCTCGGCCCCGGCCGCGCTGACCAGCACGGTGGGGGCGAGCAGGCGCAGGCCCAGCCGGGTCAGCCGGCGGTGGGCGGTGATCTCGGCGAGCAGGGCGGGGTCGCCGGCCTGGATGACGCAGCCGACGGTGGTGACGGTGACCTCGCCGTGCCGGCGGGCGGTGTCGCGGACGAGGTATTCGAGCGGCTGCGGGATGGCGCCGACCGCGGCCAGCTCGTCGAGCAGCTCGTCGGGGTCGTGGCCGCGGTCGAGGGCGCGGCGTACGCTCTCGGCGGTGAAGCGCCACACCGAGGCCGCGCCGCGTGACTCGCGCTCGGCGACCCGGTCGAGCAGCGCGGCCAGCTCCGCCGAGGGCGGCCCGGTCACCACGGCGGTCAGGTCGGGGCCGAACAGGGCGCTGCGGCGCACGCTCGCGAGGGCCCGGGTGGAGACCTCGACGAGCACCGGGTCGTGCTCGACCATGGGGACGGAGTCGTCGCCCTCGTCGCCGGGGTGGGCGGTCAGCTCGGCGAGGGCGCGGCCGAGGTCGGTGAGCGCGCCGTTGACCAGCAGGCCGAGCAGGCTCGCCTCGTCGAGCGCGGCGGGGCCGCAGTCGAGCAGGAGCCGGCGTTCGATGAGCGGGGCGTGCCAGTGGACGGCGGCGAGCAGGCCGTCGCGGTCGGCGTACGCGGTGCCGGCGGGCAGGCAGGCCAGCACCGGCAGCACCGCGCGGCGGACCCGGGCGACCGCGGCTCCCGCGGGGTCGTCGCCGAGCACCGTGCCGTAGCGGCCGTCGGACCTGCGCAGCGACGAGCGCTCCATGCGCCACCAGGCCGACAGCAGCACGCGCAGGCGGGCCGCGCCCTCGTCGAGCCGCCAGCGGTCGAAACGCTCGGTGGGGACCAGGCCGCCGGCCTGCTCGTCCCAGGCCAGCAGCCGGGCGACCGTGCAGATCTCCAGCAGCAGGCGGGTCTCGTCCTCGTCGCAGCCGGTCTCCTTGGCCATCCTGCGCACCTCGCGCACGCCCACGCCACCGGTCTTGAGCAGCGGCAGCGGGCTCTTGGAGGTGTTGTCGAGCAGGGCCGCGGCGCGCTCGACGACGTGCGGGGCGGCCAGCGTCATGAGGTGGTCGACCTCCTCGGGGTCGACCGGGATGGTGGGGACCTCGGGCGGCTCGGGCGCGAAGGGCGGGTGGTAGTCGGCGCCGCGCAGGCACAGCGCGACCTCGCGGGGGATCTCGGCGACGTGCCAGCTCGGCCGGAACAGCAGGCCGTGGTCGGCGCACCACTTCTCGGGCGTGCCGGGCGCGACGAAGCGGCCGCCGTCGACGGGCAGCGCGGGGCCGTCCCAGGCGAAGCGGTCGAGCAGGGCGGCGGTGCCGTCGGGGGCGTCGCGCAGCAGGCCGTGGACGCGGGCGGCGTCGCCGAGCGCCTCGGCCACGCGGGTGATCGTGCGGCGTTTGTGGCCCTGGGCGGGCAGGCCGAGGTTGCGGGCGAGGGCGCGCAGCGCGTCGTTGCTGATGGTCCAGGAGTTGAGGTAGTGGTCGAGCGGCTCGCCGAGGCCGAGCGGGGCGGCCCACCAGCGGGTGACGCCCTCGGCCAGGCGGATCACGCCGTCCTCGCCCGGCCAGGCGAGCGCGTGGTCGTAGAGGTGGCCGAGCCAGGGGTCCACCTCGGCGGGCGGGGCGTCGACGAAGGCGGCCAGGCGGCCGGCGGTGGGCAGGGGGAGGGCCAGCGCCGCCTCGGCGAGCTGGAGACAGGGCAGGGGGAGCCGCTGAAGGGTCTGCATCACGGCGAACCCGTCGCCGAGACGCTGGGCGAGGGTGTCGAGCCGGCGCGGCCACGGCGGCGCGATGGCGTCGGGCCTGTTCGCGAGGATGCGGGCAAGCCTGTCTTCGTCTAGTGTTCGCAGCCAGCCGAGCAGGTGATCTTCCATCTGTCAGCACTCTCATGGGGTCGCGCGCGGGACTCACCGTGAGCCATGAGCATCCACGGTAATGCAGATCACCCCCGGTCAGGAGAGGACTGCCCAGACGATCTTTCCGTGAGGGGCGAGGGCCGACCAGCCCCAGCGGAGACTGAGCGATTCGACGATGTGGAGTCCGAGGCCGCCGGTGTCAAGGGGGCCAGGGTATCGCAGCACCGGCACCGAGGAGCCTGGATCGGTGAAAGCGCTGGTCACCAGGGACCCCTGGCGGACCAGTGACATGTGGACGGGGCAGGGGCGGCGCTGCTCGTCGAGGCGCAGGCCGTGGCGCAGCGCGTTGGTCGCCAGCTCCGAGACCACCAGCTCCATGTTCTCGGCGAGCTCGGACAGTCCCCAGCCGGCCAGGACGCCGGTGGTGTAGCTGCGGGCGGAGTGGACCGACGCGGGGGTGGGAGGGAGCACGAACGTGGCGCTCGCGGACGGGCCTGCGCCCAGCAGATCGCGAGCCGCCTCCGGCCACCAGCCGACCGGGGGCCACCAATCGAACGTGGTCCACTGGCTCGGTGCCGTGGTGGATTGCACGTGATCATTCTGCGTCAAACTCTCGTGCAGGTGCAAGAGCGAATGCACGTGCAGACACACCGTGCACACGCTACGGTTGCCCTCAAATGGTCAATGAGGGGGAAAGGGGATCTTGTCCGCGGCCCATGATCTTTCGGCCGTGAAGTGACAGACTGTGGCGCAAGGAAACGACCAAGGAGCAGCACGTGTCCATTGATCCGCCCGGATCCGGTTCGACCGTTCGGCGCATCATGCTGGGGGCGAGTCTCAGGCGCCTGCGTGAGGCCAGCGGACTCGACCGTGCACAGGCCGGATTCCACATCCGCGCCTCCGAGTCCAAGATCAGCCGGATGGAGCTCGGACGCGTCGGATTCAAGACACGTGACGTGGAGGACCTGCTCACCCTGTACGGCGTCGTCGACGATGCCGAACGCCGCGCCCTGCTGGAGATGGTTCGCGAGGCCAACACCCCCGGGTGGTGGCACAAGTACTCCGCCGAGCTGCCCTCGTGGTTCACGACGTACGTGGGCCTGGAGGAGGCCGCGAGCGTGATCCGTACCTATGAGGTGCAGTTCGTGCCCGGACTGCTGCAGACGGCCGCGTACGCGCGATCGGTCTACGAGCTGGGCAACCCCGATGCGAGTCCGGACGGCATCGAACGCCGCGTGCACGTGCGCATGCAGCGCCAGGAGCGCTTCACCCAGAAGGACGGCCCCAAGTTGTGGGCGGTCATCGACGAGGCGGCGCTCATGCGGACCATCGGCGGGCGGGAGGTCATGCGCGAGCAGCTCCAGCACCTGCTGGAGGTCGCCGCTCTGCCCAACATCACCATTCAGGTGATGCCCTTCAGGTACGGCAAGCACGCCGCCGAAGGGGGTGCGTTCAGCATCTTGCGGTTTCCCGAGTCCGACTTGTCGGACGTTGTCTACGTCGAGCAGCTCTGGGGTGCCCTGTACCTGGACAAACGTGAGGACATCGATCCGTACCTCACGGCCATGGAGCAGTTGTGCGTGGAGAGCACCACGCCAGGAGGCACCGTCGAGCTCATCGGCGGTCTTCTCAGAAAGATGTAGATGAACCAGACCTACAACGGCATGCCCGCGACCGACCTGACCCAGGTCGCGTGGCGCAAGAGCCGCTACAGCAACTCGCAGGGCAACTGCGTCGAGCTCGCGGAGCTTCCCGACGGCGGGATCGCGGTCCGCAACTCGCGCTTCCCCGACGGCCCTGCGCTCATCTATACCCGTGACGAGATCCGAGCCCTGGTGCTCGGGGTGAAGGACGGAGAGTTCGACGGCCTGCTCGTTTGACACCTGCTCGTTTAACACGCTGTTCACATCCGGCGCGCCCGCTTAACGGCGGCGCGCCGACGGCGTAACCGCCCGGCCTCGTCGTTCGGACAGGATTCACGTCATGCTCGACCAGATGACGTTGTATCCGATCGCCGACGACGTGCTGTTCGCGCCGGGCGGCAAGGTCGTGATCCGCACTTATGGCGTCGCGCCCGCCACGACGGGCGCCTCGGTCTCGTACCGCACGTGGGTGACCGGCATCCGCGACCAGCCCCGTTACTGGCACTGGGGTCACTTCGAGGACGCCACCTCCGGGCATCGCCGGGTGCTGGAGTGGCTGACCGGGCGGGGGCCGCAGCCTTCCCAAGCGCCCGCCTGATCGCTAAGCTCGGGCCAAGCAACCGCTTGGTAGAGGAGGCGGCGTGGTGCGGCGCGCGATCCACCTGCTCGAAGAGGTCGACTTCCGGCCCATGAACTCCAGGCGGCCGCTGGACTACCTCACCTGGCTGACCGCGTACAAACGCGAGGACGAGACCCGCGAGGCTCCCTCGCTCACCGCCGGGACGTCCATCAGGTCGCGCGACATCGACCTCGTCGGCGCCTTCTACGCCGTCGGCATCACCGGCCATCCGCAGTTCAAGGCCGTCACGCTCTGGGACTGCCACGGCGGCTGGGACGGCGGCTGGCGGCAGATGATGGAGATCTACCGCGGGGTGGACGAGCGGCTGTTCCTGTCCGACATCGACGACCTGCGCTTCTCCGCCTTCTCGCGCCCGCTCGGCGCCGTGCCCGGCTGCCCGCCGCTGGCCGAGGCGCCCGCCGCCGAGCTGTTCCTGTTCGAAAGCGCCCGCGTCCGGCCCGGCGCCGCACTCGACTACCTCGCCGCCGTGCGCGCCGAGCGCGCCCCCCTGCTCGCCGAGCACGGGCACACCCTGGTCGGCCTGTACGAGGTGCTGTTCTGCGACACCGAGGCGGTCACCGTCTGGGCCGTCTCGCTGGACGACCACCTCGCCACCCAGCGGGCCCGCGACGCCGCCCTCGGCCTCGACGACGAGGCCGCGCCCGATCCCCGGCTGCTGGACTGGGCCAGACGGGCGCGCGACCATCTCGACGGCCCCTGGCGTGAGACGCTGCTGGCGCCGTTCCCCGGCTGCCGCCTGGCGCCGTGAGGGTGCGGGCCGGCGGCTGACGGGCTAGTGGACCGGCGCGTTCCAGGCCAGCAGCACCGGCTCGGCGTGCTCGTGGCCGAGCCGCGAGTAGGTGCCGGTGTCCAGCCTGAACAGCCGGCCCTCGGAGGGGTCCAGCCCGAGCCAGCGGGCGGCCAGGACGCGCAGGAAATGCCCGTGCGCCACAAGGACCACCCGTCCCTCCGCCGCGCGGGCCCGCTCGATCACCCGGTCGGCGCGGGCCGCCACCTGGGCGGCGCTCTCGCCGGGATGCTCGGCGTCGCCGGGGATCACGCCGTCGCGCCACAGGTACCAGCCGGGGCGGTCCTCCCGGATGCGGGGCGTGGTGACGCCCTCGTAGCCGCCGTAGTCCCACTCCCACAGGTCGGGGTCCACCTCGTAGCCGGTCAGCCCGGCCAGGTCGGCGGTGCGGCGCGCCCGCTCGGCGGGGGAGACCAGCACCAGGCCGAAGTCCCCCTTCTCGACCAGAGGCGCGAGCGCCCTGGCCTGCTCCTCGCCGCGCTCCGTCAGGGGCAGGTCGGTGCGCCCGGTATGCCTGCCCGCCTTGCTCCACTCGGTCTCACCGTGCCGGAGCAGCAGCATCTCGTCCATGGTGACCATCATCCCGGACGCTTGACCTCAAGGTAGCTTGAGGTAGCAGGGTGGGGTCATGGACGCGATAAGACTGCATGCGTACGGACCTGCCGCCAACCTCCGGCTGGAGACCCTTCCCGACCCCGTGCCCGGCCCCGGCGAGGCGCGCGTCGCCGTGCGCGCGGCCGGGCTGCACTTCATCGAGACCCTGCTCCGTCAGGGGCGGGGCGTCGGGCCGCACCCCGCGCCCGAGCTGCCCGTCGTGCTCGGCTCGGAGGTGGCCGGGGTCGTGGAGGCGGTGGGCGAGGGCGTGCCCGCCGGGCTGGTGGGCCGCCGGGTGGTGACGGCCGAGGTGAGCACGGGCGGCTACGCCTCGCGCGCCGTGGCGCCCGCCGCCGCGTTGACCGAGCTGCCCGACCAGGTGGGCTTCGGCGCGGCCGTCGCCATGAACACGACGGGGGCGACCACGTACGGGCTGCTGGAGCTGGCCCCGATCGGGCCGGGGGACGTGGTGCTGGTGCTGGCGGCGGCCGGCGGCGTCGGGACGCTGCTCGTGCAGTACGCCCGCCGCGCCGGCGCGACCGTGGCCGGGGCGGCCGGCGGGCCCGCCAAGGCCGCGCGGGTCGCGGAGCTGGGGGCGGACCTCGCCGTCGACTACCTGGAGGCGGGCTGGGACAAGTCGGTACGCGAGCTGTCCGGCGAGGTCACCGTCGTCTTCGACGGGGTGGGCGGCGAGCTCGGGCGGGCCGCGCACGGGCTGCTCGGCCGGGGTGGGCGGCACGTGGTGTACGGGTCGGCGTCGGGGGAGTGGTTCCAGCCGGACCCCGCCGAGGTGGAGGCGCGGGGCATCACCGTGCTCGACGGCATCGGCCATCTGCTCGGGCGCGACGGTGGCGTGACCGAGCTGCGGACGCGGGCACTGGAGGCGGCGGCCGAGGGGCTGCTGACGCCGGCGGTGCAGGAGTTCCCGCTGGCCGAGGCCGCCGCGGCGCACGCGGCCCTGGAGAACAGGGACACGATGGGCAAGGTCGTCCTCACCGTCTAGCCGGGTCCGGGCGACAGGGACCGGGCCACGGGGACGAGTGCGGGCGGTCCCGCCTTCGGCCGTTCCGCGCAGGCGCGCTCCCCCTCACCTCCCGGCCAGTTCCTCGGCGACGGGGGCGAAGGCGGCGAGGTCGCGTTCGTGGTGGATGACGAAGCAGGAGACGTCGTGCTCGTCGCGCCAACGACGCAGGGTGTCGGCGATGTCGTGGCGGGTGCCGAGGAGGACCTGCGGGGTTCCGTCCAGCGCGGCCGACCTGGCCGCGCTCCACGGCTCCTCCGCCTTCCTCTCGCCCACCTGCAGGACGCTCGTGCCCAGCTCCAGCCGGTCGTAGCGGTCGCCGGCCGCCGCGCGTACGCGCCGCAGCCGGGCGAGGAACGCCTCCGCCCCGCCGTCGCCGGGGTCGGGGCCGGTGCCGTCGGGGCGTACCCGCATCGTGAGGTTGACGTGGTCGGCCTGCTCGGCGGCCAGGCGCAGCACGCGCGGCCCGCCGCCCCCGACGATCAGCGGCGGGTGGGGCCGCTGCACGGGCCGGGGCCGCTGGTCGAGCCCGTCGATCCGGTAGTGCCGGCCGGTGAAGTGGCACGGCCCGTCCGCCCAGAGGCCCTTGAGCACGGCGATGGCCTCGGCGAGCCGTTCGACGCGGACCCCGGGCGGGTCCAGAGGCAGGCCGGCGCCCGCGTAGTCGGCCGCCATCCAGCCGGTGCCGAGCCCGACCTCCAGCCGGCCGCCGGACAGCAGGTCGAGGGTGGCGGCCTCCTTGGCCAGCACGGCGGGGTGGCGGAAGTCGTTGGCGAGGACGAGCGTGCCGACGCGCAGCCGTTCGGTGGCGCAGGCGGCGGCGGTGAGGGCGGGGATCGGCGCGAGGCGGTCCCCGGCCAGGTGGTCGGGCACCAGCAGCAGGCCGAACCCGGAGTCCTCCAGCCGGCGGGCCTTGTCGGCCCACGCCCTGCCGGACTCCGCCTCGCGGAGCACCGCCCCGAACCTGAACGGCCGCACGGCTCCTCCTGCGAGTCCGATCCAGCGCCTGTGCCCGGCACTCTAGCAAGCGCTTGCTACAGGTGCGAGACTGAGGGCCATGGAGATCCCCGTGCGCGAGGCCACCGACAACGAGGCCGCGTTCTTCCGCGAGCACGGCTGGGTGCGGCTCGGCCGGCTCATCGACCCCGGCGCCGTCGCCGACCTGCGCGAACGCGCCCTCGCCCACCTGCGCGACCGGGACCGCGCCGGACGCACCGCGGTCGACCGGGCGTTCGGGCAGTCCAGGGACGTCGCCGCCGCCGACGAGGCGTTCGGCGCGCTCGCGCTCCACCCCAGGATGGGACGGACCGCCGTCCGGCTGCTGCGCGGCGTCCGCGCGGTACGCGTGCAGGTCACCAACCTGCTGGTCAAGGAGGCGGGCGAGCACGGCGCCACCGAGTTCCACCAGGACTTCCCCTGGATGCCGATGGACCGCTCGGCCATGCTCACCGTCTGGCTCGCGCTCGCCGACGTGCCCGCCGACATGGGAGCGCTGCGCTTCTACAGCGGCTCCCACCGCCACGGCCTGCTCGGGCGCAGCTTCACCCGGCCCGGCGACGACCAGCTCAGCCAGCACCCGTGGCTCAAGGAGCTGGAGCTGTCGCCGCCGCTCGACCTCGCGGCCGGCGACGCCACCGCGCACCACGCCCTGACCGTGCACGGCGCGCCCGCCAACCGGCACGACCGGCCGCGGCTGTCGTTCACGGTCACCTACTTCGACGCCGACGCCCTCTACACGGGCCTGCCGTACGCGCAGACCGACGGGCTCGGCCTGGAGGTCAACCGGTCCTTCGAGCACGAGAGGTTCCCGTGCCCGAGACCCTGAGAGGACCGGTCGCCGACCTCGGGGCGACGCTCATGCACGAGCACGTCTTCGGGCTCAGCCCGGAGATCCTGTGGAACTGGCCGGACATCCCCGAGGGCTGGGACCCCGAGACGCGGGCGCGCGAGGCCGCGGCCAAGCTCGACGCGCTGAAGGCCGAGGGCATCGACACCGTCGTGGACCTCACCGTGCTCGGGCTCGGCCGGCACATCCCCTCGGTACGGCTGGTCGCCGAGCTGACCTCGGTCAACATCGTGGCCGCGACCGGCCTCTACACCTACGACGCGCTGCCGCCGTACTTCGCCAACCGGGGGCCGGGGTCGCTGTTCGGCGGGCCGGACCGGCTGGCCGGGTTCTTCGTCCGCGACCTCACCGAGGGCATCGGCAGGACCGGCGTCCGCGCCGCCATGCTCAAGTGCGCCTCGGACCACCTCGGGATGACCAAGGGCTGCGAGCGGGTGTTCCGGGCGGTCGCCGAGGCGCACCTGGAGACCGGCGCGCCCATCACCACGCACTCGCACAGCGCCTCCAGGGGCGGGCTGGAGCAGCAGCGGCTGCTCGTCTCGCTCGGGGTGGACCCGGAACGGGTGGTGATCGGGCACGCGGGGGACTCGGCCGACCTCGCGTACCTGGAGGAGCTGCTGGCGGGCGGCTCCTACCTCGGCATGGACCGCTTCGGCATCGACACGATCGCGCCGTTCGAGCAGCGGGTGGCCGTGGTGGCGGAGCTGTGCGCGCGCGGGCACGCGGACCGGCTGGTGCTGGGGCACGACTCGTACTGCTTCAACGACCGCTTCGACGCCGAGGTCGTGCGCCGCCGCCACCCCGACTACCACCTGCTGCACATCTCCCGCGACGTCCTGCCCGAGCTGCGCAAGCGGGGCGTCACGGACGACCAGATCCACCAGATGCTCGTCGGCAACCCGCGGAGGATCCTGCGATGACCACCCTGCCGGAGGCCCGGGACTTCGACGTCAGCGCGGACTGGCACGTCGCGGACCCGTACCCGTTCCTCGCCCGGCTGCGGCGCGAGTCGCCGGTGTTCTGGAGCGAGCACCTGCGGGCCTGGGTGCTGACCCGCTACGCCGACGTGCGCGCCGCCTACGGCGACCCCCGGCGCTTCTCCTCCCTGGGCTCGCTCACCGTCTCCCGCAGCCTGACCGCCGCGACCAGGGAGAAGCTGGGCGAGCACGGCTCGTTCCTGTCGAGCTTCGTCGCCAACGTGGACCCGCCCGTCCACACCCGGCTGCGCCGGTCGGTGTCGCGGGCGTTCACGCCGCGCGCGGTCGCCGCCATGGAGGACGCCTTCCGCCGGCTCAACGAGGACCTGCTCGACCGGGTGGCCCCGCGCGGCGCGGCCGACTTCGTGACCGAGCTCGGGCACGAGCCGTCCGTGAAGCTGACCGCCCGCTTCATCGGGGTGCCGGAGGCGGACGAGGCGTTCGTGCAGGCGCGGGTCAAGGACTGGTTCCAGCTGTTCCTGTCGCCGCAGCCGCCCGAGCGCCAGCTGGAGCTGGCGGGGAGCTTCCTCACCTACCTCGACTACGTGGACCGGCTGGTCGCCGCCCGCGCCAAGGACCCCCGCGACGACTTCACCTCGCTCATGACCGCGCTCATCGGCGACGAGCTGACCCACCGCGAGGTCGTCGAGCTGATCTCCACGATCCTGCTCGGCGGCAACGACACCGTGCCCAACCAGCTCGGCAACACCGTCCTGCGGCTGCTGCGCGAAGGCGCCTGGCCGGTGCCGCCGCCGCTGATCGGCGCCGCCGCCGAGGAGTGCATGCGCATCGACGGCGCCTCGCTCGGCTCCTTCCGCCACACCACCGAGGACGTCGTCCTGCACGGCGTGACCATCCCGGCCGGCGCCCTCGTGCTGCTGTCCACCGACTCCGCCGGGCACGACGAGAGCGTCTTCCCCGAGCCTGAGCGCTTCCTGATCGACCGGCCGAACGCCGCCGACCACCTGGTCTTCGGCTACGGCATCCACTTCTGCGTGGGCGCGGCGCTCGGCCGCCTGCAACTGCGGACCGCGCTGGAGGTGCTCGGCCGCCGCCTGCCGGGGCTGCGGCTCGCGCCGGGGGAGCCGGTGACGTACCGCAGGTCGCTGGTCGGGCGCGGGCTCACGGCGCTGCGGGTGGAATGGTGACGGGCGGACGGTTATCCGGGCGGGTCGCGCTGGTGACCGGGGCAGGGTCGGGGATCGGGGCGGCCTGCGCGCTGCGGCTGGCCGCCGAGGGGGCGCGCGTGGGCGTGCTCGACGTACGCGGCCAGGCCGCCGAGGACACCGCCGCCGCCGTACGGCGGCGCGGCGGCGACGCGCTCGCGCTGGAGTGCGACGTCTCCGCCGAGAAGCAGGTCGCGGCGGCCGTCGGGGCGCTGATGGCGGCGTACGGGCGGGTGGACGTGCTGCACTCCAACGCCGCCGCGCTCGGCCCCGACGTGTACGGGCGCGACCGCGGCCTGGAGGACCTCGACGTCGCCGTGTGGGACCGCACCATGGAGGTCAACCTGCGGGGCGCCATGCTGCTGGTCAAGCACGCGGTGCCGGCCATGCCGGACGGCGGCTCGATCGTCCTGACCTCGTCGGTGTCGGCGTTCGTCGGGGACGGGGCGCACGCCGCGTACGGCGCCTCGAAGGCCGCCCTGGTCGGCTTCGCCCGGCACGTCGCCACCATGTACGGCGCCCGCGGCGTCCGCTGCAACGCCGTCGCCCCCGCGCTCGTCCTCACCCCGGCCGCCGAACGCGCCCTGACCCCCGCGCAGCTCGCCGACAAGGCCGCCGAACGCCTGCTCCCCTGGCCCTGCTCCGTGGACGACGTCGCGAACCTGGTCGCCTTCCTGGCCTGCGACGAGAGCCGCTGCCTCACCGGCCAGACGCTGATCCTCGACTCCGGCACGCTCGCCCACCGCCCCCAGCACGCGATCCAGCGGTGGCGCGAACAACGCCCCCGATGAGGAGTGCGTACGTCAGGATGTGGGGGCAGTGGGATGTCCGTTGATGTGGGCGTGGAAGGGGTCTTCATGGAGCCGGTGGCGGTCGGGCTCGTGGGCGCGGGACCGTGGGCGAGGATGGCGCACGCGCCGATGCTGGCCAAGGGCCCGCACACGCGGCTGGCGGGCGTCTGGGCGCGGCGTCCCGAGGCGGCGGCCGAGCTGGGCGCCCCCGTGTACGAGCGGATCGAGGAATTGTTCGACCACTGCGAGGCGGTGGCGTTCTGCGTGCCGCCCGGCGTGCAGGCCGAGCTGGCCGTGCGGGCCGCCCGAGCCGGCAAGGCGCTGCTGCTGGAGAAGCCCCTCGCCGACTCGCTCGACGGGGCGCGGCGGCTGGCCGGCGCCGTGGCGGAGGCGGGCGTGGCCAGTCAGATGGTGCTGACCCTGCGCTATGCCGTACAGACCAGGACGTTCCTCGCCAGGTGTGGCGAGATCCAGCCGTTCGGCGGGCACGCGGCGAACATCTCCGGCGCACTGCTCGGCGACCATCCCTTCGCCACGCCGTGGCGGCTGGAGCGCGGCGCGCTGCTCGACGTCGGGCCGCACGTCGTCGACCTGCTGGACGCCGCGCTCGGCCCCGTGGTGGGGGTGCGCGCCCACGGCGACCCGTTCGGGTGGATCGGGCTGCTGCTGGAGCACGAGGGCGGGGCGGTGTCGGAGGCGTCGCTGTCCATGGCGGCCGTCGGCGACCTGCCGCCCGCGACGTTCGCCGTGTACGGCAGGAAGGGGAACGCGGTCCTGCTGCCGTTCGACGACGATCCCCTGGACGCGATCGCGGAGGAGTTCGCGCGGACGGTGCGTGAGGGCGGCGGCCACCCCCTCGACGCCGCCCACGGCCTCCGCCTGCAGCAGGTCGTCGCCGACGCCGACTCCCAGCTGCGCCGCTGACCCTTGACGTTACGGTTCTTTGGGGCATTGATAACGTTTGTCCGACGCGCAGTGCTGCAGCGAAGTCCGGTGCGAGTCCGGCGCTGTCCCGCAACTGTCATAGCCAGGTCGCCTGCCGCTGCGCCGACGCCATCAACCCTCGTGGAAAAGGGTGATCCGTCGCTCATCGCGGGTCTCTCGGTTCCGACAGTGTGAAAGGACATCTCGTGAGGCCCGTACGCACGGTCTTCGCGGGCGCGCTGCTGGGAACGCTGGTGCTGGCCGGATGCGGTCAGAACAGCGGGACCACCGCCACCCCCGCCCCCGCCGCCCCTTCCGCGTCCGCGTCCGCCGCCGGTGACGGGTTCCCCGTCACGATCGAGGCGGGCAACGGCAAGGTCACCATCGACAAGAAGCCCGAGCGCATCGTCTCGCTGTCGGCCAGCCACACCGAGACGCTGTTCGCCGTCGGCGCCGGCCCCCAGGTCGTCGCCGTGGACGACCGCTCGAACTTCCCGCCCGAGGCCCCGAAGACGAACCTGTCCGGCTTCAAGCCGAACGTCGAGGCCATCGTGGCCAAGAAGCCCGACCTCGTCGTCCTGTCCGACGACCTCGACAACGTCGTGGCCGCGCTCGGCAAGGTCGGCGTGCCCGTGCTCCTGGAGCCGGCCGCGAAGACGCTCGACGAGGCGTACGAGGAGATCGCCGAGATCGGCGCGGCCACCGGCAACAAGGCCAAGGCCGACGAGGTCGTCACCGGCATGCGCGCGGCCATGGACAAGCTGGCCGCCGAGGCGCCCAAGGACAAGAAGCTCACCTACTACCACGAGCTCGACCAGACGCCGTACGCGGCCACGTCCCAGACGTTCATCGGCCAGGTGTACTCGATCTTCGGCCTCACCAACATCGCCGACCAGGCGCCCGACGCGGCGGGCGGCTATCCGAAGCTGTCGGCCGAGTTCGTCGCCCAGGCCGACCCCGACCTGATCTTCCTGGCCGACGTCAAGTGCTGCAAGCAGGACAAGGCGGCGCTGACCAAGCGGCCCGGCTGGGCGGGGCTGTCGGCCGTGAAGAACGACCGGGTCGTCGAGCTCGACGACGACATCGCCTCCCGCTGGGGGCCGCGCATCGTCGAGCTGGCCGAGAGCATCGGCGCCGCGGTGGCCAAGGCCGGCACGAGCTGACCGTGACGGGACAGGCCGGCCCGTCACGGGCCAGACCCCTGTGGCTGGCGGGCGCCGCCGGCGTGCTGGCCGTCTCCATGGTCGCCGGGCTGCTCGGCGGGGCGGCCGACATGTCGCCCTGGCAGGTGGTGCTCCAGGCGGTGGACTGGCTGCCGTTCGTGCACGTCGACTCGGGGCTCACCCCGGTCGAGCAGGGGCTGCTGTACGAGCTGCGGCTGCCGCGCGTGCTGGTCGCCGCCGTGGTGGGCGGGCTGCTCGCCCTGGCGGGGGCCGGTTACCAGGGCGTGTTCCGCAACCCGCTCGCCGATCCGTACCTGCTGGGCGCGGCGGCCGGGGCGGGGCTCGCGGCCACGGTCGCCATCGTCGCGCTGCCGGCGGTGGCGGGCGGCATCCCGGTCGCGGCCTTCATCGGGGCCGTGGGCGGGGTGCTGCTGGCGTACACGCTGGGGAACACGGCCGGGCGCTCCGGCGGCACGGCCACGCTGGTGCTGGCGGGGGTGGCGGTGACGTCGTTCCTGACCGCGATCCAGACGTTCGTGCAGCAGTTCAAGGTGGAGGAGCTGCAGCGGATCTACTCCTGGATTCTCGGCGACGTCGGCGGCGGGTGGGAGCAGTTCTGGCTGGTGCTGCCGTACGCGGTGGTCGCCGCCGTGCTGCTCCTGCTGCACGGGCGGATGCTGGACGTGCTGTCCGTCGGCGACGAGGAGGCCGTCAGCCTGGGCGTGGCCGCCGCCCGGGTACGCCTGATCGTGCTGCTGGCCGCCTCGCTGGCCACGGCGGCGGCGGTGGCGGTGAGCGGGCTGATCGGGTTCGTCGGCATCGTCGTGCCGCACGTGGTGCGGCGGCTGGCGGGCGGCTCGTACCGGATCGTGCTGCCGCTGTCGCTGCTCGGCGGCGCGGCCTTCCTGGTGCTCGCCGACCTCGTGGCGCGCACCGTGCTCGCCCCGGCCGAGCTGCCGATCGGCGTGGTGACGATGTTCGTGGGTGCGCCGTTCTTCGTCGGGGTGCTCAGGATGACGCGGCGGGCGGAGACGTGATCGAGACCCGGGGGGTGACCGTCCGGCTCGGCGAGCGGGACGTCGTCCGCGACGTGGACATGCGGGTGCGCCAGGGCGAGTGGGTGGCCGTCATCGGGCCGAACGGGGCCGGCAAGTCCACCCTGCTGAAGGCCGTGATGGGGCTGGTCGCGCACGGGGGCGAGGTGCTGCTGGACGGACGTCCCTCGGCCGGGCTGAAGCCGCGGGCGCGGGCGAGGCTGGTCGCGTACGCGCCGCAGACGCCGTCCCTGCCGCCCGACATGTCGGTCTTCGACTATGCGTTGCTGGGGCGGACGCCGTACATCCCCTATCTGGGGCGCGAGAGCGGCCACGACCGGGAGGTGACCGCGTCCGTGCTGGCCAGGCTCGACCTGTCGGAGCTGGCCGGGCGGCGGGTCGGCGAGCTGTCCGGAGGGGAGCGCCAGCGCGTGGTGCTGGCCAGGGCGCTCGCCCAGCAGGCCCCCGTGCTGCTGCTCGACGAGCCGACCACCGCGCTCGACCTCGGCCACCAGCAGCAGGTGCTGGAGCTGGTGGACCGGCTGCGCCGGGCCGACGGGCTGACCGTCGTCACGACCCTGCACGACCTGACCGTGGCCGGCCTGTACGCCGACGCGCTGCTCCTGCTCGCCGCCGGCCGGGCGGCCGCCTCCGGACTGCCCGCCGAGGTGCTGACCGAGGAACTCGTGGGACGGCACTTCGGCGCCCATGTGAAGATCGAGCCGGGGCCGGACGGCCGGCCGGTCGTGCACCTGGTGAGGAGTGGGTCGTGAGGCTGACGTACCGCACGGAGGAGGGGACGCGGCTCGGGGCGCTGCTGTGGGAGTTCGGGCCCGGCTGGCGGATGATCTCCTCGGCGGTGCTCGGCGGCGGCATCGGCGAACGCGCGTGGGTGCTGAACGCCCAGGTCGTCGCCGGGTACGCGCGCATGGACCCGATCGAGCACCTGACGTCGTTAGGCCCGGGCGGCGCCGGCGTCGGGATGATGACCGCCGCCTCCGTAGACCGCTGCGTCCAGGCGTCCGACGGCGGCGTGGACGCCTGGGCGACCGTGGGGCTGCGCGTCCCCACCTGGGCCGCCGCGCCCGAGGGCGCCCCCGATCCCGAGCTGGCCCCGGTCCGGGTCGGCACCGTCAACATCGTGACCGCGCTGCCGGTCGCCATGACCGACGCCGCCCTGGTCAACCTGGTGATGACGGTGACGGAGGCCAAGACCCAGGCGCTGGTCGAGACCGGCTACGCGGGCACGGGCACGGCCTCCGACGCGGTCTGCGTGGCCGTGCCGGCCGACGGTCCCCCGGAGCTGTTCGGCGGGCCGCGCTCGGAGTGGGGCGCGCGGGCCGCCCGCGCCGTCCACGCCGCCGTCCGGCGCGGCGCCGAGGCGTGGCGGACGCGTCACCTCAGCCCGTCGGAGGACGGGTCGAGGCCGTAGTCCTCGGCCGCGCCTCTCGCCGTCACCCGGCCCGCCGCGAGATCGGCGCGGACCGCCGCCGGGTCCCGCTCGGCGGGCGGGCCGAGGCCGCCGCCGCCCGTGGTCTCCACCACGAACGCCTCCCCGGCGGCGAAGCGCACGTTGTTCACCTTCGAGGCGAGCCGTTCCAGGCGGCCGTCGAGATGGCGCCGGTAGAAGCCGCCGAGCCGGCCGGGCAGGCCGCCGTCGCGGCCCGGGGGAGGCAGGCGCAGGCGGTCGCCCCTGGTGGTGACGTGGCAGTCGGCCAGGAAGCGGTAGACCGTGCGCGAGCCGAGCCCGCCCCGCCACCGGCCGGGCCCGCCCGAGTCCGGGATCGTCTCGATCGACTCCACGACGAGCGGGCAGCGGCTCTCCACGGGCTCGGCCTGCGGCACCGAGTTGCGGCCGACGCCGAAGTGCACGCCGGTCGCGTCCGGGCCGTCCAGCCCGCGTCGCGCGCCCACCCCGCCGAAGTCGTAGGCGAGATGGATCCAGTACGGCGCCCCCACCGCCGCGATCGAGAACGGCTGCAGGATCCCGCTGGCCGCGATCGCGCGCTCGGGCACCGCGTCCGACATCGCCTGGAACACGGCCTCCATGGCGGCGTAGATCGGGACGTACCGGCCGCCGCACGGGTACGGCGAGCGGGCGTTCAGCAGCGACCCCTCCGGCAGGCGGACCTCGATCGCGCGCAGGCAGCCGTCGTTCATGGGGATCGCCGGGTCCAGGAAGCAGCGGATCGCGAAGACGGCGGCGGCCAGCGACTGCGAGGCCGAGGCGTTGATCGCGGCCGGCACCTGCGGGCCGGTGCCGGCGAAGTCGAGCACGGCGCGGCCCTCCCCGAGGGTGACCGTGTGACCCGCACGTCGTGCGTCCTGCCGAGGTCGATCCCGTCGTCGTCGATCGGGTACGCCGCCGCGTAGCGGCCCTCGGGCAGCGCCGCGAGCGAGGCGCGGGTACGGGCCTCGGTGTGGTCGAGGTAGTCGTCGATGCCCGCCGCCAGCCCCTTCTCGCCGTGCTCGGCCAGCAGGGATTCCAGGCGGGCGGCGGCCACCGCGGTCCCGGCGACGAGCGCGCGGACGTCACCCATGACCTTGTCCGGGGTGCGGCTGTTGGCCCGCAGCACGGCCTCGATCGCCGGGTCCAGTCCCGCCTCGGTGGCCAGGCGGACCGGCGGGAGCTGCAGGCCCTCCAGGAAGATGTCCGTGGCCAGCGGGGCCATGCCGCCCGCCGACAGGCCGCCCAGGTCGGAGACGTGGATCATGGTGGCGGTGAAGTACGCCGGCGCGCCCCCGACGAACACCGGCCGGTAGACCAGCAGGTCGTTGGTGTGGACGCCGCCCCGGTAGGCGTCGTTGAGCGCGTACACGTCGCCGGGGCGCATGGTCTCGGGCGGGAGGTCGGCGAGCAGCTCGGGCAGCGCGGTGCGCAGCGCCATGCTGTTCATGAGCGTGGTGGCCATGGACTGCGCGACCAGCCGGCCGCGGGCGTCCAGGACGGCCGCCGAGGCGTCGGACCCCTCCACGATGAACGTCGAGTACGCCGAGCGCACCACGACGATGCTGGCCTCCTCGGCCGCCACGACCAGCGCGTTGCGCAGCACCTCGGCGGTCAGGGCGTCGCTCACGCGCGGCCTCCCCGGGTGAGGTGGACCGCGCCGGCGGGGGCGGGGGCGGCGGTCCAGGAGGGCGGGACCACGATCGTGGACTCGGCGTCCTCGACGATCGCCGGCCCGGGCAGCCGCTCCGGCAGGCTCGCCCGGGTGTGCACGGGCACCTCGACATAGCCCCCGCACTCGGCGAAGTACGCCCTACGGCTCCCGACCACCGCGCCGGGAGCGGGTGGGGGGCGCTCGGGAATCCCGGCGGGGGAGGGGGGC